>CANGEU010000001.1 GCA_947452985.1 Micrococcales bacterium
GTGAAGAACAGTTCGAAACTGCTCTTGGTGGCTGGGTCTCGCTCAATTCCTGCCTTGAAGTCTTCGAGGAAGTGAGCCACGTGCCATCCTTAGTTCTCTTCGAGTAGGTCCTTATAAAGGATAGTCGAAAGGTAACGCTCACCGAACGATGGAATGATGACCACGATCTTCTTGCCAGCAAACTCTGGGCGCTTCGAGATTTCGTTAGCTCCCCAGATTGCTGCACCGGAAGAGATGCCACCGAGGATACCTTCTTCGGCACCGAGGCGACGTGACCAGGCCACAGCGTCGTCGGCCGTTGCGTCCAAGACTTCGTCGTAGACGTTGGTGTCAAGGATCTCTGGAATGAAGTTGGCGCCAATTCCCTGAATTGGGTGACCGGCTGGGCTTCCACCGTTTAGCAGTGGTGATGCAGCTGGCTCAACGGCGAAAATCTTGATGTCTGGGTTTAGGGCCTTTAGGGTCTGGCCAACACCGGTGATGGTACCGCCGGTGCCGACGCCTGCAACAACCGCTGCAACTTCACCGTTGGTGTCTTTCCAAATTTCCTGGGCGGTGGTGTTGCGGTGAATCTCTGGGTTGGCTGGGTTAGCGAACTGGCGAACGGCTAGGGCGCCTTCGGTGGCTGCGATTTCCTCAGCCTTGGCAACTGCACCCTTCATGCCTTCGGCGGCTGGGGTGAGAACTAGGGTTGCGCCGTAAGCGCGAAGCAGGGTGCGGCGCTCGCGGCTCATGGAGTCTGGCATGGTCAGGATGACCTTGTAACCGCGGGCGGCACCGGCCATGGCTAGCGCGATACCAGTGTTACCAGAGGTTGCCTCGACGATTGAACCTCCAGGCTTTAGTTCACCGGAGCGTTCTGCGGCGTCGATCATGGCGATACCGATACGGTCTTTTACGGTTGCACTCGGGTTGTAGAACTCAAGCTTGGCGAGGATCTCTGCCTTACCTTCGTTGATGCGGTTGATGCGCACTAGAGGAGTGTTTCCTACTACCTGGGTGATGTTGTCGTAAATGGCCATGGTCGTCCTTGTCTTTGAAAGAATCTGGTTTAACACTAGGACTTTTGAGGTTTTGGTTTCACTTCGTTACAAATTGTTTCGCTAGAGTCAAAGGTATGAATCAAACGATTGGCCACTGGATTGGCGGAGCGGAAGTTGCCGGCAAATCTGGTCGTACCTCACCAGTTTTTGACCCGGCTTTGGGCGTTGTTACCAAGGATGTTGCACTAGCCGACACCGCCGAGATTAATGCCGCAATTGCTGCGGCTGCGAAGGCTTTCCCAGAGTGGCGAGACTACTCACAGGCTCGCAAGCAGGGCATTCTTTTCAAGTTCCGCGAGCTTCTAAATGAGCGCAAGGGCGAGCTTGCCGAGATCATTACCGCTGAGCACGGCAAGGTGCTTTCAGACGCACTTGGCGAGATTACCCGCGGCCAAGAAGTGGTTGAGTTTGCCTGCGGCATGCCTCACCTGCTCAAAGGTTTTTACACCGAAAATGCATCAACCGGAGTAGACGTTTACTCAACCCGCCAGGCTCTCGGCGTCGTTGGAATTATCAGCCCTTTCAACTTCCCCGCCATGGTTCCAATGTGGTTCTTCCCAATCGCGATTGCGACCGGTAACACCGTGGTTTTGAAGCCTTCCGAGAAAGACCCTACGGCGGCGCTGTGGCTGGCGAAGCTTTGGAAGGAAGCAGGGCTTCCAGATGGCGTTTTCAACGTTCTACAGGGCGACAAACTGGCTGTTGACGGCCTTTTGGAGCACCCAGACGTTCAGGCAATCTCGTTTGTGGGTTCAACGCCGATTGCGAAGTATGTTTACGAGCAGGGAGCCAAGCATGGCAAGCGCGTTCAGGCTCTCGGTGGCGCTAAGAATCACATGCTCGTGCTGCCAGATGCCGACCTAGACCTAGTTGCCGACTCTGCTATCAACGCTGGCTTTGGCTCGGCGGGTGAACGCTGCATGGCAATCTCCGTGGTCGTTGCGGTTGAACCGGTTGCCGACCCTCTGATCGAAAAGATCGTTGAGCGCATGAACAAGCTCACGGTTGGCGATGGTCGTCGCAACTGCGACATGGGTCCACTGGTCACGCGAGAACACCGCGACAAGGTTGCCTCATACATTGAGATTGCTAACCAGGACGGCGCGAAGGTGGTCGTTGATGGTCGTGGAATTAATGTGGACGGCGATGCAAACGGATTCTGGCTCGGCCCAACTCTGATTGACAACGTGCTGACGTCGTCGAAGGTTTACACCGAAGAGATCTTTGGCCCAGTGCTTTCGATTGTTCGCGTGAAGTCTTACGACGAGGGTGTTGAGCTAATCAACAACGGCGCATTCGGAAACGGAACCGCAATTTTCACCAACGACGGTGGGGCAGCACGACGCTTCCAGAACGAGATTCAGGTTGGCATGATCGGCATCAATGTGCCAATCCCTGTTCCGGTGGCCTACTACTCATTCGGTGGTTGGAAGAACTCGGCGTTCGGCGACACCAAGGCGCACGGCGTTGAGGGAGTTCACTTCTACACTCGCGGTAAGGCAATTACCAGTCGCTGGTTAGACCCAAGCCACGGTGGTATCAACCTGGGCTTCCCGCAGAACTAAGAAAGTTCGCGAAGCAGAGTTTCGTGTAATTTGCCGTTAGTCGCCAGCACGCTGGTGGCTGCTTCGGTGAGTTCGCCATCGATGGCGCTGAAGGTTCCGCCGGCCTGTTCTACGATCGGAACCAGCGCGGCAATGTCGTAAAGCTTGAGGTCGTGTTCGGCAACGATGTCGAGTGAGCCTTCTGCTAAAAGCATGTAGCTGTAGAAGTCGCCGTAGGCGCGAGTGCGCCAAACCTTGCGGCTGAGGTTAATCAGGCGATCCAGGTAGCCGTAGGAATCCCAAAGTTGCAGGTTGTTGTAACTCAAGGATGCGTTCTCAAGATCGGCAATTGCGCTTACTTTTAGGTCGCGAATCGATCCGTCGATGTCTGAAGTCTTGGCGATACCAGGCGCTGCCCACCAGCGGCGTCCGAGCGCAGGGGAGGAAACTACCGAGACCACCGCTTTGCCGTCGATGGAAAGCGCAATCAGAGTTGCCCAAACTGGAACGCCGCGCATGTAGTTGGCGGTGCCATCGATTGGGTCGATGATCCATTTGCGTGAGGCAGAACCCGAGTTGCCGAACTCTTCGCCAACGATGCCGTCTTCGGGGCGCTTGGCTGCAAGAACTTCCTTGATGGCAAGTTCAACCGCGCGGTCGGCGTCGGTTACCGGGCTGCGGTCTGGCTTGGTTTCAACATGAAGGTCTAGGGCGCGAAATCTTGCCAGCGAAATGGCGTCGGCAACTTCCGCTAGTTCGAGCGCCAGCGCGAGGTCTTCTTGATAGTTCATGTTTAACCTGCCAGTGAGGAGATAAGGCGGCGAAGTGAGTCAACGCGGCCGGCGTTTAGTTTGCCTGCGGTTACGGCTTCGTCGAGGTCGCAGTCTGGTGCTCCGGCTTCGTGGCTGCAGTCGCGTGGACAATTCTTGGCAACTTCCCAAAGGTCGGAAAAGCTTTTGACCAGGTTGTCTGGGTCGATGTGACCGAGGCCGAAGGAGCGAACGCCAGGGGTGTCGATGATCCAGCCGTTACCTAGGTCGATTGCTCTTGCCGAAGACGACGTGTGACGACCGCGGCCGGTGACTTCATTCACCACACCAACCGCGCGATCGGCCTGCGGCGAAAGCTCATTTACCAGCGTCGACTTACCAACGCCGGAGTGCCCAACCGTGACCGTGACATGACCGGCTAGCAGCGCTCGCAATTCGTCGAGTTTTGGGGAATCCGAACGGGTTTGAATTACCGGAATGTCGAGCGAATCAAAGTTCGCGAGGAACTCGGCCGGGTCTTGGAGGTCGGTTTTTGTAATTACCAAAATCGGGGAGAGGCCGGCGTCGTAGGCGGCAGCCAGGTAGCGGTCAACTAATCGCGTGCGAGGTTCTGGATTCGCGGCGGCAATCACAATCGCCATCTGGTCGGCGTTGGCAACAATCACGCGCTCGACCACATCGGTGTCATCGGCGCTTCGACGGAGCAAGCTGGTGCGCTCTTCAACCCGAACGATTCGAGCCAGCGCGCCAACGGTTTCCGAGGTGTCTCCGCTGAGGGCCACGCGGTCGCCAACGACGGCTCCAGCCTTGCGAATCTCTTTACCCATGGTTGCCATAACAATGCGGTTTTCGCCCTCGAGCAGCACGTGGTAGCGGCTCTTGTCTACTCCAGTAACCATGCCGATTGGAGCGTTCTTGTATTCCGGACGGTTCTTGGTGCGTGGCTTATTGCCCTTCGGGTTCGGGCGAATGCGAATGTCGCTTTCATCCAAATCGTTTTGGCCAGGTTCCGGTTCGTAGAGCCAGCTCACTAGTTAGCCTCAAGCATTTCGGCCCACATGCCAGCAAAGTTCGGCATGGTCTTCGAAGTGGTTTCGATGTTCTCAACCTCAATGCCAGGAACGCGAAGACCAATGATTGCGCCGGCGGTTGCCATGCGGTGGTCTTCGTAGGTGTGCCAAAGTTCTGCGTGAAGATTCTCACTCGGGGTGATGATCCAGCCGTCCTCGGTTTCTTCGCAGTTACCGCCGATACGATTGATCTCGGTTGCCATGGCAGCCAAGCGGTCGGTTTCGTGGCCGCGAATGTGAGCAATTCCTGTAATTCGAGAAGGGGAGTCGGCCAGCACGGCAAGCGCAGCGATGACCTGAGCCAATTCGCCACCAACCGATAGATCGATGTCGATTCCGTGAATCACGCCGGTGCCGGTGATGGTCAGTCCGCGCTCATCTCGAATAATTTCGGCACCCATCTGCTGCAGAATGCCATCGAAGTGATTGCCAACCTGAGTTGTGGTGTTAGGCCAGCCGGGGATGGTTACCGAACCGCCAGCCACCATGGCGGCAGCTAGGAACGGACCGGCATTGGAAAGGTCAGGCTCAATCTGCTTGAAACCGCCGGCAACCGGGCCTGGCTCAACGCGCCAAACCGAAGCTTCCGGCGAAGAAACCGTTACACCTCGCTGGCGCAAGCATTCAAGTGTCATCTCAATGTGAGGAAGTGATGGCAGGTTCTCGCCCGAATGACGAAGGGTCAAACCATTCTTGAAGCGAGGTGCAACCAACAGCAAGCCAGAAACAAACTGCGACGACGACGATGCGTCGATGGTAAGTTCGCCACCCTCAACCGAGCCGGTACCGACCACGGTGAACGGTAGCGAGTATTCATCGGCCTCAACCTTGACTCCAAGAGCCTTCAGCGAAGAAATGGTGGTTCCCATCGGCCGCCTGCGCGCACCCTCATCGCCGTCGAAGGTAATTCGTCCTGAGCTCAAGGTTGCCAAGGGTGGCACAAAGCGCATCACGGTACCAGCCAAGCCGCAGTCGACCTCAGCATCGCCAGAAAGCAAGGCGGGAGAAACGGTTGGGGAAGTGGTGCCAAGTCCAGAAACCGAAGAGCCAAGGGATACCAGAGCATCGAGCATCAGCGAACTGTCGCGAGAAACTAAAGCGCCGGCAAAAGTGGTGGGCTCCGAAGCGATGGCTGCCAAAACCAACTCTCGGTTGGTGAGCGACTTAGAGCCTGGCAACTCCACAGTTGCACTGAGCGCGTTTGACGCTAAAGGTGCTGCCCAGCGGGAATAAATGTGATTTGCCATCTGTTTCTAAGTTACCACCGTCAAAAGTGGTCTTTCCCCGTCTAAACTCAAAGACAATGACTGCAAAGACACCACAACAGGACGCGGAAGCCCTCAAGCTTCTGCAGTTCGAACAGCAAGCGATTCCTCTGATGGACAAGATGTTCCCTCAGGCCATGAAGGAAAGCAACTACAACCGCACCGACGCCGAAGATCTGCTGCAGGAAACCTTCGCAAAGGCCTATCGCTACTGGCACACCTTCGAACAGGGTACCAACATCAATGCCTGGCTAGGCAAAATCCTTCACAACACCGCAATCAACCGCGGAATGAAAGAAGCCAAACACTCCAAAGTTGGCGATTTGGACGAAATGAAGGACTATCAGGTTGGTGAAACCGGCCGCTCGGTAACCACCCGCGCAAACCTATCGGCTGAAGCCGAAGCCATTGCCAGACTGGCCTCAAACGACGTTCAAGACGCCGTAGACAACCTGAAACCGGAATTCCAAGCGGTAGTGCAAATGGCCATCGTTGACGGCTATTCCTATCAAGAAATCGCAGACATCCTGGACATCAAAATTGGCACAGTAATGTCTCGACTACATCGCGGGAAGAAATACCTGCGAGAAGCGCTTTATAACTACGCAGAACAAGAAGGTTACGACGTTTCGGCAGCTGCCAAGGAAGCAGTTCTAAAGGAAACGAAGAAGGGCAAGAAAAAGTGACTATCGAACCAATCGATTGCGAAGAATGCCAAGAGCAGGTTCACGAATACCTCCAGCGCGAGGTTAGCGAAGACCTTGCCGTTGCCATTACCGCACACATTGCCAACTGCGACCACTGCGAAGAGATTTACAACACCGAAGACCAGCTAAACCAGGTCATCAAAAACGCTTGCCAGGTCGAAACTCCAGAGCAGGTAATTGCTCGAATTCGCCAGCACATCGCTGAACTCGGTTAGTTCAAGTACCCCAAAGCGTTCGCGATAATCGCAGCACGCTGGTTCTCACCCAAAGAAATGTGACCCTCGCCAGGCACGAAGTGAAGCTTGGCGGTAGGGATGTTCTTCTCTAGCCAATAACCGTGTGCGTGAGGAACCATGAAGTCATCGTTTCCCTGCCAAAGTTCAACCGGCTTGGTGATCGATGCCAGGTCGAAGCCCCAAGGCTCAACAAACGCTAGGTCGTCGTCCATCCAACCGTAGTAGCCGGTTTCCATGGCTTGACGCATGGCTTTAGCGGTTCCCTCGGCAGCACCATCGTTTAGCGCCTTCTTGTCGGCGTCGCCGATGAGTCCGCCGAATGCTTCAATGACGTCGTCGCCGGAAACAGTACCCAGACCACCGGAATTGCGTTGCATCCAGTCTTCGATGGCTTCAGGGCCTTTCATGGCTTCGCCAAATTCGTCGTGGTTCTCTTCGCCCATGCCTTCTAGGAAGTCGAGGTCGCTGGCACCGAAAGGGCCAACGCCAGCGATGCTGATGGCAGCAACGTTCTGGAACAGGGTGGTGTCGGCTAGACAGTGAGGGCCACCGCCAGACCAACCAATGGAAACACACATTGAAATGCCTAAGTGCTTCAAGATCTCTTCGATGTCTGCAGAATTGTCGATAACGGTTCGACCCTCGTGACGATCGCTTTGACCATAGCCAGGACGCGAGTAGGAGAAGGCGAAGCCGCCCTGCTTCTCAACCTCGGTTAGCCAAGCTTCCCAAGTGGTTGTGCCACCAGGCGTGCCGTGGTGAAAGACCACTGCCTCAGCCTTAGGTGTTCCGGCTACAAGTAGTTCAACTTTGCGGCCATCGGCCAGCGTGAAAAATGTTTGCTCCATAAAGCAAGTAAACCAGCCAAATGGTTATCCGATATCCAAATTCCACACAACGGTGGTTGGGTAAATCGGAGTGCCGTTTGGTTTCGCACGCTTGTAAGTGGTTGGCCAACGACGGTCACGAACTACCACAGCCTTAGCTGAGATAACTCCACCGGCCTTGAAGAATGCGAATGCTTCAGGGTTCAGAGTGCAACTTGCCGAGTTGGTGAACACCTTAGAGTCAAGGTAGCCGGCTTTGCCTCCAGTCTTGTACTTCGGCATGGCCAAGTAAGGCTTGGTAACAGCCTTTACTGAGGCAGGGGTCTCCTTAGCGACGTCAAGAATCAACTTGCCCTTGGTGTCCTTCGCAACAATTCCGAAGCCAGTGAAGCAAGATTGAGACTTGGCTACGCCGTCCTTCTGGTAGGTAATGATGATATCTGCCGTAATTGGGCCAATGTAAAGGCCACCGGATTGCGGCTTAACGACGAAGGTTTTCGAAGTGATGCCAACGTTGAAGCTGATACCGCCCTTGGTTACCTTTCCACCGGTACGTGGAAGACCCATTTTCACAGCAGGCTCAGTCATCACGCCTCCAGGTGGTGCTGTTTCCACATCAGGTTTTAGGGCGCGAATCGACTTGACCTGCTCCGGAACCGCGTCGTAGGAAGCGTTACCCGGGTGGGAAATTCCGACACGGCAAGTGTCCTGAGCTGGGGTGGCAGAAAGATCGCCATTCCAGGTAACGGTACCGTCGTCTTCAACGGTGCAGATGTCAGGGTCAAGTGAGCGATAAACCGGTTCCAAACCTGAACTTAGCGTTGCCGACAACTTGAAGCCAGTCGCATCGGCGATGGCGTCTTCCGCCTTTACCAGCGGGTCACTACCCAAGATTGTGTTTCCAGGCATTGTGAAAGTGAGAGTCTGGCTACTCTTGGTTACCTTGAAGGTGCGAGTAGCGCTAACGCTCGTAACGTGATCCTGGTCACCAGAACTTGCGGTGATTGAACAGGTGCCAACTGAAGCAAGGTGAAGCATGCCATCGGAGTCCACCCAACAAACATTTGCATCCGCCGTGGTGTAGGAAACATCAAGGCTCGCGCTAGATTCGCCAAGCAATTCGATGAGGTCATCGGTGATGGTAATTGCCCGAGGTTCGGTTTCCGAAACACCGGTTGGGAACGGCAAGGTCGTAACGTTTGCTTCGGCGGTAAACGAAGTCGTGAACGGGGCTGCAGCTAGCGCGTTGTAGGCACCAATCGCTGAGCCTGCCACGGTGTAGTTACAGGTGCCAGCCTTCAATCCATGAAGTTTTCCGGCGACCACCGAACACACTGCAGTGCTATCTGGCTTCACCGTGATCACTGGAATTGCTCCAGAAGAAAGCACCGCGTTGAGTGTCACGTCGTCGGCAGCCAAAGAGGTTGCCGGTGGGGCAGTGTGAGTAAGAGTCTGGCTCAGTTTAGTTCCAATGATTTGGAAAGTCTTAGTTAGGTCTGGGGCCGCATTGTAGAGCGCAGTTCCCGCAGCTGAGACGACCAAGGTGCATGCTCCAAGCGCCTTAGGGGTAATGGCATTTCCAACCACTGTGCAAGTGGCAGGAGTGCTGGAAACGTAAATTATCGACGCGGTGGCAAGCGACGACTTGGCATCTCCAACAAATTTTCCGGCACTTAGAAGTCGGTTGACCGTAACGAAAGTGATGATTTGGTCACCCTTGACGATTGTGAAATCAACCACATTCGAAACAACTGCAGCGTAAAGGTCGTCGGCTGCCTTCGTGGCGTAAACGCTGCAAGCACCAATTGTCTTTGGAGTAATTTCTCCTGTGACAAGGTTCACAGAACAGTTCGCCTTTGTGGAATCGCTCACCACATAGGTAATTTGACCAGTGCCCGATCCGCTTTCTTCGCCGTTTAGCGGCGCTTCGATTAGACCTGTTTGACCAAATGCGATGGTGTTTTCATCGGTGGTAGCGACTAGGTCGTCCTGGGTTGCCTTGGTAATTGAAATCAAAACGGGTTCAGATACGGCTGACTTGTACTGCGAATCCGCAGCCTTAAAGGCGGTAATCGAGCAACTGCCAAGGATCACCGGGTTGGCAATTGTGACTTCGCCAGTTGAGGAATCGACAATACAAATATTCGTTGTATTTGAGCGGTAGGTGACTTCACCAGTGCCCGAACCTTGGCCGGCGCCGAAGGTTGGCACAGTTGCGGTAATGGTTCCAGGGTCCTTCCATGACACGCTGGCCTTGTTTGCTGCGAGGGTTAGCGGAGCCTGCGTTGCCAAGTTGATCACGACTGAAATGTCATCCGAGATCGGTTCGTAGGTGGCATCTTCTGCTCGCGTAGCAACGATGAGGCAGTTGCCAGCGGCGAGAGTTGTAACCACTCCGGTAGTTGAGTTGACCGAACAAACCTGGGCACTCGATGAGTCAACTGTATAGGTGACCAAACCGGTTCCGGAACCACCGCCAGGTAGCCCAGCTGCCGGAACTGTTAAGGTGACCGTTCCGTTTGGTGCGTACGTGGCAGGGCTTGGAGTAGCGGTAACGGTCAATGTTGCCTGCAGTGCTTTGGTGAAAGACACGGTGACGTTGTTCGAGGTGGCTACGTTGTAGTTCACGTCGGCAGCCTTCGTGGCAGTGACCACGCAGTCTGGGTGGTCGGTTGCCGTTAGAACTCCGGTGGTCGCATTTATGGCACAACCGGTTCCGGTCACCGAGTAGGTCACGGCTCCAGTTCCAGATCCCGAGCCAGCGCCTGATACAGGAACACTCATGGTTACCGCAGCGCCAGGTAGGTTCACAATGGTGAGGATAGATGCACTCAAGGTTAGAGGCGACTGGGTTCCCTTGGTGATGGTGATAGAAACCGCGGTTGAACTCACCGCGTTGTAGTTTGCGTCTGCGGCGCGGGTTGCAATTACCTTACAAACCGAACCCGAGGTCAATGACAGTGGCGTCACAACGCCGGTCGCCGGATTTACTGAACAGACTGACGAGGTGGTTGGGTCAATCGCAAAGGAAAGCGCGCCAGTTCCCTTACCGCCATTAACTTCCCCTGAAGCAGGGGTGGTCACGGTTGCAGACGAGCTAAACGCGATCGAGGATGGGTTAGCGGAAGCCACGAGAGTTCCTTGGGAACCCTTAGTGACGGTTACCGTTACCGGTGCCGAGGTGCTTTCCGCATAGTTAGCATCGGAGGCCTTGGTTACGGTAAAGCGGCAGTCGCCTGCTGCAAGCAAGGTGAGAGCTCCGGTTGTGGCTTCGATTGAACACACCGTCGGGGTGCTGGTTGCGAAAGTCTTCGCTCCCGTTCCAGAACCAGCGTTTACACCGCTGGCTGGAACTGTTACGGTTGGGGCGACACCGGTTAGAGCTACCGATGTTCCGGTTACCGGAGCGGTGATGGCTAGCGCTGCTTGAAGGGCTTTGGTGATTGCAACGGTAACCGTATTAGAGATTGCTGGTGCATAGGTTGCATCACCGGCGCGAGTTGCCGTGATGGCACAACTTCCAACCGTCACCGGCGTAATCAAGCCGGTGGCCGACACAGTACAGATTGCCGTGTTCGCGCTGGCATAGGTCAGGGCTCCAGTGGCAGCTCCGGTGGTCGCGGCTTGAACCGTGACACCAAACGGGGTGGTGGTTACCGGGGTCGTGAGGGTGAGGGTAGCCTGAGCTTTCTTCACGGTTACGGTAACGGTGTTAGAAGACAGTTTGTCTAGGTAAGCGCCATCGCCAGCGCGAGTAGCGGTCACTGCACAGGTTCCACCGTAAACCAGTGGGGTTACCACACCGGTAGTCGCGTTTACCGAACAGCCGGCTCCGGTTGATGTGAAGGTCACTGCACCGGTTCCGTTACCTCCGCCAGCGACCCCAGCGGTTCCAACAGTTAGCTTCACGGTAGTGGCTGCGTTAAGGCCGTCTAGTAGACCAATCGTTGCACTTGCCGGGCTGATGGTGAGGGCAAGTGGCTGAGCAGCCTTGGCAATGGTTACGGTTGCTTCGGCCGAGGTGATCGGGTTGAAGTAATCGGTACCGGCTCGGGTGGCAGTCACTTTACAGGTACCGGCAATTACCGGAGTGATAACGCCGGTGGTTGCGTCAACCGTGCAAATGGTAGGAGTGGTGCTGGCAAAGGTGACCGCACCGGTTCCGTTTCCGCCGTTGGTGGTTCCAGTTGCTGGAACGCTTGCCGTGACGGTGGTTGGGAAGGTAGTGGTGGCCGCGCTTAGGGTAACTGCCAGTGGGTCCTGGGCGCCCTTAACCACGTTCACAGTCACCGAGTTGGAGGTGACCGGAAGCACAGCTGCTGTGCCTGCCTTGGAGGCTTGAATGGTACAGGTTCCAGCTTTGACTGGAGTGACAATACCGGTGGTCGCATCGACCACACAGAAGTCAGTTCCAGTGGCAACGGCGTAAGTTATTGCTCCAGCGCCGGTACCTCCGGTTGCTGCTGAATCGATATAGTCACCGAAGTTCAAGGTTGCAGTGACGCCCAAACTTACTGCAGGGGTTGCAGTCGTGGTGAGCTCAAGAGTCAAGGCAGCCTGAGCAGGTCGGTTGATGGTAAGTACCACTGCCGCAGAAGTTTGTGCAAGGTACAGGGTGTCGGTTGCCTTGGTCGCGGTGAGTGAACACTGACCGTAAGCCACGACGGTGATAACCCCGGTGGTCGCATTGACAGTACAAATTAGTGGGGTGCTCGAAGCGTATGAGATTGCTCCAGTTCCGGAACCAGAACCGGTGCCGGTTGCAGGGGCAGACACCGTGATGGCATCGGCCGAACCAAGGAGAGTGGTGGACTTGCTCAGGCTTGCCACCAACGCTGCCTGGTCTCCCTTGGTGATGGTTAGGTTTACGTTTGCCGAAGTTACCGGGTTGTAAAGGTCTGACCCAGCCTTGGTGGCGTTTAAGGTACAGGTTCCCACCAGAATTGGGGTGACAACACCGGTGCTCGCGTTCACCGAACAGATGGTTGGAGTGGTGGTTGCAAAGGTAACGGCGCCGGTTGTCGAACCAGATCCGGTGCCAGTGTCGGGAGTGTCAACGGTCGCCGTTGCGGTCAGTTTCACGCCGGTTGGAGTGACGGTTGCTGTGAGGGCAGCTTGGTACGCCTTAGCGATTACCAAAGTCTCTTCCGGCGAAGTTGCTGCCAAGTAGGAATCTGTGGCAGCGCGAGTGGCACTGACCTTACAGTCCCCGGAAGTTATCGGGGTAACCACACCTGTGGTTGCGTTCACCGAACAGATCAAAGGCGTCGACGTTGCAAAACTTACAACGCCGGTGCCAGTGCCGCCGCCGGCGACACCCGCAGCAGGCAAAGTTGCGGTGGTGGTTGTTGGATAAGTAACGGTCGTTGCTAGGCCGATGTTTAGGGGAGCAGCTTGGGCTCCTTTAGAAACCACGATGGTTACCGAGTTAGAAACCACGGGAATGTAGTTGGCATCAGCCGCTTTGGTTGCGGTAATCACACAGTTGCCCGCTTTGATTGGAGTCACTACACCGGTGGTGGCGACCACGGTACAAATTGTGGTGTCGGCAGCTGCATAGGTAATTGCGCCGGTTCCAGAGCCGCCGGTCGCAGTTTCGGTAACGGTAGTTGGAACTGTCGCGACCTGAGGACCAGCCAATACCAGTGCGGCTTGAACGTCGGTCTTGATTGTCACGTTGACCGCTGCTGAAGTAACCGCGTTGTACTGGCTGTCGGCTGCCTTGGTAGCCGTGATGGTACAGATTGTTTGCGCGCCACCGGCGGCAATCAAAACAGGAGTGATAACGCCGGTTGTGGCGTTAATCGCACAAGTGGCTGGCGTAGAAGTTGCAAAGGTAACAGCACCAGAACCAGATCCACCGGTAGTGGTGACGTTGTCGGTCACGTTTACATCGACAATCAGAGCCAAAGTTGGTAGAGCAACAAGAGCGGTCTGGGCAGCCTTATTGATGACCAAAATTTCCTCTGGGGAAGTTGCACCTAGGTAAGCATCACTCGCCGCGCGGGTGGCGCTAACGCTGCAGTTGCCTGCTGACAATGGGGTGATTACGCCGGTGGTGGCGTTGACAGAACAAATAAGTGGTGTCGAGGTTGCAAAGGTAACTGCACCGGTTCCCGTTCCACCGCCAACTGCGCCTGCAGCTGGAAGAGACGCGGTAGCTGTGGTTGGGAAGGTAACGCTCGCGGCCAAACCAATGTTCAGTGGAGAAGCCTGGGTTCCCTTAGAGATGACGATATCAATTGGGGTGGAAACTTCAGGAGCCCAAGTTGCATCACCAGCGCGGGTTGCAACGATCTGGCAGGTTCCAGCGATCAATGGAGTAACAATTCCAGTGCCGGCGGCAACCGAACAAATGGTTGGGGTCAGGCTAGCGAAAGTTACCGCGCCAGTACCGTTTCCTCCACCCACGGTTCCAGTGGCTGGTACTGAGACCGTCACGGTGGTTGGAACTGTTGTAGTCGAGGAGGTTACCGCTTCAATCAGGGCGGCCTGATCTTCGGTGCGAATGACCACGTTGATAGCTGCGGAGGTAGCCGCATTGAAGTTAGCATCGGCTGCCTTGGTTGCGGTGATGGTACAGGTTGTCTGCGCTGCTGCCGGAGCAATGGCCACCGGGGTGATGACGCCGGTGGTGGAGTTGACCGAACAGGTTACCGGAGTGGTGGTGGCGTAGGTCACGGCACCAGTTCCCGAACCTCCGGTTGCACTGACCTTATCGGTTAGGTTGCTGTCCGAAATTACCGCAAGATCCGCGGCGGCCACCAAAGTGGTTTGGGTTGCCTTATTAATGGTCAGCGTGACTGCTGCCGAAGTTGCCAAAGTGTATTTGGCATCCGAAGCCTTGGTAACGGTGAACACGCAGGTGCCGGTTGTGATTGGCGTGATAACTCTTGTTACCTGGTCGATCGAACAAATCGTCGGCGTTGAAATTGTGTAGGTGTTTGCTCCGGTTCCCAGGCCGGCAGTGACGTTCGCAGTCGCCGTTGCGGTAAAGGCAATTGCGGTTGGTGCAACTGAGCCGGTGATGGTCTGGGTGGCCTTGTTGATAAGAATATCAACGGTGTCGGTGGCTGGCGAGGTGTAGTTGCCATCGGCAGCTTTGGTTGCCAGAATTTGGCAGGTTCCAGCAGTTACATCGGTAACCACACCGCTGCTTGCGTTCACAGTACATACAGCTGGGGTGTTGCTCGAGTAGGTCACAGCGCCGGTTCCGCTTCCTCCGGTAACGGTTACAGTTGTACCGGTTGGGTAGGTGACGTTAAACGCGGCAGCATTGGCGACCAAAGCCGCCTGGTCGTTTTGACCAATCACAATTGTGGTGCTGGCAGTTGCAGCATCGTATTTCAAATCGGCTGCTTTAGTTGCGGTAACCACACAGTTGCCAGCGGTCAATGCGGTTACCACACCAGTGGTTGCGTTTACGGAACAGATTGCGGAGGTTGAAGTCGCATAGGTAACGGCTCCGGTTGACTGTCCACCTGTGGTGGATACCGTGGTGCCAGCACCCGATGCAGGAAGATAGGTCAACGTTGAAGCAGCAGCGGTTTCGGTGAAGCCAGTCTGAGCAATCTTGGTCCAGGTGAAGGTAATTCCACCGTGACCGGCGCGCATGGTTCTGACCGCTCCCGCAGGGTATTTTGAAAGACCGGTGTTACCAACAGTTCCGGTTCGCTCACCACCGTTGGCATAAACGATTCCGCCGAGACCACCAACGAGACCGCCACCGCCACCGCCGGCGCCACCGCCGTCACCGATCTGCGTAGCACCTACTTTTCCAGCAGAAATTGCGTCGTTTCGGTATCCCTGCATGGCTCCCGGGGTAGCCGACGCTGCAACGTTTCCACCAACGCCACCGCCACCGCCACCGGCAATGTAG
The DNA here is from genome assembly GCA_947452985.1 of Micrococcales bacterium. Classification (GTDB taxonomy): domain Bacteria; phylum Actinomycetota; class Actinomycetes; order Actinomycetales; family Microbacteriaceae; genus Rhodoluna. Next base: position 15,342 of record CANGEU010000001.1, read on the forward strand.
GTTGTTGTGGTTCCAAGCTTCAAAACAGTGGCTGCACCGCCACCACCACCGGCACCAGACCATCCACCTGGACCTGCTGGACCACCTTGGCCACCATTAAAAGTTGTGAAATAGTTTTGACCAGCACCACCTCCGCCGTTACCGGTTGCGTCGGTTGCTCCTCCGCCACCCGCTCCACCAGGGGCGGCCGTAATCTTTGAGCCATCGGTAGTTAGTGGGAAAGCTAGTTGCTCAGAACCGTATCCGCCGGAACCACCGCGCACACCACAACCACCATTCGCGTCGCACCAGTGGTCGGTATCTGATCCACCGCCACCACCGGCGCCACCCCACATGGTTACGGTCATGTCAATACCGGCTGGCGGCGTCCACTCGTAGGCATCTGCCGCACTGTACGCGAAAGTTTCGGTACAGGTCGTTACACCGCTGGCGGTTGTACAAACCGGGGTAGGTGCGGCCGCTAGTGCATAAAGCGCCGAAGCTGGTGAGGCTGGAATGACCAGTCCAACGAATACTACGACGGCTGCCAGCGATGCGACAAGGTAACGGCGAATTGTGGTTTTAAGCATGTATTAATGCTAGAAATCGAGACAAAGTGCCTCACCTAAAGGTTCGCTTTACAGAACTTTATTCGGCTTCTTCCACACCAAGCCAAGAATTCCAGCCGCGATTTAGAACCAGCCAGGCAATTAGTCCGTAACCCACTTGTCCTGGTAGTCCCGAAGGGGAGTTTTGAAGTTCCTGATTCCAGCCTTCGTGGCCGAGCAGCGGGTGGAAGCAGTCGACGAATGGAACATTGCGACGGGCGCAAACATCTTCGAAGCCCCAGGACAATTGTTCGACATCGGTGTTTAGTGCCGACTCCTTGTGAGGCACTGGGCCGATTACGAAAGGCTCAAGACCGTACTTCATTGCTTCGTCTAGGACGGTCGCCAGATTCAGTCGACTTCTTGAGGTGGAGAGTCCGGCACGAATGTCGTGGTTTCCAAGTGCGATTGCCACCTGCGTGCGTCCAAGCTGATTTTGTCTCGGCTGCACTTCGGCCAGCCAACGTTTGTTTAGCGTTAGCGACGTGTCGTCTGGGTATGCGAGGGTGATTAGTTCGATGCTCGGATCAACCTGAGGGGTGCGAGCCTGAACTCTGCCAACCCAACCCATGCCCTTGGGGTCACCGCTCGCGGTCACGAGTTGGTCTCCCAAAACGATTACGCGAAGCGATGATTCAAGCTGCTGCAAGAGGTCCCTTAGGCGTCGAATGCGCGCTGAACGAGGTCAGCCTGTTCGGCGGCGTGAGCCTTGCTGGAACCGGTAGCTGGGCTTGCGCTCGCTGGGCGAGACACAAGCTTGGCAACCTTGCCATCCATGTATTTAGGCAGGAATAGACCAATGTAGGTCCATGGTCCCTGGTTGGCTGGTTCGTCCTGAACCCAAACCAGTTCGGCGTTTGGATACTGGGCATAGGCTGCCTTGATCTCGTCGACCGGGGTTGGGTAAAGTTGCTCAACGCGAACAATCGCGGTGGTGCGGTCGCCGCGCTTTTCAGCTTCAGCCAAAAGATCCCAGTAGACCTTGCCTGAACATAGGATGACGCGGTTTACCTGTGACGCATCGAGGCCACGTTCGTCGCCGATTACCGGACGGAAGGTTCCGTTGGTGAAGTCTTCAACCGAAGACGAAGCTGCCTTGAGGCGAAGCATCGACTTAGGGGAGAAGACGATTAGCGGACGACGTGGTGAAGAGTAAGCCTGGCGACGTAGCAGGTGGAAGTGCGATGCTGGGGTCGAAGGCTGAGCCACGGTCATGTTGTTCTGAGCACAGAGCTGTAGGTAACGCTCGATACGTGCCGACGAGTGGTCAGGGCCCTGACCTTCATAGCCGTGTGGCAGTAGCAGAACAACGCCAGAGTACTGGCCCCACTTCTGTTCTGCCGAGGAAATGAATTCGTCGATGATGGTCTGGGCGCCGTTGGCGAAGTCGCCAAACTGAGCTTCCCAAAGCACTAGCGATTCCTTGGCTTCAACCGAGTAACCGTATTCGAAGCCCATGGCTGCGTACTCGCTGAGTAGCGAGTCGTAGATGTAGAACTTCGCCTGGCCAGCACCTAGGTTTCGAAGTGGCATCCACTCTTGACCGTTAACGCGGTCGTGGAAGACTGCGTGGCGCTGAACGAAGGTTCCGCGACGGCTGTCCTGGCCCGCCATACGAACTGGCTTGCCTTCCAGTAGTAGTGATCCGAACGCTAGCAGCTCTCCAAAGCCCCAGTCGATGCCACCGGTTCGGCTCATCTCTTGGCGCTTGGTTAGCAGTTGCTGAAGCTTCGGGTGAACCGAGAAACCTTCTGGCTGGTTTAGGTGAGCGTCACCGATCAGCTCAACAACTTCTTTCGAAATTGCGGTCTGGTGCGAAATGGTTGAACGCTCGCTGGCGGTGGTGCCGATGCCAACTGGGCGTGGAACCAACTCAACCGGCTTGCTCATGGCTTCGTGAACTTCCGAGAAGGTGTTCTCAAGCTTCGACTGGAAACCGGCGTTGGCTGCTTCGAATTCTTCGGTGGTGATGTCGCCGCGACCAACCAAAGACTCTAGGTACAGGGTGCGTACCGAACGCTTGGCTTCGATCAGGTTGTACATCAGTGGCTGGGTCATTGAAGGGTCATCGCCTTCGTTGTGTCCGCGACGACGGTAGCAAACCATGTCGATGACGACGTCCTTGTTGAATTCTTCGCGGAATTCGAATGCCAGCTCAGCAACGCGAACTACGGCCTCAGGGTCGTCTCCGTTTACGTGGAAAATCGGTGCTTGGATTCCCTTGGCGATGTCGGTTGAGTAAACCATCGAACGCGATTCTCCCGGGGGTGTGGTGAAACCAACCTGGTTGTTGATGACGATGTTGATGGTTCCGCCAACCTTGTAGCCGCGAAGCTGCGACATGTTGAGAACTTCAGGAACAACGCCCTGACCAGCAAATGCTGCGTCACCGTGGATCACGATTGGAAGGTAAGGGTAGTAACCTTCGGCAGAACCGTTGACCGAGTCAACCTTGGCGCGAACGATACCTTCGAGAACTGGGTTTACCGCTTCAAGGTGTGAAGGGTTGGCAGCTAGCGAAACGTTGATCTGCGCGCCGTCTGGGCCGGTGAAAACGCTCTCGGTACCGAGGTGGTACTTCACGTCTCCAGAACCCTGAACGGTTGAGGTGTCGGTGTTGCCTTCGAACTCCTTGAAGACCTGGCCGTAAGCCTTGCCAGCCACGTTGGTTAGAACGTTTAGGCGGCCACGGTGTGCCATACCAATGGCAACTTCCTTGAGGCCGGCGGTAGCAGCGTTTCGAAGAATGGCATCGAGTGCTGGAATTACCGACTCGCCACCCTCAAGTGAGAAGCGCTTCTGGCCTACGAACTTGGTCTGAAGGAAGGTTTCGAAAGCTTCGGCTTCGTTCAACTTCTCCAAGATGCGAGTCTGAACAGCCTTGTCAGGCTTGGCGTAAGGGTGCTCTAGTTTGTCCTGGAACCACTTGCGCTCGGCAGGGTTCTGGATGTGCATGTATTCAACACCAACGGTGCGGCAGTAAGAGTCGCGCAAAATCTTGTAGATATCGCGGAACTGTGCCTTCGACTTGCCACCAAAACCACCGGTCTTGAAGGTGCGGTCTAGGTCCCAGAGGCTTAGGCCGTGGTTCAAGATGTCAAGGTCTGGGTGCGAGCGCTGACGGTATTCCAGCGGGTCGATGTCGGCCATCAGGTGACCACGAACGCGGTAAGCGTTGATTAGCTCCTGAATTCGGGTGGCCTTGCTGCGGTCGTCGTTGTCGTCGGTGTTGAAATCGACTACCCAGCGAACTGGCTCGTAAGGAATGCGTAGGTCGGCAAAAATTTCGTCGTAGAAACCGCGAGCGCCTAGCAGTAGCTCGTGGATCTTCTTTAGGAACTCACCGGAACCGGCACCCTGAATTACACGGTGGTCGTAGGTTGAGGTCAGGTTGATTACCTTGCTCACGCCGACCTTGGTTAGGTGCTCTTCGCTCATGCCCTGGAACTCGGCAGGGTAGTCGAGTGCGCCAGCGCCAACAATGCAGCCCTGGCCGCGGGTTAGGCGAGGAACCGAGTGAACGGTTCCAATTCCACCGGGGTTGGTAAGCGAAACGGTGGTGCCAGCGTAGTCGGAACCCTCAAGTTTGTTATCGCGAGCCTTCTTGACTACTGCTTCGTAGGCCGAAACGAATTCGGCGAAGTTCATCTTTTCGGCGCGCTTGATGTTTGGCACAACTAGAGCACGGGTGCCATCTTCCTTTGGAAGGTCGATAGCAATACCGAGGTTGATGTTCGGTGGAACAACTACCGATGGCTTGTCGTCAATGATGTCGTAGTAGACATTCTGGCTAGGGAACTCTTTTAGAGTCTTGATGATTGCCCAGGCCAAAATGTGGGTGAACGAAATCTTGCCGCCGCGGGTGCGGTTTAGGTGAGAGTTGATGACAATACGGTTGTCGATCAAAAGTTTCGCTGGCACGGTGCGAACCGATGTTGCGGTTGGAACGGTCAGCGATGCGTCCATGTTGGCGGCGATGGCCTTGCTCATACCCTTTAGTGCGGTAACCACGGGCTCGGTAACTTCAGACTCATCGATGGTGCTGATGGTTCCCGTAACCGGTGCCTGAGCTGGAATTGGGGCTTCTTTTGCCTCGATGCGGGTGGTCTTGGCCACTACCTGAGTAGGGATCTCAATCGGTGCAGCCACTGGTGCTGCCACAGGAGCTGGTGCTGGGGTTGCGGCTGCTGCCACATCGCCACCTGGGAGTCCGTGCTGCATGCGCTCAAGGATTGGCCACCAGGCCTTATCCACCGAATCAGGGTTTTCCTTGTACTTCTCGTACATCTCTTCGACTAGCCATTCATTGGCGCCGAATTCTCCATCTGTCTGCGAATTTTCGCTTGAATCTGACAGCGTAACCACCTCTTCGTCGTGACGTTAGACCCTACTAGCCTAGTGCCAAAGCGAGGGTATGCTTGGCTTTACATATGAATGATTGGCTGATGCTCGGCGTGGGGTTTCTACTCACCGTAGGTACAGGCATTTTCGTAGCCAGCGAGTTCTCGATGATCAACCTCGAGCGCAATGAACTTGAAGCCAGAGCTTCGCGCGGCGAAAAGAACCTAGGCCCAACCATTCGCGCCCTTCGCAAAACCAGCACCCACCTTTCTGGAGCGCAGCTCGGCATTACCCTAACCACGATGCTGACCGGTTTTCTGGCGGAGCCTGCGCTAACGCACCTTTTTGCGCCAGTTTTGGTGAAGCTTGGCATTGCTGAGAACGTGGTCGAGGGCTTTGCGCTCGCGGTGGGAATGTTTATCGCCACGCTGTTCTCGACACTCATCGGTGAACTGGTTCCAAAGAAGCTCGCACTAACTCTTCCGCTTGAAACCAACAAGTTTGTGGTCCGTATTCAAATTGCCTTCACCTGGATTACCGGTTGGATGTTGGTCTTACTAAACACCGTTGGCAATGGAATCGTTCGCATGTTTGGTATCGAACCGAAAGAGGAGCTCAGTTCTTCTCGCACCGCAGACGAACTGTCTTCGTTGGTTCGCCGCTCGGCCATGATGGGCGCGCTGGATGCCCACACGGCAACCCTGCTGACCAAGACTCTGGCACTCAGCCAGCTCACCGCCGCCGACGTAATGACTCCGCGTCCGCGCATGTTCACCGTGGACCGCGACCAGACCGTTGAAGACCTTGTGGCCTTGACCAACAAGACCGGCCACTCTCGTTTCCCGGTTATCGACGGCGACAGCGACAGCGTTCTCGGCATTGCCCACGTAAAGCAGGCGGCTTCCGTTCCCCGCGAAAAGCGCTCCGAAGTTCCGGTCGGTGCAATCTTGGTTGAGGCAATGCGAGTTCCAGAGACCATGGGTCTTGAGGCGTTGATGGTTGAACTTCGCGCTAAGGGCTTGCAGTTGGCAATCGTCGTCGACGAATACGGTGGCACCGCAGGTTTGGTTACCCTCGAAGACCTAGTCGAAGAATTGGTTGGCGAGCTCGCCGACGAGCATGACCGCGCCAAGGCCGGAATTATTCGCGGAGTGAACGAATCGGTTTTGTTCCCCGGCATGACCCGCCCAGACGAACTAGCCGAGATGGCGATTAAGGTGCCCGACGACGGCGCCTACGAAACCGTCGGTGGCTTCATCATGAGTGAACTAGGACGAATTCCGCTGCGAGGCGATGAGATTCGAATCGAAAATGGTGTGCTCAAGGTCGAACGCATGGACGGACGCCGAGTTGACCGAGTTCGTTTCACCCCAGACGAGTTGGAGGTGAGCGATGACTGATCCAATTGGCGGTCTTTGGGCCTTCCTGTTTCTACTTCTAGGCAACGGCTTTTTCGTGGCATCCGAGTTCGCACTAATCTCGGCTAAACGTGCTCAGATTGAGCCACGCGCCGAGGCTGGTTCCAGACCCGCGCAGCTGACCATCAAGGGCATGGAGCGAGTCTCACTACTTCTGGCAACCGCTCAACTTGGTGTCACCATTTGTTCGCTACTTATCCTGCTAATCGTTGAACCGAGCATTCACAGCTTGCTGGAGCCGGTTCTGCACTCCACCGGTCTCTCCGAAAACGGTGTGGCTTCGGTCGCGTTCGCAATCACTTTGGTCTTCGTTTCGTTCCTGCACGTCGTCATTGGTGAAATGGTTCCCAAGAACATTTCGTTCTCGATTCCAGAGCGCGCAGCGCTGGTGCTAGTTCCAATGCTTTACGGCCTGGCACTTTTGGTGAAGCCAATCGTGATTGCTTTAAACGCAACGGCAAACGGCATTCTGCGAGTCTTTGGTGTTCGCGCGAAGGACGAGGCGAACAGTGCCTACACCCTCGATCAGGTTGAAGACATAGTTGAGCACTCGACCCGCGAAGGTGTGCTGAGCGACGCCTCCGGAACCATTAGCAATACCTTCGAGTTCACCGAAAAGAAGGTTCGCGACGTTGCGGTCAAACTCAGCGACGTAATCTCGTTCCCTGAAACCGTGACCCCGCGTGAGATTGAAGTAGCGGTCTCGAAGGTTGGCTACTCGCGTTACCCGCTGACCGACGAAGATGGCGACCTCGCCGGTTACCTGCACCTCAAAGACGTGCTCGATTTAGACCTCGACGAAATGGACTTGCCGGTACCAACTAAGCGAATCCGTTCCATGATTTCGCTTCCAGCAACCATGGAATTGGAAGATGCACTTGCCAGCATGCGTCGAGTAGATGCCCACCTAGCGCGCGTATTCAACCGCGGTGGAAAAGTTGTCGGAGTTTTGTTCCTAGAGGACATTCTTGAAGAGCTAGTTGGCGAAGTTCAAGACGCCACCAAGCGCGACTAAAAAATAGCGCGTAGGTAACGCTTCGGCACGTAGTCGATAGCCTGCCCAAGTTCCTGGGCAGCACGAATTGGCCAGAATGGGTCGCCCAAAGCAGCGCGACCAATCATCACGACATCAACGATTCCCTTTTGCAGTATCGCTTCAGCCTGGGTGCCGGTGGTGATCATTCCAACCGCGGCAACCGGGGCATCAACCTTTTCGCCAACAAACTCGGCGTAAGGAACCTGGAAGCCAGGGCCAACCACGATTTTCTGAGCGGTCGAAAGTCCGGCGGTCGAGATGTCGAACAAATCGGCTCCGGCATCCACGCACCACTTGGCAACCGTCGCGGTGTCGGCCTCGGTCCAGCCGCCTTCAATCCAGTCGGTGGCCGAAAAGCGAACGGCTAGCGGAAGGTCGTCGCCGATTGCTGCCCGAATTGCAATCACAATTTCCACGAGGAGGCGGGCACGGTTTTCCAGGGAACCACCGTAAATGTCGGTGCGAGTGTTCGACAGCGGCGATAGGAATTGGTGCAATAGGTATCCGTGTGCGGCATGAATCTCTAGCAGGTCAAAGCCGGCAGTTACCGAACGCTTGGCAGCTTCAACGAATTCGCTTTTGATGCCTTCTAGTTCTTCAAGTGCTAGAGCGCGAGGTGCTGCATAGCCCTCAAAGGCTATGTCTGAAGCTGAAACGGTTTCCCAACCACCCTCAGCAATAGCCACCGATCCCGAGCCGGTCCACCCCGCGTGCGTTGAAGCTTTACGGCCAGCGTGAGCCAGCTGAATGCCAATTTTTCCGCCATTGAGGTGAACCGAATCCACCACTGCTTCCCAAGCAATCTGCTGCTCATCGTTCCAAATCCCCGCGCAAAGAGGAGTGATTCTTCCAATCGGGCTCACCGCGGTAGCCTCGGCAATAATTAGCCCTGCGCCGCCTTTGGCAAACGATGTGTAGTGAACCAGTGCCCAGTTGCCAACCACGCCGTCTTGTTCATCGCAGGAATATTGGCACATAGGAGGAATCCAAATTCGGTTGCGGGTGGTTAGGTTACGAACGGTGATTGGCTCAAAAAGCAGGGTCATACCAATAGCCTAGAACCGTGCTCCCAAATCGCCTGCAGAAGTACCTTCAGCTTCCAAAATCAACCGACGACAAATACTCGCGCGGTGTCGTTGGTTTCATCACCGGCTCCGACGCCTATCCGGGCGCTGCACTGCTCGGTGTAACCGCTGCGATTCGCACGGGCATTGGCATGGTTCGTTACTTCGGGCCTGAGGCTGTTAAGAGTCTCGTGTTGGAAGCAAGACCGGAAGTGGTTTGCGAACCTGGTCGAGTTTCGGCTTGGGTGCTCGGTTCGGGCCTGACCGCAGCAGACGCCGAAAGACTAAGCGTTGCATTTGAGGGTCCCGAGCCCAAAATCATCGACGCCGGAGCCCTAGAAATTTGTAATTTCGAAACGCTCGAAGGGCGGGCAATTCTGACTCCGCACGCTGGCGAAGCGGCAGCCTTGGTTTCTAGGCTCGACACACACATAGATCGCGCAGCCGTTGAGGCAGAACCCGAAATCATCGCTCGCCAGCTGGCCATGCTCACCGGTCAAACCGTTTGCCTAAAGGGAAACGTAACCGTCATTGCCAACCCTGACTTCGAAACTGTCTCGGTTGGTCCGAATCCGGCCGACCTAGCAACTGCTGGCACCGGCGATGTCCTTGCTGGAATTATGGGCGCCATTTTGGCGGCTCATCACGATGATTTCGATGCCCTCGATGTGGCTCAGACCGCGGTTCTGCTTCACGCTGATGCGGCGCGCAGGCTTTCCGAAGCAGGGCCGATTGCGGCTTTGGATTTGGCAGAAGAGGTTCGGCACGTGGTTGCCGAATGGAGAACCTAAGAGTTCAGAAGCTGTTCGAGCAGAGGTCCCACGATGTCCATCTCAATTAGGAAACCGTCGTGACCGAATTCGCTGTCGATAACGTGAATTTTTCCGCCAATAAGTTCGCCACCGATGTGCTCGGCAATTAGCTGCTGACCACTGAGTGGGAACAGGCGGTCGGTGGAAATACCAACCACCAGCGACTTGGCCGTGATCGATTTCAAAGCCTCTTCAACGCTGCCGCGGTCGCGACCGACGTCGTGGGAATTCATCGCGTTCACCAGGGTGATGTAGCTGTTGGCATCGAAACGACGGGTGAATTTGTTTCCATGGAAATCTAGGTAACTCTCAACCGCGAAGCGGCCACCATCGCCAAGCGGGCTCTTGCCGCTCTGCCAAGAACGTTCGAAACGCTCGTTTAGTTCGTGAGGGGAGCGGTAGTTGAGCAGAGCCATGCGGCGAGCTAGGGCAAGACCTCTGTGGGGGCCAAAGCCAGGTTTGGCGTCGTAGTAATCGCCGTCGGCAAAAGCAGGATCGGTTTTGATGGCTTCAACCTGAACTGAGTTCAAGGCAATCTGGTCGGCAGTGGCCACCGGCGGAGCAGCAATAATCGCAACGCGGTCAACGAGTTCTGGAAACATAATCGCAAACTCTAGGGTGTGCATTCCACCCATGGAACCACCAATGATGCTGTGCCACTTTTTGATGCTGATGGCGTCGGTGAAGTGTTTCAAAGCCTGTGCCTGATCACGAATGGTCAGGTAAGGAAAACGTGGACCATATTCGCGACCATTTTTGTCTAGGGTTGCCGGTCCGGTTGAGCCCTGGCATCCGCCGAGCATATTTGGCGCGACAACATAGAAACGATCGGTGTCGATGGCAAGGCCTGGGCCGATGATGCCATTCCACCAACCTTCGGTTGGGTGCTGCTTCGAGGCAGGGCCGGTTGCGTGAGAGTCGCCGGTGAGTGCGTGCATTATTAGCACCGCGTTGTCGCCGGCTTCGTTTAGCTGACCCCAGGTTTCGAAGGCGAGCTTGGCATTAACTAGTTCGCGCCCACTACCCGTTTTGAACGAAGGTAGGGGCGCAAATTCGCGGTCACCCGCTGGGTCTCCGTCGCGCCAGGCACCAGAGGCTGGTGGCCTGCCAACAAGTTGCCGGCTTTGCTCATCGGTGATGAACGCAGACGGGACGGAGTCCTCAGAGGATTGAAATTCCAACTACTTCTTAGCCGCCTCGAAACCGGTTTTTAGATCGGCAATAAGGTCATCTACCGACTCTAGGCCGACCGAAAGACGGACGAGACCTGGAGTTACACCGGTAGTCAACTGCTGCTCAGGGGTGAGCTGCGAGTGAGTGGTGCTGGCTGGGTGGATGACGAGTGAACGCACATCTCCGATGTTAGCAACGTGGCTGAACAGTTCGAGTGAATCAACGAACTTTGAACCCGCGGCTACGCCACCCTTGATCTCGAACGAGACAATCGCGCCAGCTCCCTTTGGTGCATACTTCTTGGCAGCCTTGTGCCACTTCGAAGACTTGAGGCCGGCATAGTTCACCGACTCAACCTGTGGGTGCTTGTCTAGCCACTCGGCCAACTTCTGAGCGTTCTCAACATGGCGCTCAACGCGAAGGCTCAGGGTTTCGATGCCCTGAATCAGTTGCCATGCGCTGGCTGGAGCAATTGCTGCTCCTAGGTCGCGAAGACCCTGAACACGTGCCTTGATAATGTACGCAATGGCGTCGCCAAGGGCAGCTGTGTAAACCACGCCGTGGTACGAAGGGTCTGGTTCGGTGAGGCCTGGGAACTTGTCGCTCTTCGACCACTCGAACTTACCGCCGTCGACAATTGCACCGGCAACCACGGTTCCGTGACCACCGAGGAATTTGGTCGCAGAGTGGACCACGATGTCGGCGCCGTGCTTAAGCGGCTGAACCAGGTAAGGGGTGGCAACGGTGTTGTCCACGATAAGTGGCACGCCGTTCTTGTGAGCCACATCGGCAACGCCTTCGATGTCAAGAATGCTGACCTTCGGGTTTCCGATGGTCTCGGCAAAGAACAACTTGGTGTTTGGCTGAACTGCTGCAGCCCAGGCCTTCAGGTCGTCCTGGTCTTCAACAAAGGTGGTTTCAATTCCAAGCTTTGGAAGGGTGTACTTGAACAGGTTGTAGGTTCCGCCGTAGATGGTTGACGAAGCAACGATGTGATCACCAGCCTGAGCAATGTTCAAGATGGCAAGCGTTTCAGCAGCCTGACCGGAAGCAAGCAATAGGGCAGCAGTTCCACCTTCGAGGGCGGCAATGCGCTTCTCGGCAACATCTTGGGTTGGGTTCATGATTCGGGTGTAAATGTTGCCGAATTCGGCCAAGCCGAACAGTTTTGCGGCATGCTCGCTCGAGTTGAAGGTATACGCGGTGGTCTGGTAAATCGGAGTTGCGCGTGAGTTGGTGGTTGGGTCTGGTGCTGCACCGGCGTGAATCTGCGCGGTCTCAAAGCCCCACTTTGCTGGATCGTTGCTCATCTTTTTGTTCTCTCTCTAGGGTGTGCAGGTTTATACAAAGGTATGAGTAAGCAACACCTCGGGCAACATTGCCTGAAATGGTTCGTAATAAAAGAGCTTTAGTTACTGATCGTTCAACGTGTCAAAAGCCATGGCGGCTAGGAACGCGGCGCCGAGCGGAAGCACGTCGTCGTCGAAGACTGCCTTGTTGCTGTGGTTACTCGGAGCCGTTCTTGGGTCAACGCCGTCTGGTGCTGCTCCCATGAAAATGAACGCTCCGGGAATTTCTTCGAGAACCGAGGCGAAGTCTTCGCCACCAGGAATTGGGTTCGGCATGTCCCAGTAACGACCCTCACCGAATAGTTCGCCAATCACCTTGCGGCTGCGAAGTACTGCATCGGCGTCGTTCATCAGGACCTTGCTAGCCGGCATCCATTCGATTTCTACCTGAACCCCAAAAGCCTTGGCCTGGCCCTCGAGTACGTCGGCTACGACGGAGCGAATCAGGTTGCTGTGGTTCTCGCTGAAGGTTCGAACCGTGGCACCAAAACTGGCCGTTTCTGGAATTACATTTTCGGTGTGGTCGTCGCCGGCTTTGACCCAACCAACATTCACCACAACGTCGTCGAAGACATCGAGGCGCTTATTGATTGCGGTCTGCAGGGTTGCAATCGATTGAATCATCGGTGAGATTGGGTCTTTCGAAAGCCAAGGCATAGAGCCGTGCCCGCCGGCACCCTTGAAGGTTGCAACGAAACCGCCGGCAGCAGCCATCAGCGGCCCAGGGCGAGCGCCAAACATACCCTTCGGATAAACACTAAAAACATGGACGCCATAGGCGGCTATCGGCTTCGAACCTGAGACCAGGTGCATTTTCTGCTCCAGCATCCGGTCGGCTCCAGCCAAACCCTCTTCGCCTGGTTGGAACCAAATCACAACATCACCTTGAAGTTCATCGCGGCGCGCGTGAATCAGTCTGGCTGCCCCGATACCCATAGCAATGTGAAGGTCGTGACCACAGGCGTGCATGTAGCCGTTGGTCGACGAGTATTCAAGACCGGTGTCTTCGATTACCGCCAGTGCGTCCATGTCGGCGCGGAGCAACACAGTAGGTCCAGGCTTGCCACCCTTGATTAGTAGGGCAGCTGCGGTCATGCCTTCTCCGAAGGTCAACTCGCCAAGGCCCTCAACTTCGCTGACCACTCGGGCCAACGTGAGCGGGAGGTCTAGACCAAACTCTGGGTTCTTGTGGAGGTCACGACGAATCGTGCGCAAATCTTCGGAAAGCGCTCCAGCGCCAGCAACTAATTCATGTAAATTCACGGTAAAACCTGCCCTTCACCAGACAGCATACAGCCGTAACTTGGTTAGGCTTAGGCTGTGTTCTTCGAGCAAATGCACCCCACCTGGCAATACGCCTTAGGCGACTGCCGCGACCTGCTTTTGCTCATGGAGGTAAAGCTCGCCGGTGATTCTCGGCCTTACATGCCAATCGATCAGAGAATCATGCGTGCATTCGAAACCAGCCTCAACGACGTCAAGGTTCTACTGATTGGTCAAGACCCTTACCCAACCGAAAACGTTGCCATCGGGCTATCGTTTGCCGTTGACCTCGAAGTTTCCGAAACCCTGCCGCGCAGCCTCCAGAACATCCTCAAAGAGGTGAATGACGACCTGGGTTCCAAAGTGAAGACCGGCGGAGACCTCACCAAATGGGCTGATCAAGGCGTTATGCTCCTAAACCGACACCTCACGGTACCAATCGGCGATGCCAGTGGTCACGACGACCTTGGCTGGAGCCGGTTCACCGACAAGGTGGTATCAGCGCTCGCGGCACACCACGGCGACAAGCTGGTGGCAATTCTCTGGGGTAAGCAGGCGGCCGAAGTTGAGCCGCTACTGGGTTCCGCTCAAGTCATAAAGTCGGCGCATCCGAGCCCACTTTCGGCAGCCAGAGGTTTCTTCGGCTCAAAACCTTTCAGTAAAACCAATGAAGCGCTCAAAAAGGTTGGGCGCAAACCAGTGAAGTGGGATAGCTAATGGCACTTGATTCAGAATCGCGCTGGCGTTTAGTTCGCAAGCTCAAGGCGCAACCGGTTGAACCAGAAACCGAAAACATTGTCCGTGAGGCTACCGTAGCCGACCTCGCCGAGGTTACCGAAATTTACAACTACTACATCCTCAACAGTGTGATTACTTTCGATGTCGAAGCCATGAAGCTGGACGAATGGAAATCGAAGTTCGAATACCTGCAAGGACTCAAGCTTCCTTTTATCGTGGCTCAGAGCCCATCCGGTCAGATTCTCGGTTTTGCCTATCTTGCACCTTGGCGCCAGAAAGCCGCCTATCGCAGAACTGCCGAGAACTCGATTTACCTAAAGCCTTCGGCCAGGGGCAAGCACATTGGTACGCAATTACTTAAAGATCTTCTCGCTAGAGGCAAAAAGGCCGGCCTTCGCGAAGTCGTCGCAGTGATTTCAGACCGTGGAACCGAAGCGTCGATCGCAATGCACAAGAAGTTTGGTTTCGAAGAACACGGCCGCCTGGCCAAGGTCGGGTTCAAACTCGGCAAATGGGTTGGCGTCGTTATGCTCCAGAAGTCCCTGTAACCCAGAGAATTCACAGCAAAGAGACATAACCTTATTTCATGAAACTTCGGGGAATTACGCTTTTGGCGATGACTGCCGTCTTGGTCAGTTCGCTGAGCGTGACTTCAGCGGAAGCCCGAATGACACCGAACACTTCGTCTACCGAAACCACAAACCCGGCCGTTGGTCTGATTGTGAAATACAAGGCCGCGGTTAGTCCAATTGCTCCGAACGGTGAGCCAACCGGTGAAAACTTCGCCGGGGTCGATCTGGAGAATTCGCTCGATCTTGGTAATGGCTTTAAGTTCGTTGATTTTGCCGAAGATTTAAACTCGGACCAAGTTGCCCAAGCGGTCGAACGTATTTCCCAGGACCCAAGAGTCGAATCAGCTAGCCCAAATCAGGTAGTTGAAATTGCGAACTACGCCGCCCAGCCAATTGCGTCTGGAATCCTTCCCAATAACGATCCGATCGACCTTCCAATCGTGATTCGAAGCGCCGTGAAGGTAGCGGCCGCACCCGCAGCCTCTGCCACCGACGTCTGGCGGGCGCCTAATCAAGTTGCCGTCAAAGTTTCTTGGACGAAACCAACAACCAAAATCTCGGGCAAGATTGCTGGCTACAAGGTTCAGCTTTATTCCGGGGGCGTTTGGCTTACTTTAGTGTCGCGCACATCGTCGACGGCACGTTCTTACACCACCACAAACAGCCACTTGCAAGCAGGTGTCCAAGCGAGACTCCGGATCGCTGCGGTAAACCTTTATTCAGGTCGTTACTACACCGGCGCATATCGCACTGTTTATGCCACCCCGACAGCGCTTCCGAAGCCAAACACGCAAATTCAAATTGAGAACGCAGCGAGCGAAGTTCGTTTCTCCTGGAACGCACTCACGGATGCCACCGATGTCGGAGGCATGCAGGTTAGCTATCAGTTAGCCGTTTTGAAAAACGACACCGTTGCCCAGACTTGCTCCACCTCAACTTCGACCACCTGCGCCATCAACCCGGCCACGGTTGGCGCCAAGTACACCGCCACCTTGACTATTACTAACGATCACGGTTCAGTGACCGTTGGTCCAGTTTCTGGAACCTATTCTTTAGCAACAGCGGTCACCACCAATGACAGCGGATTTTCCAACCAGTGGCATCTCAAGTCAGACAACGCAAACCCTTATGGAATGAAGGTGACCAACGCTTGGCTAACTGAGACCGGTTCGCCAGACGTGTACGTTGCAGTCTTGGACACTGGAATCACCACACACCCAGATTTGGATGCCAACGTTGTGCCCGGTTATGACATGGTTTCAGACTCCACAAAATCGAACGACGGTGACGGCCGCGATTCCAATCCAACCGATTCCGGCGACTGGGATAACTCGGTAAACCCTCACCAAAAATCTTCTTGGCATGGCACCCACGTGGCCGGGATTATCGCGGCGATAGACAACAATTTTGGGGTTCTTGGTGTTGCGCCGAACGTGAAGCTAATCCCAGTTCGAGTCTTGGCAACCGGCGGCGGAACCGAAGCCGACATCGTTGCCGGGCTGAACTGGGCTGCCGGTATTCCAATCAGTGGCATCCCAGCGAACCCTCACCCTGCGAACATCATCAACATGTCGATTGGTGGAGAGGGCACATGTCTGAGTGGTTCACCAACGCAGTCTGCGCTAGCCGCAATTAGGGCCAAAGGGATTACCGTAATCACGGCATCTGGTAACGACAGCGGGGAAGGGCTTTCAAGTTACCCAGGTAACTGCTACCCAACCATTAACGTTGCAGCCACTGGCAAAACCGGTAAACCTACTTTTTACAGCAACTTCGGTAACGCGGTAGACATCGCAGCACCCGGCGGAGATTACTGCTATGCGATTGGCTCGCAGCAGGCGTCTGGTCAGATTTATTCAACTCTCAATGACGGCACCACGGTTCCGGGTAACGCAACTTACGGCTATGAGCTGGGAACATCAATGGCTTCGCCGAACGTGGCTGGAGTGGTAGCGCTGATGTATTCGGCTCTGCTGAGAAAAACACCCACGATTGCGAGGAACGGTGATTTGGTCACCAAGATCTGGACTGCCCTGAGCACCACGGTCACGCCGTTCGCCGCTACGGCTCCGCCAGCAGCGCCATTGGGTGGAGTTTGTGGCCCAAGCGGGGCCTCCTCGCAGAGCTACGGCGCCGGCATTGTGAATGCCGAAGCTGCAGTTGCAGCGGCACTTCAGTAGTTAAAGCAAAAGACCGAAGGAAACCTTCGGTCTTTTCTGTCTGGTGCGGAAGGTGGGACTTGAACCCACACGCCTATTAAGCGCTAGAACCTAAATCTAGTGCGTCTGCCAATTTCGCCACTCCCGCGGACCTTCTTATTGTAGCAATACTTCGCTGTGGAAAACTTCCGAGATTGAAAACTTTTTGTAAGTACCTTTTGCCTATGGCTGTTCAGGGAGATTTACTTGCTAAAGAAGCACGAGATGTCGCGATTGACCTCGTCCTGGATTCAAAAGCAGAACGAGAAGGTTTATCTCCAATCGACGAGCAGCTCCTTCGAAAAGATTTGCACACACGTTTGACCGGCTTTGGATTTTTGCAAGACTACCTCGACGACGAAACCATCGAAGAAGTGTGGGTGAATCAACCGGGTGAACTTTGGTTCGCAAAATCCGGTCAGCATTTTCGCGAAACGGTGAATTTCAGCGCCGACGAACTCCTAACGCTGGTTGAGCGCATGATTCGCGTTAGTGGTCGCCGGCTAGATCGTTCGTCACCGTTTATCGATGCTCAACTAGAAAGTGGTTTTCGTTTACATGCAGTAATTCCAGATGTCACTAGAAGGCATCTGAGCCTGAACATCAGAAAATTTTCAAATCGGGTGCTGACCCTTGATTCCTTGGTAACCATGGGTGTGCTTTCGAAACCTGCTGCAGATTTTTTGGTGACCGAACTGAAGGCAGGTGCAAACCTGATGATTTCCGGAGCAACTCAGGCGGGGAAGACCACACTACTCACAGCATTGTTGAGTTCCTTAGATGTAACCGAACGGGTGGTTTCCGTGGAAGACACCTTTGAGCTTCGCTGCTTATTGCCCGATTGGGTTGCATTGCAGACCCGGCCGGAGAGCATCGAGGGGAAGTACGGCATCGATCTCAGAAGGTTGGTGCGCGAGGCGCTGCGAATGCGCCCGACCCGAATGGTTGTGGGAGAAGTACGCGGGGCGGAGGCATTGGACATGCTGATTGCCATGAACTCAGGTATTCCTGCGATGTGTACGGTTCATGCGAACTCCAGTGACGAAGCTCTGAACAAGTTGCTAACGCTTCCGCTATTAGCCGGTGGGAATATCTCAAACGAATTTCTGGCCGAGTTAATTCGCTCATCGATGAAGCTTTTCGTGCACTGTTCGAGAGCTGCAAACGGTTTGCGCAGCGTGACCTCGATAAAGCGGATGGCGGATGGCAAGCAACTTCAATTGGAGGAGGTGTCTCTGTGAACTGGGCGGTACTCCTCATCTCATTTGGCGCCTTTGGGTTCGCTTGGAGGGAAGTCCTAGTGATTCGTCGCGATAATTCCAAACTCCAGCGAGAGCGTGCGTGGCCACAATTTGAGGAAGTCTTCATCTCAGGACTGCAGTCGGGAATTTCGGTAGCCGACACTTTTTCGTTTGCAAACGATTTCGACCTTCCGGAGTTGAAGAAGCCAATTGCTGAAATGGTTTCGAATCTCGATCGGGGCCAGCCACTGATAAAGGCAATCGAACGTTTTCGCCAAAACGTGGATTTGCCGCACGCCGATGTATTCGTGGCAATAGTCGGTTTGGCGCATCGAACGGGAGGTCAGAATTTGATGCAGGCTTTAGCAATTCATGCGGCCTCCGTCCGGTTTGAACTTGCAGCTAGGGGAGACGTTCGAGCCAGACAAAATGCGATCCTCAGCGTTTCCAAACTTGGCCTATTGGCCCCATGGATTCTCGTTGGAGTTTTGAGTGCGAATGAGCAAACGAGAAATTCGTTCAATTCAACTTTGGGGCAATCGCTGCTAGTTGCAGGTTTTGCGATCTCCTTTCTTGCCTATCGATTGGTCGTCGCAGCAGGAAGAATTACTTCGTTCTCCAGAGTGTTCAGGGCCATTCATGGCTAAAGAGAATTTGGATGAAACCAATCAGGTAGCGCAATTGAGCTTGGTCCTGGCAGTCGCGTTGGATTCTGGTTTGAGTTTGGTTGGCGCCATTTACGAAACATTCTCAAGTGCCCAGGGGATGGTTGCCAAAAAATTTCAGAGACTTCTCGCCTCGCTGGAATTGGGTGGAAATCTCTACGACGAATTGTCGCTAATTAGAACGCAATCGGCTGGTGGTGCGATTGGAGACCTCGTAATCAAACTGCAGGTTTCTCTTCAGTTCGGTTCGCCACTTTCAGAGCAACTCTTGGCCTTTGCGCAAAGTTTGCGTCAGCACATTGCCCAAGTGCAGTTAACGCAGTCAACCAAGAAAGAAAATCTGATGCTAATGCCTTTGGTTTTCCTAATCCTGCCCGTCACGGTTCTTTTCGCAGTTTTTCCAGCCATGCAATACCTCAACATCCCCTACTGAAAGGAACCAAATGAAAAAGATTATGAACGAACGCGGAGATGTTCCGGGTTGGGTCTTGATAACGCTAATGACTGCAGGTTTGGTGGTCGTACTTTGGTCGGTTGCGACTCCGGCACTTAGTGGAATTCTGAACCAATCATTGAACAAAGTTGCGAACTTCTGATCGAGGCTCAGCAGTGGTTGAATTTCTTTTTCTGACTCTTCCGTTGCTTACTCTTGCCAGCGCCACGCTGGGCGTTACGTGGTACTCGTTTGCTAAGGCCCAAGTAACTCAAATCGCGTATGAGGCAGCTTTGCAGGCTGCTGAGCCTGATTCAATAAGTTCAGAAGTCATTGACGGCGTTAGATCGAAGTTAGCGCATCGACTCGGGCTCGATGCCTTCTCTGTGACCTCTTCAGTAAACGCTGGTATGAGTTTGGCAATGGTTGAAGTGCCAGCCAGTTTGGGTCCGGTCTCCTTGATTTTTCCGAACCTTAATGTGGTGAGCTATGTTCCTGTCGAAGGCTAGAGAGCAGCTTGGCTCGGCAATTCTCGAATTTGTAATCTTCGTGATTCTGGGTCAGTTGCTGGTGTTCGGCGGTTCGATTGCGTTATCGACTTTGCTCACCTCAAAGGTGGAACTACAAATTCTCGCCGCAAATGCAACCAGAAGCATCGCACTAAAGGTTGACCCTGAGCTTCCAGCAGGAGTACAGATGGTTCGAGATGCCTGCTCACCTCCCTTGGTTTGCGTTACTTTGCAGCGAGGTTCAACCAGTGTTTCTGCGGTTGGATTTCAATGAAGCGAAGCGAATCTGGTTCAATCATTCCTCTCGGTATCGGAATCATCACTCTCTCGGCCATCTTCGCATTGGTAATGGTCGAACTAATCGGAGTGCAACTTCAGACACTTCAAAATAAGCAACTTGCAGACGTCCTGGCCTTGAAAGTCGCTACCGATTTGCAAAGAGACCAAATCGCTCCGGTGCAGAACCTCGACTACCTGCCAGTGGTCAAAGACCTTGTAACCGAGGCTGCTTTGCAACTCAAAATCAACCCGATGGAAATTTCGGTGATGAGTGCCGATGGCAGGACAATTTCGGCAACCGTTTGTACGAACTGGAAATCGATCACCGGAATTACTCTTGGTCAGCTGGGTCGAGTTTGCGCCCAAGCGAAGGCTCGGGCTATTTCTTAGGAGCGGTGATGAACTTTGGGATGTGCTTCCACATGATCCACGCGCCACTTAGTGATAAGACTCCGAAGAACCCAAACCCAAAGCCAAGACCAATCGTGACCGCGGCGAGTGAAAGTATCGGTGCTGTGATTGCAGTTGAGCCGTCAATCATTAGGCGGAAGGCTGCTAAGAATTCACCGCGGGCATCGGCAGGGGCGAGATCGGCCCCAAGAGTCATGATTAGCCCTGAGCCTAGACCGTTAGCCAGTGACATTGCCAAGCCAACCAGCAGCAGGGTGTTGAAGTCGTGGCTAAGTGGCACTAGAAACATCGTGATACCAAGCAGCGCCATGGTTGGAACGGCAGCCGCGCGCCGACCCCAGCGATCCATGACCTGACCCGAGGTGTAAAAGAGCATCACATCTAGGGTTGCCGCAAGCCCAACTAGGAGAGCTGTGCTGGCAGCATCCAGCCCAATGAAAAGAGCCCAAATAGGCAAGCCGATCATCCTGGCGGTTCTGGCAATTGATAGAAATGTGGCGGCCACACCAATCGTCGAAAGTTTGTTCCACTCCCGTTTGGTGATGTGCCATGTAGTGAGTTTGGTCAGGTTAGCTGCGTCGGCTTTCACATCTTTCTTAGTGAACCAAACTAAGGCTCCGGCGCCAAGACACAGGATGAGCGCAGCCCAGTAGATCAGATGAAAATCTCTAAAAGTAAGCAGCCCAGCACCAAGCAGCGGCCCGAGTAGGCTTCCGGCACGGAACACGCCACCCAAAGTTGACAGCGCTCTAGCTCTGAATTCGTATGGCACATCGGCGGCAATGTAAGTATGGCGGGCCAGAGCGAAGACTGATGCTCCCATTCCCACTAAAAGCACACCGAAAGACATGACCCAGAGGTTAGTTGCAAAGACCGTGATTACCAGCCCGAATGCAGCAGAGATCGCTGAGTAAATCATTCCCAGGCGTTCACCGATCACGCGAATTACTTTCGCTGCCGGCACATCGGCAACCAGAGTTCCGAACAGGATCGTTCCAGCAATAAGGGAAGCCGTACTCAGATTTGCTCCGAGGCGTTCAGCACCCGCAGGGATTAGGGGAATTAGCAGATTCTCGCCAATTGAGAAAGTTAGCGACGGCAAAAAGACGGGCAGAAGAAGTTCACGAAGAACATTGCCTTTAGTTTTTGCCACCTGCTAATTATCGGTTACCTAGACTAGAGGCGATGGCTGAGATTGACCTTTCTAAAGAAATCCACGAACTCAAGGACACTTTTTCGAGTATTCGTGTGGTCGTCGACCCTGCCAAACTCGAATCTGAAATAGCCGTTCTAAAGGAACTGGCCGCAGATCCAAATCTCTGGGACGACACCGCGAAAGCCCAGTCGGTTACCAGCAAGCTAAGTCGCGCCCAGTCGCAAATCACCAAACTAGATTCAATCGAGAGCCGCCTAGACGACCTCGAGGTGTTGGTGGAACTGGCCAATGATGCCAATGACTCCGAAAGTCAAAACGAAGCCAAGTCAGAACTAGAAGCTCTTTCAAAAGACATCGGCGAACTTGAGATTCAAACCCTTTTGAACGGCGAATACGACGCCCGTGGAGCGGTTATTACCATTCGCGCCGGTGCAGGCGGCGACGACGCAACCGACTTTGCCGAAATGCTGATGCGCATGTATTTGCGTTACGCCGAGAAAAAGAAGATGCCGGTTTCGGTTCTCGACATCAGCTACGCCGAAGGCGCTGGAATCAAATCCTCGACGTTTGAGATTGACTACCCTTACGCGTTCGGAACCCTATCGGTTGAGGGCGGAACTCACCGCTTGGTGCGAATGAGCCCGTTCAACTCAGCCGGTAAGCGTCAAACTTCTTTCGCGGCCGTGGAGGTTGTTCCACTGATTGAAATGACCGACGTCATTGAGATTCCTGAAAACGACATCCGAATCGACGTATTCCGTTCGTCGGGTCCCGGTGGCCAGTCGGTAAACACCACCGATTCCGCCGTTCGAATCACTCACATTCCAACCGGAACCGTGGTCAGTTGCCAGAACGAGAAGTCACAGATTCAAAACAAAGCTGCCGCCATGCGCGTTCTGCAGTCCCGCCTTTTGGAAATCAAGCGACGTGAGGAAGAGGCTCAGAAGAAGCAACTTGCCGGCGACGTGAAGGCCAGTTGGGGAGAGCAGATGCGTTCTTACGTGATGGCTCCCTACCAAATGGTCAAAGATCTTCGAACCGAGTATGAAGTGAACAACCCAGGCGCTGTATTTGATGGCGATTTGGACGGATTTATTTCGGCCGGTATTCGGTGGCGTAAACAGGCTTAAAGCCTTTGTCCGCCTAGGCTGGAAACGCAATGATTTCTATCGAAAAAGTTTCTAAGACCTATAAGGGCGCGAGTCGTCCGGCGCTCGACACTGTCTCGATTGAAATTGAAAAAGGCGACTTTGTATTTCTCGTTGGCGCATCTGGCTCTGGCAAGTCATCGCTGCTTCGCATGATGCTTCGCGAGGATGTTCCAAGCAAAGGAAGCATCTTTGTTTTGGGCGAAAACCTAATCAGCATCCCGGCTCGTCGCGTGCCTTACTTCCGCCGCAACATTGGAATGGTTTTCCAAGACTTCCGCCTTCTTCCAAACAAGACCGTTGCCCAGAACGTGGCGTTCTGCCTCGAGGTAATCGGCAAGTCTCCGGCCTTTATTGCCGAGGCAGTGCCCGCAGTGCTCAAACTGGTTGGCCTCGAAGGCAAGCAAGAGCGCTACCCAAACGAACTTTCCGGTGGTGAGCAGCAGCGTGTAGCGCTCGCCCGCGCAATCGTGAACAAGCCCCAACTCCTTCTTGCCGATGAACCGACCGGTAACCTCGACCCAGCAACTAGCCAGGACATCGTGAATCTTCTGGAACGCATTAGCGCCGCCGGTACCACCATCGTCATGGCAACTCACGATCGCGGCATCGTTGACCGACTAAAGCGTCGTGTGGTTGTTTTGAAGGACGGCCAAATTGTTAGCGACAGCCGTGGTGTTGGTTACGAAGCTGCCGAGGTAAATCGATGAAACTCGGATACGTCTTTGGTGAAGTAGCCCAGGGTCTAAAGCGCAACCTAAGCATGGTCGTTTCGATTGTCCTAGTGACTTTCCTTTCCCTCACCTTTGTGGGAACCGCTGCACTTCTTCAGCTTCAAATCGGCGAGATGAAGAATTACTGGTACGACCGCGCGCAGGTTGCGGTCTATCTCTGTTCTTCATACTCGCCAGCCGAGGCTTGCCCACAAGGTGAAGCCAGCGCCGACGTAAAAACCTCGATTGAAGCGAAACTAAAAGACAACACCCTTTCGCCTTATGTCGAGAAGTACTTCTTCCTCGACCACAATCAGGCCTACGCGCAGTTCAAGCAAGAATTCGCAAGCAACACCATCACCAAGTACGTAACCGCCGACCAGCTAAACGAAACTTTCTGGGTGAAGCTGAAGAACCCTGCCGACGGCGCAATCATCACCCAAAGTTTCAGTGGTGTTGCAGGTGTTGAAGAGGTGCGCGACCAACGTTCCTACCTCGATCAAATCTTCAGCATTCTGAACGCTGCCAGCCTGGCCGCAGTTGGTATTGCTTCGGTCATGCTGTTCTCGGCAATCTTGCTGATCTCAACAACCATCCGCCAGTCGGCTTTCTCTCGCAGACGTGAACTTGGAATCATGCGACTAGTTGGTGCTTCTAACTTCTACATCCAACTTCCATTCGTAATCGAGGGAGTGGTCGCTGCCGCTATCGGTTCGATACTTGCCGGTGCTGCCGTCCTAGCGATCGTCCAATTCTTTGTTCAGGGCTATCTTGCAACGGCACTTCCGTTCACCAACTTTGTCGGGCTTTCAACCGGTCTTGTCCTGGTACCAATCTTGTTCGGTCTCGGTGTCCTTCTCGCAGGCTTCGCCTCAATCATCGCCATCAAGCGCTACCTTCGCGCCTAGTAATAGCGCACCCCTGATTGGTAAACTGATTGGCTGACCACAAGGGTCAAAACATTGGAGTGAATCGTGCCTAGGGAAAAAGGCGAAAAGCTGGTTGCCAGCAATCGCAAAGCACGCCACGACTACCACATCGAAGACACCTACGAGGCCGGAATGGTCTTGAGCGGAACCGAAGTTAAGTCGTTGCGTGCCGGTCACGCATCCCTTGTAGATGGCTATGCCAGCGTCGAAAACGGTGAAGCCTGGCTCGAAAACGTTCACATTCCTGAATACACCCAAGGCACCTGGAACAACCACTCCTCAAGGCGCAAGCGCAAGCTCCTGCTCAACCGCCACGAGATTGAAAAGCTGCTCCAGAAGATCAAAGAGTCTGGCTACACCCTTGTTCCTCTAAAGATTTATTTCAAGGACGGGCGCGCAAAGGTCGAAATCGCGGTCGCCCGCGGTAAGAAAGACTACGACAAGCGCCACGCCCTCAAGGAAGCGCAAGACAAGCGCGAAGCCGCCAGAGCTATGTCTACCAAGGGTAAAGATTGGTAGACATTCGTCCGCTTTCGCCAGAAACCCTAAACCAATTCTTGGAGTTCATGGAAGGCCCAGCTTTCGAATCGGTCCCTCGTTGGGCTGGCTGCTATTGCCAGCACTACCTAAACACCGAGGAACAAAATTCTTCAAAAGACAACAACCGAGCCCTCACTTGCGAACGAGTTGAGAACGGCAAAATGACCGGCTATCTTGCCTTCGATGGCGAGGAAGTAATTGGTTGGGTTGCGGCTAACCGAGGCAACAACTTCATTCAACTTCCACCAACCAACAACGAAGCTGCTCGAATCCTCTGCTTCGTGGTTGCGCCAAACTTTCAGGGTAAAGGTGTCTCGACCGAGCTACTCCAATTCGCTCTCAAAGACCTCAAAGCGCTTGGCTACACTTCGGTTGAAGCAGCCCCTCGGTCTGGCGATGAATTCGATGTAACTGCCTATCGAGGCAAGTTGAGCACGTTCCTGAAGCACGGTTTCGAAGTGGTACAGCAATTCGACGAACGCAGCGTCCTGGTTCACAGGGAACTCTAAGACTATTTGTCTGAGCAAAGAGTTACTATTGAACTCCTGAGCAATCAGGAATTTGAAAACTACATATGGGGATGATCGGTTTCGACAGTGCACCAGTGCCTGAATGAAGCGGGTCGAGGATGCAGAGTTATCTCGTAAACGCTCTTTGCAAACTATAGGTGCCAAAGCTAATCGCACCGACTTCGCCCTAGCTGCCTAAGCGCAACTAGCCTGAAGTCCGACAGTCCGGATTTGATCTCGTTCCGGGTCCTGTCGTTATCTAGAGATCTTGCTGCTTAGTTACGCCTTAGGGCTTCGCGGGACTTTCACTCAGGCTGGGTTTGTTGGTCAACTTGTTTCAGGGTATGGCCAGGACCGAGTAAAGCGATACTGAAACTACACCCGTAGAAGAATCAGAATCTTTGTTCTGGACGGGGGTTCAATTCCCCCCATCTCCACAAGATATATCCCATATGGAAAAAGCCCCCTAGAAATAGGGGGCTTTTTCATTTAATACTTCTTTAGCGTCGAACCTTGCGTCGACGCAGAGTTGCAACCATCGCATAACCAATGGCAACTAGGCCGCCAGCACCAGCCAATAGGGTTGCGCTGTCTGAGCCAGTATTGGCCAAGTCGGAACCTCTGGTGGTAGGTGCAGCAGTTCCTTCATTGCGCTGGACGATGAAAACACGCTCAGAGTTTTCGTTGTTTGCATCAACGAGTCGGATATCGACGCCGAAATAAATCGCCCAAAGAAGCGTGGCCGGATTTAGTTCGCAACGGAAACCAGACATCGAAATTGATGCGTTTGGAACCGTCAATCCACATATCAACTAATTAGTATTTAGGCATGGGTAAACAGGGGGCTCCGCAGCCGAGCAATCGAGAAATTGTTGATGCAATGCGCTTGTTCGCTCAGACTCCCGTAGAGCTTGGGTTTTGGGGAGAGGTAGAACTCCCCAAGAGCGACCAGAAAGCTAAATTAGTCAACCAGCCTGTGTGGAGTAAGGCGATAACCTGGATTTTCGGCATACTCGCCTTCGTTTTGTTCAACCTTTTAGTGCCAAGACACGGAGATCCGCCCGAACCGCTGAAAAGCAACCTTGGGCTTTTTGGCTGATGTTCGCAGGCTTAATCGCGATTCTTATTTATCTGGGGTCGGTCGCAGGAAAATATGCAGAGCGCCGGGAGACACTTTTTTGCCAAGCAAATGGATTTGTCGAAATTGAAATGGGCACGAAACTTTCAGGAGACCTGCGCAAAGATGGTGCAATCGAAGTTGGATATTCGCTTGCCTCGGTAGCTGGCGAGAAAGTTTATTTTGGTGTAATCCGGGGTTGGTTCGACAAAGATCACAAAGCACCTAAGGTTTACGGGCGTTACGGATCAAGCGAGGAGGAACTTCGGCTGTTCGTATCCGTGGACGCGAGGGACCTGGAGCAGGAGGTTGCTTACTTCAGCCCAGATCGACCTGTCGTTAGAGATCAAGTTCCGATGATGAACATTCAGGCTTTGCAAGCGTTAAGTGAACTTGCTCGCAAATACGCTGTCGTGGTGGGTGCAGGGTCAATAACTGTTAGTGCAGCAGGAGGTTCACTGAATTCGGCCTCGGAGAGCATGCAGTTTATTGACTTGTCTCAGGACATGGCCTGGAAGTTAATCCAGAGAATTATTGGGGAAAAACTTGCCACAGTCGTTGAGGGGCTTGGCACAGAATACTGATTCCCATGAGATAACGAACCAAATACTTGGTAATGAATGTCATACGTTTTGATGGACCTCTACGTAGTATTTATCTTGGAATTCACAAAGAGTTTCAAAAAACATAAGGGGAAATAAATGTCATTTGTTGACGCAATCAAGTCTTATTTCAAGAACTACGCAACTTTCACCGGCCGCGCACGACGCAGCGAATATTGGTACGCCGCATTGTTCACCACCTTAGTGAGCACAATCTTGTCAGTTATTTTTCCTGGATCGGTTATGCAAGTTGGAGATCTTCAGGTCATGCAGAACTCACCAATCGTGAGCCTTTGGTCGATTGCTACTCTTGTTCCTTCGCTGGCAGTCACTTGGAGACGCCTGCACGATGTAAGCAAGGGCGGGCCTTACGTTTTCTTCGCCTTGATTCCGATTGTTGGTTGGATCATGGTTCTAATTCAGTTGGTCAAGGACAGCACTGCTGGAGCGAACTCGTTCGGAAACCCAGTCAAGTAATTCTTGCAATGAGAGATGCCTCCTGGAAACAGGGGGCATTTTCTTTTGTTTGGGTAGCATTCAGGTATGACTACTCTTACTGGCCGCGACAAGTCGGCTCTATTGGTTATCGATGTTCAGAACGGCGTTGTTGAGGGCGCCTACAACCTGGAGTCGGTTGTTTCGAACATCAACCTTGCGGTTGAGAAGGCTCGTGCTGCTGGAATTCCAGTTGTTTGGGTTCAGCACTCAGACGAAGAGTTAGTGCTTGAGTCGGAACGCTGGCAGATCGTGCCAGAGCTTTCACCAGCTGCTGGGGAGTCAAAGGTTCGCAAGCTTTACCGAAGCTCGTTTGAAGCGACCGACCTTGAGTCGATCCTTGCTGGTCTCAATGTCGGGCACATTTATGTGACCGGCATGCAGACCGACAACTGCGTTCGTCACACCACGCACGCGGCGCAGGAGCGTGGCTATGACATCACTGTTCTTGCCGATGCACACTCAACCACCGGATACGAGTGGGATGGGCATGTTGTGGATGCCAAGGCTGTGGTTGATCAGTTCAATGACAACTTCTATGGCTCAGAATTACCAGGACGATTTACTCGCGCGATCTTGACCAAAGATTTGTCGTTATCATAAATGATTTTTCGCGAGATTCGACCTTCGGACAGGGCAGCTTGGGAGCCACTTTGGGCGGGATATCTAGAGTTCTATAAACACTCGCTTTCCGCTGAGCAGACTGAGTTGACTTGGAATCGCTTTTTCGACAACGCGGTTCGTCTGCACGGTTTCGTGGCTGAGCTTGATGGGGTAGTGGTTGGGTTCGCTCACTGCTGGTTTAATCACACGACCTGGTTAGATAAGGCCGATCTTTATTTAGAAGATTTGTTTGTTTCGCCGGACTATCGTCGTCGGGGTCTTGGTGAGTTTTTGATTCAGGGTTGTGCTGATTTTGCTCACTCGTCTGGCGCTTCGCGGCTTTATTGGCAGACCCAGCGTTCAAATGTGTCGGCACAAAAGCTTTATTACAAAGTTGCGGCCCTCAGCGAATACATTATTTTCGAGAAGGTGCTTGCGTGATTAGCTGTTCATTCATTTTTAGTCCTGGCGTTTACGATGACGAGTTTCACGCTCTTGATGGCCGAATTGAGGAGTTTGCAACTGCGCTGCCGGGGTTTGTTGGCGTGGATCGTTGGGTTTCGGAAGATGGCAAATCTCGTAATTCGATTTACTACTTTGACGGCATGGATTCAGTGAAGCAGCTTTCTCGCTATCCAGAGCATCTGGTTGCGAAAGAGAACTACAAGAAGTGGTACTTGGGCTATCAGATTGTGGTTTCCGAAGTTGTTGGCTCTTATGGCGACGGGTATTTCGCTCATCCAAGTCAATCCCTCTGATAACTAAACTGGGGGCATAGTGAATAAGCATCAATTCAAGCTACCGGGGACTGTGGGCCCTTGGTTTAGTTATTGGATTGAGTATGTCCCTGAAGAAAATCTCGGACGCGATCGTAAAAAGTGGTTTCGTGAGTCCATACAAAAAATCATGTTGGGCAATCCTTTCGGTCGCCGAGAACTGTCTTCCATTTCTGTTTCCGATTTAACGAATTTCCTTGAAGGTTTCGTCTATTCAGAATTCAGAAGAGACGAAGCGGCAATGCTTCGCGCCTACTTCCATTCGGCCATGCGGGTGGCTCACCGTTTCGGGGGAGCGCCTGAGTACACTGCAAAAAATTACTTCACTCCCAGTCGGTTGATTGCTAGGAACCTTGCGTTTTCGGCCTTGGCAATCACAGTGGTGTTTGGCGTTTATGTGAGTTCCATGTCTTTAGATCGAGTGCTTCGCAAACAAGAGGATTTGATGACTGCTTCGGCAACGGTACTTCGCGAATCTGGTTTTGGTGTTGCGGTGGCTTTTGCTGAAGACGTTTATTACAACTATCTGAATCCGCCCAAAATTGGCGGAGTTCCTGCGACTGGCCCGAACGCGGATGACCTAAATGTTGATGGCCAGTTAAATGATTTGCTCGCGGCGCAGGTTGCTAACAATCCAAGTTGGGGTGTGGCCAACAAGCCGAGCCTTTTGCCTGACCGCCTTAAGTCGCCGGTTGCTCCACTGGAAGGCGAGGGTGAGTGGAAGCCGACCAAGATTTTGGTAAACGGAACTACCGCAATCTGGGTTTCACGCATTCGCCCCGACGACGTTCACACATCTTATTGGGCGACGGTTACCTGGTTTGACCCGAGTTTGGTGGCATTCGCTCAGGTGCCAGGAACCAAGGTGCCCGAGGTTTCTGGTTTGACCGAGCGAACCGGTTTGGTGCCAGAAAAGCTTCGTCCGTTTTATGTTGCAGGTCTGAATGGCGGCTTCTTAATGCGCGATAGTCAGGGAGGTTATGCCTTCGACGGCGTTGAGTACCGAAAGCTTTTGAAAGGCAAGGCATCATTGGTTACCTACAACGATGGCTCGTTCGACGTAGTTCAGTGGGGGCGCGACAAGGTGCGTTCCGAGGTTCAGTCGGTTCGCCAGAATATGGAATTGATTGTTGACGGGGGTGTTAGCCAGGTTACCAGCGAAGATCAGTCGAAGTGGGGCTGGGTTTGGCAAGGTGTTGGTTCCGGTAAGAATTTGGTTTGGAGAAGCGCCATCGGGATTCGCGCCGACGGCACCATGGTTTATGTGATTGGCGAGGCCATGAGCGCGAAGTCGCTTGGTGATGTTCTGGTTCGTGCGGGAGCTCAGCGCGCTATTTTGCTTGACATGAATGCCGCCTACGCAAACGGTTTCTTGTATGGGCCTTATAAAGGTGGAAAGAAGCTTGACTCTGCTAGCACCCGCTCGCCTGAGCGTTTCTGGGCTCCGAGCGAACGCGACTTTATTGCTGTGTATGCAAAGTCTCCAGCTAGTCGTCCAGATTAGTCGCAGGGAGCGAGCTGGGCAACGCGCTGAGGAGTTACTCCAAGTAGTACTGCGATGTCGCGCATGGTGAGCCCCTGGTCGCGCATCTTTTTTACTACTTCACGAATTTCTTGCGACGCTTCTTCTTGAAGCTTGGAAGCCTGCTTCATTTTCTCTTGAGCCGCTTCCATGTCGCAGATAATTCCAGGCATGCTGGCAATCACCTTGATGACCACATCGCAGCTGTCGGTAACTCCGTAGTTCTTGGCAGCCTCTTTCACCATTGCTTCAACCTTGTCGAGGCGCTTGGCGTTTAGGTGGAGGTTCTTGAATTCTGGGATCTCAACGGCCCAGCCGTCGGCTTCGCGTTCGCAGAGTGCTTTGACTTCCATGCGACACTCCCATCATTTAGTAAAGAGGGGCTTGACTTATTTAGTCAACCCGTGCTTTACTTACTAGCGTAAACCTCAAACTTAAGAAATACAAGGAAAGAGAATCATGCACATCGTTCTACAAATCGTTGGTTGGGCTCTAGTGGTGCCACTAGTTCTAGGTCTAGGAAAAGCCGGTCTATGGAAGCTAACCAGCCCAATCGAAACCCTAGCCGCAGCAGGTCTAGCTTGGACCAAAGAGATCCCAGCGTTCCTAGTTCGCCTAATTGCCCTTCTTGAAATCCTTGGCGTTGCCGGCATCATCTTGGCACCAGCCGCCGACCAGTTCCTGGGCTTCAAGTGGGCTGCCATCTGGGGCGTTCTAGCCGCAGCTGGTCTAGCGCTAACCATGGTTGTTGCCGCTCTAATGCACATCGTTCGCGGTGAGTTCAAGTACACCTGGAAGGCAAACCTAAGCCTCTTGGGTTACGCTGCCGTACTAACCGGAGTTCTAGCCGCGCTTCCAAGCGTCGCCTAAGCGTCTTCGTAGTTAGCCCTGGTGGCTGCCCTTTCGAGGGTGGTCATCAGGGCTTTTCCAATTAACAGGATCAATGCGATTGTGGTGATGGCTCGTCCGGTATCCCAAATAAGGCCGCCGCTAACCAGTTCGAATTGCAGGAATCTCCATAGGTTTTCTAGGGGACCAACCGCCGACGAGTACGACAGTGACGTTCCCGCGCCGACAAAAAGCGGCCAGGTCCAGGAGGTGAGCAGAGCTCCATAAACGTAGGACGAAACAGCCGCATAGATCGAGAGCGTCGCTAACTTCCCTTTTGCGGACTTCGGTTTCGGCAGAGCTCCAGCACCGAGGCCAATTAAGGCTGTGGCGATCATTTGGAATGGAAGCCACGGACCAACTCCACCGCCCATGAGTGAGCTAGCCAGGATAGTCAGTGCGCCCAGTGCTATTCCAAAGCGTGACCCAAAAACATAGGCAGCCAAAATAATCAGTGCGAAAGCCGTTTCAATTCCGGCAAAGCCAGCACCCATGAGTCTCACTACAGAATTCACGGCGGCGAGAACCCCGAGTAGGGCTAGGCGCCTGCTATCTAGCATTCTGGGACACCTGCTCGATGCTTATAGTTTCAGTGGCGATTGCACCGGCAAATTCACGGTCGTGAGTTGCCACGATTACTTCGACACCGCTCTCGGCAATTTGCCTTATGGTGTCGGCAAGAATTTGGCGACTGGTTAGGTCGAAGCCAAGGGTTGGCTCATCGAGCAGTAATAGGTCGGTGGTTTTTGCGAGTTGAACGCAAAGCGCGAGCGTGAGTTTTTGACCCTCCGAGAGGTCTCTTGGATTTTGGTTTGGTTCAAACTCGAGGGCGAACTTTTTAGCGATTGCGGCCGTAGTTCCGTCTGGTTTCTTCGCATCGAGATCGGCTTGTTTGAATTCTTCCTCAACCGAATCTAAGAACAATAGGTCGCTGGCCGGCTGAGGTATCAACGCTCCCGAACGTTTTGCAAGTCGCTTGAGATAAGTTGTTTTTCCGCTGCCGTTTGGGCCAAATAAGACGGTCACATTCCCGCTGTTCGGAATCATGTGATCGAGGTTTTGGATTTCTAGCTCGGATTCAGTTAGCGAACCATCCCGTATTTGTAGAACACGATCTGCCAAACCTGTCAGGAGATTTACACGGTGTTCAGCCACGACGATTGTTGTGCCACTTGCCTTCAAATCGGAGAGAGTTGAGATCAGTTCGCTGGTGCCGGAATCGTCGAGAGCCGAAAAGGGCTCGTCGAGAATTAAAACTTTTGAACCGGCGGTTAGGGCTGCGGCAATCGCCACCCGCTGTTGCCAACCAGCCGATAGCTCCAGCGGGTTAGCTTCAAGGTCGAGGCCAAAAGTTGTGGCCACCTCGGAAACGCGGTCGGTGATTGCCGCATTACTGCTACCTCGTTGTCTCAGTGAGAATGCGAGCTCGGCAAAAACGGTGTCGGCAACAAAGGTTTGCCTTGGAAGCTGACCAACAAAACCCACGCCCGGGTTCTTTGCTTGAATCACTTTGAGAAGAGTGCTCTTTCCGCTGC
The DNA here is from genome assembly GCA_947452985.1 of Micrococcales bacterium. GTDB lineage: Bacteria > Actinomycetota > Actinomycetes > Actinomycetales > Microbacteriaceae > Rhodoluna. The sequence goes on from CANGEU010000001.1 coordinate 47,964, forward strand.
CCGTGTTACCAGTTACCACGGTGAACGAACCCAGTTCCAGCTTCAGAGACACATCGCGAAGGACTTCTCGACCCGATGGGTAGGTGAAGTTGAGCTTAGCGAGTTTGATTTCTCCACTTGGAGAAGGAAGTTTCTTACCAAAGCCACGAGCCTGCATTGAGTCGGCAAGTTCGATTGCCTGATCGATGGCACCAGACAGCATCGGCGTGAGCACCGAACGAATCAATCGGATACCTCGGCGATTTGCGCGAAGCTTTGAGTTCTCGCGAATGCGATTCAGGCTATTGGCCAATTCAGGGGTGAGGCTCAGGGCAATACCAAGCGGCACTGAAAGCCCGCGCCAAGACCTTGGTAAGCGACTCAGTAGTTTTCGAAAATCAACGACGACATTCAGCAGCCCAAAACCAAGCACCCAGACGGCCAGCTTGAAACCATCGATGCCGGCCTGCAGGATTCCTTCGAAACTTCGGTCACCGAAGATGAAGCGGAAAATCACGCGCACCAAGACCACAAACAATGCCATCAATAGGTATTGCTTGAAAATTGTGATCTTGGCGCGCGTCACGTCGTCCTAGTTACAAATGAATTCGGCCGGTGCGGGCAGGTGCAGTTCGGTCTTTTCGGTTTGCATGTAAACCCAACCCTCATGCGTGCCGCAGGAAGAGTTGTGGTCTGAAGCTCCGGTAGTGGCGTAGTCCCACTTTCCGTTCGAAGCAAGGTAATAACCCCAGTAAGCACCCGAACTTTCTGTGTCGTCGCACTTGGTCGCCTTTGGGTTGCCATCGATTTTGCAGGCAAAAGCGGTTGGGTATTTGGCTGTACCTTGAACCTCAAAGCCGGCGGCCTGAAACAGGTTCCAGCCATTGCCGCTGTATGCCAGAGCGCAGTGGGTGGTGACCGCGCCAAGGTAATCGATTGAAAGAGTCACACCAGGCTGTTCTTTACTGCAGGCACCCTCGGCCCAGCTGGTAGCAGGCGCAACCGTACTTGAGGTGCACCCCGAAACCGCGAGCACGGCAAGTGCTAGCCCGAAGACTGTGAGCTTTTTGTAATTCATTTATTCGCCTTCGCGTATTTCGAATGTGCGAATGCGAAGACAGGCGTGAGTGAATACACCTGACTCTGCATCCGTAGTCCTCGACGGGTGATTGAGAGTACTAGCTCTAAGCAGGCAATCCGACTTCTGGTTGCCCAGTTACGGTTGCGGGTCAGCGCCGGATTCACACCGGCTTTCCCTGCGTAAAGTTAAGTGTTTTTAGTTTAAGGGCAACCAGTGGGTAGCCCAGGCGTAGCCAACAAAAACCACTGCGTCGATCAGGAAGTGTGCGAATAGCAGAGGAATCAGCTTTCCGGTTCGCTTGTACCAGTAGCCAAAAATTAACCCCATGACGATGTTGCCAACGAAACCGCCAACACCCTGGTACAGGTGGTAGCTTCCACGAACCACTGCGCTAAACCAAATGATTTTGGTATCAGTCATGCCGCGCTCGCGGAGTCTTTGAAAGAGGTAACCGACCATGATGCCCTCTTCGAGCAAACTGGCCGTGGCAGCCGATAGGAGAAGCAGGGGAGTGGTCCACCAATACTGGTTAACGTCGGTAGCCACAACCTTTGCAGCAAGCCCGAGCGACCTGGCTGCCAAATAGAGCCCTAGCCCTGGGATTCCAATTCCGGCTGCGAGTCCAAATCCAATCGCCAGTTGGCGTCCTAGTTTGGTTCCACTAATTCCAAACTTCTCAAGCGCTCCGCGGCCAACCAAGAATAATGTCAAGGCAACCGGTACTAGCTGGAAGGAAAGGCCAACCAACTGGTAACTGAAATCTAGCCATTGGCGCGGGTCAACGCTCTCGTTGATTGTGGTAGACGATCCGCCGAGACCTGCTGGAGTGGTGAGCATCGACACAAAAGCCAAAACCGAGTAGATGGCCGACTTGCCAAGGCTTAGGCCGAAGACCAGCCAAAGTTCTAAATCGATACGACGCTTTAGCTCCATACCGCTCGAACTCCAATCGAGATGGCTAACGCCACAATGAGAACTCCACCCAAAAGACCAATCCAGGCTCTAAAGCGGTTGGTGGTGATGCCTCTAATGGCTAGGCCGGTGAAAACCAAGGCTTCCTGCCAAATCAGTGAACCGAAAAATACCGACACCACAAAGACGGATACATTCACTGCGGTAAGTGAATAACCCATGTTCGCTACGTTTGGGGCAATAGCCAGAAAGTAGAGAGCGGTAGGCGCATTTACTGCGGTTGCTGCCACGAAGGTTCCGAAGGTCTTGCAAACTGAACCACTTTCGGCGGTTCGACCGGTTAGCGCTTCTTGGGAGCGCAATAACTTGAGATTCTTGAATGCCGTTTGGAATCCCAAAACGAGCAGGATGGCAGCCCCAACTAAACCGAAGATAACTTTTAGGGAAGTGAGTAAAGATGCAATCAAACCACCGACCACGAAAACCGCTAGGGCATAAGCGCCGTCGACGGTTGCCATGCCGAGAGCTCCAACCACGCCGTGACGTAGGCCTCTAGAGATGGTTGTGTTGATCAGCATGATTGCCATGGGTCCAACCGGAATGGCAAGTGCCAAGCCTGCCATGAAGCCGATCGTAGTGAGTTCCCACATAGAACCATTCTCCACTAAGGGTTCTCACAGCAAAGCAAGGTAACCTATTGGTAGTTACCCGTTTGGAGTGTTTTGAAGCGCCTAATTTCACTTGCAGCAGTATCAACTCTTGCCGCAATTTCACTAACCGCATGTTCGAGCACCAACACTGTGGTTCCAAACTCTCACGTAACCATTGCTGAGGTTGGGTCGCTAACTTCCCTTAACGCCGACGTCATCTCGGCTTCGTCGAACAAAATTGCCTGCGACATCAGCGTTCTCACCACCCAAAATTTTTATGAGGTCGACAAAAACGGCGAACTCATTGCCAACCCGAGTTTTGGCACAGTAAAGGTCGTCAAAGATGCTCCGTTCACCGTCACCTACACCTTCGGGAAAGCGGCTGTCTGGAGCGATGGCTCGAAGTTGGATTCAACCGATCTCGCGCTCGCGGTGACCGCAGCGAAAAACTCAGAATTCAACTCGATTCACTATGGTTCAAGCCTGACCGGTGCCAGCATCGTTGGAACCCCAAACGCAGGCGACAGCTCGATCACCCTTCAGTTTGAAAAGCCAATTGCCGACTGGAAGACGGCTTTGGACGTAACGGTTCCAGCGCACATTGTTGGTAAGTTCGCCGAAATTGGTGGAAACGTGGCAGCCGTGCGTGCGGGGGTAATCTCGGCCATTGTCGAAAAAAAGGCAGACGTTCTCGCCAAACTTGCAACCGGCTACACCGAAGCGTTCAAGCCTTCAGCCTCTCCCGAAAACTTCCTAGCCAATGGTGCCTATGCTTTCACCGATGTGAGCGCCACGAAATTGGTTCTAAAAGCTCAACGTGATTACCGTGGACTGCACTCTGGAATCGCAGAAACTGTAAACGTTTTGACTTTCGAAGATAACGCGAGCGCTTATAAGACCGTCGGCGCTGGCAAAGCAGACGTCTTTGCTCCACAGGTAACCCTGAACGAACCACAAGCAGACCTGGTTTCGCAATCCCAGGGGTTAAGCACGAAGGCCATCACCGTCCTGGCTCCTGGAAGCTCCCTCTCTGAACAGTTCGTGTTGAACCTCGGAGCGGGAAACTTTGCCGACTCAAGTTATAGCGATCCCAAAATCGCATTGACCCTTCGTCAGGCGTTCCTAAACGTAGTTCCTAAAGCACGAGCAATCGATTTTGCGTCGATGACTCAAACCGTATCGAAATCAGACTCTTTTGTTTACTCGTCCTCGTCGAAGAATTATTCGGCAGTAGCATCGTCCAACGGTAGTTCGAACTTCATACTGCAGGATGCCGAAAAGGCGAGCGAGTTAGTAGCCGGACTCAAGCTTTCAAAAACTCCAACGATTCGTGTGCTCTTCGATTCAGACAACCCGGCGGCGGTGGCCGAGTGGACCCTGCTTTCAGATCACGCTGCAAGTTCAGGTTTCCGCCTAAGCAATGTGTCAACCCCAGATCCTTCGGTAAAGCTTGCCACCGGAGAATATGAGGTTTACCTGGGGCCGCTTCCATTACTTGGCGTTGGAACCGGTTCGGTACAGGCGCTCGCTAATGGCCCTGCGAAGATGCCAGAAAGCACCTTCAATGCACTTACCAAAGAAGTTTTTTCGGCCACAGACAAGAACCTAGGTTCTTCGCTTCAGACGCTAGACAAGCAACTTTTTGAGCTCGGCTACGGACTTCCGATGTATCAGTTGCCAACACTTTTGGTTTACAACAACCGCATTCAGGGTTTCAGCGCCGACCCGTTCGGAAACAACTCAACCTGGGGTTATTGGACCTGGCACGTTTCCACCGACAAATAACGCCAAATCGCAGTTAGACTGGACAAAACCGACTTTTCATGAGCGTGGCTTTCCCGCGCCCAAATCTCAAGGATGTTCCCTATGGCTCAGGCCAAACGCGAAGAATTAAGAAACGTAGCAATTGTTGCTCACGTAGACCACGGCAAGACCACCCTGGTAGACGCCATGTTGCGCCAAACCGGCTCGTTCACCTCACACGGTGACGTTAGCGAGCGAGTCATGGACTCGGGCGATCTTGAAAAGGAAAAGGGAATTACCATCCTTGCCAAGAACACTGCCATTGCCTACAAGGGCACCCACTCGGGCGGCAAGGAAATTACCATCAACGTGATTGACACACCAGGCCACGCCGACTTCGGTGGCGAGGTTGAGCGCGGTCTATCAATGGTTGATGGCGTTGTACTTCTAGTAGACGCATCGGAAGGTCCACTTCCTCAGACCCGTTTCGTTCTTCGTAAGGCGCTTGAGTCGAAGCTTCCTGTAATCCTTTTGGTGAACAAGACCGACCGCCCAGATGCTCGTATCGACGAAGTTGTTGAAGAGACCCACGACCTGCTTCTAGGTCTAGCCTCAGACCTTCACGACACCGTTCCAGACCTCGACATCGACGGCATCCTCGAGTTGCCAATCATCTATGCATCGGGCCGTGCCGGTATCGCTTCGCTAAACAAGCCAGCCGACGGCACCATGCCTGAGGGTGAAGACCTTGAGCCGCTGTTTGGCGCGATCATGAAGTACATCCCGGCTCCGGTTTACGACGACGAAGCTCCGCTTCAAGCTCACGTAACCAACCTGGACGCCAGCCCATTCCTCGGTCGTCTAGCTTTGCTTCGTATCTTCAACGGCACCCTACGTAAGGGTCAGCAGGTTGCTTGGGTTCGCCAGGATGGCACCACCCAAACCGTGAAGATCACCGAACTTCTAAAGACCAAGGCGCTTGAGCGCTTCCCAACCGAAGAAGCCAACCCTGGCGACATCGTGGCTGTTGCCGGTATCGACGAGATCACCATTGGTGAAACCCTTGCCGACCCGAACGACGTGCGTCCGCTTCCAATGATCACCGTTGACGACCCAGCCATCTCGATGACCATCGGTATCAACACCTCACCTATGGCAGGCCGCGTCAAGGGCGCCAAGGTCACCGCTCGTTTGGTGAAGGACCGCCTAGACAAAGAACTGATCGGTAACGTATCAATCAAGGTTCTACCTACCGAGCGTCCAGATGCTTGGGAAGTTCAGGGTCGTGGAGAGCTCGCTCTAGCCATCTTGGTTGAGCAGATGCGTCGCGAAGGTTACGAACTAACCGTTGGTAAGCCTCAGGTAGTTACCAAGCGCGTCGACGGCAAGCTTCACGAGCCAGTTGAAGACATCACCATCGACGTTCCAGAAGAGTTCCTAGGCTCAATCACCCAGCTAATGGCAGCCCGTAAGGGTCGCATGAAGAACATGCAGAACAACGCTGCTGGCTGGACCCGCATGGAGTTCCTAGTTCCTTCGCGTGGACTAATTGGTTTCCGCACCGAATTCCTAACCACCACCAAGGGAACCGGTATTGCCAACGCAATCTCGGCTGGCTACGAGCCTTGGGCTGGCGAAATCGTAACCCGTCAAAACGGTTCGATGGTTGCCGACCGCGCTGGTGTGGCAACTCCGTTTGCCATGATCGCACTTCAGGAGCGCGGTTCGTTCTTCGTTGAGCCAACCACCGAGGTTTATGGCGGCATGGTCGTGGGCGAGAACTCTCGCGCCGACGATATGGAAGTAAACATCACCAAGGAAAAGAAGCTCACCAACATGCGTGCATCTTCTTCTGATGAATTCCAGTCACTAACCCCACCAAAGAAGCTCAGCCTCGAAGAGTGTCTAGAGTTCGCTCGTGAAGACGAGTGCGTGGAGGTTACCCCGGAAGCCGTTCGAATCCGCAAGGTTGAACTTGACCCGAACGTTCGAGCTCGTGCAGTTTCGGCTCGCAAGAACGCTTCAAAGACTTCCTAAACCGTTCTTCAAGAATTTGTGGGCCTTCCTTTTGGGAGGCCCATTTTTCTTACCCGAAATCTAATCGTTACCAATTCGCGACCTGATTTGGGTGAATTTTTGGTTTTCAAAATCATCCACGGTGTTACTTTGGTTTTACATTTCATCGGCATTCAAAGATGAATGTGAAACCTACTACGGAGGAATACATGATTAACAAGAAGCTATCGCGCGCAGTTGCCGCGACCGCTGGTGTTGGTTTGGCGTTCGCTAGCTTGGTTGGCATTGCCGCCCCAGCTGCAACCGCTGCTGACGCTACCACCCACTTCAAGATTCACTTGAACGTACCTGCCGAAGTTGCAGCCCAGTGGAACATCTGGTACTGGAACACCGGTCTTGCTGGCGTTGACCCTAAGGACAACACCATCGGTACCTCAACCCAGACCGTCAACGGCGCTGCTGTTGTTAAGGACTGGACCCCAAACTTCAGCAACGACGACGCTTACGGCTCGTACGCTGAGTTCGACCTTCCAGTTGCAATCACCGCGCTAAACAACGTTATGCGTACCACTGAGTCATGGGATGGCCAGGACGCTGCTGCTGCAGTTGTTGACGATGTTGCTACTCCAGACGTAGACGAGACCGCAGCTGCAAAGCCTGCTATCGACGCAGCTGACAAGCCATTCGGTGGTGACAACATCTTCCCAGCTGGTGAAAGCTGGTGGAACGTTAACACCCAGAAGCGCGAGTACCCACTAAAGGACGTAGTTTCGATCAAGGTTCACCTAAACGCGAAGCTAGCTACCCTTCAGAGCCAGGGTTGGAACCTATACAGCTGGGGCACCACTGTAGACGCTCCAAAGCTATCCACCATCAAGGCTTACAAGGGCAAGGTTGACGCTAACCTAACCGGTTGGGGCTTCTCTGGTTCAGACAAGTACGGTTCATTCGCAATTGTGAAGACTGCACGCGTTTACGCAGGTAACACCGGTCTAGTTCTTCGCCGCTCAGGCAAGATTGGTTCGGGAACCATTCCTGCCAACGGTTGGGGTGGCCCACAGTCGGGTGACTTCAAGAACACCGACGGCAACACCAACGGTTTCAAGGACGGCGTTCTTGAGTACTGGATGGCTACCGGTTCATCTGACCTACTAACCAAGGCACCAACCTTCGTTGGCCGCTACGGCGCAACCGCAACCTGGGCTGCCGGTACTCTTACCGTTACCCCAGTTCGCCCAGCCGCAGCTTCGCTAAAGGGTCTTCAGGCTGACAAGATCGTTGTCACCGTGAAGAAGGGTGCTACCAGTAAGACCTGTACCATCGAAAACACCGCCTACGCACTAACCAGCCCAGCATGGAACACTCCTGCTAGCTGTGACATTGCTGTAGCTGCTGGTGCAGAGGCCGCTACCTGGGACGTCTTCGTTCAGGGTTCAGCAACCAGCCTTGGTACTGCTCTAATTGGTCCAAACCGTTCGGCTAAGGTACTAGTACCAATCGCCTAATAACGGACTGAAAAGTGGGTCTCGGCTTTTAGCCGAGGCCCACTTTTCTTTTATCTCTTTTAGGTAACGAACGAAGCTCTATTTAAATCAAAAATTGGTTGAAAATGTAGGTTAGAAAGACAATCACCTTTTGAAAGTAGATCTTTGTGCGAAGCCTCAACTTGCGAACCAAACTAACCGCCCTGTTCACCGCAATTGGAATTGTTTTTTCGGTTTTCACTGTTACACCACCGGCTCAAGCAGCTGGAACCTGCGCCACCGCGCAGTGTGCTCACCTTGTTGTGCACTACAAGCGCACCAGTGGAAACATCAACGAGTGGGGCCTTTGGCTTTGGGCACTTAAGGGTTCGGGGCTTCCTGAAACCGCTGTAACCCCATTCACCGCGGCTAGAGATGCCGATGGTTTTGGAATCATCGACACCCAAGTTCCGATCAGCGCTGGCGTTACCCAGCTTGGAATGATTCCGCGCCTTCAGAGTGGTTGGACCAAAGACGTTGATCTAGACCGCGTGGTCGACCTAGATTCAAATAAGAGTGCCGAAATCTGGCTAAAGCAGGGCGATGGTTACATCTACCGCGACCGCACTTTCACAATCCCAGCCGAAATGTGGGGAGCGAGCATTGAATCGCTTCGCACCATCAAGGTTGTTCTTAGCAAGGCGAATGGAACCGCAGGTCCTGGTTTCTCGCTAACTGGTGCTGGCGCACCAAATATTGTCAGCGCAACTAAGATTCTCGACCTAAACACTGGAACCACAGCAAGCAACAAGCAGTGGTTACTAACCACCGATGCCGACATTCCACTTGGCTCACCGATCACGGTAAACCACACCGATGCCGACCCAACTCGTGCATTCGGAACCCGAGTTGCTGTTCCAGCTGGTGTCTTCACCAGCGCGGCCTTCATCGACCAGTACACCTACACCGGAGAAGACCTTGGCTCGACGTACAGTTCAGCCAAGACCGACTTCCGAGTTTGGGCACCAACCGCATCTGCAGTGAACCTGGTTACCTACACTTCGGCTACCCAGTTGGCAGCCGATGCCACCGTGATTCCTATGACCTCAGATGTTAAGGGAACCTGGATTGCGCATGTCGACGGGAACCAGCACGGCCTGATCTACAACTACCGAGTAACTGTCGGTGGAAACACCGAAGAAGCCGTTGACCCTTATGCTCGCTCGGTAACCATCAACGGTAACCGCAGCGTCGTAATCGATTTTGCCCAAACCAACCCAACCGGTTGGGCTACCCAAGCCAAGCCAGCGTTCAGCGGTAAGTTGACCGATGCTGTTATGTATGAACTACACGTCCGTGATGCATCTAAGGACCCATCGAGCGGTGTTACTCCGGCAAACCGTGGCAAGTTCCTAGGCCTTGCCGAGCTTGGCACTTCGATCAAAGTTGGAAAGGTAACTGCCCCAACTGGTCTAAGCGCTATCAAAGACTTGGGTGTAACCCACGTTCAGCTTCTTCCGTTCTACGACTACGCATCTGGTGGTCTAGAAGACAACCCAACCTTCAACTGGGGTTATGACCCTAAGAACTACAACGCTCCTGAAGGTCAGTATTCAAGCGACCCAACTAACCCGGTCAAGCGAATCTCTGAGCTAAAGACTGCGATCCAGGCCATGCACAAGAACGGTCTTCGTGTAACCATGGACGTCGTTTACGGTCACGTGGCTTCGGCAACCGAGTTCAGCGAGCAGCTAATTGTTCCTGGCTACTGGTTCCGTCGTGACGCAGCCGGCAACCTCACTAACGGTTCTGGTTGTGGAAATGACGTTGCTACCGAGCGTCCGATGGTTCGCAAGTTCATTGTTGACTCAATGAAGTACTGGACTCGCGAATACAAGCTTGATGGCTTCCGAATTGACCAGATGGGTCTTTGGGATGTCACCACCCTAAACCAGGTGCGCGCAGGCGTTTCTTCAGTTGAACCAGCCGCAACCATTATTGGTGAGGCCTGGAGCATGGGCCCAGGTATCGGTGTGGCTCAGGGAACCCAGAGCCAGCTTGTAAACATGCCTGGTATCGGCGCTTTCAACGACGGCATTCGTAACGGCGTCAAGGGTAGTCCAGACGGCTCGTCAGACGGAGGTTATGTAAACGGTAACCCTGCGGGAACTCTAAGCGCGGTCAAGGCTGGAATTATTGGTAACACCAGCGCCGACAAGATCGTGGTTCCTTGGCTAACCATCGATGCTGGGCAGGCTGTGAACTACGCTGAGGCCCACGACAACATGACCCTATTCGACAAGCTTTGGGCTGTGAACAACGGAGCATCCCGTCCCGTAGTTGCTAAGCAGTCTCGTCAGATTGCGTCCCTGGTGATCTTGGCTGAGGGAACTCCGTTCATCCAGGCCGGTCAGGAATTCCTGCGTAGCAAGGGCGGCGAGCCAAACAGCTACAACCTGTCCGACGACGTGAACAACCTGAAGTGGGGCCTACGAGCCACCGAGGCCACAACCGTGGCCTACTACAAGGGTCTAATCGCCCTTCGTAAGGCCCACAAGGGTTTCCGCATGAACACTCCAGCAGCGATCTCGGCGAACATCAAGTTCCTGAATGCTCCTAGCGAAGTTCTGGCTTACTCAATCAATGGCAAGGCAGCCGGCGACAGCTGGTCGACCATCGTCGTGATTAGCAACCCTAACGCTTCGGCCAAGAAGGTTACCCTGCCAGTCTCTGGCAACTGGGTAGCCACCGTTTTGGGCGACAAGGCTGGCGTTGCCACCTTGGCAACCTACAAGGGAACCAAATCGGTAACCGTGGCAGCAAACAGCACCCTGGTGCTTCACAAATAAAAAAGTAACCATTCCGTTATCGTCTGGCGACGAATTTCGACTCTTCGCCAGACGAACGGTTGGATGATAGTAAATAGCATTTATAAACCTATGTGCGAAGGATAAAAATGAAACTAGGAAAGATTGCGGCCGTAGCGGTTGCATCAGCATTGGCAGTTAGCACCTTCTCGGTAGCTAGCCCGGCCTCGGCAGTTCAGAACATTGTTGTATGGGCTGACAAGGGAACCATCGACACCATCAAGACCAAAGTTCAGGCCTGGGACACCGCTAACGCGGATTACACCGTGACCCTAGTTCAGAAGGACTTCTCTACCGTCCGCGACGCACTGAAGGTCGCAGTACCTAAGGGTCAGGGTCCAGACATCCTTGCCGGTGCGGCTCACGACTGGGTAGGAAACCTGGTTAAGGCAAACGTATTGCTTCCGATTGACGCTCAGCTTCCTGCCAACTTCAAGGACGACTTCGTTGGCGGCGCGCTGCAGGCTATGAAGTACAACGGCCACTACTACGGTGTTCCAGGATGGACCGAAAACATTGCCTTCCTTCGCAACGTAAAGAAGGCTCCAACTCGCGTAACTAGCATCAACCAGGTGAAGAACGGTGAGATCGGCATCAACTACTCGGCCACCACTTCTGACCCTTACCACTTCTACCCATTCCAGACCATGTTCGATGCACCAGTGTTCACTACTGACAGCGGTGGCGACTGGACTGAGACCGTTGGTATGGGTGGCACCAAGGGTGCAAACTTCGCCAAGTGGCTGAAGAGCAAGGGAACCGCATTCTTCGGTAAGCCTGCCGATGCCAAGATTCTTTGTAACTTCCTAAACGGAAAGATCAAGTACTGGGTTACCGGTGCGTGGAACATCAACGCAATCGAATCTGGTGCCGGTGGTTGCAAAACCGGTCTAAAGATCGGTACCGGCTACTCGATCGACCCATTCCCTAAGGGCCCAACCGGAATCACTCCTAAGCAGTTCTTGGGTATCCGCGGCTACCTAATGGTGGCATCTGGTCCAGGTAACACCACCAACGTAGCTGGAGCAACTCTGTTGATGCGCTACATGTCTTCGGAAGCTGTTCAGTACAGCCTTTACGACAACTTTAACAAGACCCCTGCAAACAAGGCTGCTCTAAACCGCGCCAAGGACAACCCGGTAATCAAGGGCTTTGCAGACGCAGCTAACACCGTTCCAATGCCTAACAGCCCTGCTATGGATGCTGCCTGGGTTATCTGGGGTAAGGCTCAGACCCGCATCATCCAGGGCAAAGAAGCAAAACCTGACGTAGCTTGGACTAACATGACCAAAGCACTTCAGACTGCTATTAACAAGCTCAACTAGGTAAGTTATTTGATGCCAACGAGCGCTACCAAAAAGTAGCGCTCGTTGGTTTCATAAGTTTTAAATGAGAGGCAGAAATGGCTGCTAAAAAGCAAGTTGAAAAAACCAAAGAAAAGAAGGTAAAACCGGTTTATCCGGTTAGTCTCTCCGGAATTATCTGGAAGATTGCCACCCTTGGTCTAGTCGACGCCGTAGTGCTTTTCATGATCATGGTGATGGTTGCACAAGAGCGCATCACCGAGTCCGTTGTCGCAGCCATTGTGGCGGGTATTATCAACTGGATTTACCTTCGTCGCGGCGGCCTTCCAGCTAAGTATCTGGCTCCGGGTGTTCTATTCCTGATTGTCTTCCAGGTATACGTTTTGGTTTTCAGCGGTTACACCGCCTTCACAAACTACGGCTCGGCTCACAACGGTGACCAGAACCTCGCAATTCAAACCATCAAGAATGCCGCATACCGCGTGGTTGACGGGGGAGAAGACTTCGTTGTGGTTCCTGGTACCGACAACAAAGATGGTAAGCCTGCGCTGCTCCTTACCAGCAACGTGGACAACAAGGTTTACATCGGTAAAGACGGCCAGCAGAAGATTGAGGTTCCTGAGGGTAAGTTCACTCTTAGCGCCAACTGCGCCGACCCTTATGCTGAAGACACCACCACCTGTGCCCACGCAGCTAAGACCGCGGTTGGGTTCACTCCGGTAAAGATCTCTGACCTGACGCCTTACCAAATCAGAAAATACTACTCACTACGTGTGGTAATTGACCCTAAGGATGACACCCTAGGCATCAAGACTGCGGACCTCGCGATTGCTTCCGAAATTCAGGCAACTCTTTCGTTCGATGAAAAGACCAAGTTCTTTACCGCTCTGGAAGACGATGAAAACGGAAAGTTTGTAAAGGGTGACGTTTTCAAACCTGCCGAAAATGGTTACTACCACGTTGACGGCAAGATCAAGAATGCCCACCTAGACGCCGGTTGGCGCGTCGAAGTTGGTCTAAAGAACTTCGTGACCATCTTCACCGACGAACAGCTTCGTGCTCCGCTTTTCAAGGTGATTATCTGGACCTTCGTATTCGCCTTTGCTACCGTGGGCAGCACCTTCCTGGTTGGTATGGCAATTGCGTTCTTGTTCAACCACGAGAAGCTCAAGGGTAAGCGTTTCTACCGCTCGATCATGATCTTGCCTTACGCCTTCCCAGCCTTCCTTTCCGCATACGTTTGGGTTGGTCTACTGAATAAGGAGCACGGTTTTGTGAACACCGTGCTACTTGGTCAGCCGGCCGATGGCGATAACAACATCGGTTGGCTTACCGAAGAAGGTCCGGCTCGCTGGGCAGTGCTTCTGGTGAACCTATGGCTCGGTTTCCCTTACATGTTCCTCATCGTGACCGGTGCATTGCAGTCGATTCCGGGCGAACTTACCGAGGCCGCTCGTATCGATGGAGCTAGCCCTTGGCAGAGTTTCCGTCTAATCAAGTTGCCGTTGCTCTTGGTTTCGATTGCCCCGCTGTTGATTTCGTCGTTCGCGTTCAACTTCAACAACTTCACGATTATCTATCTGCTCACCAAGGGTGGTCCGAACGATTCTGGTGTAACCGACTACGACGTGGGTGGAACAGACATTCTGATTACCTTCGTTTACAAGATTGCGTTCTCGGGAACCGGTCAGAACTACGGTTTGGCTAGCGCCTTCTCGATTCTGATCTTCCTAGTAATTGGAACGCTCTCACTAATCAGCTTCCGCCGCACCAGAACCCTGGAGGACATCAACTAATGGCTGACATCGCTGCAAAAATTCCTAATTTCAAGACGAACGTTCGTCGTCGCAGTTTCTTGAAGTGGTTGTTCACTACTGGTTGGCGTCACGTTTTGGGTCTTGCGATCTGTGTTTACGCAATCTTCCCAATTCTTTACATTCTGTCTACTTCGCTTTACCCAAACAACGACATCAATAACACCACCACTTTGTTTGCTGATGTTTCTTGGGATAACTACGATGCATTGCTCGCCAACGAGGACGGCAACCGCCCATTCCTGACCTGGTATGCAAACACTGTAATCATCGGTCTTCTAACCTCCGTTGGCTCTGTGTTCCTGTCCGCCTTAGCGGCTTACTCTTTCTCACGCCTGCGTTTTAGGGGTCGTCGCGGCGGTCTGATGTCGCTAATTCTGATGCAGATGTTCCCATCTATCCTCGGATTGGTAGCGATCTTCTCGTTGATGAGCGATATCGGCCAGGTCTTCCCGCAGCTCGGTTTGAACAGCCAGCTTGGTTTGGTCATGGTTTACATGGGTGGCGCGTTAGGTGGTGGAACCTACCTGATGTACGGATTCTTTAACACCGTGCCAAAGGAAATCGATGAAGCTGCCAAGATCGATGGTGCTAGCCACGCTCGAATCTTCTTCACCATCACACTGCGATTGGTTGCGCCGGTTTTGGCTGTGCAGATGCTGCTTAGCTACATTGGTGTCACCAGCGACTACGTTCTGGCCTCAATCTTGCTAAGCGACCCTGAGAAGTTGACTCTTGCGACTGGTCTTCAGACTCTGATCAACGACCCTTACTCAAAGGACTGGTCGATGTTTACCGCTGGAGCAATCCTGTCGGCGCTTCCTACGGTGATTATCTTCCTGATCCTTCAGAGATACATCACTTCGGGTCTAACCGCTGGAGCAACTAAGGGCTAACCAATCTTGTTAGCTTTCAGCACTGCGGTAACGCGTGCTTGCTGCTTTCCAACCCACTGCTGCACTCGGGTCTGCTCGTTTTTTACGTCCTGTGGGCTGTAGCTTGCAATCACGGTTGAAGCCGATTTTAACGAAGCCACAAATTTGGCGCTGGTGATCTTGGCCGAGACAGCCTTTAGCTTCTGCAGGTAGGCGGTTTTACAAACCGTGTAGGCAAGGCATTTTGAAAAGAGCAGCCCTCGCGGCATGGCGTCTTTGTGGAAAGCCTGCTGAACCCAAGGAAAGCCAGCGGTTGGCTTGTCAAGCGGCATGAAGTAGTCGTCTAGCAAGGCTTGCGTTTGGCGATTCTCGCCGAAGGTCTGATCGGTTCCCCAGGGGATCATCGTGAATTTGTTTTGCTGGTTACTTCTTAGGAAGTGGTTGTTCTGTAACGGACCTGAATAGCCGTCCCAGTGCCCGAGGAAGTTCTCTACGGCAAACATGCCCATTAGTTCGTTTCGGTCGGCCACCGTGCCGAGTTTGGCCCACCATTTAGCGCCAGAAGAGTAATTTGCGGCAGCAATTAGCCTTCCAAGATCATTCTTGTTTTTGGCGGTGCCCTTCCAGCCTTCCTTTACAAGGTAGTGTCCAGTCAGTTCTGTGCCGTCATTGTTTCCAGGTTTGAGGTCGTTTAGGGCGATTCCTTCGTAGAGGTGCTGGGTGATATCGCGGTATCGGCTGGCTAGGAGGATGTCGTCGACCGACTCAATAGAGATGTAGAGCCCTTTGGAAACTCCATTGATTTTTAGTTCGGCCCAGCCAGTTCTTGAGGCTGGCACACCCATGAGGTTGAAAAGCTTGTAGGCGCCGAATTCGTGGAGTTTTGAGCCATCTTGGGTCATGGCGTTGAGGGTTAGGTTCTTTAGGCCAAGGAAGCGATTACCCTTCAAAAGTTTCCAGTTGAATGCAATCTTGAAGGATGGGTGGGCGTCGATCATTTCCAGCGAGGTGCTGCCCTTTAGGCGAATGCCGGTTTGAATCGGCCCAATGCTTTGGCCGCCAGAGCGGAAGGTGAACGATGCAGCGGTGTACTGTTTTGCAGTGTTCGAGTTGCTAAGCGCGGCATGGCTAGCATCCGGAACGTTGAGCTCAATGACGTTGACCAAGGCGGGGTTGAACAGTGTCGCCTGGTTTAGTGCTGCTGCACTGGCAGGTGTGGTTGGAATTGTGAACGATGACAAGACGAACACCAATGCGGTAAACCTACCGATGAACGATTTAGCCTTCATTGGCTAAGTCTATGGCGTTACCTTCTTGCCAGCCCAAGGAAGTCGGTACTGGCGAAGGTACGCGGTCAGAGTAATGACTAGGAACGTGAACCAGGCCGCACCTTGAATCATCGACGGAGCTCCGTTGTAGGCGATGGTTGCGTTGAGGAAGGTTTCAATTGGCGAACCCTCTGGGGTAATGAAACCAAGGTCGAATGCCTTCTGGGTTTCCGGTAGCCAGCCAAGTTCAGTGAATTCACCGATGGCGTATTCCAAGATTCCCGCTGTCAGCACCAAAAGGTAGCTTCCAGTGTATTTGAAGAATCGTCCTAGATTGATTTTCAGCATGCCTTTGTAAATCCAGTAGCCCAGGATTGCGGCAGCAACCAGACCAGACACTGCGCCCACCCAGGCAAGTTGCCCTTCTCCGGTGGTTTTCGCAGCAGTCCAGAGGAAGATTGACGTTTCAACGCCTTCGCGAACCACGGTCAGGAATGCGATCAAAAACAGCGCGGCCCCACTGGTTTCTAGTGCGTTGTCGATTTTGCTTTGCAATTCTTTGCTGAGGTGCCTAGCGGTTTTCGCCATCCAGAACACCATCCAGGTCACGAAGACCACGGCCAGTAGGGAAGTGATGCCGGTGATGGTGATTTCTACTTGTTCGGATGCGTTCTCGTCGATGGCCGAAAGGCCCAGACCGGCTAGAACAGCGGTGACGATTGCGGCAACTACGCCAGCAACAATCTTGGGCACGTGTTGCATTCGGTCGGTTTTTTTGAGGTAGGCGATCAGGATGCCGATGATGAGCGATGCTTCGAGGCCTTCTCGTAGACCAATCATGAAGTTCGCAAACATGTAAATCCTCGCCTTAACTTAGGGTTACCTTACCTAATCGACTTTAGTTAGGTAACCCTAAGTTAGCAAGTCTTTTTGGTCGTTTCGCTAAGGTTGTAATTATGGCTAAAGCGACCTTCAACCCAAAGCGACTCTTGGTTGTTCACGCGCACCCAGACGATGAGAGTTTGTTCACCGGACACATCCTGGCCAATGCTGTGGCAACTGGCGCTGAGGTTATGGTTTTGACACTCACTCGCGGTGAGCGAGGTCGTATGAAGCTAGAAGAACTCAAATCTCTAGACGGAAACCTGCCTTCGATGGGGGCCTTCCGTGCGGGTGAGCTTCGAAACGCACTTGCTGCACTAGGGGTGAAGCACTTCAAGTTTGCCGGCACCCGCGCCTACCTAGACTCCGGTTTCCGGCTAAACGCTTTTGGTAAGCCAACCAAGGTTAAGAACCTTGACGAACTATCGCTTTCCGCTGTGAACGTGGCAGTAATTGCCGACGACATCTACGCAACCATCAAAGACTTCCGACCAGACGCGGTGGTTACCTATAACCGCAAAGGCGGGTTCGGGCACCCGGATCACAAGATGGCTCACGAAGGTACCGCAATGGCACTTCGAAGAATTGCTAAAGAGAATGGTCGCAAGGCTCCAGAGTTTTGGACCATTGCCGAAAAAGGCGAACGTGCCGACATACTAATTGGAAATGCGAAAACAGCTATGGCAAAAAAGGATGCACTCTCCGCGCATGCAAGCCAGGTTTCGGTAGGCGCCGAAACTTATTCGATTGCAGCCGGCAAAGAAGTTCGTTACGAGGAGCAAGAAGGATTGCGCCGCGCCTCGATTCGCCCGCTTCGCTGGTTGAAGCCGGCGCTGATTGCAATTTGGTCTCTGCCGCTAGGCGTCATGGTTGGCTTAGTTGGCACCATGATTCACGGAATCCGCGCTTCAAACCCTGCGCACTGGCCATTTGGTCTGTGGATTGCACTGGGAATGACGTTTGCTTTGGCGCTGTCACTCCGACTTCTTCGCAACTCACGCGGAGCCTTGTATCTGATGACCCTGTCCCTCTGGGGCACCCTGCTCTGGCTATCGCAGCGTCACGGTGGCGGTTCGGTCGCCATCCTCGGCAACGACGTTGGCACTTGGTGGGTCTACGGTTCACTCATCGCCTGTGCGCTGGTAATCCTATTTCCTCGAATTCGTCCTGGTGTTTGGCGCAAGAACGCGTCCGGCCACCGTTAAAATTTAGAAAAGCCCAAAGGAGAAACAGTGACTTACGTAATCGCTCTGCCATGTGTAGACGTGAAGGATAAAGCCTGTATCGAAGAGTGTCCGGTCGACTGCATTTACGAAGGCGATCGCATGCTTTACATCCACCCAGATGAGTGCGTGGACTGCGGTGCTTGCGAGCCAGTTTGCCCGGTTGAGGCAATTTATTACGAAGACGATCTGCCATCGCAGTGGTCTGAGTACTACAAGGCAAACGTTGAATTCTTCGAGACCATTGGCTCACCAGGCGGCGCTGCCAAAATGGGCAAGGTTCCAGGCGACCACGCGGTCATCACCGCGCTTCCGCCGCAGGTCTAAGTAACTCGTGTTCAACCGCCTGCCGGAATATCCTTGGGAGAGCCTAAAGCCCTATGCGGCTAAGGCTGCCGAGCATCCGGGTGGCAAGGTTGACCTTTCGGTAGGTTCACCGGTTGACCCAACACCTCAGGTAATCCAAGATGCTCTAGATTCCGCGTCAAACTCGCCTGGCTATCCTTCAACTGCCGGTTCGCTTGAATTTCGTAGGGCGGTCGTCGATTGGTTCGCCGATCGTCGAGGAGTTTCAGGTCTCGATGTTTCTCAGGTAATGCCAACCATCGGCTCTAAAGAGCTAATCAGCTGGCTTCCGCTACTCATGGGTCTCGGTCCTGGTGACGTCGTTGTTCAGCCGACCGTTGCCTACACCGCTTATGTGGTCGGTGCTGCGCTGTGTGGAGCCGAAATTATTTCTGAAGACGACCCTGCCAAGTGGCCGGCGAATACCAAGCTGGTTTGGTTGAACTCGCCTGGAAACCCGGACGGACGAGTGCTTTCAAAGGTAGAACTGCGCGCAGCGGTAGTTCGCGGCCGAGAACTTGGGGCACTGGTTGCCTCGGATGAATGTTATGCCGAGCTCGGCTGGGGCGACTGGGAAGGCCAGACCACTCCCTGCATTTTGGATCCGGAAGTATGCGGAGATTCAACCGAGGGCGTTCTTGCCGTTTACTCGCTCTCAAAGCAAAGCAATATGGCGGGTTACCGGGCAGCGTTTGCGGCCGGTTCAGCAGCTCTAATCAAGGGGCTCGTGAACCTGCGTATGCACTCGGGGCTAAACACCCCGGAACCAGCCCAGAAGGCCATGATTGCAGCGCTTGGTGATCACTCGCATGTGGCGGCGCAAAAGGCCATTTATCGCGCTCGCCGTGAAGAACTTCTCTCCGCCGTTCGTGAGTACGGATTCGAAGTGGCTGCCAGCGAGGCTGGTCTTTACCTATGGGCAACACTTGGCGAAGACTGCTGGAAGACCGTTGAGCGCATGGCCGAACTGGGCATCGTGGTAGTTCCAGGCGCCTTTTATGTCTTGGGGGAGAGCCAGTATGTGCGATTCTCAATCACCGCAACCGATGCCGACATTGCAGAGGGTGCTCGCCGCCTGCGCGATGCCCTAGGCTTTACAAAGTAGAAGAACCAGGGAGAAAAGTTGTCCGACGAAAAAGTCACTCTCAACTATCCGGGAGGCTCGGCAGAGTTTCCCGTATTGCCAGCCGTTGACGGCGCAAACGTTATCGATTTCTCGAAGCTAAATGCTTCGACTGGTTACAACGCATTCGACCAGGGCTTTGTAAACACTGCAGCTACCCGTTCGTCAATCACTTACATAGACGGTGAGCAGGGAATCCTTCGCTACCGTGGCTACCCAATCGAGGAACTTGCCGGTGGTAAGAGTTTCCTTGAAGTTGCCTACCTTCTGATTTACGGAAACCTTCCGAGCGAGTCTGAGCTTTCGTCATTCGACGACCGCATCCGCCGTCACACCCTGATCCACGAGGATCTCAAAAACCTGTTCCACGCCATGCCAACCAACGCCCACCCAATGCCGGTCTTGGCTGCTGGTGTTTCGGCGCTATCGACTTTCTACCAAGACTCGCTAAATGTGCACGACCAGGAGCAGGTTGAACTTTCAACCATCCGCCTTCTGGCAAAAATGCCAGTGCTTGCCGCTTACGCGCACAAGAACTCTCAGGGCCAGGCACTGCTGTACCCAGACAACTCCCTCTCGATGGTTGAAAACTTCCTACGTCTAACCTTCGGCACCATGGCTGAGGAGTACACCCAGAACCCGGTTATCGTAAATGCGCTTGACACGCTCTTCACCTTGCACGCGGACCATGAGCAAAACTGTTCAACCTCAACAGTTCGCCTAGTTGGTTCTAGCCAGGCAAACCTGTTCGCCTCAATTTCGGCTGGTGTGAACGCACTATTTGGTCCACTGCACGGTGGTGCCAACGAGGCCGTCCTAGAAATGCTGAACAACATTCACGATTCGGGCGATTCGGTTCAGCGTTACATCGAGCGAGTGAAAAACAAGGAAGATGGAATCCGCCTAATGGGATTCGGTCACCGCGTTTACAAGAGCTTCGACCCTCGCGCCAAAATTGTTAAGGCAACCGCCGACAAGGTGCTTGCTGAGCTAGGTGTTAGCGATCCGCTATTGGACATTGCCAAGGAATTGGAAGCGGCAGCGCTTTCAGATGATTACTTCGCAGAGCGCAAGCTTTACCCGAACGTGGACTTCTACACAGGCGTGATTTACAAGGCGATGGGTTTCCCAACTCGCATGTTCACCGTGCTCTTTGCGCTTGGTCGTCTGCCTGGATGGATTGCGCACTGGCGCGAACTGAACCTGGACCCAGCCACCAAGATTGGCCGTCCGCAGCAGTTGTACACCGGACCAGCCGAACGTCACATCTAGGCGCTGAGCCAGTAGGTTACGGTATCGCCGTAAGACTTTGAGTCTTCGAGCGTGTAACCGGCTGGCCAAACAGGCGCTTCGGTTCTGCTCGAACGCTCAACCACGATTGTGGCGTCTTTCAAAAATGGTTTCAGGGCTTCAAGGTTTTCCTGAACCTCTTCATTCCCGATTTCATATGGCGGGTCAATAAAAACGAGGCTCAATTCGTCGACGCCGGGTGACGCCAAGAATGTCGAAACGGATTTATTTACGACTTTGCCGTCGAATTCAATTTCTTCCTTGAAAAGCGCTTTGGCAACCGACTTCAAATTGGTCACACAGACCGCTGCAGCTTTGCCATCGCGTTCTACCATCCAAGCCAGGCTCGCGCCGCGACTGGCAGACTCGAGGGCTAGAGCGCCCGTACCTGCATAAAGGTCGAGCACGCGAGCGCCGTCTAGAAGGTCACGCGCTTCAAGGCGAGAGAAGATGCTCTCGCGAATGCGGTCTGAGGTTGGGCGGGTGGTCTTGGCCGGACTGGCTAGTTTTAGGGAGCCAGCTACACCGGCGATGATACGGGTCATGATTAGCATTGAACCATGCTTTTGCCTTTGACCCCGTTAGATCGCCTTCTCGGCGACCGCACGGCGAAGTCATTTTCGAAACATTTGGGTCTAAAAACCGTTTCCGATTTACTACAGCACTACCCTCGCCGTTATTCGTCTCGAGGGGAGCTAACCCCGATTGCTCAGCTGCCAATTGGTGAAGCGGTAACTGTGGTTGCCGAAATCGTCGACGTTCGTGAGCGATTCATGAGTGGCCGCAAGGGTTCGATTCTTGAAGTTCGAATCACCGACGGCCAGGCCAAAATGAGTTTGAGCTTTTTCAACCAGGGTTGGCGTCAAAAAGATTTGAAGCCTGGGATGCGCGGACTTTTTGCCGGGAAGACTTCGATGTTCAATAACAACATTCAACTGTCACACCCCGATTACGAATTGTTCCCAGAAGAACTCACCGACGAAGCGGCCAAAGCTTGGGCCGATCTTCCGATTCCGATTTATCCGGCATCTTCCTCGGCTACCACCTGGGCGATCGGGCGCGCGATTGGCGTTGTCTTAGACACTCTTGGTGAATTGGAAGACGAACTGCCTGATGAAGTCGTTGCGTCGGAATCGATCCTTACTCTCACTGAGGCCATGCACCAGATTCACCAGCCAAAGGTGAAGGAACAGTGGCAGGCCGCCAGAGATACCTTGAGAGTTCACGAGGCATTCGTGCTACAGGCTTCGCTCCTGAAGCGCCGAGCCGAAAACGCTCACCAGAATTCGACTCCTCGAGTTTCGGCTGCCGGCGGAGTGCTTGAACGCTTTGATAAAACACTGCCGTTCACGCTAACCGATGGACAGCTCAAGGTTGGCAAAGAGATTGCCGACGACCTAAGCCGTGCCCACCCAATGAATCGTCTCCTTCAAGGTGAAGTCGGTTCGGGAAAGACGCTAGTCGCGCTTCGGGCGATGCTGGCGGTTGCCGACAGCCAAGGTCAGGCGGCCATGTTGGCACCAACCGAAGTCTTGGCCTCTCAGCACTTCGAATCGATTTCGAAAACCTTGGGGGAGGACCTCACCCGCGAACTAGGCCTCACGCTTCTGACCGGTCAGATGAACACTGCCGATCGAAAGCGTTCGCTGCTTCAAATCGTTTCTGGCAAGGCACGAATCGTGGTGGGAACTCACGCCCTCCTTGGCGACAAGGTTGAGTTCTACGACCTTGGGCTTGTCGTGGTCGATGAGCAGCATCGCTTTGGAGTTGACCAACGTGAAACCTTAAGACTCAAAGGCAAGTTGCCACCGCATGTTCTAACCATGACGGCAACGCCGATTCCGAGAACCGTGGCCGTCACCGTGTTTGGTGATCTAGACATTTCAACCCTTGATCAACTACCAGCTGGCCGCAAGGAAATCCAAAGTCACGTGGTTCGTTTCGAGCAGGCGGCACTGGTTGCTAGAACCTGGTCGCGCATTGCGGAAGAGGTGGCTGCCGGCCGGCAAGCCTTTGTGGTTTGCCCGCGCATCGACGAATCGGAAACCGAGGAAGGCGACGACGTGGATGCCGAACCAGGCATCCCAATGGCGGCAGCTGAAACCATTGCCAAGAATTTGGCGATAATGTCGGTGTTTGCCAATGTGAAAATCGGCCTCCTGCACGGCCGAATGTCTAGCGAAGATAAAGCGTCAACCATGGCTAAATTCGCCGCGCGCGAAATTGATGTCTTGGTTTCGACAACCGTAATCGAGGTTGGCGTCGATGTTCCAAATGCAACCGTCATGGTGGTTCTAGATGCCGATCGGTTCGGAGTTTCGCAGCTTCACCAGTTGCGTGGACGTGTGGGTCGTGGCGGCCACGCGGGTCTCTGCCTGCTGCTTACCACCGCCGAAGAAGGCTCGCTCGCTCTGGAACGCGTGCAGGCGGTGGCCAGTACCCTAGACGGCTTCCGTCTCAGCGAGATTGACCTTGAACTTCGTGGCGAAGGCGATGTACTCGGCGCGAATCAATCTGGAACTCGGTCAAGGCTAAAACTCCTTCGAGTAATTCAGGATGCCGACCTAATCGGCAGAATGCGAGTGGCTGCCAGTGCCATTTTGGGTTCAGATTCAACCCTTGAGAAACACCCAGCTCTCGCCGGTTCGTTGGATCGCCTAGATGAGCAGGCAAAAGCCAACATAGCCAAGGCCTAAGCATCTCAAGTAACCTAGAGACATGAGCAAGCTTGCCGTTTACCCCGGCTCATTCGATCCCATCACTCTCGGACACCTCGACATCATCGAGCGTGCGCTGGATGTCGTGGAGCGTTTGCAGGTCGTTGTGGTTCACAACCCAGGCAAGCAACCGTTTTTCACTCTCGCTGAGCGTGTGCAAATGGTCACCGATGCACTGATCGAACGCGGACTAATGGGCAAAGTTACCGTCGACTCGCTGGAGTCGGGCCTCCTCACCACCTATGCGGCAGAGCTGGGTGCCAGCGTGCTGATCAAGGGTTTCCGCACCGGCGTCGACATCGAATACGAGCTTCCAATGGCTCGGGTAAATCGAGACCTAACCGGAATTGAAACTATCTTCCTACCATCGGACCCAGCCAACACCCACATTTCTTCCAGCCTCGTAAAACAGGTTGCAGCGCTTGGTGGAGAAATCACCAAGTACGTACCAGCTTCGGTAATTCGAGGCTTCAAGGCAAAGGCCTAAATTGAGTAACCCATATCTAATTACCGTTCACGACCTAATGCACAAGGCCGGAACCCTTCGACGAATCGATATCGAATTCCCGGCGCCGGAAGAGCTCAGCAACTCAATTGCCGGCATTCTAAAAGGCGGCCAGTTGGCCATCGACGGTCGTCTGGAATCCGTCCACGAAGGCATTTTGGTGTCGGCAAATGTGTCGTCCGAGGCGATTTCGGAATGTTCTAGGTGTCTTGATCCACTGAAACTAGATGTTGATGTGGAATTTCAGGAGCTTTTCGCCTATTCTTTAACAGACGAAGACGACCTAGTCATTTCAGATGAGTCAATTGATCTGGAACAGGTAGTCCGAGACGCGGTAGTTCTCTCGCTTCCGTTCCAACCAATCTGTAGTGAAGACTGTGAAGGTCTTTGCGTAGATTGTGGAGCAAAGTTAGCGGACAACCCGCAGCATGTGCACGAAGCCCCGGTAGACCCGAGGTGGAATGCCCTCAAGAACTTAATGGAGTAAAAAATGCCAGTACCAAAACGCCGCCTGTCCCGCGCCCGCACTCACGCACGCCGTTCGCAGTGGAAGGCCGCAGAGCAGACCCTAGTCAAGACCGTTGTAAATGGTAAGACCGTCTACAGCCTGCCTCACCGCGCCAAGGTTGTAGAAGACTCTGCCGGCAACGCTCTATTCATGGAGTACAAGGGCCGCAAGGTCGCAGACGCCTAAAGACATGAGTCTTAGCGAGCTCGAGGCTCGGCTCGGTGTCCACATCGAACCAGCACTACTCGAACTCGCACTGACCCACACCTCGTATTCATACGAGAACGGCAATCAACCCAGCAACGAACGTCTCGAGTTTCTCGGGGACTCGGTGCTGGGTTTTGTTGTATCCGCGCACATCACCGAAAAGTTCACCGACCTTGCCGAAGGTGAACTCAGTCGAATCAAGAACGCTGTAGTTTCGGCCAAGGCGCTCGCGCCGCTGGCTGAAAAGTTGGAACTTGGTTCACACCTTCGTCTCGGCGTTGGTGAAGAGCGAACAGGCGGTCGAACCAAGGCCAACCTTTTGGCCGATGCCTTCGAGGCGGTCCTCGGAGCGATTTACACTTCTGCAGGAATCGACGCCGCAACCGAGTTTGTTCGCACTCAGGTTTTCCCTCTGCTGTCGGACCCGCAGGCACTCCTAAATGCTTCTGAGCCAAAGACCAAACTTCAAGAGTTGGCAGCCAAGCTAGGCGTTGCGGCTCCGGAGTACACAATCACCCACGACGGCCCCGACCACGACCGAACTTTTACCGCCAGTCTCGTGTTGAACGGTCGAGTGTTCGTGGGATCGGCCAGGTCAAAGCGCGACGCCGAAACCGAAGCAGCCCTAGCCGCCCTCAACAAACTTTCCTAAAATGCCCGAATTACCTGAAGTTGAAACGGTCCGAGCTGGGCTTGCCGAATACCTAACCGGAGCTAAGGTCACCTCGGTTGAGGTTCTCGATGTTCGCAGTCTGAAGCGCCACCAGCCTGGCGTTCAAGACTTTGTAAATGTGATGACCGGCGCAACTCTTAAGCACATGTCACGCCGCGGCAAGTTCCTTTGGATTCCGCTAGACCGCGAAGGTTTGGCCATGGTTGGGCACCTCGGCATGAGCGGACAAATGCTGGTTCGTGAGGCTGGCAGTGAACCAGACAAACTCACGCGAGTGATTTTGCACGCGGTAACACCAGAAGGTAAAAAGCTGGAAATGCGTTTCGTAGATCAGCGAATCTTCGGGTCGTTAGCCATCGACGAATTGGTTGCCATTGATCACGGAGAGAACCTTCCAAGTACGGTCACCCACATTGGCCGCGACCCGCTCGACCCAAACTTCGACGAAACCGCGACCATCAAGAAATTGCGAACTCGCACTGCAGGGATCAAGAAAGTCCTCTTGGACCAGGGTGTACTCAGTGGCGTAGGAAATATTTACGCCGACGAAGCGCTTTGGCGTGCAAAACTTCACTACGACCAGCCAGCCAACAGTTTGACTCTGCCGAAAACCAAGGAACTTTTGGGGCATGTTCGCGAAATTTTGGCGGCAGCCGTCCTGGTTGGTGGCACCAGTTTCGACGAGCAATACAAGAACGTCAACGGACAATCCGGCTATTTTGAAGTGTCTTTGAATGCCTATGGAATGACCGGTCGACCTTGTCCAAGGTGTGGCACTGCAATTGTTCGCGATAACTGGATGAACCGAGGATCACACTTCTGCCCAAAGTGTCAAAAACGCTCTGTTTCATAGGGTAATTTTGGAGTTTAGAAGTTATCTGGGCGACCCAAAACGACACTAGGAGAGTGAGTAGCGCTTGTATCTTAAAAGCCTCACCCTCAAAGGTTTTAAGTCCTTTGCCCAACCAACCACTTTTCACTTCGAACCTGGCGTAACCGCCGTGGTCGGACCCAACGGTTCCGGAAAATCAAACGTTGTCGATGCTCTCGCATGGGTAATGGGTGAGCAGGGTGCAAAAACCCTTCGCGGCGGAAAGATGGAAGACGTAATCTTCGCCGGAACCTCAACCAAAGGTCCGCTTGGTCGTGCCGAAGTTCAACTCACCATCGATAACACCGACGGCGCGCTGCCAATCGAATACGCCGAAGTAACCATCAGCCGAACCCTGTTCCGCAACGGCGGTAGCGAGTATGCAATCAACGGCGACGCCTGTCGTCTGCTCGATGTTCAAGAACTTTTGTCAGACTCCGGTCTGGGCCGCGAAATGCACGTCATCGTGGGCCAGGGACAACTTGACGGTGTTCTGAAGGCGACACCAGAAGAGCGTCGTGGTTTCATTGAAGAGGCCGCCGGTATTTTGAAACACCGTCGCCGCAAAGAAAAGACCGTTCGCAAGCTTGACGCCATGCAGGCGAACCTCACACGCCTCAACGACCTTGCCGGTGAAGTTCGCCGCCAATTGAAGCCACTGGGCCAGCAGGCTGAGGTTGCGCGTGAGGCCCAAGGAATCGCCCAAACCGTTCGCGACGCCAAGTCTCGAATCATGGCCGAAGACATTCAAGTACTTCATTCCACCTTGGAAGAAACTGCCAAGAACGAGTCGGACCGCCGTGCCGAGCGAAACATCTTGCAAGAAGTCTTGGGCGAAAACACCGCACGTCTAAGCGTTTTGGAAGCCGCGCAAGTTTCTACCGAATTAGATCAAACCCGTGCCCTCGGCTACGAATTCGACTCGGTTGGGGAGCGTTTCCGCAGTCTCCTATCAATGGCGAACCAGCGCGTTGCAATGCTCACGCAGCAGGCTGAAGTTAATGGAGCCGTAATCGACCCGGCTCAAATTGATGCCGAAGCCGACGAGGCCGCTAAGGCAGCCGTTGAACTTGCCGCCGCGGTTGAAGAACTCAAGGTGAAGCTTGCCGAGGCAGAAGCCAAGCGCAACACCGCCCGTGATGCTCTGGAGGCTTTCGATAACCAGCTTGCCGAACAGAACTCTCTAATTTCGGCATTTGATCTTGAAAAGTCTCGCCTTGCCAATGAGGCTGCAGTTGCCGAATCACGGCTTGCGTCGCTGCGCGAAGAAGTGGTGCGTCACGAGTCGGCGCTAACCGAAGCTCGTGAGCGTTTGGCCACCACCAAAGACGATTACGCCACTCTTGAGGGTCAGCTTCAGGGTGACGGCAACCAGGGTGACAACGCATTGGAGCAGCGCTACGAAGCCGCCCAAAAGGCGGTCTCCGATTCCAGCGCGAAGATTGAAACCTTGCGTGAGGCTCTGCACGAAGCTGAGCGCGAACGCGATTCGCTTTCGGCAAAGCGCTCTGCGCTGAACCTAACTCTTGACCAGAAAGACGGAGCTTCGGTTTTGTCGAGCGCCGGTCTTCGCGGAATTCGCGGCCTTGTGGCAACCCATATGCAAATCGCGCCAGGCTTCGAAGCCGCAATTGCGGCAGCTCTAGGTCCGCTAGCCGATGCGCTAGTGGCCGATAGCCGTGAAGCCGGTTTGGAGGCAATCGCTCACCTAAAGACCCAAGACGGTGGACGCGTTGAACTAGTAGTCGCAGATGTGGATGCCAAGACTCAAGCTACTGGCGAGATCAAGGTTGGCGGCGCTCGTAATGCCACCGAGGTTGTATCGGCGGCAGTAGGAATCTTGAACCTGCTTCAGGGCGTAGTCATTGTCGATAACCTCGATGCGGCACGCGAGCTTTACCGAAGTGACAAGAGCGCTCTTTCAAAAACCCTTATCACCTTGGACGGCGACGTTCTCACAGAAAATGTGATTCGCGGTGGCTCAAACAAGAAGCCTTCGAAGGTGGAACTTGTTGCCGAACGCGACGCCGCCGAGAAGCGACTCGCCAAAGTCAACGACCTGATCGAAAACACCAAGGGCGAATTGGTTCAGGCTCGCGCTACCGAAGAGGCCGCCAAAGCTTCGGCTAAGGAAGCACACGCTGCGCTCAGCGAGCACGACTCGCAGTTGGCTTCGAATGCAGAAAAACTAGGACGCCTTCGCGTTGCCGTTGAAGCCGCCACCAACGAAGTTGAGCGTTTGGCCAGCGTTGCCGCAACGGCAACCGAAAAGATTTCCGAAGCGGAAAACATTCTGGCAACGGCCATCAAGATTCACGACGACTTCGCGGCTCAGGAACGACCTTCGGTTGATGCTTCCGAGCGTCCTATGTTGGTAGACAACCTTGAGCAAGAACGTCAGAGCGAACTAGAGGTTCGCGTCGACCTCGGTGCCGCAGTTGAACGTTTACGTGTCGAAAAACAGCGTGCTGAGACACTTCGCTCGCAGGTCGCCGAAGCTAAGGAAGCCCTCGAGCGAGCTCGGATTGCCGCCGAAGCACAAGCTAAGCAACTTCAGTCGGCGCAGCTCGTCCTAGACGTCTTGCCAAGCATCATGGATCACATTTCGGCAGCCACCACCAGCGTCAAGGTAAAGCTGGGCGAACTTGAGAACGCCCGCAGTGGCCAGCATCAGGAACTTGTAAAACTTCGTGGCGAAACCGCTGAGATTCAGATGAGACTCTCAACGCTCACCCAGAGTGTTCACGACATCGAACTCATCAACCACGAGAAGAAGCTCAACCTGGCCAACCTAGTAAGCCGTGCTTACGACGAACTTGGCCTAGAGCAGTCGGTGCTGGTTGCCGAGTACGGTCCAGACCAGCTGGTCCCAGATGAAAGCTTAGAAGGTGGACTCAAGCCTTACGACCGCGCCGAACAGCAGAAGCGCCTGAAGGATGCCGAGCGTCTCATGGAACGCCTTGGCCGCGTGAACCCGCTTGCATTGGAAGAGTTTGCTGCGCTCGAACAGCGCCACAAGTTCCTCACCGAACAGCTAAACGACCTCACCCAGACCCGCAAAGACCTGCTTCAGATCATCGAAGAACTCGACCTCAAGATGCAGACCATCTTCGCCGAAGCTTTTGCCGACACCAAGGCAGCTTTCGAAAAGGTTTTCCCAGTTCTATTCCCGGGCGGTACCGGTTCGATCTTCCTAACCGACCCAGAGAACATGCTGACCACCGGTATTGAAGTAACCGTAAAGCCTGTTGGTAAGCGCATTGAACGCCTATCGCTACTTTCCGGTGGTGAGCGCTCTCTGGCTGCTGTCGCCCTGCTTATCGCAATCTTCAAGGCGCGCCCTTCGCCGTTCTACGTAATGGACGAAGTTGAGGCTGCGCTAGACGATGCCAACCTCGGTCGTCTGCTCCAGATCTTCCAAGACCTTCGCGAGAGCTCACAGCTGATCATCGTGACTCACCAGAAGCGAACCATGGAAATTGCCGATGCGCTTTACGGTGTTTCCATGCGACAAGATGGCGTCTCTGCCGTGGTCGGCCAGCGACTAGGGGAGCAGTCTTAGCATGGGCTTCCTGTTCTGGAAAAAGAAAGACAAACCTGAAGAGATTGTCGCACCAGAAATTGAAGTTCCGGCTGAGAAGAAGAAACTCTTCTCCAAGCCCAAACCAAAAGTTGAACCGCAACCGGTAGTTGAAACAATTGTTGAACCGGAGATTGAAGTTCTTCCCGAGCCTGAAAAGGTTGAAGTCGTTCTACCAAAGCGAACCTTCGCCAAGGGCATCAAGAGCCTGTTCACTCGCGTCAAGTTTGATCCAGAAAATCTGGATGAACTTGAGGACGTTTTGATTCAAGCCGACTTTGGTGTGGATGCAGCTGAGCAGATTGTTGCCGAGGTTAAGGCTCGCGCCAAGAAGACTGGCGCTGAAACCGAAACTGAACTTAAGGCGATTCTTGCCGAACTAATCACCGAAAATCTAACCCGCGACGACCGTGAACTCAACCTTTCATCAGGTCAATTGCCATACGTCGTCCTAGTGGTTGGAGTCAATGGCGTTGGTAAGACCACCACCATCGGAAAGCTCGCCAAGTACCTGAGCGAAGCCGGTTCAAAAGTTGTGATTGCTGCTGCCGACACTTTCCGAGCCGCAGCGGTTGAGCAAATTGCAACCTGGGCCGACCGTTCTGGAGCCACACTGGTTCGACCAAAGACCGAAGGTCAAGACCCGGCATCGGTTGCGTTTGAAGGAACCGAGGTGGCTATTGCGACCCAGGCTGACGTGCTCATAATTGACACCGCAGGCCGCCTTCAAAACAAGGTCGACCTAATGAACGAGCTCGACAAGATTCGCCGCGTTGTTGAAAAGAACTGTGTGATTGCCGAAGTTTTGCTCGTGATCGATGCAACCACCGGGCAAAATGGCATGGTGCAGGCCAAGGCGTTTGCCGAAGTTGCGAAGGTCACTGGAGTAGCCCTCACCAAACTCGATGGCACTGCCAAGGGCGGAATTGTTTACTCAATCCAACGCGATTTGGGTATCCCTGTAAAACTTGTAGGAGTCGGCGAAGGTATAGCCGATTTCGCGTTCTTTGAAGCCAGCGAGTTTGCTCGCGGTTTAGTTAGTTAGGAGTGGCCTTGTTCGGCAACCTCTCCGACCGCCTGGTCGAAACATTCAAAAACCTTCGCTCGAAGGGTAAGTTGAGTGCAGCCGACATCGATGCCACGCTTCGCGAGATTCGCCGAGCACTATTGGAAGCCGACGTCGCGCTTGAGGTTGTCAAAACTTTCGTGGGAGCCATCCGGGAGCGCGCTCTCGGCGACGAAGTTAACAAGGCCCTAAACCCTGCCCAGCAGGTAGTTCAAATTGTGAACGAAGAGCTCGTAAATATTCTTGGTGGCCAGCAGCGCAAACTAGCTTTTGCCAAGACTGGTCCAACCGTAATCATGCTGGCCGGCTTGCAGGGTTCCGGTAAAACCACGCTTGCCGGAAAGCTCGCCAAATGGCTCAAAGATCAAGGACAGACCCCGGTTCTGGTGGCCGCCGACCTTCAGCGACCAAACGCGGTAAACCAGCTTCAGGTTGTTGGTGAGCGTGCCGGCGTTGAGGTTTTCGCGCCGGAGCTAGGCAATGGCAAGGGCGACCCAGTCAAGGTTTCTAAAGAGGCCATCAAGTTTGCCGAGAAGAAGCAATTCTCGGTGGTCATCGTCGACACCGCAGGTCGTCTCGGCATTGATGAAGAACTCATGTCTCAGGCCCGCGACATTCGCAAGGCTGTCGACCCAGATGAAGTGCTTTTCGTAATCGACTCGATGATCGGTCAGGATGCCGTAAACGTAGCCAAAGCGTTCGAAGACGGCGTTGGAATCACTGGCGTAGTGCTCACCAAGCTAGACGGCGATGCCCGCGGTGGTGCCGCTCTGTCGGTGTCATCGGTCACCGGCAAGCCAATCATTTTTGCGTCCACCGGTGAAGGTCTCGATGCCTTCGAACCGTTCTACCCAGACCGCATGGCCAGCCGCATCTTGGACATGGGTGACATCCTCACCTTAATTGAACAAGCCCAGAAGCAATTTGACGACGTCGAAGCCGCCAAAATGGCCGAGAAGATCGCCAAGAACGAGTTCACTCTAGAAGACTTCTTGGAGCAGATGCAGCAGCTTAAAAAGATGGGTTCGATGAAGGACCTTCTGGCAAAGTTGCCAGGTGCCGGTCAGATGAAGAATCAGCTTGAAAACTTTGACGAAAAAGAGATTGACCGTACCGAGGCAATTATTCGCTCGATGACGCCGGTTGAACGCCGTCAACCAAAGGTTTTGAACGGATCACGACGTCTTCGTATTGCCAAGGGCTCCGGAACCACCGTCACCGAGGTGAATTCGTTGGTAAACCGCTTCGAACAGGCAGCAAAGATGATGAAAACTGTGGCCAAGGGCGGCATGCCTCAGATGGGTGGCCAAATGCCCGGCATGCCAAATATCGGTGGCGGATTTGTTGGTAAAGCCAAGAAGAACGACAAGAAGAAAAAGGGCTCAAAGTCTGGAAACCCAGCCAAACGAGCTGCAGAAAATCTGGGCATAACCCCGACACAGGGCGGATCTGGTTCATCTTTCGGGCTTTAGGGGTTTGAAAACTCAAGGTTTACCCCTAAAATAGAGAGGTTGCCAAGAGTTTGACCCTCTAACCAAACTTATTGGCTACCCATAGAGCTTCTTCACCGAGTGTGCACCCCACGCTCACGGTGAAACGTTCGCCCCAATACAAATATCAGGAGCATTGTGGCTGTAAAAATCCGCCTAAAGCGTTTGGGTAAGACCCGTTCGCCTCACTACCGTATCGTCGTAGCCGACTCGCGCACCAAGCGCGATGGCCGTGCCATCGAAGAAATTGGTCGTTACGTACCAACCGAGCACCCTTCAATCATCGAGGTCAACTCTGAGCGTGCTCAGTACTGGCTAAGCGTTGGCGCACAGCCAACCGAGCAGGTAGCAGCGCTACTAAAGCTCACCGGTGACTTCCAGGCCAGCAAGGGTGAAAAGGCCGTGAACAAGGTTCAGGTCAAGGAAGCCAAGGTTGAGTTCGTAATCGACGCCAAGAAGAAGCCAGTTCTACTTCCAAAGGAAGAGAAGAAGGCTAAGGCTGAAGTTGTTGAAGAAGCTCCAGTAGCCGAAGCGACCGAAGAAGTTGTAGCAGAAGCTGCAGTAGCTGAAGAAGTTGCTGTTGAAGAAGCTCCAGTTGAGGAAGTAGTTGCTGAAGAAGCTCCTGCTGCCGAAGCTGAAGTTGCTGCAGAAGAGCCAGCCGTAGAAGCTGAAGCTCCAGCAGAAGAGGCTTAGTAAAAGTGCTAGCTGCTGCGCTCGAACACCTAGTCAAGGGAATCGTCGACCACCCGGAAGACGCCACCGTAACTGCACGTAAGACCAACCGTGGTGAAGAACTACTGGAGATCAACGTGCACCCGGAGGACCTTGGCCGAGTAATCGGGCGCGGCGGCCGCACTGCTAAGTCGCTGAGAACCGTCGTCAAGGCTCTAGCCGACGGCAAAAAAGTCCGTGTCGACGTGGTGGACACAGATTTCTAATCAAACTCAGCTTCGGGTTGGCCGCCTTCTCAAAGCGCACGGCCTAAAGGGAGCAATCAAGCTCGAACTATATACCGACAGCCCGAATGAGCGGTTTGTTCCTGGTGCAGTTCTAGAGCTACAGGTCCCACAAGACTCTCCATGGTTTGGTAAAACAGTTACGGTTACCGAACTCCGCTGGTACAACCAAGCTCCGGTAATTTTCCTTGAGGGCGTAACCGATCGCAGTATCGCCGAAACGCTGATCCGAGCCATTCTTTTGGTTCACGCCAATGTTGAAGAACTTCCAAAAGAACCAGACGCCTGGTACGACCACCAGTTGGTTGGGCTGAAGGTGTTCCGTGGTGAACAGGAACTTGGGCTTGTCATTCGCGTTGAGCACTTCCCAGCACAAGACCTACTAGTGGTTAAAGTCGGGGACAACGAGGTTCTAGTTCCATTCGTAAAGGCAATCGTGCCCGAGGTTGACGTCGTGGCTGGAAAGCTAATCGTGACTCCGCCCCTTGGACTTTTCGAAGAGATCGAAGAAGACTAATGCGCATCGACGCCGTGACCATCTTTCCGGATTACTTCGATGCTCTGAATATCTCTCTGCTTGGCAAAGCCCAGGAAAAGAACCTCATCCAATTTCAGGCACACGATCTTCGTAACTGGACTTTCGACAAGCACAAAACAGTAGACGACTCACCTTACGGTGGCGGCGCAGGGATGCTCATGAAGCCCGAACCCTGGGGTTTGGCCCTCGATGACCTACTTGACCAAGATGGCGAAACCGTTGTGATTTTCACTAATCCAGCTGGTGAAGTGTTCAAGCAAGCGACAGCCTACGAATTGGCCGATGCGAAACACATCGTTTTTGCCTGTGGTCGTTATGAAGGCATCGACCAGCGCGTCATAGATTACGCGAGCAACAAAGCCAAGGTTCGCCTGATTAGCATCGGCGACTACATTCTCAATGGTGGGGAAGTAGCTGCGATCGCCATGATTGAATCAATCGCTCGCCTAATTCCTGGTGTAATCGGTAATGCCGAGTCTTTGACTGAGGAATCGCACAACGATTCTGGTTTGCTCGAATACCCGAGTTACACCAAGCCGGCCTCTTGGCGCGGACTAGATGTTCCAGAGGTACTTACCAGCGGAAACCATGCCGCGATTGCTGCCTGGCGCCATGCCCAGCAGGTTGAACGCACCAAAGCGGTTCGACCGGATTTACTGAGCGACTAGCAATAAGCCTCCTCGTTGTGGCAGAATAGACAGGTTGCTCATTCCTTGTAGTCTCTGCCGCAGGGGAGCGAATGAGCGAAATACTAAACCCATTCGTTTTTGACCTGCGTGCGAAAACAGAGAGCGATCTAAAATGCACATTCTCGACGTCGTTGACGCACCAAACCTACGTTCAGACATTCCTGAATTCCGCGTAGGAGACACCGTCAAGGTAAACGTAAACATCATCGAAGGTAACCGTAGCCGTGTTCAGGCTTTCCAGGGTTACGCAATTCGTCGCTCGGGTCACGGCATCCGCGAGACCTTCACCGTTCGTAAGGACGCTGGCGGTTTCGGTGTTGAGCGTACCTTCCCAATCCACTCACCAATCATCGAGTCGATCGAAGTAATCCAGCGCGGAGACGTACGTCGTGCCAAGCTGTACTACATGCGCGACCTACGCGGCAAGAAGGCGAAGATTCGCGAGAAGCGCGCCAACGTTGCCGGCAAGAAATAGTCTTTCTTAATGATCAAAGAACGTCCCGAGCCAAAAACGGCTTTGGGGCGTTTTTTGCGCCGTGTGCAGAAACAGAACGTATTTCTCTCCCTGCTGATTGATTTCGTTTCTGTGGTTGGCGCAGCGCTAATTCTGAGCCTGCTTATCAAAGCATTTCTACTTCGTTCATTTTTCATCCCGTCGGGGTCAATGATGGAAACATTGCAGATTGACGATCGAATTTTTGTGAACGAATTGGTTCCAAACGTTATTGCGCCTGAGCGCGGCGATGTCGTAGTTTTCAAAGACCCTGGTGGCTGGCTAAATTCGGCGCCGGTTGTCTCCAAGAAGCCACCACTCGAGCAAGGTGTCGATTTCTTTTTATCAGCCTTTGGTTTGATCGCTCCTGACTCATCGCAGCACCTTGTAAAGAGAATCATTGGTAAACCAGGCGACCGCGTAGTTTGCTGTTCACCAAGCGGAAAAATCATGATCAACGGAACTGCTATCTCTGAGCCTTATGTTGCGCCTGGTTCAAACCCGAGCGACAAGACCTTCGACGTCACCGTTCCTGCCGACTCTTATTGGGTCATGGGAGACAATCGCGGAAACAGTGAAGATTCTCGTTATCACGGGGATTTGCCGGCTAAGGGTTTTGTGAACAAGAAGTTCATCGTTGGCCGAGCCTTCGTGGTCAGCTTCCCATTCAAGCATTGGAAGTGGTTGGACAATTATCCAAATGTCTTCAAAGCCGTACCCAACAACTGACGTTGAGCGAAGCCTCGGTGCTTATCGCTACGTAATCGGAATAGATGAAGTTGGTCGTGGCGCGGTCGCTGGTCCGGTGGCGGTGGGTGCATTCGTCCTAGATTTGAAAACACTCGATGTAGGAAAAATACCGACCAAGCTCCAAGATTCGAAACTCATGACCGAGAAAAGCCGTGAGACGGTTTTCGAGGACCTCATTACTTGGAAACCAGGCTTCGCCGTTGGAATGGTAGATGCCAAAGATATCGATACCCATGGAATCGTCTCGGCGTTGTCACAATCAGCTGTGCGAGCGCTTAGGCAGTTAGCTGAAATCGAAGAAATTAAGCAGGCGATGGCCGACAATCAAGTTCACATTCTGCTCGATGGAACTCACAACTGGCTCGAGAATGTTGTTTCGAGGATTCCGGTTACGGTTCGAGCCAAAGCCGACCGCGATTGTGTTGCGGTAGCAGCCGCAGCCTGCATTGCCAAGGTGACGCGCGATCGACTTATGGTAAAACTTGCTGAGGAATATCCGATCTACCAACTCGACGGTCATAAGGGCTATGCATCGGCGACCCATATCGACGCGCTTCGGTTGCATGGTCCGAGTGAAATTCATCGCGTGTCATGGCTGACAAAAATCCTTCGCGGTGAATAGTTGTATTTAACCAACGAATAGAATCAAGGGCATGGACGAGAACGACTTCGAAGACTACGAACGTAACGCCGAACTAGCGCTTTACCGTGAGTACCGCGACTTGGTTGACACTTTCAAGTACGTGATTGAGACCGAGCGTCGTTTCTATCTGGCTAACGAAGTGACCCTTAACCGCGTGGATGCCGGCAACGACTTCTATTTTGAGTTAGAAATGAAGGACGTCTGGGTTTGGGACATTTATCGGACCGACAGATTTGTTTCATCGGTTCGTGTCCTCACTTTCAAGGATGTGAACGTTGAAGAGCTTTCCGGTAAGGCCTTTGAAATTCCTAAGGAACTGGCTGTAGGAGAGTAGTTCTCCACAGATTTAAAGTCGCTCGTTTTCAAGACCTCAGGTGGCGCATTGTTGTGCCATGACAAATCCGCCAAACCATCGTCACGTGCTCGGGCTATATGGTGAAAAACTTGCCGGTAACTACCTTCAATCGTTGGGGTATGAAATTCTGGAGCGCAACTGGCGCTGCAACATTGGCGAAATCGACATCATCGTGCGCGATAAATCCCGTTACGTCTTTGTTGAAGTAAAGACGAGAAATGGTGCTGGCTTTGGTCATCCTTTTGAGGCAATAACCGAGGCCAAACTAGGGCGACTCAGGAAACTCGTTAGTGAATGGTGTCGAGTTAGGCAACTCTCTGGAATTGATGTCCGAATCGATGCAGTCTCCGTCTTAGTTGACAAAGGGCGAGTTCAGCTTGAGCACCTCAAACAGGTTTTCTAATGGCTTTAGCAAAGTCACTGTCTATAAGTCTGTTCGGTCTGGCTGGTCGACTAATCGAAATAGAAGCCGATATTTCGAGTAACTTACCGGCCTTTGTGTTGGTAGGTCTTCCAGATGCCTCGGTAAATGAATCCGCGGCCAGGGTTAGGGCAGCCACCACAAATTCCAAACTGAATTTGCCGGGCCGCAGAATAACCGTGAATCTCTCTCCAGCATCGGTTCCAAAGCAGGGCTCGGGTTTCGATCTTGCAATCGCCATGGCAGTCTTGGGTGCCTCCGGTTTAGTAAATAAGTCTCGATTGACGAAAACTGTTTTTCTAGGGGAGTTGGCACTAGATGGCTCAATCAAGCCAATCGCAGGTATCTTGGCAGCGCTCATAGCTTCGCGGGCTTTCTCCATAGATCAGGTAGTTGTGCCGCTCGCCAATCTTGCGGAAGCCAAACTTGTCTCAGGTTTGAACATTTTAGGATTCGACCACCTTTCTCAGGTGGCTTCCGCATTCGGTGCAGAAATCGCGCCGCAACCCCTGAGGGACATGGTGTCAAATGAATTGCAACAGGAGGCTAGCAATCTCTGCTTCAGCGATGTGGTTGGTCAACCAGACGCCATCGAAGCCCTAACCGTTGCTGCTGTTGGTGGACACAACGTTCTGATGTATGGGCCGCCGGGGGCAGGGAAGACAATGTTGGCCAGTAGGTTACCCGGAATACTTCCGCCCTTAACCGAAGAAGAAGCGATTGAACTCTGTGCAATTCGATCGGTGGCAAAAATCGATGTAGATCGATTACCTGCAACAGCTCCATTCCAAGCTCCTCATCACACTGCCTCTCTCGTTTCCATGGTTGGAGGTGGAGGAAGCCAGCCGCGGCCTGGGTTAATTTCGCTTGCTCATAACGGCGTTCTATTTTTGGATGAAGCCCCCGAATTTCATTCCTCAGTGCTGGAATCATTGAGGCAACCGCTGGAGTCAGGGATGATTACCATTTCCAGGGCGGCGGGCCAGGCGAAGTTCCCGGCACGATTTCAACTCGTCCTAGCCGCGAATCCCTGCCCCTGTGGTCATGCAGTTGGTTCGGGCAAAGTGTGCGTTTGCTCGGCAACCGCGAGGCTTCGTTACCAAAATAGAATCTCTGGTCCGCTCAGCGACCGACTCGACCTTCGCATGGAATTAAGCTCGGTGAACGCTGCATTGGTCAATTCAGAAATCAAAAGCCCAACTTCTAGTGCGCTTCGTAGCGTTGTTACGAGTGCAAGGGAAGTTTCCACTTCGCGCCTTTCTAAAACTGGTTGGCGAACAAACTCCCAGGTACCAGGTTCC
Organism: Micrococcales bacterium; assembly: GCA_947452985.1. Classification (GTDB taxonomy): domain Bacteria; phylum Actinomycetota; class Actinomycetes; order Actinomycetales; family Microbacteriaceae; genus Rhodoluna. The sequence continues at coordinate 86,562 of CANGEU010000001.1, forward strand.
TACCTGAGGCGGGAATTGCGACTTCCCAAGCAGGTCACGGCACAATTGGATTCGGCACTTGATAGAAATCTGATTTCAATGCGTGGCTACGATCGGTGCCTCAGGGTTGCCTGGAGTATTTCAGACTTAAACGGATCGACCTCTCCCAACAAAGACGACCTAGCGCTTGCGGTATTCCTGCGGGGTAACGAACTTTGAGCTCTAAATCAATTCGGCGAGACTTTGATGCAACTGATTTTGAAATCGCTAAGGCGCTGATTACCTGGAATGCTCTGATCGAGCCCGGCGATAGGGTCGCTGGCGAACTGATCAGAACACTTGGACCAATTGACGCACTAGAGGCTTTTATCTCAAGGCGAGACCTAGGCGAAGAGGCAAGGGATGCTTTTGCTAGATGGGCACCTCGGTACTCAGATTCCCTTGCAGACGAGAAAATCGCTCAAGCGAAAAAGAACGATCTAAAGCTTCTGTTGCCCAGCGATTCCCTTTGGCCCGCGCTCCTCAATGATTTGGGACATCATTCTCCGCTGGTTCTTTGGTATCGCGGAAATTCAAATCACCTACAAGACCTTGGCCGTTCGGTTGGAATTGTTGGGTCTCGAAATGCAACTCACTATGGTCATAGGGTCACTTCAGACCTGGCAGCTCTACTTATTCAAGAAGATGCGGCAGTAATCTCTGGGGGAGCGCTTGGTATAGATTCGGTCGCACATCGAACAGCTCTTCAATGTGGCGGACTAACCGTTGCCTTTATGGCTGGGGCACTTGATTGCCCCTACCCGGCAGGCAACTTGTCCCTGTTCGACCAAATTAGCCATCGAGGTCTGCTTCTCAGCGAAATGACTCCTGGTTCCAGACCGACTCGTTGGAGATTTTTGCAGCGCAATCGACTTATTGCGGCACTCTCAGCCGCGACGGTGGTAACCGAAGCTGGCTGGAGGTCTGGCTCCATAAATACTGTCAACCACGCTTTGGAATTGAACCGCCCAGTCTTTGCGATCCCTGGCCCAATAACCAGCCCGGCCTCGGCTGGTTGTAACCGGTTAATCCGGGACTCTCAAGCCGCCATACTGCTAGACATCGCCGACCTACCAATTGAAATGGGTTGGCGCGGAGACTCAGAGGCTGAACTAGCTGGGCTGGGTACATTTGACCTTAGAACTCTAGACGCCCTTACTCCCGGCTACCAATCGACTGAACAACTTGTGGTTGCAAGTGGGTTGACGCTTTCAGAACTGCGAATGGCCCTCGGGTCTCTAAAACTTCTTGGGAAGGTCGACTCCGACGGTTCTGGGCTATGGCGATTGAACAATAGAAAATAGCGAGGAATTTACCAATTTGTTACTTTCAAGGCGGATTTAGACCCACAGACTAATTTGCTTCCATGTAGATTAGGGGAGTGTTTAGCAAAGAAGCCGAACAGAAGGTTACCGGGCACAGCCCGCGTGAACTGGCGTGGCGTAGATTCAAGAGCAACAAGGTGGCAATCCCATCCTTGGTAGTTGCTCTGCTCGTCATTCTTGCCGTGATTTTGGCACCATTAATTTACTCTCTCCTAGGAATTGATCCTGCCGCTCGCGATGAAGGTGCCCTAGACAATCGAGGTGAAGTTCCAGGTGACTGGAATGGAATCAGCGCTAAACACCCACTTGGTGTTGTTCCAGGTATCGGTTATGACCTTTTGGCTCGAATGCTTTTCGGAGCTCGAGTATCGTTCCTGATTGCTTTGGCATCGACCGCCATTACCGTTTTCTTAGGTCTTCTAATGGGTATCGTCGGTGGTTACTTCCGCGGACGTGTCGACGGCGTAATCGGTCGCTTTACCGACTTCCTGCTTGCATTCCCAACCTTCTTCATGATCATTGCTCTAAGTGCTCCAACCATTGAGCGCATGGAAAAGTCCGGACTAATCCAGGGCAACGAAGCGCGCATTCTTTACTTGATTATCATTTTTGCGATCTTTGGCTGGCCTTATTTGAGTCGCATTATCCGTTCGCAGGTTATTTCTATTCGCGAACGTGACTTTGTTCTGTCGGCTCGCGCTCTTGGCGCATCGAATTTCCGTATTTTGGTCAAGGAAGTTTTGCCAAACGTTTGGACTCCGGTCATCATCTACGTTTCGTTGTCGCTACCTGGCTACCTCAGTGCGGAAGCCGTGTTCTCATACCTAGGTATTGGTGTCCAACCTCCAATGCCGACCCTCGGAACGATCATCGCTGACTCAACCAAGTACATGATGAACAACTCGGTTTACTTCTTCATCCCGTCGTTGGCACTGATTTTGCTGGTGCTTACATTCAACTTGCTCGGAGATGCATTGAGAGATGCGCTTGATCCAAAGAGTGAGAACTAAGACTTACTCCAACCGGAGTAAAAAACAAAACATCAACCTAGGAGGGTGAATGTTGAAAGGCAAGAAGAGCCTGAAGGTAGCACTAGCTACACTTTCGGCGGCAGCGCTTGCAGGAGGACTGCTAACTGGCTGTGCTCCAGCAAACTCTGGAGGTACTATCACGTACCTGACTCAATCAGAAGCTTGGACCCACGCGGACCCACAGCGTAACTACACCGGTATGCACATTGCATGGTTCGGTTCGTATCTTCAGCGCACGCTGACTGCCTACGACCGCAAGCCAGGTGCAGAGGGTTCAGCAGTTGTTCCTGACCTAGCAACCGACACCGGTAAAGCTACCAACGGCAACAAGACCTGGCAGTTCACCCTACGCGATGGTTCAACCTTCGAAGATGGTTCAGCCATCACCTGTGAAGACGTCAAGTACGGTGTTTCGCGCACCTTCGCTACCGATGTAATCACCGATGGTCCTACCTATGCAATCGGTATGTTGGACATCCCAACCGACCCTGCAACCGGTGCATCAACCTACAAGGGCCCTTACTCAACCGACGCAGCAAACGACACTGCATCGTTCGACAAGGCAATCACTTGCTCGGCTGACCACAAGACCATCACGTTCAACCTGAAGCGTGCTGTTGGTGACTTCAACTACACCGTTACCTACCTATCATTTAGCCCAGTTCCAAAGGCTAAGGACACCGGTGACCAGTACGATCTAGCTCCAGTTTCAACTGGTCCTTACAAGATCAAGTCATACAAGACCAACGACTCGATGGTTCTAGTACGCAACGACAAGTGGAACAAGTCATCTGACCCACTACGCGCTGACCGTGCATTCCCAGACAAGGTTGTTGTTAAGTTCGGTCAGGCCGCAGAAGTTATCGACCAGATTCTTCTATCTGACAAGGACAAGACCGCAGTCTCGCTTGACTCGCTTTTGCCAACCAACCTATCGGCAGTATTCGACGACAAGGGTGAAGTTCTTGCTAAGTACAAGGGCCGCGCTATCAACGTCTACGACCCATACGTTCGTTACGCAGCAGTTAACGTCAAGAAGGTCAACTGTCTACCAGTTCGCCAGGCAATCTACTACGGAAAGAACTTCCAGTCGTTGATTACTCTTGCCGGTGGTCAGGCCTTCAACGGTGACCCAGCCGATGGTGTTATCAAGCCTCTTATGGGTCTTGACTACGCTAAGACTGGTCTAGGCACCAACGACAAGGACTGGAAGCCAGAAGGTAACGTAGAGAAGGCTAAGGCTCTTATGGCTCAGGCTGCTACCGAATGTCCAGAGCTTTACGCTCGTGCAACCGACCCTAAGCGTGGCCTTGTCTACGACATCGCAGACACTGAGACCAACAAGAAGGCTTCGGCAATCTGGATTGAGTCGATGACTGCAATCGGTATCACCATGAAGTTCAACTTCATCGAAGCAGGAAAGTACTACTCGGTTGTTCTAGACGCAACCAAGCAGGGCGACCTTTCTGCTGGTGGCTGGGCTCCGGACTGGGCTAACGCCTCAACCGTTATTCCTGAACTGTTCACCGCAGAGGGTGGATTCCCAATGTCACAGAACTGGGATGACGCTGCTTACGCTGAATTCAAGAAGCGTTCAGACGCCAACCTAACTCAGCCTGACCGTGTCAAGCAGGGTAAGGAATGGGCTGCTCTAAACAAGTACGCTATGGACCAGATGTGGGTAATTCCAGGCACCTTCTCGAAGACTCAGGAAATCTGGGGCTCGAAGATCGGTGGCGCATTCTTCTGGGAGCCACAGGGCGCATTGTCGTTCGGTGACCTCTTCATCCAGAAGTAGCATCTAACTGTTTGTTTCGTGGTGTTGGGGTTCGCCCCAACACCACGAACATTCAGTAATTACAAACTCGCAAGATTCGAAAGGAAATGATGAACGGTCTATTGGCCTACATCTCACGCAGGCTTGGCTTAACGCTGCTTATCCTCCTTGCGGTTAGCTTTACCGTGTACCTAATTTTTGCTTTGCTGCCATACGACCCAGCATCGCTAACCTGTGGCAAGAGCTGTAACGACCCAGGCATCATCGAGGCTAACCGTCACCGTTTGGGTTACGACAAGCCTTTCTTTGAGCAGTACTGGATCTTTATCGTCGGTCTCTTCGCCGGTCGTGACTTCGGAGAAGGCGCAGCCGCTTTGCACTGTGCAGCCCCTTCGTTCGGCTATTCTTTCCAGCAGCACGCTTGTGTTACTGACCTAATTTTCGACGCACTTCCAGTAACCCTTTCACTGGCAATCGGTTCTCTAATTCTTTGGCTGATTGTTGGAGTTGGACTTGGCATAGTTGCCGCCCGATTCCGTGGGAAAATTTGGGACACACTTTCTACCGCGTTCGTCCTAGTTGGTACCTCGCTTCCAACCTTCCTTACCGGACTAATGCTGATTGTTTTCCTTGTAATCAAGCTCGACTGGTCTCCGTTCCCGGCCGGTGGTTACACCGCCCCAGACGAAGACATTGTCGGTTGGTTCCTGAGTATGGTTTTGCCTTGGGTTACCTTGGCATTCGCCTACGCAGCTATTTACACCCGATTTGTTCGCAGTCAGATTATTGAAATTTCGACCGAAGACTACATTCGCACCGCACGTGCGAAGGGGCTGAGCGACGGCATCATCTTGGGTAAGCACACCATGCGCGCAGCCCTTGCCCCGATCGTCACTATGGCTGGTCTCGACTTTGCCGGCTTGCTCGGTGGCGCAATTCTTACCGAAGCGGTTTTCAACCTGCCTGGTATGGGTCGCCTTTCGCTAAATGCGGTTGTCGACATTGACCTCCCGGTAATCGTTGGAACCACCATTTTTGCTGCTGCAATCGTGGTCATCATGAATGCGATTCTTGACATCGTCTACGCATTCATCGACCCGAGAGTGAGGGTCTAATGTCTCTACTTCAGGTTCGTGACCTAAAGGTTTCTTTCAAGACTCCAGATGGCGTTGTAAACGCTGTTGCCGGTGTCTCGTTCGACCTGAAAGCCGGTGAAACCCTAGCTATCGTGGGTGAATCGGGTTCAGGTAAGTCGGTGAGCAACCTTGCCTACATGGGTTTGCTTCCTACCGCTAAAACCACCATTACTGGTTCGGTAATTCTGAAAACCGATGCCGGTGAAGTTGACCTTATCGGTTTGCCAAATGAGGAAATGCGCAAAATTCGCGGCAAAGACATTGCCATGATTTTCCAGGACCCAATGTCGGCACTTCACCCTTACTACACCATTGGTGACCAGCTAATTGAAGCTCACCAGGTGCACAATGAAGTGGATAAGTCGGTCAGTCGCGATCGAGCGATTGAGCTCCTCTCGCTGGTTGGTGTGGCAGATCCAGCCGAACGCCTAAAGGCATACCCTCACCAGTTCTCCGGTGGTATGCGCCAGCGCGTAATGATTGCCATGGCTCTGATGAACAACCCTAAGGTTCTGATTGCCGACGAACCAACCACAGCACTTGACGTGACCGTGCAAGCACAAATTCTGAAGCTGCTCAGCGACCTTCAGAAGAAGTTCGCTATGGCGGTAATTCTGATTACCCACGACCTAGGTGTGGTTGCAGGTTCTGCAGATCGAGTAAACGTTATGTACGGTGGCCGCTTGGTTGAAAGCGCCGAAGTGAACGCCCTTTACAAGAAGCCGATGATGCCTTACACCGTTGGACTGCTTGACTCAATTCCTCGCATGGATCAGGGGCACGGAAAGCGCCTTCGCGCCATTCCAGGCCAGCCACCTTCATTAATTACTCTTGGTCAGGGTTGCGCTTTTGCGGCTCGCTGTGACCGTAAGGCCGAGTTGCCGGACGGCACCTGCGACACCAACCCAGAACTAAAGGCAGTTGAATCAGGCCACCTAGTGCGTTGCCACCTTTACGACCGAAAGGCAGCTAGCAAGTGAACGAGCCGCTACTCCAAGTAACCGATCTTCAGAAGTTTTTCCCAGTAGCAGGCGCTGGAATTTTCTCGCGAGAGCGTGGAACCAACAAGGCCGTAAACGGCTTGAGCTTCACCTTGCATAAGGGTGAAACACTTGGTCTGGTGGGTGAGTCTGGTTGTGGTAAGTCAACTGCCGGCAGAACTGTCCTAAAGCTTTACGACCCAACCGCTGGTTCGATTAAGTTCGAAGGCGAAGAGATTTCAGGCTATTCAAACGCTCAGATGAAGCCGCTTCGCACCAAGATGCAGATGATCTTCCAAGACCCTCAGTCTTCGCTCAATCCACGCCAGTCGGTCGGTGCAATCATCGGAGCTTCTTATGAAGTACACAAGATCAACCCAGAAGGTGGCGTAAAGCGAGCTGTTCAGGGACTTCTGGAGCGCGTTGGTTTGAACGCTGAGCACTACGACCGTTACCCACACGAATTCTCAGGCGGTCAGCGTCAGCGCATTGGTATTGCGCGTGCAATCGCACTAAACCCTAAGTTCATCGTTTGTGACGAGCCTGTTTCTGCGCTAGACGTCTCAATTCAGGCCCAGGTTGTGAATCTACTTACCGACATTCGCGACGAATTCGGTATGGCTTACCTTTTCATTGCCCACGACCTTTCGGTGGTTCAGCACATTTCCGATCGCGTCGGCGTGATGTACTTAGGCAAGATGATGGAGATTGCTCCAACCGAGTCGATTTACTCGACGCCTCACCACCCTTACACCAAGGCGCTGTTGTCGGCGGTTCCAATTCCAGACCCACAGCTTGAGCGCAAGCGTGAGCAGATTGTCTTGACTGGCGAGCTTCCTAGCCCTATGAAGCCACCAACCGGTTGTGTATTCAGCACTCGCTGCTGGAAGGCTCAAGCCAAGTGCTTCGAAGTTGAGCCTCTCCTTCAAAAGGTCGGTCAGGCCGAGGTTGCCTGCCATTTCCCTGAATAAGTCTTAGCCTTTTTAGGTGCTAGCAAGTTTCGAATCCGCCCTTGGTAGATTCCGCACCAATCTTGAGGCGGGTCGAGGATACTCCGCTCACACCGTCAAAGGTTATGTCACCGACCTCGTCGACCTGGTCGACTTCTTAGAGGTTCAAGGCATACCATCGCCTACGGAAATCGATCTAGAGGCTCTGCGTGCTTGGCTTTATACGTTGAGTGAACGCGGCATGGCCAAGTCGTCCATGGCCCGCAAGACCGCCTCAGTGCGTTCATTTACCGCGTGGCTGTTTGAGCAGGGTGAGTTAGCGAGTGACCCAGGCCTTCGCCTTAGAACCCCAAAGGCGAACCAATCGCTCCCTAAGGTTGCAACTCGCGAAGCCATGGCTGAAATCTTTCAGGTGTTGGAAGTTGCCGCGTCTGAGGGGCAGCCAACCGCGATTCGCGATCTGCTGGTGGTTGAGTTACTTTACGCAACCGGTGCCCGTGTGAGTGAACTAGCTGGCCTCAACCTTTCCGACATCGACGAAAATCGTCGCCTGATTCGGGTAGTTGGTAAGGGTAATAAACAGCGCATGATTCCCTACGGCGTGCCCGCTGAATCGGCTCTCAAGGATTGGCTGGATCGAGGTCGACCTACTTTGGTATCACCCAAGACGTCGTTTGAGTTGCTAATCAATTCACAGGGTAAGCGCTTGGGTACTAGACAGATCTACGAAGTAGTGGCTAAAGCTCTAGCTGGAACGGCAATCGGTGCTGCTGGGCCGCATGCTCTTAGGCATACGGCAGCAACACATTTGCTTGATGGGGGAGCCGACCTGCGAGCGGTTCAGGAGCTGCTGGGTCATGCCAGCCTAGGCACTACCCAGATTTACACCCATGTCAGCATTGAACGCTTGAAAGAGGGTTACACCTCAGCCCATCCCAGGGCTTGAGACGACTTGGTGATAGCCCGCCAATCTTTACAAGTGGCGACAGGTATCCGTTTGGAGACCTAAGCGAGAAGTGAACGCATAACTTGAGACCGCAGTGAGACGGATAGTTGGGGCCGCCACAGACCTGACCAACGATGCTACCTGCTGTGACCTTAGAGTTGAGCGGTAAATCCCCGCAAACCGGCTCAAAGGAGCTTATTAGCCCGTTTTCGTGGCGAATGCTCACAATCGAACGGTTAACCACCACTCCGCTAAAGGAAATGAACCCAGAATGGCTTGCGAACACGGATTGACCATCGGTGGCTAAATAATCGACGCCTCGGTGACCTGCCGACCAATCGGCGTTTGGTTGGCGAAATTCATTCACCAAAACAGGTTGGTCCAGAGGCACTCGCCAGGTTTCAGTAGCGCTCGCGGGACCAGGTTTCGCCGAAAATGCGAGCATAAGTGCGGATGCAATGAGTAGCAAGGTCAGGGTTCGGTAGTTTGGCTTCATGCCCTAATCATGAAATGCCCCTCGGGCAATCGTCCAAGTTCAGCTATTTCTGTGGAAAAGTCGGCGATGGGGCTGTTAGGCTAATACCAGCAACGTTTTATGCGTTGACTTCGCGTGTCGAACCCCATCGAATAACCACTCGGTCCAGCTTGCTGGCTGTTTTAGATGCGACACCAGGTGTGACCAGCAACCGCTGGGAGCAATTAACTGAGTGGCACATTCGTGTGCCAATAAGGAGAAACTGCCATGGCAGTAGTAACAATGCGCGAGATGCTTGACAGCGGCGTGCACTTCGGGCACCAGACCCGTCGTTGGAACCCAAAGATGAAGCGTTTTATCTTGACCGACCGCTCTGGCATCTACATCATCGACCTTCAGAAGTCGCTAACCCACATCGACCAGGCTTACTCGTTCGTTAAGGACCTAGTAGCAGCCGGTGGTTCGATCATGTTCGTTGGTACCAAGAAGCAGGCTCAGGAAGCAATCGCTTCACAGGCCCAGCGCGTTGGCCAGCCATACATCAACGAGCGTTGGTTGGGTGGTCTTTTGACCAACTTCCAGACCATCCAGAAGCGTCTAACCCGTCTCAAGGAACTAGAAGTCATGGACTTCTCGGGCGCCACCAAGACTGGTCTTACCAAGAAGGAACTTCTTATCCTTCGTCGCGAAAAGGACAAGCTAGAGAAGTCACTCGGTGGTATCCGCAACGTTTCCCGTCAGCCTTCGGCTCTCTGGGTAGTTGACACCAACAAGGAGCACCTAGCAATCACCGAAGCGAAGAAGCTAGGCATCCCAGTTATCGGTATCTTGGACACCAACTGTGACCCAGACGAGGTCACCATCGGTATCCCTGGAAACGACGACGCAATCCGATCAATCGCCCTACTTACCCGCGTAATTGCTGATGCAGTTGCTGAGGGTCTAAAGGCAAAGCACTCAAAGCCTGAAGAGGTTGAGCCGCTAGCCGAGTGGGAGCAGGAACTACTAAGCACCGACGCACCAGCAGCAGCTCCAGCAGCTGAAGTTGTTGCCGAGGCTGCACCAGCAGAGAAGGACACAGAGTAATGGCGAACTACACCGCAGCAGACGTAAAGGCCCTACGCGAGCGCTCCGGCGCTGGCATGATGGACTGCAAGAACGCTCTCGACGAAGCCAATGGCGACGGCGACAAGGCCATGGAGGTTCTACGCCTCAAGGGTCTAAAGGGTGTTACCAAGCGTGAAGGTCGCACCACCAGCAACGGTCTTATCGTTGCTCGTGTTGTTGGCGGAACCGGTTACCTAATCGAACTTGCTTGCGAGACCGACTTCGTTGCTAAGGCAGAGAAGTTCGTTTCCCTAGCAGAGTCGATTGCCGATGCAATTTCTGCAGCAGGTGCAAAGGACCTAGACGCAGCTTTGGCTGCCAACCTAGGCGGCAAGTCGGTTGCCGATGCAATCAACGACGAGGCAGCAATCATGGGCGAGAAGGTTGAACTTCGCCGTGTTGCCACCGTTGAGGGCGCAAAGGTTGACGCTTACCTACACCGCACCAGCAAGGACCTACCTCCACAGGTTGGCGTGCTAGTTGCTTACTCGGGTAACGACGACGAGACCGCGCACGATGTTGCAGTTCACATCGCAGCGTTCTCGCCTAACCACCTAACCCGCGACGAAGTTGACGCCGAGGTTGTTGCAACCGAGCGTCGCATCGCTGAGGAAACCGCTCGCAACGAGGGTAAGCCAGAAGCTGCCCTTGCCAAGATCGTTGAAGGCCGCGTAACCGGCTTCTTCAAGGAGAACGTGCTTCTTGAGCAGGACTTCGCAAAGGACAACAAGTTGTCGGTTGCCAAGGTTCTTGAGAACGCAGGTCTTGAAGTTGCAGCGTTCGTACGCTTCCGCGTAGGCGCCTAAGCACAAAATTATGGACAAGGCTCGGCCAAATCGGTCGGGCCTTTTCCTTTGCCCGAATAGGATGGATGTAGGAGGAAGCCATGGCACACAAACGTCGAGTTTTATTGAAACTTTCTGGTGAAGCGTTCGGTGGAGGCACTCTTGGAGTGAACCCGGACTATGTCGCAGCTTTTGCGAAAGAAATTGCCGAAGGTGCAAAAACCACTGAGATCGCGATTGTGGTTGGTGGCGGTAACTTCTTCCGCGGAGCCGAGCTTTCGCAGCGAGGAATGGACCGCTCACGAGCCGACTACATGGGTATGCTCGGCACCGTTATGAACGCTCTGGCCCTTCAAGACTTCCTAGAACAGGCCGGCGTGGACACCCGCGTTCAGTCGGCAATCACCATGGCTCAGGTCACCGAGCCTTATATTCCGCTTCGTGCGATCCGCCACCTTGAAAAGGGTCGCGTCGTAATTTTCGGTGCCGGTGCCGGTATGCCTTACTTCTCAACGGACACCGTCGCAGCTCAACGTGCGCTTGAAATCAAGGCTGATGAAGTTTTGGTTGCGAAGAATGGCGTTGACGGCGTTTACTCGGCCGACCCTAAGAAGGACCCTAAGGCCAAGCGCCTAGAGAAGATCAGTTACCAGGAGGCTCTGGTTCAGGGGCTCAAGGTAGTCGACGCCACCGCGTTCAGCCTCTGCATGGACAACAAGATGCCAATGCGTGTCTTTGGTATGCAGGGCAAGAACAACATCACCGACGCCATCAAGGGCAAGGCAATCGGAACCTACGTTTCCGCCTAAAACTTTTCAAACAAGGAGAATCAATTGATTTCGGAAATCATTTCGACCACCAAAGACAAAATGGACAAGGCTGTTGAAGCCGCTAAGGACGACTTCTCGTCGGTTCGCACCGGTCGCGCTAACCCTGCCATGTTCCAAAAGATCATGGTTGACTACTACGGCACCGGAACACCTCTGGGTCAGCTTTGCTCGATGCAGAACCTTGAGGCTCGTACTCTAAACATCACTCCTTACGACAAGAGCGCACTGATTGCTATCGAGAAGGCCATCCGCGATGAGCCGAACCTTGGTGCAACTGTGAACAACGACGGAAACAGCATCCGTGCTTCGCTTCCTGACCTCACCGAAGAGCGTCGCAAAGAGTATGTGAAGTTGGTTAAGGCTAAGGCCGAAGATGCGCGCGTTTCGATTCGCAACATTCGCCGTAAGGGCAACGATGACCTGGCTGCCTTGAAGAAGGACGGCGGAGCTGGCGAAGACGATCTAGCTCGTGCTGAAAAGGAACTCGACGCACTAACTAAGTCGCACGTAGATTCAATCGACGAGGCTTTGAAGCGCAAAGAAGCAGAGCTACTCGAGGTCTAGTGTCTACCGAAAAGAGTCAAGACGGCGGTCGAAGCCTTTCCAAGTCCGTTTTTTACGGGCTAGTTTTGGGCGCCGCTTTCTTGCTTTCGATCCTGATTGTGAAAGAACTTTTCATCGTTTTGGTGGCAACCGCAATTGGCTTTGGTGCTTGGGAACTTTCGACTGCACTTCGCCAAAAGGATTGGTACGTTCCGCGAGTGCCAGCGGTCATTGGCTCGGTTCTGATCATGCCGGCCACTTACTACTGGGGAGTGCAGGGTCAGTGGGGATTCACCCTAGCAACCTCGGTAGCTCTGATGATTTGGCGTTTGGTTCACATTCTTTGGGAAAAGCGTCGAAGTGTTGAACAGACTTTTTCCGACACGATTCGAGACTTAGCTGCGGCCGCGTTCCTAATTGTTTACCTTCCGCTGACGCTCTCGTTCTCGATTTTGCTGCTGAAGCATGATTCGGCGTGGGTGCTTTGTTTTGTAGTCCCGGTTGCGCTCATCGACACTTCTGGTTACCTTGTCGGCCGAAAGCTTGGCAAGCACAAGTTGGCCCCGGGTGTTAGCCCCAAAAAGACCTGGGAGGGTCTATTGGCTTCGATCATTGCCGGTGTAACCTCAAGTGTTGCTCTTGTGGTTTTTGTGGCTCACAAGCCTTGGTGGGCTGGTCTTATTTTGGCCGCGATCCTGATTCTTGCCGCCGTCTTTGGCGACTTAGCGGAATCTTTGATTAAGCGCGATCTAGGCATCAAGGACATGTCTGCGTTGCTGCCAGGCCACGGTGGAATCATGGACCGCCTAGATTCGCTTCTGCCGGCAGCTTTGGTTACCTATGTTTTCGTAACGGTCTTAGGGTTCTAGGGAGCTATTTTGTCGACGTTTAAGAATGTGGCCAAAGGCAAACTCGGCTACGCGCCAACCGAGGTTGACGTATTCATCGTGCGAGCTCGCGACCAGTACAACCATTTCAATTCGCAGGTGCTGGACTGGCGTGACATCACTGGGCACAAATTCACCCTGGTCAAGGGCGGCTATGAAGTGGCTGCAGTGGATACTGCCATCGACAAATTGCAGGATACCTTCGCAGAACGCGAGCTAAGTGGTAAGTCGAATCCGTTCGCTCCAAGCTTGAGTGGTTCAATTTTGACCGAGCTACGGATGTTGCTGCTTGGGCGTGCTGCTAGGGGCAAGGGAAAGTACTTTGACCGTGCCGGTGTCATAGGGGTAGGTTACTCTCGCAAGCAGGTCGATGCATTGATGTCGATTGTTCATGAATTTCTTGAGGGTGGGGAAACACTGACCTTGGATGAGGTCCGTGCACTGACTTTCAAAGTCCAGCGGGGAGGCTACATTGAGTCGCAAGTTGATGCCTATGTCGAGCGTTTGGTGGAGTACCTTCAGACGAAGCGCTTTGGCGAGCCTATTGTTGCCAGCCCTATTGCTAACTTTGGTGCAGGCGAGGCCAGCCCAAGCTTCCCAAGCGAGCCAAGTCAACCAAACAACCCTTACAGCGAGTACGAGTAGTTCTGCTCTCAAATACGCGAAAGGCTTAGTTGCCAAGCCGTGGGTGACCCACGATGGCTACGCAAGGACCCAATTCTCGAATGGTTGGGGTTCGATTTCAGTCAGCGGCCACTCCTGTGATCTCCGAAACTATATTTTGATGCGCGACCTCAAAAAAATCACCCATAAGTCCAGCGACTGGTGCCTAGTTGCCACCGGAACTCTCAACGATCCATACACCGGCAAGGTAATCAAATTCGTTAGGGGAGTGGGCACGTCAACCAAAGTGCAGATTGATCACGTTGTCGCGCTCAGTAACGCCTGGGTTACCGGGGCTCAGTCGATCAGTGGCACAGCGCGCTATCAGCTCGCTAACGACCCGCTAAACCTTTTGGCGGTAGATGGACCGACCAACGGCTCAAAAAGCGACAGCGACGCCGCTAGCTTCCTGCCTAGGGCTTCTTATCGGTGCAAGTACGTGGCTCGGCAACTCTCGGTCAAGCGAAAGTACCACCTCTGGGTTACCGCTGCTGAAAAGTCATCCATGGTTCGGGTGCTAAGCACCTGTCCAACTCAAAAGCTCCCCTAAAACTTGGGGCTAGTTTTAGCGCTAGTGCCTAACTAGACTTGAATTTTGTTGAGATTCAAGCGTTTGGAGGTGTGAATTGGGTCGTCACGAGGCAGACCGAAAGACTCTTTCCAGTCACATTTCATCACCGATTCGCACAGTTGCACGCGTAACCGGGCTTTCCAGTGCACTCAATCGAATTCCTACCCGAAGAGTGTGGGGTTGGGCCCTCAGCGCATCATTGGTGCTGGTGACTGTTGTAGATCCCTACTCGGGAACACTCACCGCTTATGCCAGTGAAACCGAATACGTAAACTACTTCGAAGCAGGAAACGAACCTACCGTTACCGTAGAACTAACGCGCGGTGGCTATGAAGTTGTCACCGGCCATGCCGCGAGTAAAGTTTTTGTTGAATTGGCTGCAATTCCTGGTCGCAACACGGTCCAGGCAATTGCTTACGGAAAAATGTCGTCCTACGGCTGGGGTCGTGAGCAATATTCCTGTCTCGTGAAGCTTTGGGATCGTGAATCAAACTGGCGCATCAACGCTTACAACGCGTCTTCTGGTGCTTACGGTATTCCGCAGGCTTTGCCTGGCAACAAAATGGCGACTGCCGGGCCAGACTGGCTGACCAATCCTGACACTCAGATCAACTGGGGTTTGAACTACATTCAAGGACGCTACGGTACTCCTTGTGGCGCTCTTTCCCACTCAGACCAGCTCCACTGGTACTAATGCCTCGCTCGAATCGTCCGAAGCGCTCCAAGCGCGAAGAACCGGAAGAACTCAATGTTGCCGCCGTACGATTTGGCTCAAGACGAACCGAGGTAAAGCGCAGTGTGCTTTACGTGGTGCAACCAACCAGCGGACGAAATGCCGAAGATGACAAGTCGTGGATTTGCCCGAACTGCCACCTCACCATAAATCAGGGCACCAATCACCTTGTTGCCTGGGACGAAGTGCGCGGAGTGGACACCAGACGTCACTTTCACACCACCTGCTGGTCCAAGTTTCAAGGAACGCTGCTTTGAGCGAAGCTATTGAAGTTCGATCTGCTGTCGAACTTCCTTCTAGGCGTGAAGAGATAAGTTTTGTTACCTCAGACGGGCTAACTCTGGTCGGCGAATTGGCTCTGCCGCTAAACCGCGAGCCGGTTGCCACACTGGTCACTTTTCATCCGCTGCCAACCCATGGCGGCTTTATGGATTCGCACATTTATCGTAAAGCCGCTAACCGCCTGCCAGCTTTGGCGGACCTTGCGGTGCTGAGGTTCAACACCCGTGGCACCACGTCGCCGCGTGGCACCAGCGATGGCTTCTTTGGTGAAGGCATTACCGAGCGGGCCGATGTCGAAGCAGCCATTGATTTTGCGATTGCCCGCGGTCTTCCAAATCTGTGGATGGTTGGCTGGAGTTTTGGTACCGAACTCACTTTGAAATACGGCTTCGACAAGCCAATTTTGGGTGCAATTTTGCTATCTCCTCCGTTGCACCGCACCAGCGACGAAGAGCTTTCGCGCTGGTCTGGAAATGGCAAGCGCGTAATAGTTTTGGTCCCGGAGTTGGACGACTATTTGCAGCCGGCCGAAGCCAAACAGAGATTCTTAACTATTCAACAAGCCGAAGTAATTGGTGTTGATGGCGCTAAGCACCTTTGGGTTGGTGAGAGTGCAACTAAACGAGTTTTGAACGAAATCGTGAAGGCAGTTAACCCCTCAAAATTCCCTCTGCCGGAAGTTGTGTTGCTTTAGAGTTTGTCCTGGCGTGGCATCCAGACCTGACGCAGAATCAGAATGATTGACGCGGCTACCGGAATTGCCACGAGAGCGCCCATGATACCGAGTAACGCACCGCCTGCCATTGCAGCAACAACGACCACTCCACCAGGAACTGAAACGGCACGCTTCATCACTCGCGGGCTGATCACATAAGCCTCAATCTGCATGTACACAAGGTAGTAAATACCCACCACTAGAGCAGTGCCTGGGTTTACCGTAAGAGCAACCAGGGTTACCAGGGATGCACCTGAGATGGCACCAACCAGGGGTATGAGGGCGAGCAGGAAGCAGAAGAATGCTAGAACAATTGAATATGGGACGCCAAAGATGCTCATGACAATGAATCCGAGACCAGCATTGATGCTGGCGATGGTAGCTTGACCACTGACGTACCGACCAACTGAGGCTGCGACCTCTTCGGCAATTTCGGCAAACTTCTTGCGTCGACTTGCCGGTACCAGTGCGTAAACAAATTTCTTGAAACGGCCTAGGGAAGCCATGAAATAAAGGCTCAAAGTGACGATGACGATGAAGCCGACCAGGCCGTTCACCAGGCTGAGGCCCACCTGGACTACTCCGCCGAGCATTAGCGGCCAGTTTTTCGAATCACTTAGGTAGGTTGCAACTCCATCGATGGAACTTGAAATTGCACCATTGAACTGAGAGTCCAAGGTTTCAACAATTGGTAGCGAACTTAGGTTTTGCAAGAGTGCTGGCGCCGAAGAGAAAAGCACGCCGGTCTCTTCAATTGCGGTTGGAATGACTGCGACTAGCAGTGCGGTAGCAATCGCCAATATTGAGAGAACCACAATCAAAATCGAAAGGCTACGGCTCAGGCCGCGACCCTCAAGTTTTCTTACCAGTGGGTCTAGTCCGAGCGAGATGAAGATTGCAGCAGCCATGTAGGTGAGAATGCTGGCAAGTGTGGTGAGTGATTGCCCAACCATGATTGCCGCTAGGACGCCGAGGCCTCCAAGGAAGCCAATTTCGAAAGCGTTTGAAATTTTCATGGACTACTCCGCAATCGATTGTTCGGCAGTGTCGATCACCGAGCGTAGGTTCTTCAGGTAGATGGAAACCGCGTCGCGTTCGTTATTCAACTTGCCGATCGCGGCTTTGAGGCGTCGAACTTCATTTCTGGCCTTGTTTTCGGCTTCGGCGATGATTGCTCGCGCCTCGGCTTCAGCGTTTACCAAAGTTATTTCGGCCTTTTCCTTGGCTTCATCGCGGGTGCGCTTATTCACCGACTTGGCGGCTGCCTCTAAGGTTTCTGCTTCGAGGCGAGCGGCATTGGCACGAACCTTTGCGGTAGCTAGTGAGACTTGCGCGTCGTCGAGATATTTTTGGGTGGCAGCCACGGCCTCTTGGTGCTTCTTGAGGTATTCGGCTTCGGCTTCGGCTCGGCGACCGGTCAGTTCAAGTTCTAGGTCGATTCGGAACTGTTCACTAACCAATTGCTCAGCTGCCGAAACATTGACCTCTTTGTTGACCTTACGGAATTCAATCAGGCGTTGTTCGCTAATCTTTCGAGCAGCCTCGGCTTTCATGAGTTCGGTTTCGCGCTTGGTTGTTGCGCGCAAACGAGCCGCTTCGGTGGCAATGTTTCCGCGAATCGAGCCGGCCTCACGGGTGGCTTCATCGATGATGTCGTTTGCCGCAGCGGTTGCTTCCTTGAGGGCCTGGTCGTATTCGGCTTTCGCCTGTGACTGCAGGCGTTCAGAACGGCGCCCGGCCTCAGAAACCAAAGAGTCGTAGTAGTTCTTAGCCTCATCGCGAAGCTCCGCCAACTCGCCTTCTAGGTCGGCCAGAATTCGTTCGCGCTCGGCTTCGGCATCGGCAACAATTCTCAGCGACTGTTCTTCGGCTGTGCTCAGAATAAGTGCGGCGCGCGTTCCGACCGAAGCGTAGTTTGGAGCTTCGCTTTCGTTGAGTCTGGCCTGTAGTTCGGCAGCCAGTTCATTCTTTTCACGAAGCTCGGCAGCCAGTTGAGCGTTTTGCGCGTTTACCTGAAGTAATTCCTTGCGGAGCACTCGCAATGCTTCGTCCACGGCATCGCGGTCATAGCCGCGCATCGCAGTTGCGAATTCGTTGCCGTCGACGCTCAAAAGTTGCTCCTAGGTGTTTTGGTAGACTGGAAGGCCTGCCCCAAGCCACAAGTTTACCCCGATTGGATAGCCATGCGAATAATCATTGCGGTTGCAATGTTCTTCCTTTCCACGGCACTAATCCTGGTGGGAATAGCTGAACGAACCATTTGGGCGCCTGAAGAAACTAAGGCCATGGCAATCACTATTGATGCCGCTAGACCTTTGGTTATCGTTCCAAACTCAATCCTGAAACTTCACTCTGGTACGCCGGTGATCAAAGCTTCTGGAACTGGCAAGGTCTTTGTTGCTTCGGGTCGGGAATCTGATCTTCGTGCTTGGGTCGCTGGCGCTTCAAAGACTGAAATTGGCGTTGATGCCAAAACCAAAAAGCTGAACTTTATTTCTCAAGACGGTGTTGAGGCGTCGGCTGACCCAACCGGTTCGGATTTGTGGCGAACCGAACGCACCGGCGTTGCCAAGGTATCGGCCAAGGTGGACGCCTCTTCTGAGGCTGCGGTCTTGCTAGCTAGTGACGGTTTGTCGGCAGCTCCTTCCAAGCTCACCATTGAGTGGCAGCGCAACTACGACCTAACGCCCTCAAACATTTTCCTTTACTCCGGAGAAGCGATGTTGCTGCTCACTCTGGTCGGCAATATTTTCATTTTTAGAAGCATCCGTGCTTCTCGTCGTCCTCGTCGCAAATTGCCTCGCGCACCTCACGGTCCTCGTTCACGTCCGAAACGTCGTGAATCTTCGATTCCAAAACGCGGACGCCGGGTAGCCGGTCGAAACTATGCCTGGCTGCCAGCTTCCCTAGTTGTGGTTGGTCTAGTTTCCGGTTGCGCTCCAGCATCTACCGCTGTGGCACCGAAGACCGATTCAAAAACTACGACGGTTTCCAAGCCGGCTGCGTTGCAACTTGGACAGATTCGCCGAATTGTTACGTCGGTAGCCACTATTGCCAAGGGTGCCGATACTTCGCACAACAGTGCTCAGTTGCTTCCAAGATTCTTCGGTCCGGCACTGGAAATGCGCGAGGCTGCCTACAGCCTGATCAAGCGTTCCAGCAAAGCTCCTGCGGTTGAGACCATCTACTCGTCACCGTTGACCTTGAGTCTTCCCGCTGCAACCGATGCTTGGCCAAGGACTCTGATGGTGGTCACCGGCGTTAGCAAAAAGCGCCTTCCAACTCTTTTGGTTCTTCGCCAAATGACTCCGCGCCTGCAGTATCAGGTTTGGTACACCACCACTTTAGTTTCTGGTGTGAAACTACCTGAGGTTCCAGCCGTTGAGGTAGGAGCCGTTCCGGTTGACAAGGATTCGGCGTACCTTGCCGAGACTCCGCTAAACCTCACCACCATCTATGGCGAAGTTATCAACCAGGGCTCTGAGTCGACTTCGTTTGGAAAATTCGCGCTCACCGGCGACAGCTTCTACACGCAGATTTCGAAAATCCAGCAAGACCAAATCAAGTCGCTGACCAAGGCCAAGTTGAAGTACGAACACATCTTGGCAAACGACGAACCGCTGGCGCTCGCTACGGCAGATGGCGGCGCGCTGGTAGCGATTTACATGAAAGACATCACCACGATTAAGCCGACCAAGCGAAACTCGGGCATCACCGTGAACGCTCTAGAGCAGGTGGCCCTTGGTGCAAAGGGTTCAATCAAGGGTGTCGTTTCCACCTATGGCGACATGCTTTTGTTTTACGTGCCATCCGTTGGTCAAACTTCAAAGATCAAGCTGCTCGGCTGGCAGGCGGGTCTTCTGAGAGTGAAGTCGCTCTAATGTCGTTAACCGGTGGAATGGATCTTTCAAAATTGAAGGCGCCCGCATCGTCGCAGGTCACCACTTTGAAGGTTCCAAGTTTTGTAACGCAGGTAACCGAAAGTACTTTGCCGTCTTTGGTAAAGGTTTCTGGAACCGTGCCGGTAATACTCGAGTTTTTTGCCGAAACGCCAGACGCAGCTTTAGAGCAGGTGGTGCGCGCTAAAGGCGGCAAGTTGATGTTGGCCAGGGTCAATGCCACCACCGATGTTCGAGTGGCTCAGGCTTTCGGAGTCAAAAGCAGCCCTTCTATTTTTGCTCTGGTCAAAGGTCAGCCGGTTCCGGTTGCTGAAGGCCCACTAACGGAAAACCAGTATCTAGCCATCGCCGACCAACTGATTGCTGGAGCGGCGGCACAGGGCGTTGCTGGCCAGCTAGTTGAGGGTGACGTTGCCGATGTGGTGCCTGAACTTCCAAAGCCTCTGCAGGAGGCTCTAGAGCTCGTAGACAGCGGGGAAGTGGATAAGGCTTTCGAGCTTCTAACCAAATTGAAGGCAGAAAACCCAAAGGACGCACCGACCTCGGCGCTTTTGGCGCAGGTCAACCTCATGAAGCGCACCATGGATTGCGATCACGAAGCAATTCTCGCTAGCCAGCCAAGTACCTTCGAGGAGGCTATTCTCCTGGCCGATGTTTTGATCGCCATTGGCGATTTCCCATCCGGCTTCGAAATCATGCTCTCGCTATACCCTCAGGTTCAGCCTGAAAACAAGGAAATCGTCAAATCCCGCATGCTTGAGTATTTCGAAATTGGTGGTCCGAACGACGAGAGTGTTAAGTCGGCTAGAGCCCGACTAGCTACTTTGCTTTACTAGGTTTCAGCCAAATCGCGCCGAGCGGCGGGACTTGCACGCTTGCCGAGAATGGCTGCCCGTGAGTACCGTCGCCTGCCGCCTCGACTCGACCCAGGTTGCCAACTCCCGATCCGCCAAAGATTTCCGAATCGGTGTTGAGGATTTCTTCCCAAACGCCCTTCTTCGGTAGTCCGAGTTTGAAGTCAAAGTGCGGGTTGCCAGCAAAGTTGATTACGCAGGCAATCGGGTTGCCCTTCGAGTCGTAGCGAATGAAGGTGAGAACGTTTTGTGCAGCGTTCCCGCCGTCAAC
Source organism: Micrococcales bacterium (assembly GCA_947452985.1). Lineage (GTDB taxonomy): Bacteria > Actinomycetota > Actinomycetes > Actinomycetales > Microbacteriaceae > Rhodoluna. Next base: position 107,340 of record CANGEU010000001.1, read on the forward strand.
CCACTGGAAACCGCCGTGTTCGTGGTCTTGCTCCCACATGGCCGGGTTTTCGAGGTAGAGGCGGTTGAGTTCGCTAACCAGCTTTTGCAGCTTCTGGTGTGGCTCCTGGCCCAAAATCCACCAATCCAGCCCGAGCTCCTGGTTCCATTCGCCAAGTTGCCCAAACTCACTTCCCATGAATAGCAGCTGCTTGCCGGGGTGCGACCACATGAAGGCTAGGTAGGCTCGAACGTTTGCCAGCTGCTGCCAGCGATCGCCAGGCATCTTGGCCAGTAGTGAACCTTTACCGTGAACAACTTCGTCGTGACTAATCGGCAAGATGAACTTTTCGTCATAGGCGTAGAGCATCGAGAACGTGATTTCACCGTGGTGGTGTGAACGATACATCGGGTCTTTTTCGATGTACTTCAGGCTGTCATTCATCCAACCCATGTTCCATTTGAAGCCGTAACCAAGCCCGCCGCCGTCGGTTGGAGCCGAAACGCCACCCCAGCTAGTTGATTCTTCGGCAATCATCATGATGCCTGGGTTGCGTCGGTAAGCTGTAGCATTCGCTTCCTGCATAAAGGCAATGGCGTCCAGGTTTTCACGTCCGCCGTGAATGTTCGGAAGCCAGTCATTTCCCTCGCGGGAGTAGTCCAAATAGAGCATGGACGCAACAGCGTCTACGCGTAGGCCATCGATGTGGAATTCTTCCAACCAGTAGAGCGCATTGGCGACCAGGAAGTTTCGAACCTCGGTGCGGCCGAAGTCGAAGATGTAGGTTCCCCAGTCGGGGTGTTCGCCTCGGCGAGGGTCGGCGTGCTCGTAAAGGGGTTCGCCATCGAAGCGACCGAGCGCCCAAACGTCTTTCGGGAAATGGGCTGGAACCCAGTCCAGAATCACTCCGATGCCGGCTTGGTGTAGTCGGTCGATTAGGTAACGCAGGTCGTCTGGGTTTCCAAATCGCGAAGTTGGCGCGTAGTAGCCGGTGACCTGATAACCCCAAGATGGAGCGTATGGGTGCTCCATGATCGGCATGAACTCAACGTGGGTGAAGCCAAGTTCTAATACATAGGCAATTAGTTCATCGGCAAGGCTGCGGTAGTCCAAGCCCTGGCGCCAAGAACCAACGTGGAGTTCGTAAATGCTCATCGGCGACTTCAGTGCGTCGCGCTTAGCCCGAGCAGTGAGCCAGCTCTTGTCTTTCCACTTGTAGCTACTCTCGGTAACTACCGATGCGGTGTTTGGGGGAGTCTCGGCAAATTTGGCTAGCGGGTCAATCTTGCTAATCCAGTCGCCGCCCTTAGTAAGTATCTCGAACTTGTACTTCGTGCCAGCGCCTACGCCTGGAATGTAAAGTTCCCAAACGCCGCTTGAACCCATTACTCGCATGGCATGGGTTACGCCGTTCCAGCCATTGAATTCACCGATGACGCGAACCGCCTGGGCGTTCGGAGCCCAAACTGCAAACGCGGTGCCATCACCTTTAATGTTTGCGCCAAGGGCCTTCCAGAGTTCCTCGTGGCGACCTTCCTTGATGAGGTGCAGGTCCAGTTCGCCAACGGTTGGTAGGTGATGGTATGGGTCATCGCCAAGCCATTCGCCTTCGGCGTAGATTGCGTGAATCGTGTAGCTCGGAAGCGCCTTGCTAGCTAAGGCGCCCTCGAAGATGCCGTTAAAGGAGTGGGTCAGTTCAACTTTGTTTTTACCGATTATCGCGGTCACTGATGTTGCCAGCGGGCGAAGCGCGCGAATTACCCAGCCGCCATCAATCGGGTGAACACCAAGTACCGAGTGTGGGTCGTGGTGGCGTCCGTTACTCACCTTGTCGAGCAGGTCGTGGTCGAGAATCGGAAGTTCCATTGAGTCTGGCTTGGCCATGCTATTTCTCTCGATCTACTCGGAACACGATTGCCGGCTGAACCGAAGGGTCGATTCGCACGTAACTCTTGGCACTAATGTGTCGGCTGTCGCCGGTCATTAGGTCGGTCACCTTGAAAGGTTGCTCGTAGCTGAGGTCTAGCTTCCAAAGATCCAGGCTGATGTCGCCTTCGCGAACATTGTTTGGGTCAACGTTTACAACTACCACGATGGTGTCGGCTTTTCCGGTTGGGGAATGTTCGGCACTGAGGTGCTTGCTGAACACAAAGATCGCGTCGTCGGTGCTGCTGTGGGTCTCCAGGTTTCGAATTTGTCCGACCGCTGGATGTGCAGCGCGAATCGCATTGAGTGCGGTGATGTAGGGAGCAATCGTGGTTCCAGTTTTGTCGGCAGCAGCCCAGTCGCGCGGCTTGTATTCATATTTCTCAGAGTCAATGTGCTCATCGGCGCCAGGACGTGGTGTGGATTCCACAAGTTCATAACCGGCGTACATTCCCCAACTGCTTCCGCCGAGGGCTGCCAGTGCGGCTCGAATCTTGTGAGCGTTCTCTCCGCCGTAGGAGAGGTAAGGGGTCAGGATGTCTGGAGTGGAAACCCAGAAGTTTGGTCGGAAGAAAGCCGACGAAGAGTGGGCAACCTCGTTGAAGTATTGAGTCAATTCCTGCTTGGTGTTGCGCCAAGTGAAGTAGGTGTAGCTCTGTTGGAAACCAGCCTTACCAAGTGCGTGCATCATGGCTGGGCGAGTGAACGCTTCAGCTAGGAATACCACTTCAGGGAATTCGGCGTTTACCTCACCAATTAGCCATTCCCAAAAATTCACCGGCTTAGTGTGTGGGTTGTCGACACGGAAAATCTTTACTCCACGAGAAATCCAAAGGCGAACCAAACGAAGAGCTTCCGCGTAAAAACCGTCACGGTCGTTATCGAAGTTGATTGGGTAAATGTCTTGGTACTTCTTTGGTGGGTTCTCGGCGTAGGCAACGGTTCCGTCAGCGCGAGTTGTAAACCATCCTTGGTGACTGTGAGCCCACGGGTGGTCTGGCGAAGCCTGCAAAGCAAAATCGAGTGCAATCTCGATTCCCAATGCATTGGCTTCCTTCACAAAGTTTTCGAAATCTTTGACGGTTCCCAAATCCGGGTGCACGGTATCGTGCCCGCCTGCTTCAGAACCAATTGCCCAAGGTGAGCCCGGATCCTGAGGCCCAGCCACCAAAGTATTGTTTGGGCCCTTGCGGTGAGCGTGACCGATTGGGTGAATCGGCGGCAGGTACAAAACTTCAAAGCCCATTGCGGCAACCGCCGGCAACCGCTTGGCAGCAGTTTTGAAGGTTCCAGATTTCCATTCGCCGGTCTTGGCGTTGAACTTGGCGCCTTCGCTGCGAGGGAAGAACTCGTACCAAGCGCCGGAGCCAGCAAGCTTGCGCTCGACCTGGATTGTGTAAGTTTCGCCGAGGGTTACCAGAGCCCGAATTGGCGCAGTGGTCAAGATTTCCTGAACTTCGGCAGCCTCAGCAGCGTGCAAACGCTCTAGGTGGGTAAGTTTTGAATCGCTCAGCACCTCGGCGAGTTCAACCAGTCGCTGGGCGGAAGCAGCGGTGCGACCCTTTTCGCTGGCCGCGTTAGTGAATAGGCGAATACCCTCGAGCATCATCAGATCCTGGTCAATACCGGCGTCCAATTTCACTTCGGTGTTGTGGTGCCAGGTGCCGTATTCGTCGCTGAATGCCTGAATTTGGAAGGTCCAGGTGCCGATTGCGTCCACCAAAGCCTTGGCGTGCCAACTGTCGCTGCCAGGTGCGCCCTCGTTCATGCGAATGACCTTGGTTTTTCCAGCTGGTGAAGTCAGCAGAAGCTCAACACCCAGTGCATCGTGACCCTCGCGGTAAACCACCGCGGAAAATGGAATCATTTCCCCAACGAAACCCTTGGCCGGAAAACGACCATTTTCAACGACAGGGGACACCTGCTCAATTGGTAGACGACCAAAAGGCGAGTTATGACGGTACTCGATTGTGTTGCTCACACTACAAACTTAGGCGTTTTTTACGATGCGACGGCACGGAAAAGCAGCACTGAACATTCCGAAACCGCAACATTCTTGCCAGCTTTGAACGCTGTGGTGTGAACGTTTGGCACTTCGTCGGCGCTGTTCCAAAGCAGCTCATAACTGGAAACGGTTTCCCATTCGGGCAGGGTTAGCTCCAAAGCCTCTTCAGATCCGTTGATAACCAGCAGCGTTAGGTTCTGTTTACCTTGCTCGTCCAAGTTTTCATTCAGCCGCTGAATAACTCGGGTCTCCGACGAATTCCACTGGTCCTCAGCCATCAAACCGCCATCGACGTTGTACCAGCGAATTAGGTCGCTACCGAATTCCGCCTTTTCAAAGTTGCCAAAATTCACCGGACGTAAGCTAGCGTTCTCGGCGCGCAATTGAGTCAGATAAGCAAACGTGGTTTCTAGGTTTGATTCGAATTCGGAAAGCTCCCACTTCACCCAACTGAGCACGTTGTCTTGGCAGTAGGCGTTGTTGTTGCCCTGTTGCGTCTTGGCGCGCTCGTCGCCCGCGGTGACCATTGGGATACCAGAAGAGAACAGGAGAGTGGCGAGCAAATTGCGCATTACCTTGTGGCGCTCAGCAAGAATGCTCTGGTCGGCAGGAAGCCCCTCGGCCCCAAAGTTGTATGAATAGTTGTTCGAGTTGCCGTCGCGGTTCGATTCACCATTCATGTTGTTGTGCTTCACGTTGTAACTAACCAGGTCGTGCAGAGTGAAGCCATCGTGCGCGGTAACAAAGTTCACGGTGCCGAGAGTGTCGTTCTTCCCATCCACAATGTCTTTTGAGCCTGCCAGACGGGTGGCCAACTCGGCAACACCGTTTCCGTAATGACCGCTGTTTCGGTGGTTCGCAATGTCGCTCAGCCAGAAGCGGCGAATGCTGTCGCGGTATCGGTCGTTCCATTCACTAAATTCGTCTGGGAAATTACCGGTTTGCCAGCCGCCGAGGCCAACATCCCAAGGTTCCACAATCAACTTCGAAGACGAAATAATCGGGTCTTCGATCATGCCGCGAAGAACCGGATGATTCGGGTCGTACTGGTTATTAGCGTCGCGAGCCAAAGTTGTCGCTAGGTCGAAACGGAACCCGTCGATCTGCATTTCTTCAATCCAGTAGCGCAGCGAGTCCAAGGTCAACTCAACCACACGAGGATTCGAGAAGTTCAGCGAATTTCCGCAACCGGTGGTGTCGTGGTAATTGCCTTGCTCATCCACGCGGTAATAAGAAGCGTTGTCGATGCCACGAAACGAGTGGGTCAGGCCGCGGTTGCCACCCTCAGCAGTGTGGTTGTAAACGACGTCCAAAATAACTTCGATTCCAGCTCGGTGCAATTCACGAATCATGGTTTTGAACTCGCGCACGATTGCATCTGGTCCTGCGGCAATAGCCGAAGCGGTGGCGTAACGGTGGTGCGGAGTGAAGAAGTTGATGGTGTTGTAACCCCAGTAGTTGATGAGCCCCATGTTCATAAGGCGCGGCTCGGAGATAAACATCTGAACCGGTAGTAACTCAACTGCGGTGACACCAATCTTCTTGAGGTGCGAAATCGTCGACGAATGTGCCAGCGCGGCATAGGTTCCCCGAAGCTCATCCGGCAATTCCAGATTGCCGCGAGTAAGACCTCGGGCATGAGCTTCGTAAATTACGGTCTGCGAAAGCGGGGTGTTCGGCTTTGTAACACCCTGCCAGTCGAAGCTGCGATCGATAACCACGTTGTGGAAATCTCTCGGGCCTTCGCGAACCACACCGCGAGCGTAAGGGTCAATCAAATCAATTTCGGGGTTGAAGCCGTCTCTCAAAGAGTCTGGTCCTTCAACCTGAACCGTGTAGTGAACGCCGGTAACAATCAGCGAACTGGACACTTCCCAAATGTCACCGTCCACTCGAGCACACGAAAGTACGGAAACTTCCGTCTTCGGATCTGCAGGATCAACAATGACGAAGCGAACCGCCGTAGCGTTCTCCGAATAAAGTCTGAAAGTTCCTCCGCCGTCATGCAAGGTCACGCCGAGCGTGGTCGACTGCAAAGTAACGGTTTCGGACATGAGGAAAAGCCTAGTAGCGATAGTGTTTTTTTATGACCATTTACCTCGACCATGCCGCCACCACGGCCATTTACCCGGTGGTCGCTGAGCGATTGGTCGAAGATCTTCAGAAGCTGGGCAACCCATCCAGCATTCACACGGCAGGTCAAACCGCCCGCGGCATGCTCGAGGGTGCCAGGGAAGACCTGGCCAGAGTTGTTAACTGCGATCGCCAGGAAGTCATCTTCACCTCCGGTGGCACCGAATCAGACAACCTGGCTATCAAGGGTCTCTACTGGGAATCAATTAACCACAACCCAGACAAAAACATCATCATCTCCGCCTACACCGAACACCATGCGGTTATCGACCCAATCGAATGGCTTGAAAAATACCAGGGCGCCAAAGTTCACTGGCTCAAAGTGGACGAACGTGGGGTAGTTGACCTCGACGAACTGGAACAATTCGTCAAAGACAACCAGGACAAAATAGCTCTAATCACCCTGATGTGGTCAAACAACGAAACCGGCGTGCTCACCGACCTCAGACGAGTGGTCGAGATCGCCAAGGCAAATAACATCCCAGTTCACACCGACGCCGTAGCCGCCTTCGGTCACACCGATGTCAATTTCTTCCCAGGGCTCACCGCCATGAGTCTCAGTGCCCACAAGGTCGGTGGCCCAGTCGGCGTTGGAGCACTCATCGTTTCCAGAAACGCCAAGCTAACCAGCCTTCAACAAGGTGGAGGCCAAGAACGCGACATCCGCGGCGGAACCATGAACGCCCCAGGTGCCAGAGCATTCGCATCAGCTGCCAGAATGAGCCAAACCAAGCTTTCCACCGAAGGCTGGGCCAGACACGAACTTCTAAACCACCTCACCACCGGTGTCACCAGAGCCATTCCGAGCGCACGATTCTCCAGAGGCTCAGCCCCAGGCGTTCCTGATCTAGCTCACTTCACCTTCCCTGGTTGCTCCGGTGACTCAATGCTTTACCTGCTCGACCAACACAACATCGCAGTATCAACCGGCTCTGCCTGCACCGCGGGAGTCGCCAGAGCTTCCCACGTGCTCATTGCGATGGGCAGAACCCAAGAGGAAGCCACCGGAACTCTAAGAATCTCTATCGGACGAGACACCACCAAGACCGAAATCGATGAATTCCTAAAAGTACTTCCAGAAGTTCACGCCGCAGCCCTAAAAGCCGGCCTAACCGCCTAACCCAAAGGGTAAAATTTACCTATGAAGGTTTTGGCTGCAATGAGCGGCGGCGTAGATAGCGCCGTAGCAGCCGCCAGAGCAGTCGACGCAGGTCACGAAGTAGTTGGCGTTCACCTCGCCCTCAGCCGCAACTCAGGCACCCTAAGAACCGGTTCCCGCGGCTGCTGCACAATCGAAGACTCCATGGACGCCCAGCGCGTCTCAGCCCTGCTCGGCATCAAATATTTCGTCTGGGATTTCTCCGAACGTTTCAAATCCGAAGTCGTCGACGATTTCATCAATGAATACGAAGCCGGCCGAACACCTAACCCCTGCATGCGTTGCAATGAGCGAATCAAGTTCGCAGCCCTTCTTGAAAAAGCACTAGCCCTCGGCTTCGACGCCGTCTGCACCGGCCACTACGCCACCATCGAAGAACACGACGGCAACCTAGAACTTCACCGATCACCAGCAACCGCTAAAGACCAGAGCTATGTTCTCGGCGTTCTAACCACCGAACAGCTCAAGCACGCACTCTTCCCAATCGGCGCCGAAAGCGACAAAGCCGACATCCGAAAAGAAGCCGAAGCGAGAGGCCTGGCGGTAGCCCAAAAACCTGACAGCTACGACATCTGTTTCATCCCAGACGGCGACACCCAAGGTTGGCTCGGCGAAAAACTCCAAGAACAACCAGGCGACATCGTTGACCGCAACGGCAACAAGATCGCCACCCACACCGGCACCCACAACTTCACTGTCGGCCAGCGCAAAGGCCTAGCCATCGAAGCTCCCGCCAAAGATGGCAAGCCGCGTTACGTTCTCGAAATCAAACCAGCCCAAAGACAAATCATCGTTGGTCCTCAGGCAGCCCTCGCCATCAAAGAACTCGGCGGCCAAAAGTTCACCTGGTGCGGAGCAGCACCAAAGAACCCTGAGATTCCTTTCGAAGCCGAAGTTCAGGTTAGAGCTCACGCCGAACCGGTCAAGTGCATCGCCCAGCTTGAGAACAACGAACTCAAAGTAATTACCCACGAACCAATCCTCGGAGTAGCCCCAGGTCAAACAGCAGTCATCTACCTCGGAACAAGAGTTCTCGGCCAGTTCACCATCGACCGCACGGTATCCGCAGTAGCCCCATCGGAAGACGAATGAACCACGACGAAGCCGAGGCAAGAGTCAACGAACTAGTTGACCAAATCAACGCTCACCGACGCGCTTACTATGAAGGCAACACGGTTCTAATCTCAGACGCCGACTACGACACACTCATGAAGGAACTCGAACACCTCGAGAACCAGTTCCCTGAACTCGTAACCGGCGACTCACCAACCCAAACCGTTGGCGGCCAGGCAACAGCCACCTTCAGCCCGGTCACTCACCTCGACCGCATGATGAGCCTCGACAACGTCTTCAGCAAAGAAGAGCTCACCACCTGGATCGAAAAGATCAACGCCAAAAAGTATCTTGTCGAACTAAAGATCGACGGCCTCGCCATCAACCTCCGCTATGAAAAAGGCAGACTAATCTCTGCAGCTACCCGCGGCGACGGCGTAGTCGGCGAAGACGTAACCGCAAACGTCCTAACCATCAAGTCGATCCCACAAAGACTCCAAGGTGAAAACCACCCCGACCAGGTCGAAGTAAGAGGTGAAATCTACTTCCCAGTCAAAGAGTTCCAGGAACTCAACGCCAGCCTGATCGAGCAGGGCAAAGCGCCTTTCGCCAATCCACGTAACTCAGCATCAGGCTCCCTGCGCCAAAAAGACTCAGCTGTAACCGCCTCAAGACCACTTCAGATGCTCGTTCACGGCATCGGCGCCTGGCCAACCAACCCGGCTACAACCCAATCGGAAACCTACGAAATCCTCAAAGGCTGGGGCCTCCCAACCAGCAACCGAGTCAAAGTCTTAGAAACAACCCAAGAAGTAATCAACTACATCGACGACTTCGAGAAACAGCGACACAGCCTCGAACACGAAATCGATGGCGTAGTAATCAAAGTTGACGACCTAAACGAACAACGTGAACTTGGCTTCACCTCAAGAGCACCACGCTGGGCTATCGCCTATAAATACGCTCCTGAACAGGTCAACACCAAACTCCTAGACATCCGCGTTTCAGTGGGTAGAACCGGTCGAGCAACCCCTTACGCAGTCGTTGAGCCAGTCAAGGTCGCCGGCTCAGTAATCGAGTTCGCAACCCTTCACAACCAAGACGTAGTCAAAGCAAAAGGCGTTCTAATCGGCGACACCATCGTCATCCGCAAAGCCGGAGACGTTATCCCAGAAATCCTCGGCCCAGTGGTTGAACTCAGAACCGGCGAAGAACGAGCATTCGTAATGCCAACCCAATGCCCAGACTGCCAAAGTACCCTTCGTGCAATGGCAGAAGGCGACATCGATCTCCGCTGCCCAAACTCAGAAAGCTGTCCAGCACAACTTAGAGAGCGCATCGCATTCATCGGATCCAGGGGAGTGCTCGACATCGAAGCACTAGGCGAAGTAACCGCCATCGAACTCTGCAAAGACATTCTGAAGAATGACGCCGAACTCTTCGCACTGACTCAAGACCAGCTAATGACCGCCGACTACTTCAAAAAGAAGGACGGCACTCCTGCCGAAGTCACTAGCAAGCTCCTCAAGAACCTAGAAGACGCCAAGACCAGACCACTCTGGAGAATCCTGGTTGCCTTAAACATTCGTCACGTCGGCCCAGTTGCCTCGAGATCACTAGCAACCCAATTTGGCTCTCTAGAAGACATCTTCAACGCCACCAAACAAGAACTGGAAGCCATCGAAGGCGTTGGCACCATCATCGCCGACAGTCTCATCGAGTGGTACCAGGTCCAATGGCACAAGAACATCGTCAAACGCTGGAACGAATGCGGAGTTCAAACAGCCACGCCAAACTTCCAAGGCCCAAGTTCCACTGAAGGCATCTTCAGCGGCAAGACCATCGTGGTCACCGGAACGCTAGTCGAAATGACCAGAGAACAGGCAGAAGAAGCCATCATCAGCAGAGGCGGTAAGGCTTCCGGCTCAGTCTCAAAGAACACCAGTTTCGTGGTGGCGGGTCCAGGGGCTGGCTCAAAGCTCGCCAAAGCAGAGACCCTGGGCGTTGATGTAATAGACGAATTCCAATTTCTACAGCTGCTTGCTTGATGAGAAAACTAGTTACTGCAGTTTGATTTTGGTGTTAGAGCGCCAGTTGCGAATGTTTACAAGTAAGTGGGCCGCTTAAACTTTGGATTTAATTCTCCACTTTTTACTCACTGTTGTTTAAAGTTCTACAGCAACAGTTCGGTGAAAGTTGAACCCAGAAGCGTGTAAGTCAGAGCCAGGGGTTAGGTTATTGACCCTCGGTGCTTGAATGAGATATCTGTAATTTTCTTATCCCAAGTTTTTTAAACATGACCCGTGAAACTGCCTCTCGGCACAGGAATGAGAGTGCTATGGATGCGGCTAGTAAAATTACGTGCAAAAAAATCTCCAGAAAACTATTCAAAGTATTTTTGGATAGAAAGACGGCTAATGTAAATTCGCCGGTCAGGAAAAACAGTGAAAACACAGATCCAAAAACCAAATTTCCCACCTGCTTTATAAGATTCTTCTTAATGACCGTGTTTGCTTTAGGGGATTTTCTAATTTTCCAGTAGGCAATGTACGCTCTAGTTAATTCAGCTAAGAGTCTGCCAGGACCACCGTATGACATTACCAGAACAACTCCTTTTGCCAGTTTGCCCCATCCCGGATTTTTGCTCCAGGCTCGCCTAGTCTGTATCCGTTAGAACTTATTCCTGGTTGGCGGCGTTTTCGTCTGCTGCAACCATTGATTCGGTAGACATTAGACCCTTGAGTGAGTTCAGGAACTCTTCGATCTCTACGCGCTCAGACTTCATCTTGGTTAGGCGCTCTTCGCTTTCACGAATGGCGTTGTTGGCGAAGCTTTCGGCCTTGCGGGAAAGCATCTCAGCGCGGCGACGCGACTGGTTGATGAGGTTAGTTGCGGTGCGCTGGGTGTCTTCAGCAAGCTGTGCTGCGCTGGCCTGTGCTTCGCGCGAGATGCGGTCGGCTTCCTGGAGAAGTTCGGCTGCACGGGTCGATGCGTCGGTGAAGTTGGCGTTAGCTTCGTCTGAAACCTGCTGAGCCTGAGCAACAGCGTTCTGGTAAAGGCGAAGGGCTTCCTGCTCTGATTCGTCGCGCTTGGTCTTTAGCTCTGCTTCAAGCTCAACGCGTGCCTGAGCGGTGCGCTGGCTTAGTTCGGTTGCAAGTGCACGAGCTTCTTCGGTTTCGCGGTGAACCTGGGCACGAAGTTCGGCCGAGTAACGCTCACCTTCCGACTTGATTGCGGCGGCTTCGCGCTGAGCGGTGCCGATCTTCTCAAGAGCTTCAGCTTCGCGAGCCTTTGCGGTGTTGAGGATTTCGTTGCTTAGACGTTCTGCTTCGATCTTTGATTCGGCTAGACGTGCTTCGGCTTCTGCAATTAGCTGGTCGGCCTTCGTCTGAGCGCGGCGGGTTAGCTGCTCTGACTCTGCTTTAGCGGTTTCGCGAACGCGGATTGCGTCCTGTCCGGCGTCGGCGATAAGTTTCTTGGCCTGCTCTTCGGCTAGGCGAAGTGTGCTCTCGAACTGGGCGCCAAGTTCGGCATAACCAGGAGAGGTCTTCTTCTTCTTTAGGCTTTCGTTCTCGCTCTTAAGCTGTTCGATTTCAGCAGAAGCCGAGTAGTTGTAGTCACGAACGTGGTCAAGCTCTGCACGAAGGTCGGCTAGGACGCGGTCTACTTCGTCCTTCTTGTAGCCGCGCATTTCAACGCTGAAGTTGTCTTCTGCCATGGAGGTGCTCCTACGGTTTTTTGGTTAAATTCTTTGGTCACATCTTTGGACCTACAAGGCAAAAGCATACCTTCTTACCCGCTAAAAACCTAGGTGAAGTAGACTTGCAACATCCCCGTAATTACGCGCTAAAGGACTTTACTGTGTCAGAAATTACCCCCGAGGTTGTGCGCCATTTGGCGGGCCTCGCTCGCATTGATGTCACCGATGCCGAAGTTGATCGGTTTACCGAACAATTAGGTCTGATTGTTGACTCGGCAGCAACATTGAAGGCTGCCGTTGCCGGTGATGTTCCTGCAACCAGCCACCCAATTCCGATGAAAAATGTTTATCGAGAAGATGTGGTTTTGGAGTCACTTTCGCAGGAAGCTGCACTTTCTGGTTCGGCTGACTCAGAATCGGGTCGTTTCCGTGTTGCTGCGATTTTGGACGAGGAGTAGACCATGAACTTGGTAAAACTTACTGCTGTTGAGCAACTTGAAGGTCTACGTTCGGGCGCTTTCACTTCGGTGGAACTGACTCAGGCGCATTTGGATCGCATTGCTTCGGTTGATGGCGTTGTTCATGCGTTCTTGCACGTGAATGCTTCCGGGGCTTTGGCTACTGCTGCTGAGGTTGATCGTAAGCGCGCTGCTGGTGAAACTTTGCCTGCGTTGGCTGGTTTACCAATTGCCGTGAAGGACAACCTGACCACCATCGATGAGCCAACAACTGCTGGTTCGAAGATTCTTGAGGGTTGGGTTCCTCCATACGACTCAACCGTGGTTTCGAAGCTTCGTGCTGAAATGATGCCAATTCTTGGTAAGACCAACTTGGATGAATTCGCGATGGGTTCAACCACTCAGTTCTCGGCCTACGGACCAACCTCTAACCCTTGGTCGCTTGACCGCATTCCTGGTGGTTCTGGTGGTGGTTCGGCTGCTGCTGTTGGCGCTTACATGGCTCCCTTGGCGATTGGTTCAGACACCGGTGGTTCGATTCGTTACCCAGCGGCTATGACCGGAACCGTTGGAACCAAGCCAACCTATGGTGCTGTTAGCCGTTACGGTTTGATTGCTCTCGGTTCTTCGTTGGATCAGATTGGTCCGGTTGCTCGCAACGTTCAAGACGCTGCTTTGCTGCACGACGTAATTGCTGGGCACGACGAGCGCGACTCAACTTCGCTTCCAGAAGACCTAGGTTCGATGGTGGCTGCGGCTTCGAACGGTTCGCTGGCTGGCGTCAAGGTTGGTGTCATCAAGGAATTGTCTGGCTCTGGTTTCCAGGCTGGCATTTCGGCTAGGTTCCAAGAATCGTTGGAGCTTTTGAAGGCTGCCGGCGCTGAAATCGTCGAAGTTTCTTGCCCATCATTCCAGTACGCGATTGCTGCTTACTACCTGATTCTTCCTGCAGAGGCTTCCTCGAACCTTGCGAAGTTCGACAGCGTGCGCTTCGGTATGCGCGTTACCCCAGAAGGTAACCCAACCATTGAGCGTGTGATGGCGGCCACTCGTGAGGCTGGTTTTGGTCCTGAAGTGAAGCGTCGCATTATTTTGGGAACCTACGCGCTATCGAGTGGTTACTACGACGACTACTACGGTTCGGCGCAGAAGGTTCGAACGCTGATTCAGCGCGACTTTGATGCGGCATTTGCGAAGGCTGATGTTTTGGTTTCGCCAACTGCTCCGACCACCGCGTTCAAGTTGGGGGAGAAGATTGAAGATCCTCTGGCTATGTATCTAAACGACATCGCAACCATTCCTGCCAACTTGGCCGGTATTCCAGGGCTTTCTTTGCCAAACGGTTTGGCAGATGAAGACGGACTGCCTTCATCGATTCAGCTGTTGGCACCGGCTCGCGCCGACCAGCGACTCTACTCGGTAGGTGCTGTGCTCGAAAAGGCTCACGAAAATGTTTGGGGCAAGCGAATGATTGATTTCGCTCCTGAAGTAAAGGCAGGTGCCTAATGGCTAAGGCTGAACTAATGAACTACGAACAGGCTTTAGAAAAGTTTGAGGTAGTAATCGGTTTGGAAGTTCACGTTGAACTGAACACCAAGACCAAAATGTTCTGTGGTTGCCGCAACGACTTCGGGGATGAGCCGAACACCAACGTTTGCCCAGTGTGTTTGGGTCTACCTGGCGCACTGCCAGTTGTGAACAAGCGTGCGGTTGAGTCGGCTATCAAGATCGGTTTGGCAATCGGTTGTGATATTGCGCCGAATGGTCGCTTTGCTCGCAAGAACTACTTCTACCCAGACCTTGCCAAGAACTTCCAGACATCCCAGTTCGACGAGCCAATCGCTTTCGAAGGTGGAGTCGAGGTTGAAGTACCATCTGGTCAGGTTTACAAGATCGACATTGAGCGCGCTCACATGGAAGAGGATGCTGGAAAGCTAACTCACGTTGGTGGCAACACCGGACGAATCCAGGGAGCAGAATTCTCGCTGGTTGACTACAACCGTGCTGGTGTTCCGCTAATCGAAATTGTGACCAAGCCGGTTTATGGCGCAGGCGCCGAGGCACCTGAGTTGGCTGCTGCTTACGTTCGTTACATCCGTGAGGTTGTAAAGGCTCTAGACGTGTCTGAGGCCCGTATGGAGCGCGGAAACGTGCGCTGTGATGCCAACGTGTCGTTGCGTTTGCACGGGGCTGAGAAGCTCGGCACTCGCACCGAAACCAAGAACGTGAACTCGCTGCGTTCGATTGAGCGTGCGGTGCGTTACGAGATCCAGCGTCAGGCGCACATCTTGGCAAATGGTGGAACCATCATTCAGGAAACCCGTCACTGGCACGAAGACAAGGGCACCACATCGGCTGGCCGCCCAAAGTCGGACGCCGACGACTACCGTTACTTCCCAGAGCCAGACCTAGTTCCAGTTGCTCCTTCGAAAGAACTAATCGAAGAGCTTCGCGCCTCGCTTCCTGAGGACCCAGCAACCCGCCGCAAGCGTTTGCAGGAAGCCTGGGGCTTTAGCGACCTTGAGTTCCGCGACGTTGTGAACGCAGGGCTGATGGACCCAATTGAGGAGACCGTTGCCGCTGGTGCTTCGCCACAGGCTGCTCGCAAGTGGTGGAGTGGTGAAATTGCTCGTCAGGCTAACGCCGATGGCAAGGATGTCTCGGAGCTAAACGTAACCGCTGCTCAGGTTGCCGAACTAGCCGCTTTGGTTGAAGCCGGCAAGATCAACGACCGCATTGGCCGTGAAGTCTTGGCAGCCGTTATGAACGGCGAAGGTAACCCTGGCGAAATTGTTTCGGCTAAGGGTCTCGAGGTTGTTTCGGACGACGGCGCGCTAATGGCCGCCATCGACGAAGCTTTGGCTAAGCAACCAGACGTTCTCGAGAAGATTCGCGAAGGTAAGGTTCAGGCCGCCGGAGCAGTAATCGGTGCCGTAATGCAGGCAATGAAGGGTCAGGCAGACGCAGGTCGTGTGCGCGAACTCATCATCGAGCGTGCTGCTCAGTAATTGTTTAAGCGCGAATGCCCCTGACGTAAGTCAGGGGCATTCGTCTTTTTGGTTACCCGCTAAGAAATTTTACTAGTGCTTGAGTGATTGGGTGTCCGAGAACTCCCATCACCCACACTTTCAAACTCGCTGGGACGATTTGCTTGCGCATCTCGACAGCCTTTCAGTCTCACGTACTGAATGCTCCACACACCGTTTCAAACAATTGAAGGATTTCTCCAAGGATTGTTATCCTTATCCAGTAGTTGATTAGTCTTCCGGATTTCAGGTGTTTGAAATCAGTGAAGGATCACCCTGGTGATCAAACGAACAGCCCGTTTGCGCGGGCTTTTCGTTTAACCAGGCCTAATTCGCGTGACCAACTAGGTTGCGACAAGTTTCATGGAAATAAGAAATCCCCGTGGAAGTTCTCCACAGGGATTCTTTTGCTTGGGGTGAGTAACGGGGCTTGAACCCGCGACCCCCTGGACCACAACCAGGTGCTCTACCAGCTGAGCTATACCCACCAAGTTTGCTTTCGCAACCTTTAGAGTTTAGCACTACAGAGAGTCGGCTGCTGCCTTCGATTCTTCGGTGGTTGGACCAGGTTGCGATGTGAAGACAGTTTTGCGGTAGTACTTGAGCTCTTTGATTGACTCAAGGATGTCGGCGAGGGCTCGGTGACCGCCGTCTTTCTTTGGAAGTTGGAAGTAAACCTTCGGGAACCAGCGGCGGGTGAGTTCTTTGATGCTGGAAACGTCGATGTTTCTGTAGTGCAGGAATGAGTCAAGGGTTGGCATGTAGCGGTTGATGAACATGCGGTCGGTGCCAATGCTGTTTCCGGCAAGGGGAGCCTGGCGTGGGTCTGTTACCCAACGCTGAATGTATTCGAGCACCATGCGCTCGGCGGTGGCAAGATCGTGGCCTTCATCGAACTCGTTGATGAGACCAGAGGTGGTGTGCATTTCGGTTACGAATTCACCCATGTTGGCAAGAGACGCTGGGTTTGGCTTGATGACTAGGTCTAAGCCTGGGTCGAGCACGTTTAGCTCAGAATCGGTTACGACTACCGCAATCTCCACGAGACAGTCTTTTTCAACATTCAGACCGGTCATCTCGCAGTCGATCCATACCAGGTAGTCGCTAATAGTAATCACGCCTTAAAACTAGGGGAGGCCTCAGACATACGCCTGAGACCTCCCAATTCTAACTTTTGTTATGCCTTGGCTGTTTTCACTCGCTTTGGCTTGAGTGCTTTACGCTCCTTGCCGCCTTCAATCAACCAGTAAAGAACTGGAACGATGATCAGGGTGAGCAGGGTCGAGCTGAACAGGCCTCCGATAACCACGATCGCCAGCGGTTGCGAAATGAATCCGCCGCTACCGGTGATACCAATGGCCATTGGGGTTAGCGCGAAGATGGTAGCCAGGGCAGTCATCAAGATTGGGCGAAGACGCTGGCGCGCGCCGTCCAGGATCGATTCCTGAATTCCCTTACCTTCCTTGCGGTACTGGTTGATGAGGTCGATTAGCACGATAGCGTTCGTGACCACGATTCCCACCAGGAGCAACATACCGATTAGTGCTGAAACATCCAGTGCGGTGTCGGTAACCAACAGGGCAACGAATGCACCGGTGGCTGCGAACGGAATCGAGATGAGTAGCACTAGCGGCTGCTTGATGGAGCGGAAGGTTCCAACCATGACGATGAACACGATTGCCACAGCGGCAAGCAATGCGGTGCCTAGGTCAGAAAACGACTGAGCCTGTGAGGCACTGACTCCACCAAGTGATGCAGTTACGCCGGCAGGTAGTACTAGTGCCTTGAGGCGCTTGTTCACATCGACGGTGGTAGCACCGAGGTTCTTGCCGTCTGGGGTCAGCATCACCTTCGCGGTGCGATCACCCTTTTCAGTGGTGATTGAGATTGGGATCTCTGCGTAGGCAACCTTGGCCAGGGTTGAAAGCTTCACGTTTCCAGCCATGGTTGGGATCGATAGGTTCTTGATCTGAGCCAAAGTGGTGGCTGGCTTCTTAGGAACAACGTAGATGCTGGTGTTCACGCCTTCGATGTTGATTGAACCAATCACGCTCGGCTGCATAAGGCCGGCCACAATGCTGCTCAACGAAATTTCGCTCAGACCCTTAGCCGCGGCTTTCTTGCGGTTGACGGTTACCTGAATGGTTCGCTGCTTGTCGGCCAACGAGTTGGTGATGTCGGTCGTGCCAGTGGTGCCGGTTAGGGCCTTTTGAACGGCCTCAACACCTGCGAGCAGAGTCACGTCGTCTTTGGCAACAACCTTGATGTCGACGGTGCTGGAACCACCAAAGCTTCCGCCGCCGGCTGAGCTGAACTCAACGGTGCCAACGGTCTTGTCGCCTTCAACGGCCTTCAGTAGGCGAGCCTTGAATGCTTCGAGGTCGGCACCCTTGACCAAGGTGATCTGGTGCTGAATTCCGCCAGCAGCAAGGCCAAGTGCGGTTCTTGCATCACCCGAGGAACCGATGGTGGTTAGGGCCACTTCAACGGTCTTGTCGGCTACCAAAAGCTTTTCAACCTTGGCTGCGGCAATCGACTGGTCGTCCAGGCTAGCTCCGGCTTCTAACTTCTGGTTCGCAATTATCGAACCTGAGCCTGAGCTTCCAATGAAGTCGGTCTTCAGTAGACCGGCGATGCTGAATGTCATTAGCAAGATGATGACGCTGGCAACCATGGTGAGCACCGGGTGCTTCTGGGTTCCGGTGATGATCGGTAAGTAGCCGCGCTGCAGAATGCTCTTGCGTTCCTTGGCTTCTTCCTTTTCGCGAATCTCAGCAGCGTGCTTCTTGGCTGCGGCTTCGGTCTTGAAGGCTTGCTCGCTTGGAGACTTTAGGAACCAGTAAGCCAATACTGGAACGATAGTTAGCGATACAAACAGCGACGCAATTAGTGCGATCGAGAATGTGAATGAGAACGGACGGAACAGCTCTCCGACCAGTCCGCTAACGAGAGCGATTGGTGCGAACACGGCAACGGTCGTGATTGTGGCCGCGGTGATTGCGCCAGAAACCTCCTTAACTGCTCCGAGAACGGCCTTCTTCTTTGGCTCGCCGTATGAAAGGTGACGGTTAATGTTTTCGATAACCACAATCGAGTCGTCGACCACACGTCCGATGGCGATGGTCAGCGCGCTCAGGGTTAGTAGGTTCAGCGAATAACCGAGGCTGTTCAAGCCGATGAAGGTAATCAGTACCGAGGTTGGAATCGAGATTGCCGTTACCAGAGTGGAACGAACCGAAAGGAGGAATAGCAGAATGATCAGAATTGCGAAGCCGAGACCCAAAAGGCCTTCGGTGCTTAGCTGCTCAAGTGACTTCTCCACGAAAGGTGCCTGGTCGAAGATGGTTACAACCGTGATGTCGGTTCCAAGTTTTTTCTTGAGCTCAGAGATCTTGTCTTGGACACCGTGTGAAACGGAAACGGTGTTTCCTTCTTGGGTCTTGGTGATCGAGACCGACAAGGCTTCTTTGCCATTCACGCGGGAGATGGTGGTTACCGGCGCGAAGTCGTAGGTGACCTTTGCAACATCGCCGATTGTGTAAACCTTAGGGTTCGCTGGAGCAGTCACCGGACCCATCGGGGTGATCTTGGTGGCGAAGAACGACGTGCTCGATGGAATAAGTGCGATGCTCTTGAGCGCTGCAATGCTCTCAACCGGAGTTCCGACCTGCAGTGAAATCTCGCCCGTGTTGTCGCGGATGCTGCCAGCAGGAACGATGAAGCCGCTTTGCTGGAGTGCCTGAGTTACCGACTGCTGGCTTAGGCCATTCTTTGCCAAAAGCGTGTTGTTTAGCTTCAGGTTGATTCGCTTTACCTTCATGCCGGCAACGTTTACGTCGCGAACGCCCTTAATGTTTCCGAAGATGCTTGGTGCAACGTCTTCAAGGATTGGTCCAAGTTTTTCGTTATCTGCGCTGGAAATACCAATCGAGATAATCGGAACGCTATCGAACGAACCGGCAACGACTCGAGGCTTGGCAGCGTCTGGAAGTGATGCCTGAACGCTTGCAATGACCGAGTTTAGGTTTTCTTTTACCTTGGCCGTGGTGGTGCCGTACTCGAACTCAACGCGAACAATTGAAAGGTTGTTCTGCGAGGTCGAAGTGGTGGTCACAAGACCTTCTAGAGTTCGAATTTGGGCTTCGACCTTCTGGCTTACCGTCTTGTCGATAACCTCAGCGGAGGCACCAGGGTAGGTGGTGATGATCGAAGCCTGCGGGGTCTCGAATGAAGGAATCAACTCCTGCTTCAGGCTGGTCATTGACATGACACCAAAGGCCGCAATGATTAGTGTGATCAGTGCCACTACCGAACGGTTTGCGAGGCTGAGTTTGGCTAGACGATGCATTTTTGCTCCTGTGTTTGCTCTTTCAAGACTAACCGCGTTTAGCGGAGGTAAATTCCTTAGCCGAAGATGGTTGGGAAGAAGTCGGTCACTTGAATCGTGAACACGAACACGGCAATTCCGCCGGCGATGTAAAGCCAATTCTTATTGGCTCGCTTCCACAGTTTGTCGTCTTGCCTGGCGAACATGCCAATGATGGCAATCAGGATTACCGGTAGTGGGATCAAGATGAACGAAAGTTGACCGTAAAGCTCGGACTTTCCAAGTAGAGCATTGACGATCTGACCACTCCAAGACGAAATCAGAGTTGCAAACGCGAGTGCACCAACACCACCAGGAATGAACTCGTGAATCCACTTGAAACTTGGAAGCTCGGGGAAGACCATTCCAATTAGGCCTGGAAGGAAGATTAGGAAGGTGCCGACCCAGAGGTGCCAACCCATGCCAACCATTCCGCCGATCATTAGCACCAAAACGGAGGCTTTGAGGACTAGCGAAGCACATGGTTGCCAAGCGTAGGTGCCAGGTACCTCGGTTGGGTTAATGCGATTTAGGCGATCTGGCGCCAATTTAGCCGCAGCTTCTTCAACAAGCACACGCATAAGTGCAACGGTCGCAATGGCCAGAGCGATTGGCTTCACATCGCTACTGAGCGGAACCGTTGCGCCTGCGAATGCTGAGACCGAGCCAACCAGGCTCATAACGGTTAGCACCGAAATGAATCCAATCAATGCAAGGTCAACGATGCGTTCCCAAGCGTCGTTCAGGTTTTCAACTGCAGGCCTACGAATCTTGCGGAAGGTAGTAGCCATGATGCTCGGCGCGAAACCGAGGATGAACATGGCTAGCAGGTAACGAATGTCGCCAATGCCGGTGGTTGGCAGAGTTATCAGAGAGGTGGCAACGAATGCGGTCATCGCCACGATGCCGAACAGGGCGTCCAAAGTTCCAATCGCCATGATTGCGAGCAAGATACCAATTCGACCGCTGGTGGCCATACTGCTGGCGCCTGGGTCTACCGCCGCGATACCCAAGACGACAGCCGCGAAGTAGGCGACTGCCATTGTCGAACCGACCAGAGCGCGTAGGTATGAACCGTCATTAATGATTCGGCTGAGTACCGGTGAAATCTTGGCAGACCGTTCAATCCAGGTGGTCATCGGCTTATCCAAAGCGGTCAGCGCACTAATTTTCCAAATCTTTAGGCGGTCGACGAATCCGGCACCTTCGGTCTCGAAGTCGTCGTGTTCGGCTTCAAGGTTGCCGTAGTCGCCGCCGTCGCTGTCGTCGCCGCCACCATCGCCACCGCTGGAAGATGACGAGGAAGATGAGGATGAAGAAGACGAACCTCCACCGCTAGAACGGGCACCCGAAGAAGATGAACCGCCACCACGTGTTCCGCTCGAAGAGCCTCCTGCCGAACTTCCGGCCGAAGAAGCTGCGCCACCGGCAGCACTAGCGGCTGCGGCGGCGCCAGCGGCAGCCGCCGAAACTAAGGCAACCGATGCCACGACCGAAGTTACCTGCTCAACCTGAGCTGCTGCAGCGGCAGGGGTTACCGTGGCTGCTGGGTCGATGCCCATCTTGGCGTAGAACTCTGGATCATTGGTGAGCGCATCGGTTAGCTGGGCATCGGTGGGTGCAACCTGTGAAATCTCTTCGAGCATGAGAGTTTCGGTTACTTGGAAGTAGACAGCCTTCTCAAAGGTTGAACCATCGGGCTTGATCGAACTGAGGGTGATTGAGTGCCAACCCGGCTCTAAGCCGGCAGGAATCTTGGCTTGTTCGGAAACAGTTCCCTTGGCTGTTGCAGTTCCGGTGGCAATCGTCTGAGGGGTGGAGCGAAGTACCACGTCGTAGGGAGCGGCTGGCTTCAAGCCACCGCTGGCAACCGTGATTTCTTTACCGGTGATTACGTCGCCGATTTTGGCAGAAACATCGATCTGGGTTTCGGCTCCAACAACTTCGATACTGATTGATTTATAGGCGGTGGTTCCCACCGAGTTGATTGCGGAAACGACAAAGGTATAGCTTCCGCCATTGGTCGTAACTCCACTAATTTCACCGGTGATGGCATCGAGTGAAAGACCATCTGGAAGTGCTCCCGAAGTGATTGCAAACGTAGGGGTAGGGAAGCCTGTGGCAACCAGTTTGGAGGAGACGGTGTCGCCCAAGCCAAGGGTTGCTGGCAGCTCTCCTCGAATAAACAGGGGTGCCTGCTGCACGGTTATGCTGCCTGGCATCGAGAGAACTCCAACCGAGTTCGTAGCGTCGATGACGAATGAGTAAACGCCGGTAGAGGTACTGGTTCCGGTAATTGCGCCAGTGCTCGCGTTCAGTTTGAGACCAATTGGCAATGCACCCGATTTGATGGTGTAGCTCGGCAGTGGGTAACCGGTAGTTGACACTCCGTCGGTAAATACCTTGCCAAGATCTGTAGTGGGAGCAATTACATCGTCAACCATGGTCGGTGGCTGGTTCACAATCAGAGCAAAGTTTTCGGTAGTAACCGAGGCGCTACCGCCGGTTGCCTTCACCTTGAAGTTGTAAATACCGCCAAGGCTTGGGTGTCCAGTAATGGCACCGCTCCCAGTGTTGAGTTCGAGCCCGAGCGGAAGGGCGCCATCAACAATTTCATAGGTCGGAGCTGGAAAACCTCCGAAGTGCACGGCGTCAGCGTAATTCGAACCGGCCAGAATTAGCAATTGCAGGGTGTCGTCGATGGCATACGGGGTCTGAATAACCGAGATAGTTCTAGTGACTTCGACGGTGTCAAGGATATTTGTGGCTCGAACCGTGAAAGTGTATTCATCGCCCGTGGTTGGCGTTCCATGCAAAGTGCCGTCGGAATCCAAGGTGAGCCCGGCTGGTAGACGTCCAGAAATAACGCTAAAGGTTGGTGCTGGGAAACCGCTAGCAGTGAAATCGTAAGAGTAAGCAACACCTTTGTTTAGTCGTACCAACGGAGTGCTCGAAGTGAAACCCGGAGCTGCGCGAACGGTGAGTTTAGATACCGCTGAGGTGTCAGAGCCCAAGTCGTTTGTGGCAACTACGGTGAATGTAAAATCGCCGGCTTCGCTAGGTCGACCACTCAACACACCAGTTTCGGCATTTAAGTTCACTCCCTCAGGAAGGTGAGAATTTGCGCCAAGCGTGAATGTGATTCCGCTTCCGCTAACCGTTGGAGTGTGTGAGTACTGCGAGCCAACGTTTACAGTGTCGCCATAGTTGTCGTTAGCAGTGAAAACAGGAGCGGCCTCAACAGTGATCGTCTTGGTGATTGTGGCAATGTGCCAAGCTCCGCCATAGCTGTTGTAGGCGCGAACAGTGAAAGTGTAGCTACGTCCGGTGGTAGGAGTTCCCGAAAGGTGCCCAGAACTACTGAGCGTCAGACCGGCTGGCAGGGTGGTGCCTCCGGTGTCAAAAACTGCCGCAGGGTAGCCGCTGGCCTCAAAGTCGAAGCTGTATGAGCTTCCCTTATTCAGAGAAGCAGCCACCGAACTGGAAGTAAATACCGGCGTTCTATTCACAGTGATGGTCGACTGGCTGGAGTTCGCTGAGCCACTTCGGTTGGTAGCCACAACCTTGAACGAGTATTGGCCTGGCTCGTTAGCGTAACCAGAGAGTTCGCCAGTTTCGGTGTTGAGAGAAAGTCCGGAGGGAAGGTCGCCTACCAAACTAAAGGTGATGGCATCGCCGGTCATGGTTGGGGTGTCAGAAACCGCGTCACCGTATTCAACTGTTCGCGAATAACTGCCATTTCCTGCAAACACGGGCGCTGATTTCACGGTGTAAACATAGTTGGCGCTGTCGGTGGCGTCGACAAAGTTTGTGCCCCGAAGTTTGAAAGTGAAAACACCCGCCGTAGTTGGCGTTCCGCTAAGAGTTCCGTTCGAGGAAAGCGAAAGCCCAGGCGGGATGGTTCCAGAAACCTTCGTGATTGTCGGAGTCGGAATTCCGCCGAAAATCGCTCGATCGGTGAAGGCTTCACCAATCCAAAGGGTTTCGTTTTGAAGTGGGGTGAGAAGTGAAGTATTCGTTCCAACACTGACCGTAAGATTTCCAGAATCGTCGGAAGTGATCGTCCCGCTGTCATTCGCAGCCACTCGAATGTTGAAAGTGTAGGTACCTGCCGTTGTTGCGGTTCCAGTCAGTGCCCCGGTCAAAGTATCGAGGCTGATGCCTGGGGGGAGTGAGCCTGAAATTACTGAAAAGCTTTGGGTTCCAGTTGATTGCGCTGAAACACCAGAAGAGTATGAAGCGCCCTGAACTACCTGAGTGGTAATTGCAGTGTTAGTGAAGACTGCTGGCATGTAGTTGGTGGTTGTGAGCATGGAACTTGGTACTGCAACCGAGCCAGCACCAGCACGCGTGTAGTAAAGGCTTGAACAAGCACCCCCACCATGTTCGAAGAACCAAGCGTCTAAGGCGCGGTATTCTCCGGCAGCCATGGTGATTGAAGCACCGGTTGAACTTGGAGCACAACCCTGGAGCGACCAGTTGTTCACAACAACCGTCGAACCTACCTTGGCGTAAAACCCGTCGTCCGAGTATCCGGAGAAAGTGTATGTTCCGCCGGTTGGAGAGTAAAAGTAACCGGTGTAATGGATCAAGACATAATCGGCCGCACAGCCTTCAACCACACCGGAACCCCAGTTGGTGTCGATGTTCGACAACGTGGTGGTTTTACAAAGCGTGTAGTTGTTCACAACCGAAGGGTTGTCCATCGGTCTAACCCCGGTAGATCCGGTGTAACCCGTGTAGACCTTGGCCGTCACTCCGTAAGAAATCGCAGCATCAGCCTTGCCGCCAACGCCGATTAAAAGGGCTGTCAAGATGGCGACAGAAAAGAACGCCCAGAGCTTTTTAAAGCTCCCTGCGTTATTCTTGAAGCCTGTTAGTTGCATTAGCCCTCAGATTGTTGGTCGGTCCAAGGCTAAGCGCTCTCAGGGCCGATAAATCTAACTTTGTTCGTTTTGGCGAACAACCAATATTTTAGCTATTTTGCCAGAAAGCGATATGTATTCACTCCTGTACAAGAAACTCCCTGGTGGCAAGCTTGCTAAGCGTTTCCAGCTAGTCGCATTAAGCGCAATATTCATTTCATTTCTTTTCTTTGTGGCTTTCCCGCTTTTCGATTCGCTATTCACCCAGGACCCTTCGATCAATGGGTAAGCGTAGAGCCGAATTGAAGCCAACTTTTCTAAGTGTGCTTGGCGAACTTCTTATAACCACCGGTGTGATATTGATGCTTTACGTGGGCTGGCAAATTTTTGTCAATGACCCAACCATCAGCGCCCAACAGGAACAATCGGCAAAAACCTATGTTCAACCGAACGCCACAGCAGAAAAACCATTTTCGGACATCAAGCAAAACCTTAAACAGGGCAAAGTTTTCGGCAAGCTCTACATTCCCCGCTTTAGCAAAACTTATGAACGACTGATCGGGCAGGGCACTTTTCAGAAAATCACACTTAACAAAATTGGTCCAGGACATTACCTGGGCAGCGCATGGCCGGGAGAAGTTGGTAATTTCGCGGTCGCAGCTCACCGAACCAGTCACGGGGCACCGTTCAACAAAATCGACACCCTTAAAGATGGCGATTTGGTCTTCGTTCAAACCAATGACGCCTGGTACACCTATAAGTACCTTCAAACCGCGATCGTTGACCCAAGCGAAGTCGATGTAATTAATGACGTTCCCAAGGGTCTTGTAGGTGCTCATTCCGGTGGAAGATACATGACCATGACCAGCTGCCACCCGAAGTGGACCAACCGCCAAAGAATCGTCGTTTGGTTAGAACTAATTGGCAGCCAACCAAACAGTGCCGGCAAACCAACTGCTCTGAAATACCTTCAACAATGACAAATTCAGATGCTTTAGGCATTCACGCGGGCCAATATCAGAACAACTTCTCTGAGCAAGAAACCAATCAGTTCACACTGGAGTTCAGCGAAATCACCAAGTCGTTTGCTGAAGCCATGGCGGAAGGAGTCAATCCTGCCGACGAAAAGGTTCAAGAACTAGTCAAAAAGCACTACTCGTTTGTATCCAAATTCTGGACACCAACTAAAGAGGCTTACAAAAGCCTGGCCATGAGCTACATTCTTCCTAGTCCCTACAAAGACACCTACGAAGCCGTGGCCAAAGGCCTAGGCAAATATCACTACGACGCAATTCAGATCTGGGCGGAGAAAAACCTATGAGCGAACTACCAGCATGTCCGAAATGCAAAAGCCCTTACACATATGAAATGGGCTCGCTACTGGTTTGCCCAGAGTGCGCCAATGAGTGGGTTCTAGAAGTTGAGGAAGCTGAAGTCGAAAAGGTCATCAAAGACGCAGTAGGCAACATCCTTGAAGACGGCGACACCGTCACGATCATCAAAGACCTCAAAGTCAAGGGCTCGGCCACCTCAATCAAGGTTGGAACCAAAGTAAGAAACATCAGACTGGTAAACGGACCAGACGGCCACGACATCGACGCCAAGGTCGATGGCTTCGGTGCCATGAATCTCAAATCAAGCGTTGTAAAGAAAGTCCTTTAAACTAGGACCATTGCCCTCGTAGCTCAGTGGATAGAGCAAGAGCCTTCTAATCTCTTGGTCGCAGGTTCGATTCCTGCCGGGGGCGCTTTTTATTGACGCGCCATTCGGGTGTTTCGACCTTATATCTACCGGGAATATTTCATCCGTTAGCGAACGACATATGGAAACGAATGTAAACAAGTTCCCTCGAAGATAAATCCTGTATTGCACACGAGTTGCACGGAAAGTCCGTGTCTCGGGAAAGGCAATACAGAATGGCAAAACGCAACACTTGGGGCGCAGTTCGTAAACTCAACAGTGGTCGATTTCAGGCCTCTTACATTGGCCCTGATGGATTTCGACACAATGGACCAGACACCTTTCGCACACGGACGGATGCCAATACCTACCTTGCTGGGGTGAGGACAAACATCGCAGAAGGCAAATGGGTCGACCCAAAAACTGTCACCGCGAGCGCTGAAATTCCTGAATTTAGTGCTTTCGCTAAGGCTCACATCAATAAACAGACCACAAGGGGTGGTGAGCATCTTCGCAAGTCGACCAAGGCCGTGTATCTTCGCCAACTCGAGGGGCATTGCAAGCCTTTATTCGGACTTCCAGTGGACAAAATCACTAAGCAGATGGTTGACGACTTGTATTCGACTATTGCTGACTCAGGGAAACGCACAACGGCGTCCAAGATTTACAAACTGTTGAGTTCTATCTTCAAGCGAGCAATTGACTACAAGTATTTGGAAGAGAATCCCTGTTCGATTAAAGGCGCGAATTACGCGTCATCTAGGAAAAAGGTTTCTACTCCCAACGCAGACCAAGTCCTCGACATCGTTGAGGCCATGAATCCGCGTTTCAAGTTCCTCGTTCTACTTTGCGCCTATGGTGGTTTCCGCTTTGGGGAGGCAACTGAACTGCGACGAAAGGATGTGGAAGTCGTCTATAAAGACGGCGAGCGCCGCTATGAGTTCAATGTAGAGCGCGCTGTGACATTCGTTTCAGGGGGTTTTGTTGTTGACCGGCCCAAGAGCGCAAAGTCGGTTAGAAAAGTCATTGTGCTCGACCTAATTAACCCTTACATCGAGCAGTATCTCGGAAATATGCCGGACAAAGACCCTGAGGCGCTTCTATTCAGCACTAGTTCAACAAGAGAGGGAGTAGACCCGCACCTTCGTCACGATGTCGTCGCGAAGAACTGGGCGAGGGCTCTCAAGCGTGCGGGAATCGAAGACGAGGGAATCACATTTCACTCCCTTCGGCACTTCGCCGGAACGGCATATCACGAAGCAGGCGCAACCATTCCAAACCTTATGGAATGGTTAGGTGACTCCTCAATCGCGTCCATCCAGCGTTATCTGCACCCCTCGAATACAGCAGCGGCTGTCACAAACAAAATGGAATTTCCAACACGACTCAAATTAGTCGCCTAAACGGATTGGGGGAGAGCGCTCGCCGGCGCTTTCCCTCACTTCTGAACTTCTATAAACAAACTTGACAAAGCACACCAAAAGTATGGCAATCCGTTTGCCTATGGCGAACAAGGGCACTTTTGGTGAAACTAAGTCCCTATCGTGGAATCCATAACTGAATAGAAACGCTTCATTTGACGGATTGGATTTCCGTCATCGTCAAAAGACGAATTGCTCAATTCTCTCCCTGAGCAGCGCCTCGAAATGAGGTGGACGGCACTTCCTTGAGTCGCAAAGTGCGCTCAAAACTACCGTCAAGGGAGAAATACAAAATGGCTGAATATTATTCAGTAGAAGAAGTCGCACAACTCTTCGGAGTCAATCGTCGCACCGTCCGCAATTGGATAAACGAAGGCAAACTCGAAGCCTATGTCGTAGGAGGAAGACTCATCAGAGTGCTTCCAAGTAGCCTCGACGCATTGGCCGTGCCAATCCATCGCAGAAACCGCAACTGAGTCGACAGGGAAAGCCCCGCACTCAGTCCAAAGGAATCTCGAAGCACTTTCTAGCACTTTCACGAAACGATTTTCCCGCGCAGATAAAGGGTGCGAGGCTCTCTCGCCGGCCAAACTCAAAAATCATGCAATTGCAATTGCTTCAACATGAAGTAATGACCAATGAATCGAGTGAGCCCTTGAGTAACTATTTGACCTACCCGCAAATCGCAGACCTACTAAACATCCCTTTGAGGACTCTGTACCTATACAAAAAAGAGGGAAAAGCCCCAACAACTGTAAAAGTAGGCAGACACTTCCGAGTATCTGAAGAAGCGCTCGCGGTCTGGATAAAAGAAAACACCCTTTAAACAAAAACAGCCCCTTGCGCGGGGCTGCCTGTCGCACATGAGTGCAGAGAGAAACATCTATGAGTATTTTATCAAACCAACGACTCGCCAATTCCTTCTATTTCCTATTGGAGGCGTCACTCTAATGGCACTGAAAAAGGAATTCCAAGACAAAATGCATGCCTACACATGGGAAGAAGTATTTGTCGGAACAGCGTTCAAAAAATGTAGTGAAGCAAAGTATGGCTCTGAGACGGGCACCCGATGGGAGTTGCCCGGATTAAACGACGATGTATTTTTCGTAAGTTTCGACACCGATGACAAAATCTATCTGTTCTCTAAAGAGAATGACCAAGTTCCATACGACGCCATAAACAAGTATGAACTGGCAAGAAACCTCAAGTTCGACGGTAATAGCAGGCTCGCGGATGAGTTCACCTCAACCGGACTTCCCATGGTTAGAACGGTACTCACGGACCTCAGAGAGGACTACAGAACCAACCTTGACTCCGAGTACGGGCACTTACCCGTCAAAGAGAGAAAGTTCTTCGACCCAGCGCTCTACTCGGCTGTCGAAATCGACTTGAGGAGAAGAGAAGCATCACTAGAGGCCCAAAGGCTTTTCGAAAAATCGAAACACCAAGACGATTTAAAAACTCCGAAAGGCTCTTCACTGGCAGACTTCCTTGCCAAACCATTAGAGCCACAACGATGGGTAATCGAGGGAATTCTTCCGGTAAACGGAAACTGCTCCGTGGTAGCAGCAATGAAGACGGGAAAATCAACCCTCGTTTACAACTTCATCTACGCACTTGTTTTGGGCAAACCATTCCTAGACAAATTTCACACCAATCCAATAGAGGGAAGAGTTGGATTTGTTAACTTCGAACTCACCGAAGAGCAGTGCCAGGACTGGTTCCTAGCATCTCCAATTCAACCGACCGACCCAGTGCATGTTTGGAATTTACGAGGGGAACCCAACCCATTCAGAACTGAAGAATCTATTGCAGAATTCTCACAAGAGGTAGCAAATGAAGGCATCAGAGTTCTCATACTCGACCCATGGTCATCTCTATTCGTCGGAGACACAAACAACAACGATGAAGTAAAGAAATTCTGGCTCACATTAGATGCGTTCAAAAAGTCTGCCGGAGTCAAAGAACTCATCATCCCGATTCACGCCGGTCGAGACATCACAAAGAGCCGCGGCGCCTCAAGCCTTGACGACCACCCAGACTCGATAATCCACCTCACGAGACAGAGCGATGGAATTCGAACTCTACGAGCAACCGGTCGAGATGTTGAAGTCCCAGAAGGGGAACTGGCCTTTGACAGGGCAACATTGCTGCTCTCCTACAACGGTGCAGTGACACCAGAGTCCAAAGATGAGCGCACTGCCAAGATGTTGCGTCGAATGATTGAAGAAAAAGGCAAAGTATCGGCTTCAGACATCTACCGTTATGCGGGTAAAGGCAAGACAGATGTTCAGGCGGCCAGAGACCTACTCGTCAAGCGCGGGGAACTCATCGAGGAAAAGATTGGTTCTTCAAAGTTCTACGAGGTCAATCCCAAATACATTTCCTCATTTCTCGTCTCTTCCCGAGAAGTTCCAGAAATCGGGATGGATTCTGTTTCCTCGGCTATTAGCCGAGAACAGGAATCCCTCTCCGAAGAGAAAGGGAACCTAAGTGGTTGCCGGCCTTGCCACCAGAGAGACGCAACACAGTTTGTATTTCTGAACATGGAAATCCGAGTGTGCCAAAAGTGCGACTTCATTCACGATGTGTGGGCTGTGGAATCAATCACGCTCCTAGAAGAAGAGGGAGATTCCCTATGACATCAACAATATTCCAAACACAAAAAAGTGATTCGGCGAGCGCGGGGATTTGTTTGTAAATGAAAACCGCAAATACTGGGCATCCAGTCCGCAAAAATCCACCCAAAAAGTGCTTCGAGAAACAGGAGAAAACATCATGCAAGTAGCACGCTTACTACCGTTAAACCTCAATCGCTGGGGGAGTGTCATCGACACTCTCACAAGCGTCTTTGAGGACATCAAACAAGAGAACACTGAGTCCTTCGGGATAACTTTCCTAGACACCGACTTCGAACCTTGTCCCTATATACAAGTCTCACTAAACCTGAACGGTGACCTACTTGTCGAGTTAATCAGCAACGAGTACCTAGTGGCCAAACTCACCAAGTGGCAAGAGAGCCAACTCCGGATGCTTGGCTTCCAAATGCCGGACAAAAATAATCCGAACTACCACCGAGCGACCAAAGCAAACGAACAACCCGTATACATCGCTAGACAACTCCTAGACGCCGCAAGAATCGTTTTTGAAGTACGCGATGACTGCTGGTTCACTTTTGGGGAATCTGAGTATGAGAAGGCGCTCGCGGGCTCGTCGGCGTTCTGGCATAACTCCAAGGATGCGGGTAAGTTGTGCCTTCCCGGAACGAACGCTAATTCCACGAAGGAAGGGTTACTCGCCTCGAGGCCTTAGAGACTCAGCCAAGGTGAGGGGATTGTGGGCATCTTGATTTGTGTGCCCTGCAATTCACAGGTCTGACAGAATCCCGTTATTACCCCATTGGTAATTGAAATGTCTATTTCGCAGGTTTCACAAACTGGGCAGGTGACTTTCATGCTCCCATTTTGGCAACTAAGCGCGAAACACAATTTTGTTATCCACAGGCTTGTCCTAGGCGCTCGCTAGACTTCCTTTAGTGGCGGGAATAGAGGGTCAAAGCAATGAAGTCAATCCATGATGTGCTCGATGAGTTTCGCGCTGCCTCCTTTGATGAGCGTCACAAAGGTGACCTTTTTGAGGCTCTAACCAAGAAATTTCTTGAGATTGACCCTTTCTATGGCTCCTACTTTGACAAAGTCTGGCTTTATGGGGATTGGGCAACCGAAGCCAAACTATCTAAACAAGACACCGGAATTGACCTTGTTGCTCGAATAAGTGAGACCGGCGAAATTGCTGCTATCCAATGTAAGTTTTATGCAGAAGGCGCGTATTTAGACAAGAAAGAAATCGACTCTTTCTTTACGGCATCAGGCAAAGAACCATTCCGCGAGCGCTACATTTTCTCTACAACTGATAACTGGTCCAAGAATGCTAGCGACGCCGTAGAGGGTCAGCAAATTCCGACCACCATCATTCGAGTTCAAGATTTGGACGAGTCGGGCATTGATTGGACAGGCTTTAGCCTGCAGGATGTTACAAATCTCGGGCTCCTCAAAAAGAAGACCCCGTACCCACACCAGTTGGAGGCAATTGAGGCCGCCAAGGCTCACTTCGCCTCCGCTGACAGAGGCAAGATGATTATGGCCTGTGGTACTGGTAAGACTTTCACTTCGCTTCAGATAGTTCAGGAGATGACTCCTAAGGGTGGGACGGTGTTGTTCTTAGTGCCGTCGCTTGCGTTGCTCTCCCAGACCCTAAAGGAGTGGAAGCGCGAGTCTTCAGTGAACTTCCGCGCATATGCCGTTTGTTCGGACACTAAGTTGAGCAAGCAAGCAAGCACAGAAGACACTCGCGTTGCTGACTTGGCTTACCCATCCACAACAAATGTCGAAAAACTCGCTTCTCACTTCAACAAGGGGACAAATAAAGAACTGACAGTAGTCTTCTCGACATATCAATCCATCGAAGTCGTAGCGGCAGCGCAGAAAAAGGGTTTGCCTGAGTTCGATTTGATTGTGTGCGACGAGGCCCACAGAACAACGGGTGTCACTCTCGCCGGCGACGACGAATCGAACTTCGTCCGAGTTCACGACAACGACTTCATAAAGGGCTCTAAACGGCTCTATATGACCGCTACACCCCGCATCTACGCGGAAGCAAGCAAAGCCAAGGCCGAAGAGGCATCAGCGCTCCTAACCTCGATGGATAACGAATCGCAGTTCGGTCAAGAGTTCCACCGGCTCAACTTCGGTAACGCCGTATCACGAGGTCTACTTAGTGACTACAAAGTTTTAGTTCTCACAGTGTCCGAAACGCAGGTTAGTAAGTCACTACAGAAAATTCTCACCGACGGAGACGAACTCAAACTCCAAGACGCAATCAAAATCGTCGGATGCTACAACGGCCTACGCAAACGAAGCACTAACCCAGACGACTTCCTAGTCGACAAAACCCCTATGAGAACTGCTGTCGCCTTCTCACGGTCAA
Organism: Micrococcales bacterium; assembly: GCA_947452985.1. GTDB lineage: Bacteria > Actinomycetota > Actinomycetes > Actinomycetales > Microbacteriaceae > Rhodoluna. The sequence continues at coordinate 140,097 of CANGEU010000001.1, forward strand.
TCAAAGACTCGAAACGAATTGCCGACCTATTTGGAACAGTCACAAAGGCGCTAAACGATGAGGCCAAAGAAAAAGACGGGCTAATCGCAGAAGCCGACCATGTCGATGGCACATTCAATGTCATGGCACGCAACGAACGCCTCGACTGGCTCAAAGACACCAAAACCGAAAACACAGTTCGAGTGCTAAGCAACGCAAGATGCCTCTCAGAAGGCGTCGATGTTCCAGCGCTAGACGCAGTCCTATTCCTAAACCCACGCGACAGTCAAGTAGATGTCGTCCAATCCGTCGGTCGCGTAATGCGAAAAGCCGAAGGCAAACAATATGGCTATGTCATCCTCCCAATCGCTGTGCCAGCCGGTAAATCAGCAGAAGAAGCGCTCGCGGACAACAAAAACTACAAGGTCGTCTGGCAAGTTCTACAAGCCCTCAGAGCCCACGACGAGCGCTTTGACGCTCTCGTAAACAAGATTGACCTGACCGGCGATACCGGTGGCGTTATCGAGATTATTGACGCAAGCCCAGGAACTGGCGACGGGGAATGGGATGGAGACTCCAAGCCAAAAGAAAACGGTCAAGTTCCTCTATTTGACTTCGATTTCACCGACTGGAAAGACGCAATCTTGGCAAAGATTGTCCAGAAAGTCGGCGAGCGCACCTACTGGGATAAATGGGCTAAAGATGTTACCAACATCGCAAAGAATCACATTTCTCGGATAACTCATCTAGTAAATGGTGGAGACACGAAACTTGTTGAAGAATTCAGGCAATTCCTCAAAGGTCTTCAAGACAATTTGAATCCTTCTGTCACTCAGGAAGATGCCATTGAGATGCTCGCTCAGCACCTCATCACCAAACCTGTGTTCGACGCTCTCTTCGAGGGATACGCTTTCTCAGATACAAATCCTGTCTCGATTTCGATGAACCGCATGGTTGATGCCTTAAATTCGGTTTCTATCAATCTTGAGGATGAGTCACTTGAAGGTTTTTACGAGAGCGTTCGACTTCGAGTTTCTGGAATCAATGACGGGGCTGCGAAGCAGAAAGTTGTCAAGGAACTCTATGAGAAGTTCTTCAGGCTGGCTTTCTCGGAGACGAGTGAAAAACTTGGCATCGTCTACACTCCTAACGAAATTGTCGATTTCATGATTCATTCAGTGGATGAAATTCTGAAGATAGAATTTGGTGCTGGGCTCAGTTCTCGAGGCGTACATGTTCTAGACCCGTTTACAGGCACTGGAACCTTTATCGTTCGAATGCTTCAGTCAGGACTTATTTCTCAGGATGATGTTGAGCACAAATTCAAGAATGAACTTCACGCGAATGAACTTGTCCTACTTGCCTACTATGTGGCAGCCATCAACATCGAGGAAACTTTTCACTCGATAACCAAGAAATACAAAGCCTTTGAAGGCATTGTCCTGACTGACACTTTCCAAATGACAGAGGGCAACGACTCCCTAGACCTCTTGGGTGTGTTTCCCGATAACAATGAGCGAGTTGTAAAACAGAATTCCCTAGACATTCGAGTAATCATCGGCAACCCGCCTTATTCAAAGGGTCAAAAGTCTGAGAATGATGAAAACAAGAACATGAAGTACCCAGACTTGGACTCTAGAGTTTTGGAAACTTACGCTGCCCAATCATCGGCCGTAAACAAGAACAGTCTCTATGACTCCTACATCAAGTCTTTTCGCTGGGCGAGCGACCGCTTAAAGGACAAAGGCATTGTTGCATTTGTGTCAAATGGCGGTTGGGTGAACAGCCTTTCTGCTGATGGGTTCAGGAAGTCCATCGAAAGCGAATTTTCGTCTGTCTATGTCGTGAATCTGCGCGGCGACCAAAGAACCCAAGGTGAGCAATCACGCCGCGAAGGCGGAAAGGTTTTTGGTTCAGGCAGTAGAACACCAATTGCCATCACTTTCCTAGTGAAGAATCCACAACATAGCGGGAAAGCCAAAATTTATTATCACGACATTGGTGACTACCTATCGGCTGAAGAAAAGTTGACCAATCTTTCTACTTTTGAATCCCTAGACAAAGTTCCAATGATTGAAATAACGCCAAATGAGCAAGGCGATTGGGTTGCGCAGAGAGATGCCGAATACTCGAAGTTCATACCAATGACACCGGCTCTTCCGGGTGAACTCTCATTCTTCAAGGTGTCTTCAACGGGCGTCGGTACTAATAGAGATGCTTGGGCTTTCAATTTCTCGCGCACCAAGGTGCTTCAAAACATGAAAAAAATGATTTCCGTTTACAACTCGGATGTCGAAAAGTTGGTGTCCGATGCTGGTTCTTTCTCCAAGCAGACTGACCCTACAAAAATCAAGTGGTCTAGTTCGCTGGTGGCTAATCTAGAACGCAAGAAACTGGGTAAATTCAATCCAGATGCGGCAGTTGTGAGCCTATACAGACCATTCCAGAAGACTCACCTCTATCTCGATGGGATGTTCAACCATAGAGTCTCCAAGATTCCAAACATTTGGGATTCCGCTCACGAAAAGACTCCGGCAATTCTCTGCACTGGCATGGGGGCTACCACTTTTGCGGCTCTTATGACCTTTGTCCCACCTTGTTTGGACGCAGTTGAAAAGGCTGTGGTCTTTCCTTTCAAAGTCCGCTCTTCAGTGTCGAAGGAGGATGCGCTTCAATCGCTTTGGGATGATTCACCGTCGAACAGCAGTAACATCACTCTAGAAATCGTGGAATTAGCAAGAGTTTTATACAAGGACTCTTCGATTACAGATGTCGACATTTTCAACTACCTGTACGGTCTGTTTAACTGCCCCGAATTCACTGACAAGTACAACAATGACTTCGGCAAGCAAGGAGTTCGGGCCCCATTTGTAGACGAATTCTGGGAGTTTGCTTCCGCTGGAAAGTCACTTGCTAACTTGCACGGCGACTTTGACGCCGTTGAGCGAGACCCAGGGATTACGCGCACATTGGTGAGCGGTTCGGCTACAAACTATCGAGTAGAGAAAATCACACATAAGGTCTTAGAGTCTGGACTAGAAATCAAATTGAATAGTTCGTTGACGCTTTCCGGCGTCAGCACCGCGGTTATGGACTATTACATTGGTGGCAGAAGCGTATTGGACTGGATTGAAGACCGGTACCGTGTTCGGGTCGATAAGGATTCGGGCATCGAGAATGACCCGAACGATTACTCTGATGACCCTGTCTACATCGTGGAACTTGTTGAGCGCCTTTCTACCGTCGCTAAACGAACAATGGATATTCGAGCCTCAATGCCAAAACTCAAAGCCCTAAAGGAAAACTAATGAGCATTATTTACATCCTTACAAACGAGGCGATGCCGGGTTACATCAAAATAGGCAAAACTAGGACTTCCGTGAGCCAAAGGATGCTTGAGTTAGACAAAACCCCAGTACCGCTTCCATTTCAGTGCTATTACGCTGCCAAGGTTCAGGATTACGATTCGGCTGAAAAGATGCTTCACGAAGCCTTCGCGCCCGCTCGCGTCAGAGACCGACGCGAATTTTTCAAGATGGACCCTTATCGGGCGAAAGTCGTACTCCAATTCATCGCCGTTGAAGATGTGACTCCCAAAGAGGACATTTTTGCTGATAAATCAGCAGAAGAGGCCATGGACAAAGCAAAAAGGCACTCTAGGCGTTTCAACTTCATCGCAAATGGAATTCCGGTTGGCGCGATTCTTGTGTCGACTCAAAGCCCTTCCATGACCTGCGAAGTGGTTGACGAGACGAATGTGCTCTTCAATGGCGAGGTTATGTCCGTTTCGCGAGCGGCAATGCTTGCCAATCAGGCAAATGGTTTTACAGCGACACATATCAATGGGACGACTTATTGGTTGTTCGAGGATGAGACGCTGTCTAGCATTAGGGCTTCGCGAGAAGAACCGGAAGAGTAAATTTCTGTTCGCTATTGCACACTTGTTGCACAAAAAAGTCAGCGGCTCGATATATGCTTGTGTTTACAAGGCAATACGGGTTATGTCCACGAGACTTCTAATCTCTTGGTCGCAGGTTCGATTCCTGCCGGGGGCGCTTGTTTTTCAGCCAATTGGTAGCCCATAGCGCCCAAATCACTAGCAGCGGCTGAAAAAGTAACCGGATTGCTCGAGCTTCATCGGTGTTCAAGCCGAAGGCATTGGCATGGTTCAGGTATTGGGCGATGTTGCCAGGGAAAACAGCCAAGAAGAACAAAGCAGTTGCTAAGCCGATCTGCTTTTGAAATTTTGATGAGAACATCAAACTCAAGCCCAGTACAATTTCGACGAGGCCGGATGCAATCACTACAAAATCAGGGTCGGCTGGAACCCAGATTGGAACCTGGTTCTGGAATTCCAGGCGGGCGAAAGTCAGATGGGCTGTTCCCGCGAATACAAGTGCAACGCCTAGAAGGATTCGTGCGGCAAGTTTTAGTTTCATCGTTTGGTAGAACCAATTCGCTTCAGCAGGTGAGACATTGAAATCATTGCGCCTCCCAAGACTGCAGGCACTCCGCCACCTGGGTGAACCGATGCGCCAACGCGCCAGAGCCAAGAGCGGAACAAGGAGTTGTAAGTGGGGAAGTGGAACGGGCCACCAGACCAAATTGGTCGGGTGGATCCATATAGGGATCCGCCATTAGCGCCAAACTCAGCGAAGTAAGAGGGGTCCAAGATTTTGTAATCCTCGATTAGCTCGGAAATGTTGAAGTCGAGCCCAATCATTTTGCTGATACGTTTCAGCTCGCGCTGGATGAACGGATCTGACAGTTCAAACTTTTCGCCGTTTGCTGGTGCAGTAAGCAATATGGCAGCGGTTGCCTTGGTGTTTGGGTAGATGTGACCTGGCTTGTAGTAGTTCAGGAAGGCCATGGTTTCCTGCGGGACTTGAGTGGCATCTAGCGAGCTATGAAGGGCTTCAGGGCTGCTAGGCATAATCACCGAGTGGGTCACTATGCTCTCAGGAAGTGGCTTCTTGAGGGTTACGAAAAGGGCAACGCCTGAGCATGAAACTTTTGAGTTGCTTTTCGGTTTCTTACCCAAGAGCCTTCCAAGAACTTCGGCATCGGTTGCTCCAACAACGACATCTGCTTCGAAGTCTCCGGCACTGGTTGACACCAGTCCTTTACGAATTGAGGTCACGCGGGTGTTGGTGATGATCTTGGCACCAGCCTCAGTTGCCATTCGACCGAGAGCTAGGGCGATTTCGTATACACCACCGATTGGAACCGAAATGCCTTCCCTCGCCATAACCGCTGGCATGGTTGCGTAGAGTGCCAGCGTGCGCTCTGGTGAAATTCCGGCATTCAAGGTGTGAATGGCAATAACCTCACGAAGGCCTTCCGGCAGCCACTTCAGGCCCTTGAGATATGAAGAGGTTGAAAGCCTGAGACCGTAGTTTTTAGTTAGAGCACCTACCGGTTTCAAAGTTTTCATCGAGAACGGGCTGGTCGTTAGGAGTTTTGTGATTTCGGGGCTTAAAGAACCATGGATTTCGTCGAAGCGTTTCCAGGATTCGAACCATTCGTGCCCTGGTTCAACGGGAAGGTTCACAATCTTGTTTTTGAAGAAGTAGCGGCCAACTTCAGGAAGTTTCCCCAAGGTGAGATCGGCGATGTCTCTGGCGTTGCTTTCGTGCCCAAGTTTGTCGTAGCGGTTATAGAGCTCATCGATAACTTCGGGGAACGTAATCAACGATGGGCCGGTGTCGATTCTTTGTCCGGCAACATCGATGCGACGGGATTTACCGCCAATCCAACTGTTACCTTCTAGAACGGTGACATCATGCCCGGCTTTGGCCAATAGTGCGGCTGCGGTGAGGCCACCAAGGCCTGCCCCAACCACGACGATTTTTTTACTCAACGAGTTAGCATCCCGAAGACGATTGCAGCAACCAGCTGAATTCCAGCGACCGAACCGACCACATAAGGGTAAGCAACCGAGTACTTGTAGACGCGCTTGGCGTTATCGCCAGAGTCGTCTTTCTGAATAAGCCAGATAAGCCAGCCAGCGTAGGCGGCGTTGGCCATTGCCAAAGGAATGTTTACGAACGCGAAAAGCACCGTAGAGACCAACCACCAAAAGCCAACCCAAACGAGCGACTTCTTGGCACCGAGGTAAACCGCAGTGGTGTTGATTTCCACAAATGCATCTTCTTCGATGTCCTGGATTGCGTCGTAGGTGTGTTTCGCAAGGCTCCAAGCCATGAGGGCGAACACTGCCATCCAGTTGGGTGTGAACCCCAATGCAAGAGGAACGAAAGCAAGCGGGAAGGCGTAGTCGGCGTTGCTAATGGAATCGAGGAATGGGCGACCCTTGAAGCGAGCTGGGGGAGCCGAGTAGAAAAGGAAAGTCAGGCTGTAAGCCCACATCCAGATGTTTGCATCGAGCGGGAAAGCGAAGGCAAAGTAAATCAGGAAAGGGAGGTTCGAAAGTGCCACACCCCAGGCAATCCAAGGAACCTCTTTGGGGTCGATCTTGGCCCCACCAAAACCGCCCTTACGGATGTTGATGTTGTCGGTTTCCTGATCGAAGATGTCATTGATTCCATAGATCAAAAGGTTGAACGGGAAGGTGACCCAGATCAGAATCAGTAACGCGTTCCAATTCCAGAGCGAACCGGTGAGCCACAAACCCATCATGGTCGTGCCGATGGTGTTGATCCAAAGAACCGGTCTAGAAATTGTTAACAGTCGCGAAAGCATGCTCATAGCCTAGCCTTCATGGTCGAAAGCCTACTTTTCGTCGCGGGTGAGGCGGTTTGCAAAGTAGAGCGGGACAACCGAGATTAGAACTGTGGTTACAGCAACCACATCAACGACTGGAGCCTTACCCGGCCGGAACATGTTGTTCATGATCCAAATTGGAAGTGTTTCCACGCCAGAGCCGGCGGTAAATGTGGTGACGATGATTTCGTCGAAGCTGAGTGCGAAGGCAAGGAGACCGCCGGCGATTAGCGCTGACCCAATCTGGGGAAGAGTCACCAAGCGGAATGTGGTGAAGACACCGGCACCAAGGTCTGCGGATGCGTCTTCTAGGTTTCGGTTGGTTCTCGAAAGCCTGGCCAGCACGTTGTTATAAACGGTGACGATACAGAAGGTAGCGTGGGCAACGATTACCGTCGCCATGCTGAGCTGCATTCCGAGCACGGTTCGGAATGCGTTATTTAGAGCCAGACCGGTGACGATGCCAGGAAGAGCAATCGGCAAAATGACCATCAAGCCGACCGATTCTTTTCCGAAGAACTTATAGCGAGAGAGTGCGATGGCAAGGAGAGTGCCCAAAACTAAAGCGATTGCCGAAGCGCAGAGGGCAATGACGATTGAAGTGCTGAGAGCCGCGATTAGACCGCCAGAGCCGAAAGCCTTTTCCCACCAGGTGATTGTGAAACCTGGTGGTGGCCAGTCCATGTTCATCGACTTGTTGAACGAATTGATTAGCACGATAAACAGTGGGAGATAGACGATGGTCATTACGAGGCTTGAAATAATGCCGAGCACTATTGCGGCTGTTTTATTTATGCGCATTAGAGATTGTTCAGAGCTCCCGTGCGTTTAACCGCGCCGAGATAGGCGAACATGATTCCGATTGGAATGAGTGCGAGCGCAGCCGCCATAGGCAGGTTATTCGCGGTACCCACATTGGTGTAAATGAGGTTACCGAGCATCTGGTTCGGGCCACCAACGATGTTGATGGTGATGTAGTCGCCGAGGGTTAGCGAGAATGCGAAAATCGAGCCGGCGATAATGCTTGGCAGGATGATCGGGAAGATCACCTTGCGAATGGTGGTGAAGGTCTTAGCGCCAAGGTCACTTGATGCCTCGAGGAGATTGCTCGGAACCTTTTCCAGTCCTCCGTAGATCGGCAGGATTACGTAGGGTAGCCACATGTAGCCAAGAGTGATTGCAGCTCCGAATAGAGAATAGCCAGGCGTTTCGAGCCCGAGTGGTTTTAACAGCCACTCCAGAACTCCAGTGTTCGAAAGCACCGAGCGCCAGGCATAAGCCTTGACTAGGTAGCTAGCCCAAAGTGGAAGTAGAACCGAGATGGCCAGAATGTTTCGGAGTTTTGGTCCGGCAACTTTCGACATAAAGAAGGCGATTGGAAGAGCTAGAAGCACATCGACGATGGTGACGCCTAGGGCGATACCGATAGTTCGAAATGTTACATTTCGGTAGAGCGGGTCTGTAAAGAGTGAAAGAACATTGTCTAGGTACCAGGCCACTTTGGTATCGCCGGTGAATTCGTCGGTTGTCCAAAATGCGGTTATTAGCAGCATTAGAAGTGCTGCGATGTATACCAGCCCGAGCCAAAAAACCGGGGCCGCGATTAGCAGGCGAAGTCTGACCTTCGCGTTTTGGTAAAGGTAACTAGAAATTCGGCGTGCGGGAGTCGACGGGAAGTCTTCTCCCGCAACAGCCGAATTCTTAGTCAATTATTACTAGCCCTTGATTTCTTGCCAGGCCTTGGTCCAAGCAGCGTAGTCGGTGCACTTTGCGTCGGTGCGGCCGTCTAGACACTTGCTGATTGGGGTGGTCCAGTACCAGATCTGAGCTGCGTAAGCCTCGTCGCCAGCGTGGTAGGTCTCACAGAAACCCTTTGAAGCGTACTGACAGGCGTCGTTGGTAACCGGTGCTTCACCGAAGTACTCGGTTGCTGCGGCGTTAGCCTTCGGGCTGTCGATGTAGTCAAGCCACTTGTAAGCGCAGTTCACGTGCTTAGCGGTCGACGAAATCATCCAAGAGTCAGACCAACCGGTGGCACCTTCGCTAGGAAGAACCGAAGCGGTGTTTGACTTGGCAGACATCGAGTTCTGAATTACCTGCCAGGTGGTTCCAACAACAGAGTTACCGGTCTCGAACGACTGGATCGACTTTAGGTAGTCGCTCCAGTACTCGCCAACGTTGGCACGCTGAGCCTTTAGAAGCTCAACGGCTGCTGCAAGCTGGTCCTTGTCTAGTGCGTAAGGGTTCTTGATGTTCAGCTCAGGCTTGTGCTTCATTAGGTAAAGCGCAGCGTCTGCGATGTAAATCGGCGAGTCGTAGGCGGTTACCTTGCCCTGGTACTTACTAGCACCGTCGAAGACAACATCCCATGAGGTTGGAGCTGGGGTAACAACCTTGGTGTTGTACATCAAAAGGTTGGCACCATAGCCGTGAGGAACACCGTAGGTCTTGCCTTCGGCGCTGTTCCAATCGCGGTCCTTCAGGAAGCTGTAGACACCTGCGTAGCTAGGAATCAGGTCGGTGTTCAACGGCTGAACGTCTCCACCAGCGATTAGACGCAGGGTTGCGTCACCCGAAGCCGCGATGGCGTCGTAGTCGCCGGTCTTGAACAGGCTTAGAGCCTCGTCGCTGGTTCCGTATGACTTAAAGGTCACCTGGCAACCGGTGTCCTTTTCGAACGGGGTAACCCAGTCAGTGGCTGGGTCGTTACTGCCGTCTTCGGCGTAGCCAGGCCAGCCGAGTAGGGTCAGGGTCGATTCATTCTTACCAAGCTTGTCCAACATGGTGCCACCGGTGGTGTCGGCGCCCGCTGCACAGCCTGAAAGGGCTAGCGAAATAACTGCAGCCGCTACAAGCCCCTTTGCTTTGTTTAGCTTCACTTTGTCTCCTTTAAGAAAGCTCGACCAAGTCGGTCTTGCTCATATTTACCTTGACCGTCGCTCCGCGGCGGTAAGTCTGTGCTTGATCATCGCTAGCCGAAACCTCAGCAATGATTTGGTGACCGTTTAGGTCGAGAATGAATCTAAGTGTTGAACCAAGGTAGATGGTTTCAATAATCTTGGCTTCAGAGCCTTTGGCTCCAAGTCGAACCTGTTCTGGTCGAATCATTACCTTCGACGAAGTGCCGAAGAGTTCTTTTGCAGCGTGACCTTCAAAGACATTCGCAGTGCCAACAAAACGCGCCACGAACTCGGTTGCCGGCTTTTCGTATAGCTCTCGAGGGGTTCCGATTTGCTCAATTTTGCCGTTGTTGAAGATGGCGATGCGGTCACTCAAAGTAAGCGCTTCGTCTTGGTCGTGGGTGACGAAAATAAAGGTGATCCCCAGCTCTCGCTGCAATTCCTTTAGTTCGATCTGCATTTTTTCGCGCAGTTTTAGGTCTAGTGCACCTAACGGTTCATCGAGAAGCAAAATTTTTGGCTCCACCACAACTGCGCGGGCTAAGGCAACTCGCTGACGCTGCCCACCGGAGAGTTGGGCAGGTTTGCGCTCTGCGAAATCCGCAAGATGGACTTTCTCCAGGGCGGCCATTGCTCGCTGACGGCGTTCAGCTTTAGCCACTTTTCGAACCTTTAGGCCGTACTCCACGTTTTCTACGACGTTTAGGTGAGGGAAAAGCGCGTAGTCCTGGAAAACCGTGTTTACGTCTCGGTCAAATGGGGCTTTGGTGGTGACGTTTTCGTCGTAAAGAAAAATCTCACCATCGGTTGGAAGTTCAAACCCGGCAATCATGCGAAGGACTGTGGTTTTCCCTGAACCTGAAGGACCAAGCATTGAGAAAAATTCACCTGATTGAATTTCGAGATTGAGGTCATCAACGGCCGTAAAGTCGCCGAATTTCTTAGTTACTTTGCGAATTGAAATCGCCAATTTAAGACCTCGCTGTCAGTGCTTTCTTCATACTATCCAGAAAATCATTCGGCACTTAGAGTTTGAACATGAGAACATTCCGACGAATTATGACAATTGCACTTGCAGTGGGGGTGCTTTCGTTTCTAATTGTTCCTTTTCTGTTGCCGCAACCTAATTCCGGAACTTTGACCAATGTCGAAGCTGCCGGTCCGGGTGCTCAGTTTGAAGAGTTTGCAGGTATAAGTGTTCATGTTGACCACCGCGACTATCGCGGAGGTTGCAAGTGTGACGCACCGCTTATCATTTTGATGCACGGTTTTGGTGCTAGTACTTACTCCTGGCGCTCGGTTATGGATCCGCTAACCGAACTCGGAGAAGTAATTGCCTACGATCGTCCTGGCTTCGGTTTCACCGAACGGCCTGAAAGTTGGTCCGGTGTGAACCCATATGGATTTGAGGGCAATTTCAAAATAATCGACTCAATTATTTCCAGGTTCGGCGTTGGTCGAAGAATTGTTTTGGTCGGTCATTCGGCTGGCGGTCAACTGGCTGCCGAATACGCGAGAATAAATCCCAGCAAAGTGGGCGCACTGATACTTGTTGATCCGGCAATTTTGACAACCGGTGGCGGCCCGGCGGGATTGGATTGGCTTTATCAAATTCCACAAATTCAAAAACTTGGACCAATCTTGGTTAGCTCCATTGCTACCTCTGGAGACAACTTACTCAGACAAAGTTTCTATGACAAAAGTAAATTGACCAGCGATGTGTATGCCGGATACCACAAGCCACTGAAGGTGAAAGGTTGGGAAAAGGCGTTTTGGAACTTCGCCACGGCGCCGAGGTCAAACGAGTTGGTGGCAAATTTGAAACTGTTAAAACTTCCTACCCTTTTGATTACGGGTTCAAAAGATACGGTCGTACCGACAGCAGATACCGTGAAACTAAATACCCTGATTGCAAATTCTCAACTAGTTGTGATTCCAAAAGCAGGACACCTTCCCCATGAAGAGCAACCTGAGTTGTTCATGCAGGCAATCGAAAAAGACTGGGTCAGGCTTTCGGCTATTCGATAAAGCTTTGGCGGTCTTTGCGGTTTGGTGCGATCACTGCAACAGCGAGCGCGCCAGCAATCGCGGCCAGACCGGCAATCCGGAGCGCGCTGGTCGAGCCTTCGGCAAAGTACTGGAGTGCATGGCTGACCAGTACATCCCAAGAACTCGAGAGGAATTGCCAAGCTTGACCTAGCTTGTCTTCTGGGTGCTCTAAACGCGTGAAGCCTGCCGACTTCACGGCGAAGTCGCTCAGATTTTTGTGAATTCCTTCGGAAATCGGAGCCGGAACCCCGTTCGGAACAGTGAAAGTATTCAGGAAAGCCGTCATTGAGGTTTTGTAGTGGTCGTTTAGCGTTGCACCAAGAATCGCGATACCGAATGCGCTGCCAAATTCGCGTGCAACATCGTTTACCGCTGAAGCAACACCCTGTTTCTCTTGAGGAAGCGAAGTGGTGATAGCGGTTGTGGCCGGTGTGCTGGCAAGCCCAATTCCGAAAGCCAATGCGGCAACCGAAAGTTCGAACTTCCAAATGTCTAGGTGGTCGCCCATGGTTGAGAAGACCAGAAGTGCTGAACCGAAAATCGCAAGACCGATGGAGCCGAGCAATTTCTGTGGGAAACGTTTCGAAAGTTTCGCCGAAATTCTCGACATCGGAATCACCACGAATGGCATTGGCAACAACATGTTTGCCGCCTGATACGGCTCCAACTTTCCAACCAGCTGAAGGTATTGCATGGCAATGAAGAAGAAACCGAACTGAGCAAAGAACTGAACGGTAATGCTAAGTGCCCCGCCGGAAAAGGCTCGGTTCCTAAAAATTCGAGGGTCAAGTAGCGGATACTTCTGTCGCAGTTCCCAAAAAACAAATGCGATTAGCGAAAGTGCGCCGATAGCCAGTGGGGTCAACGCCGAAGAGCTTCCCCAGCCGTCCTCAGGGCCAAAAACGATTCCCCATACCGATCCAGAGACACCGATGAGCGCTAAGAGGCCGCCGAACCAGTCAATCGGATGAGATTCACCTCGAGAGTTTGGCACTACCAGGACGGCGCCCACCAGCCCGATCGAGGCGAATGCTAGGTTCAGCCAGAAGAAGCAGGTCCAAGGAAACCAAACCATGAGAGTTGCAGTTCCAACGATTCCAAGCACGGCCCCGCCAGCAGCAACGCCGGTCCAAACGCCCACCGCCTTGGCTCGTTCCTCTTTATCGAAAGCTGTCGTGATCACCGAAAGTGTGGTTGGCATGATCATCGAGGCACCAATGCCGGTGACAACTCGAATCAAGATCAGATTTTCTGGCGTGGTGTCTCGCCCTGAGATGATTCCCCAAATGTTTGCCACTGCGTAAATTGCCAACCCCGCAATTAGCAGGTACTTGCGACCAAATCGGTCGCCGATGGCTCCAGAAAGTAGAAGCAGGCCGGCGAAGACCACGGTGTAGGCATCCACAATCCAGGTCAGTTGGGTTTGGGTGGCTCCGGTGTCGGTGGCTACCGAGGGGAGAGCCAGATTGAAGGAGGCAACCGCCGAAACTACTGTCATAAGACTGATGGCGATTACTGGAAGTAGCGCCTTGCTAGGTTTTGGGGTCATTTGCTAACCATACCAACGAAAGATTTTTCGCCTCTTTGTGTGAGGATTGTCTCAGAATATCCTCTGGAGTCGGGCAGTAGTCGAAGCATCGTTGCTTTGGCGGGGGACCCTAAAGTTGGAGTATTTTATGATCGACCGCAATCGCCTCTCATCCCTTTTCGACGCCGAGCAGGCAATGTTCCGCGAGCGCAATCCAAAGTCCTTGGCAGCCTATGAGGCCGCCGACAACCTTTTTGGTCGAGTGCCGATGACTTGGATGAATAAGAAGGCCGGTGGCTTTCCTGTTTACCTAGAGCGCGCACACGGTAACCGCATATGGGACATTGACGGTCACGAATACATTGACTTCGCTCTAGGCGATACCGGTGCTATGGCCGGGCACTCTCACCCGGAAGTTGTTGCCTCAGTCAAGAAACGCGTTGAAGACCTCGGCGGTATGACCACTATGTTGCCAACCCAAGATGCTCAGTGGGTTGCTAAGAATCTGACTGAACGCTTTGGTATGGCTAAGTGGAGCTTCTCGCTAACTGCCACCGATGCGAACCGTTGGGCCATTCGTTTGGTTCGCGCAATCACTGGCAAGCCAAAGATCTTGTTCAACGCCTACTGCTACCACGGCTCGGTTGATGAAGCCCTAATTGTGGTTGGACCCGATGGCGAAGGCATGAGTCGTCCGGGAAACGTTGGGTCGCCAGTAGATGTAACCGAAACTTCCCGTGTAGCCGAGTTCAACGATCTTGAAGGTCTTGAGCGTCAGCTGAAGAATGGCGACGTTGCCGCAGTTCTGATGGAGCCGGCACTAACCAACATCGGAATTGTCTTGCCTGAGCCTGGATACTTGGAAGGCGTGCGCGAACTAACCCGCAAATACGAGGCGCTGCTGATTATTGACGAGACCCACACCTTCTCAGCGGGTTGGGGTGGCATGACCATGCGAGACAACTTAGAGCCTGATGTGTTCGTGATTGGTAAAGCCATTGCCGGCGGTATTCCTACCGGAACTTACGGCTTGTCTGAAAGCTTCGCTGCCCGCGTTCTAGAGCGCACCGACCTGGACTTGGTTGACATGGGTGGTGTTGGTGGAACCTTGGCCGGTAACCCGCTGCAGGTTGCCGCCATGAGAGCCACCTTGGAGAAGGTTCTAACCCCTGAAAACTTCGAATCGATGATCGACCTGGCAACCTATTTCACCGATGGCGTGAACCAGTTGTTTGATAAATATCAGTTGCCTTGGGCAATCAACCAGTTGGGCGCTCGTGCCGAATATCGTTTCGCTAAGCCTTACCCAATTACCGGAACCGCTGCCTTTGAATCAGCCGACGCCGAGTTAGAAGACTTCCTGCACCTTTACTTGGCGAACCGAGGAGTGTTGCTCACTCCGTTCCACAACATGGCTCTGATGTGCCCTACAACCACTAAGGCCGACGTCGATCGTCACCAGGAAGTTTTCGAAGAAGCGATTCGCGCCCTACTTGGCGCCTAGTAAGTTCAAGCACTCAATAGCAAATTCGTGATCTTCCTGAGACGGAAGACCGGAGATAGTGAAGGTAGCTACGAGTTCGCCGCCAACGACTATAGGAACGCAGCCGCCGTGTGATGCGTAGTCCTTCTCATCTAGGTTTTGTTCTGTAATGATGTCGTGGCCGACTTTTCTAGCTTTGTCGTGTTCCCACGAGGCCTGTTTGGTCAAAAGCGTCAAATTTCGCTTGCGTCTAGCCCAATTAAGGTTTTCGTCGGTGGCTCCTGGAAGTCTCACCGTAAACAGCGACTTCTCACCTTCGCGAATGTCGATGACGATTGGGTAACCGCGAGCAGCTGCCAAGTCGTGGGCAATCTCGCAAAGCTGCCAAGCACCTTCTTGGGTGAAGGTTTTTAGTTCAGGAACCTGCATTAGTTGAGGCCGAGGCTTGCGATTGATGCCTTTAGTGCTGCCGCGGAAGCCTGGAACTTGGTCAGCTCGTTTGAGCTCATTTCCATGGGTACAGTCTTGGATGCACCCTGACGATTCACAATGGTTGGAACACTGAGCGCAACGTCACTAACGCCCAGGTAGTTGGTTAGAACCGAGGAAACTGGAAGGATTACCGATTCGTCGCGGAGAATTGCCTCAACGATTCGTGCGGCGCTGAGGCCGATTGCGAAGTTGGTGGCGCCTTTACCTTCGATGACTTTGTAGGCTGCATTTTTCACGCTGTCGGCGATTTCATCCAACTCGGTGAGGTTCAGGGGAGCGTGATTACCTACTCGCCACTCGGAGAGTTTGACCGGGCCGATTTTAGCTTCGGACCAGAGTGGGAATTCGCTGTCGCCGTGTTCGCCGACAATCATCGCGTGAACCGACTCGGTGCTCACGCCAATCTTTTCGGCTAACTGCCAACGAAGCCTCGATGAGTCTAGGACGGTGCCCGAGGAGAATACTCGGTTGCTTGGAAGCCCCGAAATTTGAACGGCTGCATAGGCCAACACGTCGCACGGGTTGGTGACCAGTAGAAAGATTGCATCCGGTGCAAGTTGTACCAAATCCGGCATGAGAACGTTAAGAATTTTGATGTTTGTGGCAGCTAGGTCGAGGCGAGTTTGTCCTGGTTCCTGCTTTGCGCCGGCGGTGATCACGATTACGTCTGAGTTGCGAACCACTTCTATGTCGTGTCCGCCATAAATTCGCGAAGGGTTGGTGAATTGTGAACCATGGGCCAGATCCAACACTTCGGCTTCAACCTTTGCCTGGTTGGTGTCGTAAAGTGCCACTTCGCCGGCAATTTTTTTGATGAGCAGTGCGTACGCGGTTGAGGTTCCTACCGCGCCTGCTCCGATGATGGAAACTTTGGTTCGCTGAGTCATAGCCCGAGTCTAGTTTTGATTTAGCAGGTAACTCACAATCTCGTAACGGTCGCAATCGCCTCTCTCAATTATTCGTTGGAGCGAATAAATTGAAACAATTGGGGACAGCAGAGAGAGATTCAACGTGAAGTCCAGAAAAGCACTAACCACCCTCCTGATTACCGGGCTAGTTTTCGGCGGGTCTCTGCCAGCCACAGCTGCGATTGACGTAATCCAAGGATTCGATGCCGAAGGCGTCCTAAGTTCAGACTGGGTAACGGCTGGAACCTTCACGCCTACAGTTGTGAGAAATGAAGGAGACTCGCCTGAGTTGGCTCTCAGATTAACTCCAGCATCCGGAACCCAAAGTGGTTTCGTCCTTTACAACAAGCCCTTCAACCTTTCACAAGGTCTGAAAGTTGATTTCAAGCAATACCAATGGGGCGGCGACGGTGCAGACGGGATTGTTTTCTTCATCAAGAAGGCGTCTGATACCAATAACGGACCGGGTGCTACCGGCGGTGCCATGGGATACGCGGGAGTGACCGAGAATTCGGGTCCTATCAACGGTCTTTCTGGAGCACTCTTAGGCGTTGGTCTAGACGCCTGGGGTAACCACTCAAACCCTGCCTACCAAACCGGTGATTGCAACCCAGACTTCCAAGGTGCGGGCCAGAATCAAATCGTAGTGCGCGGGCCTGGACAGGGCATCCTTGGATATTGCATGCTAGCGAACGGCTACGGTTTGGCTCTAAACGGTAAGAAACTCCTTTCAGACGGTTACTCAAATCGCCAGAGCAGCGAAGTTGCAGTGCGGGTTGAATTAGATTCACCATTTATCGAGAACCCGCGGGTTAAAGTTTTCTATCAGGAAGACTTAGTCGTTGACGTCGCCTTGCCAAATGAATTCAAAGACATTTATGACGTGAAATTTGGATTCTCAGCAGGTACCGGTGGAGTTTCCGATAACCACGAAATCTCCGGGCTTCGAGTTACTACTTTGGATACTGCCATCGCTTATCGAGACCTCGCGCACCCTGAAGGTCTTGCCAACACCGGGGGATCCTTGGCTGACTACTACCTGCTAGTCGGAGCTGCCCTGGCTTTGTTTGGTTCGGGAGTCGTCATTTACCGCCGAACCGGCAATTAGGAGAATTACGCTGGCTTTTGTTGCGTGATGCAGTGGATGCCGCCACCTCTAGCAAATAGTTCACGAGCATCTACCAGGACGATTTCGCGGTCTGGGTAAGCGTCTTCCAGGATTGACTTTGCCACTTCGTCGTTTTCGTCATCGAAGGCGCAGAGGATTACAGCGCCGTTCACGATGTAGTGGTTGATGTAGCTGTAATCAACCGGACCTTCCTCGTCACTCAAAATTTTTGGTGCAGGGATCGGAATTAGCCTGAAATTGGTTTCCTGCTCTAGTGTTTTTCTAACCTCCTGAGACACCTCGAAATCTGGGTGCTCAGGATTCTGCTGATCGTGGTACAAAATCGTGTTTTCATCCGAGAAGCAGGCAACAATATCGATGTGACCTCGGGTTCCAAATTCGTCATAGTCGCGAGTCAGTCCGCGCTTAATCCAAACTGCTTTCGATGTTCCCAGTAACTTATGGAATTCAGCTTCAACCTGCTCTTTGGTCCAATCGCTGTTTCGACCTTTACCCAGTTGCACGGTTTCGGTAAGCAAAATTGTTCCCTGCCCGTTGACATGGATGCCCCCACCCTCATTGATCATGGATGAGTCAACGCGTTTTGTTACGAAAACATCCGCTAATTCGGAAGCAACCTTGTCGTCAAAATTCCATGAAGCCCAACTTTGGGCACCCCAACCATTGAAAACCCAATTCACTGCAACGAGTTCTCCATCGTCTTTAACGTAGGTTGGGCCGATGTCACGCATCCATGCGTCATTCAAGTCGATAGTCACGATGTCGATCGCATCGTCGAGGTAGGTTCTCGCAATGTCTACATCGTCATAGCAAACCACCATCGTGACTGGTTCAAATTTAACTATGGCATTGGCGACAGCTGCCCAAGTCTGGCGGGCTCGATTTGCATCAAGCTCGGTTTCGCCAAGCGTGTAGCCATTCGAAGGCCACGCCATAAGGGTGCGTTCGTGGGTTTCCCACTCTGCGGGCATGCGCATTGTTACTCCATGGTGTCGAGGATCTCGTCGATGAGTTCCACGCTGGTGAGAGGGTTGACAATAGCGAATCGAGCGTTTGGGCGGCCGTGGTGAGAACTTGGTACCACGAAGGCAATGTTTTCGGCGAGAAGTCGCTTCGACCATTCTTCATACTGCTCTAGAGTCCAACCTTTTCGTTCAAAAACAACGACCGACAACTCTGGCTCGCGAACCAGTTCAAGGTAGTCGCGCATTCTCACCTGCTGGCTGGCGTAGTGCGCGATTTCGATATTCTTGGTTACTGCCTCGCGATAGGCGTCGACGCCGTGAGTTGCCAGCGAGAACCAGAGCGGTAAGCCTCTAGGTCGTCTCGTTAGGTTGATGGCGTAGTCGCTTGGGTTGAACTCACCCGAATTGGTCAAAGTGTCCAAGTATTCACCGTGCTGGGTGTGGGCGAGGCGACCAATTTCTGGATCGCGATACACGAGCGCACAAGCGTCGAATGGCGCAAATAGCCACTTGTGTGGATCCACGATGAACGAGTCGGCGTGCTCCAAACCTTTGAAGAGTGGACGTGTGTAGTGAGAGAGCATTCCAGCGAGCCCATAGGCGCCGTCAACGTGGAACCATACGCCCAATTCCTTGGCAACTTGGGCAACCTCGTCTAGTCGGTCAACGATTCCGAAGTTGGTGGTACCGCCGGTTGCCACAATAGCGAAGAGCCCGTCGGTGTTGTCGCTAAGGGTTTCCCTCAGGGCTGCAGCGCTTAGTTTTCCTTGCTCATCGGCCGGAACCTTGATGAGTTCAACATCCATCACCATGGCTGCGGTCTTCAAAGATGAGTGCGCTTCGGCGCTGCATGCGATCTTCCAGCGGTTGGCGGTCTTTCCCTGCCTTCTGGCATGGTCGCGGGCTGCCACTAGAGCACTCAGGTTTCCGAGCGTTCCACCTTGAACGAAGATCCCCCCAGCAGTTTCCGGTAAGCCTGCCTCTTTCGCAAGCCAAGCTAACACCTGGTTTTCAGCAAAAACAGCTCCCGCACCTTCCATCCACGAGCCGCCGTAAATGCCGGATGCCGATACTACAAGGTCAAAAAGCTTTGACGCCTCGGTCGGAGCGCAGGGAATGAAAGAAAGATAGCCGGGGTGATCGGTTGAGATAGTTGCCGGGGCAAGCACATTTGCGAACAGATCAAGAGCTTTCGAACCAAGGCCAGCATCGGTAATCGTCTGACCAGCCGCTTGGAAAAGGTTTTCGGCGGTCTCGGTGTTGTCCAGAGGAGGTGGGTCGTAGTTCAATCGGGTATTGGCGTATTCGAATACTCGTTTACGTAATTCCTCGGTGGCGTCGTTGACCCTATGCATCACTCCAGCCTAATTCTTTGCCATTGTCTGAATGGTGGAATTTTCCCAACTTATGGGCTATTTGTAATCACATGGACCTATCGCAGATTGAACTTGTAACCATTGCCGGCAAGAAGACCACCTTCAAAGAGCTCGCGGGTAAGGTGACCATGGTTGTTAACGTAGCCTCAAAGTGTGGTCTCACCCCTCAGTACGAGGCGCTAGAAGCGCTCTACGAGCGTTACAAGGACGAGGGATTCACCGTGATTGGTCTGCCTTCAAACACGTTTCTGCAGGAACTTGGTAAGTCCGAAGAAATTGATTCATTCTGCAAACTGAACTTCGGGGTGACGTTTCCGCTCACCGAGAAAGTCCACGTTAACGGACCTCGCAGACACAAACTTTACAAAGAACTTGTGAAAACCAAGGACGACGCGGGGCTGGCTGGGCCGGTTATGTGGAACTTTGAGAAGTTCCTAATTTTGCCGAACGGTGAAGTTAAGCGTTTTCGCCCAACCACTAAGCCAGATGACCCTCGAATCACCGGTCTAATTGACGTCAATCTCTAGGTAATTCTCGAAGGCTAGACTTCGAATATGGGTCTGACTTTGAGTGTTCGTAGGTTTGCCTGGGTAGTCGCCCTGGTTGCTCTGGTTTTCGCGCAGTCGATTAACGCCACTCTCGCTTTCTCCACTCAAGGTACCTATCAGGTCGTGGTTCACGTTCCAGGTGTTGCGGGTATCGTTCCCGCCGATGCGCAAATAACTTTGACCGACTCGGCTCAGTCTTCTAATCAAAGTACTTCACGACTAATTGGCCAGGACAGCTTCGGTTGGTTTGGTGTACTTGACATGCCGGTAGCAGCCAGCGCGGTGACCATTACGGCAACTACGGTTTCCAACACGGGGGTTGCTATTAACCCTGTAAATACTCGTGAAATCTGGCTTACCGCCAGGGGTGTTCCTTATCTGAATGAGGTATCTGCTTCCTTAAAGTTGAAGGTCTCGCTCACCACCAAGGGTTCACTTCTCAAGAATCGATCGCTAAAGGTCACTATCGGTAAATCGGTTAAGACCTACAAATTCACGGCTTCAGGTTCCAAACGGTATGTGACTATTCCGGTTACGGGCTCCACTTCGTCGGTTAAGTTCACTGTCCTGAAAAGCGGCAAGGCTGGCAGAACCTACACAGTCAATCCCAAGAATGCGGCAAAGGTCTGGGTAGGCGACTATTTCACCGGAGTGCGAACCTCAGAGTCTTGGGCTAACAACAAGGTAACCATTCACTACCATCGAGCCAACGGCGATTACTCGGGATGGGGCGTTCATGCCTGGTCCGGTGCCAGTGGTGGCACTAGCCTCACTGTGAGTTGGAATTCCCCAATCGCTTCTTCGGCAACCGACGTGTGGGGCTCCACTTTCGAGGTTCCATTCACCGCGGGTTCGCAAACTATTCCCTACATCATCCACAACGGGAATGTGAAAGACCCTTCCAATCTGGATCAGTCAATCAACATCGCTGCAACTAAGGGTGAAGTTTGGTTCGAAGCCGGTTCGGTAAATTCTGATCAAACTTTGCGATACACGGTCCCAGTTTCTATGGAATCGGTTCCAATTGTGGTTCCGCCAGTTGCTGTAACAGCTCCGACCAGTGCTCAGGCATCGTCGCTGGCTTCTAGTTCGTATCGTTCTGCAATGGCCGGCGACAACATTTACTTCGTAATGACCGATCGCTACCAAAATGGCGACACCACCAACGACCGCATGGGGCTATCCGGGTCGAGAGATGTAACCGCATTCGACCCAACCTCCACGGCGTACTACCACGGCGGCGACTTCGCTGGCCTCACCGATGGTTGCACTGCAGGGAACGGTATTCAAAGGCTTAAGGACATGGGGTTCACTGCGGTTTGGATTACTCCACCGTTCAAACAGCGTTACGTGCAAAGCGGCAGTGCGGCGTACCACGGCTATTGGATTACCGACTTCACCGACATTGACCCTCACCTGGGCACTAAGGCCGAGTTCGCCAGCTTTGTTCAGTGTGTTCACTCACAGGGCATGAAGGTCGTCCTGGACATTGTTATGAACCACACCGGTGATGTGAACTACTACACGAACGGCAACTACAACTTTGGGGCTGCCCGCGCTGCGGCGGTCAACAGTGCTGATGTCAACCTTCGCAAGCCAGCTTTCCTAAACGACCTTTCCAACTATCACAACCGCGGAAACGTGGGGGATTGGAACAACAAGGAGCAGTCGCAAAACGGTGATTTCTTTGGCCTCGACGACGTAGCCACCGAGAAGCCAGCCGTAATTGAGGGCTTTGCGCAAGCCTATGCAACCTGGGTGAACACCTACGGCATCGACGGCTTCCGAATCGATACCGCGAAACACGTTGACGACGCTTTCTTCGGTAAGTGGTGGCCGCGCGTTCAGCAACTAACGGCTAGCGTGAAGCCAGACCTGTTTGCATTTGGCGAGGTTTATGAATCGGGCACCGCCACGTTGACTCAATTCGTTCGCGACCGAGGATTGCCTTCAACACTCGACTTTGCTTTCCAAAATGCAGCGGTGCAGTTTGCAAGCGGCAACAACATCACCGACATCACCAACGTTTTCGACTCCGACGACTGGTATATCACTTCTAAAACCAACGCATATAACCAAGCCACGTTCTTGGGAAACCACGACATGGGACGTTTTGGAAAGTTACTGCAGTGGGCAGGAGACCCAACCGGAGATCTCTGGGGAGATGCTCTTCTCGGCTACGACCTGATGTATCTCTCGCGTGGTATTCCCAATGTTTACTACGGCGATGAAATGGGCATCATCGGCACCGGTGGAGACCAGGCAGCGCGCCAAGATCTCTTCCCAACTTCGGTGACCGCCTGGCGAAGCGAAGCTCGTATCGCGGCCGATCCGATTGGCACAGGAAGTTACCTGAGTGGGCGCAACCACCCAATTCAAGAGCGAATTTCTTGGCTCAACTCACTTCGTGAAAACCACCCAGCCCTGAAAACTGGTGCACAAATTCAGCGTTACTCGGCCAATAACGTGATCGCGTTCAGCCGCATCGATTTAGCCAACCGCAAAGAGTATTTGGTCGCTATAAACAATTCACAAAGCACCCAGAGCGGTTTGCGCATCAAGACTTCAAGCCCGAACACGGTTTTCTCACAGGTTTGGGGTCAGGCTCAAACTGTTACCTCGGATGCACAAGGTTATGTGAACATTTGGGTGGGTGACCGCCAGGCTGTAGTTCTTCAGGCGCAAAGTTCATTGCCCGCTGCCAACACTGTTGGCTCGGTTACTCTGAGCATGACCAAAGACTCTGGTGTTGCACTTTGGAAGCCTCGAGTAACCATTGCCAACTGGGACGACCCATCGACCTGTACCTTCGTGGTGCAGGTGAACGGTGGCGCCTGGCAGGTACTCGGTGTAGACGATTCAGCCGACTGGAAAATGATTTTGGAAGGTGCGAAGTTCACAAGCGGCGCAAAGATTAACGTTGCTGCAATTGTGAAATCCACTTCGGGAGCTATCGGAATCTCAAACGCGATTCAGATAACAAATACGCCCTAGGTAAGTTCGAACTGACCGCCCTCGATCTGTCCTTGCTTGCGGTACAAATCGAGTTTGGTGCGGGTGTCCTGAATGTCCAAGTTACGCATGGTTAGTTGACCGATACGATCGGTTGGGCCAAAGGCTGCGTCTTCGGTACGTTCCATGGAAAGCTTCTCTGGGTGGTAACTAAAGCCCTCACCTCGGGTGTCCATGATGGTGTAGTCATCGCCGCGGCGAAGTCTCAGGGTTACTGAACCATTTACGGCAGAAGCCACCCACTTGGTCAGGGATTCGCGAAGCATGAGGGTCTGTGGGTCTAGCCAACGACCCTCGTAAAGTAGGCGACCCATACGGCGACCCTCGGCGTGGTAGTTCGCGATGGTGTCCTCGTTGTGAATAGCGCTCAAAAGGCGTTCGTACGCTGCAAAAATCAGCGCCATTCCTGGAGCTTCGTAAATGCCGCGGCTCTTGGCCTCAATGATGCGGTTTTCGATCTGGTCGCTCATACCGATACCGTGGCGCCCACCGATGGTGTTTACTTCCATCATTAGTTGCACGGCGTCGGAGAATTCTTTGCCGTTAATGGCAACCGGACGACCCTGGCGGAATGTGATGGTGACGTCCTCGCTGTAAATCTTGACGCTAGGGTCCCAGAACTTTACGCCCATAATTGGCTCAACAATTTCGTAAGAGGTGCTCAATTCCTCAAGGCTCTTCGCCTCGTGGGTTGCGCCGAGCATGTTGGCGTCGGTCGAATAAGCCTTCTCGGTCGAGGCGCGGTAAGGCAGGTCACGCGCCTGAAGCCATTCGCTCATCTCGTGACGACCACCTAGCTCATTCACGAAATCTGCATCGAGCCATGGCTTGTAAATGCGTAGGTTTGGGTTGGCAAGCAGACCGTAGCGATAGAAACGCTCGATGTCGTTTCCTTTGTAGGTTGAGCCGTCGCCCCAGATCTCAACATTGTCTTCGCGCATGGCACGAACCAAAAGCGTTCCGGTAACCACTCGACCAAGAGGAGTTGTGTTGAAGTAAGCCTTACCTCCCGTGCGAATGTGGAAGGCGCCGCAAGCGATTGCAGCGAGACCTTCTTCAACCAACGATTGGCGGCAGTCGACCAGGCGACCAGCCTCGGCGCCATAAATGGTCGCGCGCTCAGGAATCGATCCGATGTCGGATTCGTCATACTGGCCAAGGTCTGCGGTGTAGGCGTAAGGGATTGCACCCTTTTCGCGCATCCAGGCCACGGCAACGGAAGTGTCAAGGCCACCAGAGAAGGCAATGCCCACTTTTTCGCCGACAGGGAGGGATGAAAGTACTTTAGTCACCCCTCAAGCCTAATGCCCCCGCAGGTTCTACTATTAGATACATGGTTTCCCGAGCGAGTGTAAGGCTACTTGCGGTTACTCTAACCTCGAGCCTGACCCTCTTTGGTCCAGCAGTTTCAGCGGAAGCCGACACTTGCGAAGCGACCAAACCGTTGACGAACGCGACACTGACGACCAACGAGCTACCAAATGGCGGCATCCTTTCGCGATACCAATTTGCACCAGGCACGGCAAACTCTTCTGGGTATGCCGGTCGGTTAACGGTCGCTAAAGGCAATCTAAATTTCTACGCCGTTACGCCAACTCACTCAGCTTTCCACGCGGTAGCTTCCCATGAAAGCCTCGCCGCCAGCGTTGGTGCCGTTGCCCACGTCAATAGTGATTTCTTCGACTTCAACAGTCTGATGCCGTATTCGGCAATTGGCACCAACGGCCGGCTTGATTACTCGCCGCAGGGATCGAACCAAGTAGTTGGAGTTCGGTTAGTCTCAGCCTCGAGTAAAACTGGCATTCGCGGTAAAACCTATCTGCGGCATGGTTCCAAGAAGGCTTACGTTTCCGGATTGAATCTTCAGACAATTCCTACTAACGGCATCACGGCTTTCAATTCCAGTTACTTCAAACCTCAGCTTCCAGTCGGAAGTTATTCGGTGCTCGTAGTTGGCGGCAAAGTGAAGCTTAAGTTTGCAAGCGGGTCGACCATCAGGCCCACTTCAGGTTATCTTTTCAGCGCTAGGGGATCAGGTGCAGCCGCTCTAAAAGCGTTGGCCGTTGGAAATGCAGTTACCTACAAGCTGCCATCGGCCAAGATTCCTGCGCTCAGCAAAGATCGCGTGACCTCTAACGGTGTTGTGACCAACTCTTCTGGAAAGACCTTGGCGAATATTTCTGCAGTCAATTTCTACAAGAGTCCATACGATTCAGGCATCGTCTATTTCAACGACGAATACTCCGGAACCAGTCCAGCTGGAAGTGCAACTGTGATGTTAAACGCATCGTCGGTAGTTACCCGCGTAAGCAACAGTGGTTTTTCCAGCGCTATTGCTTCTGGTTACCAGGTGCTTCAGTTCTATGGCAGCTCAGCAAACCAAGCCTCTGCCTTTAGTGCCGGCCTGAAAGTAACTGTGAGGAGAACTTTCACAGCTACGTCCAAGGCAACCTACCAAACTGTCTTCGGAACTGGTCACACCATCTTGAGCAATGGAGTTCTAACGGCCTCGTGCGTCGGCAACTCCGATACCATTCGTCCACGAACGGCATTCGCTTGGGATAGCTTCGGAAACGTTTATCTGGCTACCACAACCATGGGTCGAGATTGGGCCGATGGCGGCGCTGGTGGCTATCGGGTTGGCGGGTCAACCGTGCACCAAATTGCCGACTGGCTGAAAACTTTAGGTGCAACCTACGCAGTATCTCTCGATGGTGGTGGATCCACGACCATGGTTGCCATACTCTCCGGCAGTTACCACCGCGTGGACCTGCCAGACGGCGTTTGGACCCGCTGGATTCCAGCCGGATTGGCCATCACTAACCGCTAACTTGCAGGGTTCTTTCAGGTTCGGCAAGTAAAATTGCGGCATGAACAAGACTTTGCGTGCGCTCATCGCGGGATCCGTCGCAGCAGGTTTACTCTTCACGGCAGCCTGTGCCAAAGTTCCAGATTCCAATTCATCGGTAAAAGAAGTTCCGCTACCAACCGAAATTGACGAAATCGATTCGAGCAAGTTAGTACCAACCGACGCCAACCACAACTGTCGCAAGGCTCCTTCCATCACCACTGCCGAAAAGGCATCTGAGACGCCAATGCTTGGCGGTGGCGTTTACGGTTACTACGACTGGGCGCCGGGTAAAACCAATGGCGGCCAGATCTGGAAAACGCGTCTGGCCTACTCAAAATCAAGCCTCTCCCAAATGAGAATTGCCCCGACCTTCACTCAAATCGGTAACGTCGGAAAGCAAATAAAGTTAGCCGAAAAACTAGGCTCCGAGGCCTACATTAACGGCGACTTCTTCCACCTCCGCGGAACCAACTTGCTCTACAGCGCCATGGTTGAAGAGCGCGAATTGGTTTATGCGCCGGCCAAGCAAACCGAGATTATTGGTGTGGTCGAGGAGCCTGCCAACGAGCACACGGGTCTGCAGGGTAAGTCATACATCAAAACTTCCAATGGACGCATCGCTACCCAGGGTGTGAATCTGGTTTACCTAGCTAATGGCTCAATTGGTGCTTACAACAGCCTGAAGACCACTGTCGGACTACCGAAAATCGAGTACTTGGTTGAGGTAGTGGATGGTGTGGTCACTACCAGTGCCGGAGCAACCGATTTCAAGGCGCCGAGCGATCCCAACACAATCTTGTTCGTGGGTTCTGGTGAAGCCGTATTGAAGCTTCAGGCCTTGAAAAAAGGTGACCGAGTTAGTTTCGTCGCTCCCAAGAACGCCAAGACCACCCGATTCTTAAGAACCGGTTTGCAGGCTAATGGAACCGTGAAACTGTCTGGCGGTAAAACCATTCAGATTCGTGCCGTGAACGATAAGACCGCCAAAATTCGTGCTGGCGCGGTGCTATTCAATAGCAAGCTTTACCCAACCACTTCCAAACTTGCTGCTTCGGTTGTGGCAAACCTTGCTGGAGTGATTACCGCAATCTACCCGAATGGAAAATCGGTAAATGTTGCTAGCGACGAGCTTGTTTTGCAGGTTGGAATCGAGTCAGCCGACCTAGTTCGGCGCCTCAAGGTTGGCGATAAGCTCACAATCAAAAACACCTACGAAATCAAAAAAGAGTTGCCGCTCTACGCAGCCTTCGGCGACCGCGAAAACACCATGATCAATGGCGTTATTGTTGCCGACTGCACGCCTGGTCACGAAGATATTCGTCCGCGCACCGCAATTGGCTGGAACGAAAACGGTGATGTTTGGTTTGTGACCACAACCATGGGTGTTCGAAACTCGGCCGACGTCTTCAACCGTTTCCGACTAGGTGGTTCCTCGGTACATCAGCTGACTGCTTGGCTAAAAGAGCTCGGTGCAACGCAGGCAATTGCAGTTGACGGTGGCGGTTCTACCACCATGTATGTGAAGCATCCAACCGACGGCTACATGCGTCTAGATCTGCCGGCTACCGAGTGGGTTCGCAGTGTGCCGCAAGGCATCACAATGATTTCGCGCTAACCCAGTCCGTTAACTGCCAGCGGTTCGATTGCTGCAAGTTCTTCCGCAGTGAACGGCTTAGCGCCAGCCGCTTTTAGGTTTCCCTCAAGCTGCGCTATAGAACTTGCCCCAATCAAAGTCGAAGACACAATTCCATGACGAAGGGTCCAGGTTAGAGCCATTTGCGCCAAGGTCTGGCCGCGGGAAATAGCAATTTCATTCAGTGCCAGAGCGGTCTCAAGATATTGTTCGCTCACCTGGTTCTTGTGCAGGAAGACTTCCTTCGACGCTCGGGAACCAGCTGGAACGCCCTTGAAATAGCGGTCGGTCAGAAGCCCCTGAGCCAGTGGGCTAAACACGATTGCACCAACATTGATTCGCTCCAGCTCGGTGAAGAGCCCGTTTTCAGGGGTGCGATCAAACATCGAATAGCGTGGCTGGTGAATCGTAAGTGGCACACCTAGGTCGTCCAAGATTGCCTTGGCTCGGGCAGTATCAGTAGGTGAGTAGCTTGAGATCCCAACATACAGAGCCTTGCC
Organism: Micrococcales bacterium; assembly: GCA_947452985.1. Classification (GTDB taxonomy): domain Bacteria; phylum Actinomycetota; class Actinomycetes; order Actinomycetales; family Microbacteriaceae; genus Rhodoluna. The sequence goes on from CANGEU010000001.1 coordinate 168,173, forward strand.
ATCGTGAACCGCTTTGGCAAGCGCACCCATGGTTTCCTCGAGTGGGGTATTTGGGTCAAATCGGTGGGAGTAGAAAATGTCAACGTAATCAAGTCCCATTCGGGAAAGGCTCTGATCAAGCGAAGCGGTTAGGTACTTGCGTGAACCCCATTCCCCGAAAGGGCCAGGCCACATCTGGTAACCAGCTTTAGTTGAGATCACAAGTTCGTCGCGGTATTTAGAAAGCCCGTCTCGCAGGTGCTGCCCAAAGTTCTCTTCGGCGCTACCAGGAATCGGTCCGTAATTATTGGCGAGGTCAAAGTGAAAAACACCAAGATCGAACGCTCGGTGCAAAATCGCTTTCTGGTTGGCGAAGTCGTCGACCGAACCAAAGTTGTGCCAAAGTCCAAGTGAAACGTCCGGAAGAATCAGTCCGCTGTTTCCAACTCGGCGAGTTTTGGTGTGTTCATAACGGTCATCTGCGGCAACGTAGGTCATGGTCTCACTTTAGAGTAGAGACATGAAGAGTTTTGTTTTGGCCGGTGGCTGTTTCTGGTGTCTAGATAGCGCGTTTATGCAGTTCAAAGGTGTCTCCGACGTTCTCTGTGGTTACATGGGTGGCGATGTCGCCAACCCAAGCTATGAAGCGGTCTGTACTGGAACCACTAACCATGCCGAGGTTGCCGAAGTCTTTTTCAACGAGGACGAAATCGCAGCCGACACAATCCTGGACATTTTCTTCACGCTTCACGACCCTCGCCAGTTGAACCGACAAGGTAACGACATCGGCACCCAGTATCGTTCAGAACTCTTCTACCGTTCCGAGGGGGAGAAGGCTCAGTTTGAGGCTGCCCTCGAGCGCGCCAAAGACCTTTGGGATGGTGAACTGGTTACTGCAATTACCCCTGCCAGTACCTTCTGGGACGCCGAGGAATATCACCAAGACTTCTTTGCCAAAAACCCAAACCAGGGCTACTGCAACGCAGTTGTAGCACCAAAAATGGCTAAGGTTCGCAAAGCCTTTATGGCGTTCGCTAAGTAGTTTTCCACAGATTTAAACTCGCTCGTTTTGAGCGCCATTTCTCGCACAAAATTTCTTTCAGGTAAAGCGCACCGCTTTCCAATGGAAGGAAGAAATGTCAGAACTTGTAACTGTGGCAGGGCTTGTTGCCACCACTCCAAGACACCTGGTAACCCAGGATGGTCTACCAATCACCTCGTTTCGAATGGCGGCTTCTCACCGCAAGTTCGACCGAGCGCTCAACAAGTGGATCGACGGCGAGACAAATTGGTTCACGGTAACTTGCTTTCGCCAACTAGCGATAAACGCTGCGGGTTCCATCAGCAAAGGTGAGCGCATCCTGGTAACTGGAAAGCTTCGCGTTCGCGACTGGGACAACGGCGAGCGCGCCGGAACCTCGGTAGAAATTGAAGCCGATTCTCTCGGTCACGACCTTTGTTGGGGTAACTCGGCATTCACCAGAACCGTTTTGGTTCGAGAAGCCGCCGATCTTCCAGAGCCATCGGAGGCTGACAGTCCAGAAACCGAAGAAACGGAAGAAAAAGAGCTAACGCTCGCCTAAAAACTCCAGGCGCGCCTGCCCCCTCAAGTTGCGCCTGGTCCTTGCCCTCTGTCGATTGACTCGCAGGATAAACTTATCCAAAGCAAACAACTATCGGCAGAGGGCACTTTCATGGCTGAATTTATTTACCAGATGATCAAAGCGCGTAAGGCGCACGGCGACAAGGTCATCTTGGACGACGTAACCCTTGCGTTCCTGCCAGGCGCCAAGATTGGTGTGGTTGGCCCTAACGGTGCCGGTAAGTCCACAGTCCTAAAGATTATGGCCGGTCTAGACCAACCAAGTAACGGTGAAGCTCGCCTAAGCCCTGAATACACCGTGGGCATGTTGATGCAGGAACCTCCTCTCGATGAGACCCTCACCGTTCTCGGCAACGTTGAACTTGCTGTCAAAGAGACCAAAGACAAGCTGAACCGCTTCAACGAAATTTCGGCTGCCATGGCCGAGCCGGACGCCGACTTCGACACCCTCCTTGAAGAGATGGGCAAGCTTCAGGAACAGATTGACCACCTAGACGGCTGGGACCTAGACAACCAGCTCGAGCAGGCTATGGACGCCCTTCGTTGCCCACCGGGCGACACCGCAGTTACCCACCTTTCCGGTGGTGAGCGTCGCCGTGTGGCTCTATGTAAGTTGCTGCTCGAGAAGCCTGACCTCTTGCTCCTAGACGAACCTACTAACCACCTAGACGCCGAATCGGTACTTTGGCTCGAGCAGCACCTCGCCAAGTATCCAGGCGCCGTTCTAGCCGTAACCCACGACCGTTACTTCCTAGACAACGTTGCCGAATGGATTCTCGAGCTCGACCGCGGTCGCGCCTATCCATACGAGGGTAACTACTCGACTTACCTTGAAAAGAAGCGTGAGCGCCTAGAAGTTGCCGGCAAGAAAGACGCCAAGCTTGCTAAGCGCCTATCCGATGAGCTTGACTGGGTTCGATCATCACCAAAGGCCCGTCAGACCAAGTCGAAGGCCCGTTTGGCCCGATACGAAGAGATGGCAGCCGAAGCCGATCGCACCAGAAAACTCGACTTCGAAGAAATTCAGATTCCACCAGGCCCTCGCCTTGGAAACGTTGTTATCGAAGCCAAGAACCTCAAGAAGGGCTTCGACGGCCGTTCGCTAATCGATGGCCTAACCTTCTCGCTTCCTCGTAACGGCATCGTCGGCGTTATCGGCCCGAACGGTGTTGGTAAGTCGACCCTATTCAAGACCATCGTTGGCTTGGAAAAGGCTGATGGCGGAGAATTGAAGATTGGTGAAACCGTAAAGATTTCCTACGTCGACCAGGGTCGTGGTGGCATTGACCCAAACAAGTCGCTTTGGGAAGTTGTCTCGGACGGCCTGGACTACATGCAGGTTGGAAACGTTGAAATGCCTTCGCGCGCCTATGTGGCAGCCTTCGGTTTCAAGGGACCAGACCAGCAGAAGCCTGCCGGAATCCTCTCCGGTGGTGAGCGAAACCGTCTGAACCTAGCGCTAACCCTCAAGGAAGGTGGAAACGTACTTCTACTCGACGAACCTACTAACGACCTTGACGTTGAAACCCTTGGAAGCCTCGAGAACGCGCTTCTCGAGTTCCCTGGTTGTGCTGTGGTCATCACACACGACCGTTGGTTCCTAGACCGCGTAGCAACCCACATCTTGGCTTACGAAGGCAACGACGACAAACCAGATTCTTGGTACTGGTTCGAAGGTAACTTCGAGTCTTATGAAGAGAACAAGATTGAGCGACTAGGCGCGGAAGCTGCTAAGCCTCACCGCTCCACCTACCGTCGCCTAACTCGCGACTAACGAACCTCGGGAACTCGAACCATTCCCTCTTGAGCAACGGTTGCCAATAACAACCCATCCTGAGAGAAGATTCGTCCCAGTGAGAGTCCTCGACCGCCCTGAGCGCTCGGGGACTCTTGCACATAAAGCATCCATTCGTCCACGCGAGCCGGCCTATGGAACCACATCGCATGATCCAAAGACGCACTCTTCAAACCTTCGTGAGTCCAGGAAATTCCGTGGCGACGGAAGATCGGCTCAAGGATCGTGTAATCCGAAACATAGGCCAAAGCAGCAGTGTGCAGTTCTTGGTCGTATGGCAAAGTCCCCAAAGCCTTAATCCAAACCGCCTGGTGTGCCACCTGCTCACCCTTGACCTGAAAGTAAATCGGGTCGGTGACATGACGCATGTCAAACGGCCGAGCATTCGCCCAGTATTGAGCAACCGGGTGATCGATGTCGCCCAACAAGTCCTTGGCAGATGGCAAGGTCTCCGGGGAAGGAATGCCGGCAGGGAAGGCATCTTGGTGCGAAATGCCAGGATCTTCATCCTGAAATGAAGCAATCATCGAAAAGATTGGCTCGCCATTCTGATATGCCTGAACCCTACGCGTACTAAACGAACGACCATCACGAAGTCGGTCCACCGAAAAAGTAATTGGCAAACGAATGTCGCCCGCTCGTAAAAAGTAGCCGTGCAAGGAATGAACCGGACGAATGCCATCGACAGTTCGAGTTGCAGCAACCAAACACTGAGCCAACACCTGACCGCCGTAAACACGACCATGCGGCATCCACTGACTCGGACCAGTAAAGATGTCCTCACGCGTCTTAGCGCCTCCAGCATCACTCAGATCGAGTGTGCTGATCAGGTGGGCTAGTGGGTCTGACGGAATCGGAATGTCGATGCTCATATCGCTAGTCTAGGTAAAGATGAAAAACGACTTCACTTTGGCCGATCGCGCCTCAACAATTGACCTTCAGGCTTACCTAACTCGCGCTAAGCGATTGGACCCAGCTGGCATGGTTCGTATTCGCGCATTCGGAAAGGTTCTTGCCTGTTACGTTGCCCCAATCTTCGCCGGCAGCCTTATGGAACAAGGTCCAACCGTCCTCGGCCTTAGAACAAGTGAACTTCTTGAAGATGCCGAAGTAGACATCGTTGCACCGATTACAGCCGTTCTGGACCGCCTGGCGGCGCTGGTTGCCAATGACGAGAAATGGAAAGGGAAGTACCTCGTAGTTCTTCCGGATTCGGTTCGTGCTCCATGGTCTGGCATTCAGCCTCCGAGAAGCGGCTGGGAACTTGTCGGTGAAGTTTCAGAAGAAGTTCTAACCCAGATTGCTAAGGATGGAATCGCCGAGGTTGCCGA
>CANGEU010000002.1 GCA_947452985.1 Micrococcales bacterium
GGGCTGTTCGCCCATTAAAGCGGCACGCGAGCTGGGTTTAGAACGTCGTGAGACAGTTCGGTCTCTATCCTCTGCGCGCGCAGGAAATTTGAGAAGACCTATCCCTAGTACGAGAGGACCGGGATGGACGAACCTCTGGTGTGTCAGTTGTTCCGCCAGGAGCACCGCTGATTAGCTACGTTCGGGATAGATAACCGCTGAAAGCATCTAAGCGGGAAGCTAGCTTCAAGATGAGATTTCCATGACTTCGGTCGAGAGGCCCGCAGCTAGATTACTGCGTTGATAGGCTGGATGTGGAAGACGGGACTAAAGACCGTCGGAGCTGACCAGTACTAATAGGCCGATTATTTGATAACACTTTTGCTTGCGTCCACTATGTGGTTCCCGAGGTATGGTCGGGAATCGCCACAATAATTACGTTCGTGTCAACGATTCACATAACTCAATAGTGTTTCGGCGGCCATAGCGGTAGGGAAACGCCCGGTTACATTCCGAACCCGGAAGCTAAGACTACCAGCGCCGATGGTACTGCAAGGGGGACCTTGTGGGAGAGTAGGACACCGCCGGACTTAATTTGCGAAAATGGCCACCTTTTTAAGGTGGCCATTTTTGTTTTAACTAGCATTTTGAAGGAGCTGCAATGGCAGATCAGGACAGAAACAGACCAAACGGTCGACCAGAACACGGTTCTGGCGGTCGTCCGGGTGGTTCAGGCCGCCCAAATTCTGGTGGTCGTCCTGGTGGTCGCACCGGCGGCCCTCGTCGCGATGACCGTGACGCCAAACCTGCACGCCCAGCTTGGCAGGAGCGCGTTGCTAACAATCCAGACCAGGCTTACACCAAGCCAAAAGCTCCACCAATCCCAGATGAAATCACTTCATTTGACCTGCCAACTCCACTTCGTGTGCAGTTGAAGACTCTCACCGAGGAAAATGCCGAGCAGGTTGCTCGCCACCTTGCGATGGTTCGTATTTTGATTGATCAAGACCCAGCACTGGCCCTAGAGCACGCTAAATCAGCGGCGTCTAGAGCAGGTCGCATTGCGTTTATTCGCGAAACTCTTGGAGTCACTGCTTATACCGCCGGCGATTATTCGCTGGCTCTTCGAGAACTTTTGGCACATCGCCGTGCCACCGGATCACAAGACCAGCTTCCGCTCATCGTAGATAGCGAACGCGGTCTAGAACGTCCTCAAAAAGCTCTGGATGAGGGCCGTTCGGTCGACCGCAACACCTTGGAGCCATCGGTTCGCGTGAATCTTTCTATTGCTCTTTCGGGGGCTCGACTGGACCTAGGTCAGAATGATTTGGCACTTGCGGAACTAGAGATTCGCGAACTAGACCCGGCCCGAGTTTTCGAGTACTCAGTACCTTTGTTCTGGGCTTACTCGGACACTCTAGAGATTCTAGGTCGTGAGGCCGAAGCCAAGCGTTGGGCTGATTTGGCCCTTCGTGCCGAAAAAGCTTTAAACCCTGAAGTTACCGGTGATCAAGAGGCAATTTCGGTCATTGAAGAAATTGAAATTCCTCTTCGACGCGATGAACAGCGGGAACTTGATGAGCAGCGTGAGGGCGGTGAGTCTCGCGGTTTCGCCAAGCGCAGCGACGAAGGTCGCCGCTTTGAGAAACGTGATGACCGCTCTGGAAATGATCGTCCTCGTCGTGATGATGATCGTCCGCGCCGTGAGCAACGTAACGAGGTTTCTCCTGAAAGTGATTCAGGCGAACAGCCGGTTATCGAGCTAGATTTCGGTGACGGTCGTCCTTCCACTCGAAAGCCTCGAAACGAGGATCGGGGACCACGCCGTGGCTAAGTCTCTGATCGAAGGCTATGACGCACTCTTCGCCGACCTAGACGGCGTGGTTTACGAGGGCGGAAAGGCTATCAAGTACGCCGTTGAAACTCTTACTTCCGTTGACGCCTTAGGAATTCCAATTGGTTATGTGACCAATAATTCGTCGCGAAAGCCGCAGACCATTGCCGATCAAATCGCCGACTACGGACTATCGGTTACCGCTGACCAAGTTGTTTCTAGTGGTCAAACCGGGGTCGAGTTGCTGAAGACGCTGGTTCCTGCTGGCTCCAAGGTGTTGGTCGTCGGAGGTGAAGGTCTTCGAACCTACACCGAAGCCGGTGGCTTTCAATTAGTTCAGGATTCCACCGAAACTCCAGATGCTGTTATCCAGGGGTTCTCACCAGACGTGAGCTGGAAGCACCTCGCTGAAGCCGCCTATTCAATTCAGAATGGCGCCAAGTGGGTTGCTACCAACCAAGACTGGACGATTCCTCAAGAGCGAGGAATTGCGCCTGGGAACGGCACCCTCGTCTCGGCTGTGCACACTGCTGTGGGTCAATTGCCGCTTGTTGCAGGCAAGCCTGAAGTAGCCATTTTTGAAACCGCCAAGAAGCGATTCAACGTAACGCGTCCACTATTTGTAGGAGACCGAATTGACACCGACATACTTGGTGCCAATCGGGCTGGGATGGATTCTGTCCTAGTTTTGACAGGGATCAGCCAGCCAAAGGAACTATTGGCAACAAAGGAAGACTCACACCCAACCTATGTGATTAGTGACCTTCGTGAACTATTGGCACCTTACATCGCACCGAAGAAGACCAAGTTTGGTTTCTCGCTTAGAAATGCTGAAGTGGAATTGCTCGGTAACAAAGTTCGTGTAGTTTCTGGAGATCCAAAGAGCATCGACGTGTTGCGTTGTGCTTGTGAGGTCATTTGGAACGCTGGAGTGCCAATACACGGTCTCGATGTCGAACCTGCAATTTACGAATAGGCTAGAAGCATTATGTCAAACGAAATCGTCGAAGCTGTAGCCAGCGAATTGGCTCGAATTGGTCAGTTGCCTACAACTGAACAACCAGCCGCTTACTCTCAGTTGCAGCAGAAATTGCAGCAGGTACTCGACGGTAAATCTTGGTCAGAGTAGACATCGCGCTGGCTGAAGCCGGCCTTGCAAGATCACGAAACCAAGCTGCGGCATTGGTTGAATCGAACCGCGTTTTCATTAATGGACGCGCCGCACGAAAGGCGTCTCAGGACGTTCCCGAGGGTGCGAAACTGGTGGTTCTCGACGCAGTTGACTATGTTTCCAGGGCAGGGCACAAACTAGCCAAGGCTCTCGACAAATTCGGTGGTATTGAAGTAGCTGGCAAACAGGCTCTAGATGTTGGCGCCTCGACCGGTGGTTTCACGGATGTGCTTCTTCGTCGCGGCGCAGAACACGTCGTAGCTATCGATGTGGGTCATGATCAGATTGTTACCGAGCTTCGCGATAACCCTAGAGTTACCAGCATTGAAGGCTATAACGCCCGCGAGCTGAGCCCGGCTTCGCTAAAGGAAGTGCTTGGCAGACCAGCACCCAAGTTCGAAATTGTTGTTGCCGATCTTTCATTCATCTCGCTGACGCTCGTCCTAGATGGCATGGTTTCGGTGGCTCCAGATGCCGATTATGTGTTGCTGGTTAAACCACAGTTTGAGGCTGGCAAGACTTCACTGAACGCTCACGGAATTGTTACCGATCATCGTTCCCGCGCGGCCGCAATCGAACAGGTTGCCCTCCATGCTGAAAAGTTGGGACTAAAGATCGTGGACATGGTGAAATCCGAATTACCGGGTACTCATGGAAACATCGAATATGTCCTGTGGATGAGTTCAAAACAAGGCGATTATCTATCACAATGGAATGAGCGAGTAGCAGCACTTACCAAGGAGACGAAATGAGCGAACGTTTAGTTCTTATCGTTTCCCACACGCGTCGTAACGACGCTCTCAGTGCCGCCAGTCAGGTTATTTCTCAACTCATCTCAGCCGGCATCACTCCGGTATTTCCAGAGACAGAACTTGACGAACACCGCAACTATGCAAAGGCTCAGGGCAGCTCAGAAGCCGAGCTTGCCAACCTAAAGGTGCTTGGCAAAGACTGCACAATTAGCCAACTGGAATTAGTCATAGTTTTGGGTGGCGATGGAACTATCTTGAAAGCTGCCGAGCTGGTTCGCGACTCCGCGACACCACTACTAGGAATCAATCTGGGGCACGTTGGGTTCCTCGCCGAGAGCGAACGAAACGGACTTGACGACGCGGTGAAGCGCGTGGTTGCCAAGGATTACCTGATCAAGGAACGACTCACCCTGGACGTTGGCGTTTATGTGGATGGCACCGAAGTTTTCAGAACCTGGGCTTTGAATGAAGTCACCATCGAAAAGAGCTCGACCGAGAAGATGCTCGAAGTCGTTCTAGAGATTGACCGAAAACCGCTGACCAGTTTCGGTTGCGACGGCATTATTCTCGGGACTCCAACGGGCTCAACCGCTTATGCATTCTCGGCTGGTGGTCCAATCGTATGGCCATCGGTTGAAGCGATTACCGTTGTACCAATCAGCGCTCACGCTCTGTTCGCGCGTCCATTGGTAGTCAGCCCTAAAGCTGAAATTGCGGTTGAAGTTCTGCAGCGAAGCAATGGTTCGGGTGTCCTGTGGGCGGATGGACGCCGCACCTGGCATTTGCCGCCTGGAGCGCGAGTCGAGGCCCGTAAGTCTGCGATTCCGGTGCGTCTCGCAAGATTCCGTCAGGGTCCGTTCAACGACCGCTTGGTCAAGAAGTTCAATCTTCCAGTCGATGGCTGGAGAGGACCTGTCGAAGGTAACTAACTTGATCGAAGAAATATCCATCCGAGACCTCGGCGTAATTGCCGAAGCGAAGTTGCAGTTCGGCCCTGGCCTCACCGTTTTGACCGGTGAGACTGGTGCTGGAAAGACCATGGTGCTGACAGCGCTCGGGCTTTTGCTTGGGGAGCGTTCCGACAGCTCGGCGATTCGTCAGGGGCAAGAACAGGCTTTCGTTGAAGGTCGATGGATGGTTCCGAACCATAAATCCGCAAATGAGCTTGTCTCGGCTGCTGGTGGACAGATTGACAATGGGGAACTCATTGTTAACCGCACGGTAGCCCGTGACGGTAGAAACCGGTCTGCAGTTGGCGGAGCCTCGGCTCCGGTAGCCGTGCTAGCAAGTCTCGGTGAAAAGCTCGTTGCCGTTCATGGTCAGTCCGACCAAATTCGACTGAAGTCGCCTGTTGCTCAGCGTGAGGCTTTGGATCAGTTCTCAGGTGTCGCCGAATTATTGGAAAACTATCGGGAGGCATTCGAGTCCTGGAAGTCGGTGCAAAAACGTCTTGAGGAAATCAAGGTTGCCTCGCTTACGCGTGAAGCCGAACTGCAGTCGCTTCGCGATGCAGTCGAAGAACTAAATCGATTGGAGCCGAAGTCTGGAGAAGACGCCCAGCTTGCTGAGCAGGCTCAACGTCTCACTCATAGTGAAGAACTGCGCATAGCCGCGGCCGAGGCGCACGAACTACTGTCGAGCGAAAACGACGCCGACGATGCTATTGCCTTGGTTGGCAAGGCCAGGCGACTTCTTGAGTCAGCCTCGGAACACGACCCAGAACTTGGAAAGATTGCCGAAACTCTGCGTGAACTTGGTTTTCAACTTGGCGAAAATGCGGCCTTGCTCAGCGGCTACTTGGCTTCGCAGGAAGCCGGGGGAGCGTCTGAGTTAGAGCGAATCCAACAGCGCCGTGCTGAACTGACTGCTGCGATGCGAAAGTACGGACCAAGTCTTGACGAAGTAATTGCCTATTACGAAAGTGCATCCAAGCGTCTTCTTGATTTGGATTCATCGGATGAGCAAATCGAAAAACTTGAAGTAGAAGTAGCTGGGCTTTTTGCTCAGGTAGAAGACTTAGCCGGTCAGATTACTGCGGTTAGAAAGCATGCCGCACTTAGACTCGAACAAGCGGTTACCGAAGAGCTCAAGACCTTAGCCATGGGTGGCGCCACGTTGGTGGTTACCGTCACCGAATCAACCGACTACCAAGCACACGGCGTTGACCAGGTGAGCATCCAGTTGGCGGCTTACCCTGGGGCTGAGCCCCGCCCAATCGGTAAGGGTGCGTCCGGTGGAGAACTTTCTCGCATCATGTTGGCCATTGAAGTTGTATTGGCTAGAACCGAGCAGGCTTTGACCTTTATCTTCGACGAAGTTGATGCTGGTGTCGGTGGTGCTGCCGCAATCGAGGTCGGTCGCAGACTTGCTCAACTCGCCAAGGTGGCCCAAGTGATTGTGGTCACACACCTTGGCCAGGTGGCTGCTTTTGCAAATCAGCACCTCAGGGTTTTGAAAACCGTTGGCGATCAGTACACCGCATCGGACGTAGTTGCCCTTCACGGCGAAGACCGCGTTGAAGAAATCGCGCGAATGCTTAGCGGCATGGCCGAAAGTGACACATCCAAAGCCAGCGCTCGTGAGCTTATGGTGCGCGCCAGTGAATTTGTGAATCAGTAATAAAACTTTCGCGAATGTCCTGCCTGTCGCATGTTCGGGTGACTTGCTCTTGATAAACTTTTAATCCATGGCAGACACGCAGAACCATGGAATTGTTCGACACATCTTCGTAACCGGAGGTGTCGCTTCCTCCCTCGGAAAAGGTCTGACCGCAGCCAGTCTCGGTAATCTTCTAACCGCACGTGGCCTTCGAGTTGTAATGCAGAAACTCGACCCATATCTAAACGTTGACCCAGGTACCATGAACCCGTTCCAGCACGGTGAGGTTTTTGTTACCGAAGACGGCGCAGAGACCGACCTAGACATTGGCCACTACGAGCGCTTCCTAGACATCGAACTCGCTCAGTCGGCAAACGTAACCACCGGTCAGATTTATTCGCGAGTAATTTCACGCGAACGCACTGGTGAGTACCTCGGCGACACCGTCCAGGTTATTCCGCACATCACCGACGAAATTCAGCGCCGTATGCGTTTGCAGGCCACCGAATCTCCAGCACCTGACGTGATCATCACCGAAATTGGTGGAACCGTTGGTGACATTGAATCGCAGCCGTTCCTTGAAGCTGCCCGTCAGCTTCGTCACCAGGTTGGTCGCGACAACGTTTTCTTCGTGCACGTTTCACTCGTGCCATACATTGGCCCATCGGGTGAACTCAAGACCAAGCCAACCCAACACTCCGTGGCGATGCTTCGCAGCATTGGTATTCAGCCTGACGCAATCGTGCTTCGCAGCGACCGTGAACTTCCTGAGGGCATCAAGAAGAAGATCGCTCTTATGTGTGACGTTGAGTATGAGGCGGTCATCAACGCAGCCGACGCATCGAGCATTTACGACATCCCAACCGTTTTGAACAGTCAGGGTCTTGATTCTTACATTGCCAAAAAGGTTTCGCTGGAAATCGGCGAGGTTGACTGGACTCGTTGGAACAGCGTTCTCGACGCGGTTCACAACCCTAAGCACGAGGTCAAGATTGCACTCGTCGGTAAGTACATCGACCTTCCGGACGCTTACCTTTCGGTAACTGAAGCACTTCGTGCCGGCGCCTTTGCAAACCAGACCAAACTTCACATCAAGTGGGTACCTTCGGACACCTGTGAGACCGAGGAAGGTGCCAAAGAGCAACTTGGCGATGTCGACGCTATCTGTGTTCCAGGTGGATTCGGTGTTCGCGGTATTGAGGGAAAGCTTGGAGCTCTCAAATTCGCTCGCGAAAACAAGATCCCAACTCTTGGTTTGTGCCTAGGCCTTCAGTGCATGGTTATTGAATTTGCTCGTAATGAGGCTGGTTTAGACGGCGCTTCTTCGACCGAGTTCGATGAGAATGCCAATTATCCAGTAATTGCCACCATGGCAGAGCAGGTTGACATCTTGAAGGCTGGAGACCTCGGTGGAACCATGCGTTTGGGCACCTATGACGCCAAACTTATTCCTGGTTCGATTGTTGCCGGAGTTTACGGTTCAACCGATGTAAACGAACGTCACCGTCACCGCTATGAGGTCAACAACGAGTACCGCGAGCAGATCGGCAATGCCGGTCTTGTGTTCTCGGGCACCAGCCCTGATGGTCATTTGGTTGAGTTTGTTGAGCTTCCTCGCGAGGTTCACCCTTACTACGTAGCAACCCAGGCTCACCCAGAGTTCAAGTCGCGTCCGACCAAGGCACACCCGCTATTCAACGGTTTGGTTGAGGCGGCGCTAAATCGCCAGGAAGCCTCGCGCCTGTCTATCGCAGCTGATGCCTAAAGACCAACCAGAGTCACTCTCGGTTGACTACCAAACGGTTGTTTATTCGGGAAGAATCTGGGACGTCGTGCAAGACACTTTCCAGTTTGCCGACCAAACTCTGGTGCGTGACTATGTTGCGCATTCTGGAGCGGTAGCTGTCGTAGCAGTTGATGAAGCTGGGCGAATCCTTTTAGTGAACCAATATCGCCACCCGGTAAAGTCAACTCTCTGGGAGCTGCCGGCAGGTCTACGCGACCTGGCTGGCGAACCACCGATTGAGACTGCCAAGCGTGAACTATTGGAAGAAACCGGCTATGTTGCTTCCAGGATCGAACCGCTGATTTCTTTCTTCCCATCGCCTGGTGGTTTGAGTGAAGAGATTCAGGTGTTCGTTGCCACTGGGCTAGAGCTTTCCGAATCCGACTTCGTGCGCGAGGGGGAGGAGAAGACCATGACCGCAGAATTTTTCCCGCTAGAAACTGTGGTCGACTCGATTTTGTCAGGCGGCATCAAGAATGGCCCATGTGCGCTCGCGGTTTTGGCTTTCAAGGCAAAGTTTTCTAGGTCGTAGCTGTGTCTTTGCAAAGGCAAATTGACGCGTACCTTCGCCACCTAACGATTGAGCGGGGAATGGCCAAAAACACCTTGGCAGCCTACTCAAGAGACCTAAGGCGCTATCAAGAGTATTTGACCGCACTGGGCGTTACCGAGCCTTCTCAGGTCACCAAATTGCAGGTGGCAGCTTTCGGTGAGCAGTTGGTTACCAAGTTTGGGCTCAAAGCAACTTCGGTTGCCAGAGTTCTCTCTGGTGTACGCGGGCTGCACCGGTTTTGGCTCATGGAGCAGGTGACCGACAATGACGTGTCGGCAACCATCAAGCCGCCGAACCCCGCTAAGCGCCTTCCCAAAGCCATTTCGCTAGCCAATGTTGAGGCTTTACTTGCAGCGGCGGGGCCAGAACCCGGCGATGAGGATGCCATCGCGCTAGATCCCTTTCGAGTTCGTGATCGAGCACTTCTTGAATTGCTTTACGCCACTGGCGGTCGTGTCAGTGAAATTGTGAACCTCGACCTCGACGATTTGGTCGATAAGGCCCTGCTTCGCTTATTCGGTAAAGGCTCCAAGGAGCGCGTTGTGCCGGTTGGTTCTTACGCACAACGAGCTTTGGAGAGCTATTTGATTCGAGTTCGCCCAACCCTGGCTGCCGCCGGGCGAGGAACCCCAGCGTTGTTTTTGAATCAACGCGGAGGTCGGCTATCTCGCCAAACCGCTTGGCAGATCATCAGCGATGCCGCCGAAAAAGCGGGTCTCACCGGCCACATTTCGCCGCACACTCTTCGTCACTCATTCGCAACTCACCTCTTGGAGGGTGGCGCCGATGTCCGAGTGGTTCAAGAGTTACTCGGTCACTCCTCAGTTGCCACCACTCAGATCTACACTTTGGTCACCGTTGACGCACTTCGAGAGATCTATGCAACAGCACATCCGCGCGCTCGGCGGTAGGCTAGTACCTAGTAAATGCCCAGAAAGGGGGACACCATGGCAGTGGACAACGCTGACAAAAGATTTCCAAAACCAAAGCCGCTAACCAGCCATGGTCCCGCACGCATTATTGCCATGTGCAACCAGAAGGGTGGAGTTGGTAAGACCACCACTTCGATCAACCTCGGAGCCGCTCTGAACGAGTACGGACGTAAGGTTTTGCTCGTTGATTTCGACCCACAGGGCGCACTTTCGGCTGGTCTAGGCATCGTTGCCCACGAGGGCACCACAATTTTCGAACTGATGCAGAATGAGGAGCTCAACCCTCACGATGCCATTCGCAAGACCTCAACTCCAGACTTAGACGTAATCGCAGCGAACATTGATCTTTCGGCCGCTGAGATGAACTTGGTCAATGAATACGACCGCGAAAAGATTTTGAAGCGCATTTTGAAAAAAGTGCAAGACGACTACGACGTAATAATCATCGATTGCCAGCCTTCGCTCGGCTTGCTTACCGTGAACGCTCTCACTGCAGCGCACGGCGTCATGATTCCGCTAGCCTGTGAGTTCTTCGCACTTCGCGGGGTTGCCATCCTTGAGGGAATCATCAAGAAGGTTCAGGCTCGCCTGAACGAAACCTTGGTTCTCGATGGCGTTCTGGCAACCATGTACGACTCACGCACTCACCACTCTCGCGAAGTTATGGACATGTTGCGCGACAAGTTCGGTGACCAGGTGTTCAAGAGCGTTATCGCCCGTACCGTGAAGTTCCCCGATGCCACTCGCGTAGCCGAGCCAATCACTTCGTACGCACCAACCTCAGACGCCGCCGAGGCGTATCGCACCGTTGCCAGAGAGCTCATCTCTCGTGGCGGCGCCCCTTAACGAGGAGCTGACCGAAACTAAGTCCGGTTTCGCGGTCAGCCTTGGCAATTTTGATGGACCGTTTGACCTGCTGCTCAGCTTGATAACCAAGCATGAGATGGACATCACCGAGGTTTCCCTCTCGAAGGTCACCGACGAATTCATTCAGTATTTGAAGCAACTCGACGCCGAAGACGAAATGGATCAGGCATCCGAATTCATCGTGATTGCTGCAACCCTTCTCGACCTCAAGATCGCCGGATTGCTTCCAAAGGGCGAAGTGGTCGATGCGGAAGATGTTGCTCTGCTTGAAGCCCGCGACCTGCTGTTCGCCCGCCTTCTTCAGTACAAGGCTTTCAAAGAAATTGCATCTTGGTTCAACAACGCTTTCAATCTCGAAGGTTCGAGACTGGCTCGCGATGTTCGCATGGAAGAGCGGTTCCGCGATCAGAAGCCGGAACTGGTTTGGACCGTAACCCTCCCAGAGTTCGCCAATTTGGCACTGGAAACCATGACTCCGAAAGAGATTCCTTCGGTTGGGCTAACGCACCTCCACGCGTCACGAGTAAGCATTCGCGAACAAGCTGCCGCCGTCGTCGCAATTTTGCGTTCAAAAAAGACGACATCATTCTTTGAATTGATTCGCGAAGTCAAGGACCGTGCCGTCGTGGTTGCGAGGTTCCTTGCCATTCTTGAGCTTTACCGTTTGGCCGCTCTTTCCTTTGAGCAGGCAACTCCGCTTGGCGATTTGGAACTGACCTGGCGAGCAGAATCTTTCAACGAAGAGCAACTAGCAGCACTTGGAGCAGACTATGACGACTGAAAACACTAACGAATCACCATTCCAAGACGACTTGCACGGTGCGGTTGAGGCGATCTTGATGATTACCGATGCTCCGATTTCCCTGATTGCTCTAGCAACCGCGCTTGAGCAGCCTGTGAATGTTGTTCGAGACATCGTCGAAGACCTGCAAAAGGATTACAGCGGTGAGGTTGGCGGTCGCGTACGTGGCTTTGAGCTTCGCGAAGTTGGAGGGGGCTGGCGCTTGTTCGTCCGTGCCGATTTCGACTGGGCAGTTAAACTCTTCGTAGCCAATGAGAACCCAACCAAGCTATCGCAGGCGGCTCTCGAAACCCTCGCGGTGATCGCCTACAAGCAACCAATCAGCCGAGGTCAGGTGGCTTCGATTCGAGCCGTAAACGTTGACTCGGTAGTGAAAACCCTGCTTAGTCGCGGTTTGATTACCGAGCTTTATACAGACTCTGAAACCGGTGCCGTCAACTTCGGCACCACCGACCTAATGCTGGAACTTCTCGGCATCAATTCTCTCGACGAGCTTCCGCCGTTGAGTCCACACCTACCGGATGCGAATAGTGACTTTGAACTCTAATAACGAACCACAACGACTACAGAAGGCCCTTGCTGCGGCCGGAATTGCCAGTCGCCGAGCCTGTGAAGACCTGATTGTTCAAGGTCAGGTGAAGGTCAACGGCAAGTTGGTGACCGAGCTGGGCACTCGCATTGATGTAGAGAAAGACAAGGTAACCGTTCGCGGTGTGCCTGTCGTCTTTGATTCCAACCGAGTTTACCTGGCGCTCAACAAGCCAAAGGGTTTCATCAGCACCATGGCTGACGAAGAGGGTCGACCTGACCTTTCAAAGTTTGTGCTTGATTACGATCGAGTTTTCAATGTTGGCCGTCTTGATGGTGAAACTACCGGTCTTATTTTGATGACCAACGACGGTGACCTTGCCAACAAGCTTTCTCACCCGAAGTTCGGTGTTGAGAAGACCTATGTTGCACTCATTCACGGAATCGCAACCGAGGAAACCATTCACAAACTTATGAGTGGCTTTGAACTTGAAGATGGTTTCATCAAAGCCGACCGCGCACGAATTGTTGACCAGTCCAAGGGTCACACGATGATCGAGGTTGTTCTCCACTCTGGCCGTAACCGCATCGTTCGTCGCATGTTTGAATTTCTCGGGCTTCCGGTGGTTGACCTCGTTCGCAAACAATTCGGACCAATTCACCTTGGTGGGCTAAAACTGGGCCACACGCGCCAGTTGAGTAAAGTTGAGATTGGTGAACTTTTGAAGTTCTCCGAAGGCGTGAAGCCCCGCGCACCAAGACCACGCGACAAGAACGCAGCAAAGAAGAAACGATAAAGATGATTAGAGCCATCCGTGGAGCAACCCAGCTCGATGTCGATGAGCGCGAGCATCTGCTGAAGCTAACCGCTGAGTTGCTTTCCAAGATTCTTCATGCCAACGATGTTGACAATTCAAATCTGATTTCGATTTTCTTTACGGCAACACCAGATATCCACTCGGAGTTTCCTGCGGTTGCCGCTCGGTCTCTTGGTCTTGGGGATGTTCCGCTACTTTGCTTTGTTGAGATGGATGTGGCCGGGGCATTGCCTCGCACCATTCGCGTGATGGTAAATGTCAATACCGATAAGGCTCGTGGCGAAATCCAACACATTTACCTTCGCGGCGCAACAGCTCTTAGGCAGGATCTAGCTCAGTGACCACTGGCAGGATTCAGGGAAAAGTTCGAATTGTTGGTGCAGGTCTAATTGGCACCAGCATTGGACTTGCCCTTACCAAACTCGGTACCGATGTTGTGCTGGAAGACTCATCTCCCGGTAACGTCCGCCTAGCATCTGATTACGGCGCGGGTGTTCCAGCCGGGTCAAATGACCAACCAGCACTAATCGTGGTTTGTGTTCCACCGGATGTTACCGCTCGAGTGGTTTCTGCTGAATTGGCTGCGTTCCCTAACGCCATCGTCACGGATGTTGCATCAGTAAAGTCTTCAATCCTGGACGAAATCGCGGCCACTGGCGCCGACCTGACGCGTTACGTTGGTTCACACCCAATGGCCGGTCGCGAAAAAGGCGGAGCATCTTCGGGCCGGGCAGATATTTTTATCGGCAGGCCTTGGGTCATTGCCGAGAACCCACAAACTTCGGCTGCCGCCATAAAGGCCGTAGAAGAGTTGGCACTTGATTTGCAGTCAACGCCGGTACGTATGTCTCCTTTGGAACACGATCACGCCGTGGCGCTGGTTTCCCATGTTCCTCAGTTGGTTTCGTCTTTGTTGGCAAGCCGCCTAATTGGTGCCAGCGGGGTAGAACTGGCTGGGCAGGGTCTTCGCGACACTGTTCGAATTGCCGCCAGCGACCCAAAACTGTGGGTTCAGATTCTCGGGGCCAACAGCACCGAAGTTGTTTCGATTTTGGATGACTACTCGAAAGACCTAAACCAGGTTATCGATGCACTGCGGGATGTCTCTAAGGCCGGCTCCCTTGCAACGATTGACCAAACAATTGCTAACGGTAATCGTGGCGTGGAGCAGATTCCTGGCAAACACGGTTCCCGAAACTCTCAGTTCAGCGCTTACGTGGTGATGATTGACGACCGCCCTGGCGAATTGGCCAGACTTCTCACCGAAATCGGCGAAATTGGCATCAACGTTGAAGACCTCAAACTGGAGCACTCACCTGGAGCGCCAATCGGCTTGGTTGAACTGCAAGTACTTCCAAACGTCGGCGAAAAACTGATGAATGACCTACAAGTGCGCGGATGGAGATTTGCCTAATGGCCACAATTATTGCAATCGATGGACCAGCGGGTTCCGGTAAGTCGAGTGTTTCCAAGGAAGTCGCTCGCCGACTAGGTTTTGGCTACCTTGACACTGGGGCTGCCTACCGGGCTCTAGCTTGGGCAGTTGCCGAGGGACGCGTGTCTAGACCGGTTGCTGAGGACGAAAACTTTGACGGTTTCGATTACGCAATTTCTCTGAACCCTGACGATTTCTGGGTTAGGAGTTTTGGTGTAGACATTACTGATGCCATAAGGCTGCCAAGAATCGCTGAGAGCGTATCCGCAGTTGCCTCGGTTCCGGCCGTTCGTAAGTTCATGAAAGAGCTCACCCGTACTCTCGTTGCCCAAAGTCAGTTAGCCGGAGTTGTGGTTGAAGGTCGAGACATCACTACCGTGGTTGCGCCGGATGCACCAGTTCGCCTTTTACTTACGGCCAGCGAAGAGATACGCTTAGAACGTCGTGCGAAAGAACTTTCGCCAGAAGATCTCGCAACTTTGCGTAAGCAGGTTTTAGAGCGAGACAAGTCGGACTCCAAGGTCGTTGATTTCATGAAGCCGGCCGAAGGTGTTGACCTAGTGGACACCACAAATTTAGATTTTGAACAGTCTGTGCAAGCGGTGCTGTCGATTATTAGAGAGCAGTTATAGCCATGAGCGATGAATTCGACAAGGATTTCGACCCAGCTTTTATTGAAAAGTTGGACGCAATCAGCGATGCCGACGCCGAAGCGCGCGCCAAGAGTCTGCGTGCTGGTCTAGAAGACTACGACCTTGAGAGCGAAGACTTCGACGTCATTGATGGCGATATCGATGGTGTACTGGACGAAGAGGAACTCGGCCCGCTACCGGTACTGGCTATCGTTGGCCGCCCAAACGTTGGTAAGTCTGCGCTGGTAAACCGAATCATTGGCCGCCGCGAGGCTGTTGTCGAGGATAAGCCTGGCGTGACTCGTGACCGAGTTAGCTATAAAGCCGAATGGAACAACCGCAGGTTCACTTTGGTCGATACCGGTGGTTGGGAGCCAAACGCAAAGGGAATCGACAAGTCGGTTGCCGAGCAGGCTGAAATCGCCATCGAGTTGGCCGACGCCGTACTTTTCGTAGTTGATGCCACAGTTGGTGCAACTTCGACCGACGAGCGCGTAGTGAAGCTCCTGAGGGCTTCTGGCAAGCCAGTCATCCTTGCGGGTAACAAGATTGACGACGTTTACCAAGAACCTGAGATTGCTAACCTTTGGTCGCTCGGTCTTGGTGAGCCAATGCCGGTTTCCGCATTGCACGGTCGTGGTGTTGCCGACATGCTTGATGCCGCGCTCGCGGTGCTTCCGAAGGTTTCTGGTGTTGCCCAAATGGAAGTTGGCGGACCGCGTCGAGTAGCTTTGATTGGCCGCCCAAACGTTGGTAAGTCGTCGCTTCTAAACAAGGCGGTCGGCTCTGAGCGTGCCGTTGTGAACGATCTTGCAGGAACCACTCGCGACCCAATCGACGAGCAGGTAACAATTGCCGGCAAGGTTTGGCGTTTTGTGGACACCGCTGGTATCCGCCGCAAGAAGCACCTGGCTCAGGGCGCAGACTTCTACGCATCGCTTCGTACCCTAGCCGCGCTTGAGCGTGCCGAAGTTGCCGTTGTGCTCTTCGACGTGATGGAACCAATTTCTGAAGCCGACATCCGTATCGTCGACATGGCTCTCGAATCCGGTCGCGCACTCGTCCTAGCATTCAACAAGTGGGACGAACTCGACGACGAGCGTCGCCGTTGGCTCGAGCGAGAGATTGAGACCAAGTTGGCTCACGTTGCCTGGGCTCCACGAGTGAACATTTCGGCTAAGACCGGTCGCCACATTGAGAAGTTGGTTCCAGCCCTCGAGGTTGCCTTGGACTCATGGGACACCAGAATTCAGACCGGAAAGTTCAATGCATTCTTGCAAGAACTTTCGATGGAGTTCCCGCACCCGGTTCGTGGTGGCAAGCAGCCGCGCATCTTGTTTGCAACTCAGGCGGCAATTCGTCCGCCGAAGTTCGTTTTGTTTACCACTGGCTTTTTGGATGAGGGTTACCGTCGTTTCATTCAGCGACGCCTTCGCGAGACCTACGGTTTCGAGGGTTCGCCGATCGAAATCGGTATGCGAGTTCGTGAGAAGCGCAAGCGCACCTAAAGGCGCAAACGGGCTGTAGCGCAGCTTGGTAGCGCACTTGTCTGGGGGACAAGGGGTCGCAGGTTCAAATCCTGTCAGTCCGACAATTATGAAAGGTTGGTGAGGTTAGTGGAGGAGTTGTCCATATGGGCGCAACTGCGCACGATTCCAAACCTTCTCAGCCTTTTACGTTTAGCTCTAGTTCCGGTTTTTTTGGTTCTGATCATCACCGGACATTCAATCACCGCTTTCATCGTTCTAGCAGTTGCCTCGATTACTGACTGGCTGGATGGCTTCCTGGCCAGAAGGCTAAATCAGGTAACTCGCATTGGAGCGCTGCTTGACCCTGCTGCCGATCGCCTTTACATTTTCGCCACTCTAATTGGCTTGGCTGTGACTGGCGCAATTCCGGTTTGGCTCCCGATTGTGGTCGTCGCTCGCGATGTTTTGCTTGCAGTTACGATTCCGGTTTTGGCTTCTAGAAATTACGGGCCGCTACCGGTGCATTTCTTCGGTAAGGCTGGCACTTTTGCCCTGCTTTATGCCTTTCCGCTCTTGCTTCTTGCCGACTGGTGGATCGACGCACAGTTGGTGATCTTGCCAGTTGCTTGGGCCTTTGCTCTGTGGGGTGTCGGTCTCTACTGGTACGCAGGTTTCCTTTATGTGAAGCAAGTTTTACAACTGGTGAAATCGACCCCAAAAGTTACGCTAAATTAGATAAATCATGAGTGCAGATTCCAACTTCGACAACGCTAAATCAGAGGACGTTACCTCTACCCAGCGCTTTGCCGAGGACCTCATTGAGGACCCTAAAGACGGTTTGGATGAAGAAGAACTGGCTGCGGTTGCAGCACTACCTGCAGGCTCTGCCTTGTTGATTGTCAAGCGCGGTCCAAGTGATGGCTCTAGGTTTCTTCTAGACGTCGACGTAACAACCGCTGGCCGCCACCCGAATGCCGAAATTTTCTTGGACGACGTTACCGTCTCTCGCAAGCACGCGGAGTTCAAGCGCGAAGCAGGCGGCTTCACCGTTACCGATCTCGCATCTTTGAACGGTACATACCTAAATGGTTCAAGGGTAGATTCGGCAAAACTTTCCGATGGCGATGAAGTCCAGGTCGGAAAGTTCAAACTAACTTTTTACTCGGCTAGTACTGGGCGAGCGTAAGCATGGTGGCACGTCCCACCTCGCTGGCTACCGCGAGGTCTTCGAAACTTTTTACCATTGGCCGAGTGCTCGACATTCTCGAGCTTGATTTTCCGGAGCTTTCTCCTTCAAAACTTCGTTTCCTAGAAGATCAGGGCTTGGTTACTCCGCAGCGAACTGACTCCGGTTACCGTAAATTCACCGAAGAAGATATTGACCGCCTCCGGATCATCCTTGAGTTGCAGCGTGATCAGTATTTGCCTCTGAAGGTGATTCGCCAGTACCTCGACGATCTTGACGCTGGTAAGACTCCGAAGCTTCCTAACTCGGCTGAGCCTAAGAGTTTGCGTGTCAAGCAGGGCAAGAAGTTCACCGAACTTGAGCTCATTGCGGAAACCGCGATTACTCCGGCGCTGATCGCTGATGCCAGGGAAGTTGGCCTTATTTCTTCTGAGCCTTTCTCAGCTGCTGATGTTGCTGTGGCTCGTTCAGTGGTGCAGCTTCAGCGTTTCGGCATTGCTCCTCGTCACCTTCGCGGCTTGAAGGCCGCTGCCGACCGTGAGATTGGCATTATTGAGGGTGTGGTTGCGCCAATCCTGGCTAAGAATGAAACCGGTTCACGTTCTCGCGCAGCTCACTTTGCCGAAGAAATTGAAAACCAGTTCGCTTCGATTCGTGCCGAGATTATTCGCTCGGTTATTGGCAAAATCGACTCCTAGTCGCCCCCGCGACACGCCGAGGATATTAATTAACCTCGCAGTAACCCAATAGGGCACCAGAATTAAACCTAAGGTTGAAGGTGAAGGAGGAAAGTCATGACCGACCAGGGATCATTTGAAATCGACGACGAGTCGGCAAACATGCTTTTCACCGACGGCTTACCTTCCAACGACCCAAACAGCGGGTACAGCGGTAACGCATCTGCTGCTGCAGCGGGTATCAGCTATCGCCAGTTGGATTACTGGGACCGAACCGCACTGGTTCAGCCATCAGTTCGCACCGCACACGGTTCTGGTTCGCAGCGTCTATATGCTTTCCGCGACATCCTGGTTTTGAAGCTGGTTAAGCGTTTGCTAGACACCGGTGTATCTCTGCAACAAATCCGAATTGCCATCAACCAGTTGCGCGACTCGGGCATCAATGACTTAGCCCGAACCACACTGATGTCAGACGGTGCCAAGGTTTACCTGTGCAACAGTGACGACGAAGTAATCGACCTACTTGGCCGTGGCCAGGGAGTCTTTGGAATCGCTGTAGGCCGTGTCCTTGAAGAAGTCGAAGCCACTCTGTCGACCATCACTCCAAGTTCGCTTGATGAAGTAGACGAACTTTCGGCACGTCGTCAGCGTAAAGCTATCTAATTCTGGTCTTCGCCTAGACCGAGGATTCCCTCAACTGAAGTTTGCGCATCTTCGCTGGCTTCGACCTTCAAAACCTCATCCAGAGTTTGTCCTCTGAGCACGCGGTTCAGTCGCATCACCTTGCGGTTATTCTTGCCAATTCGGCTAGGAGACTTCTGGCCAAGGGACTGTTGAACAAATTCAAGAATTCGATCGAAAACCTGAGAAATCTCTACAGCCGATTCACCAGGCCAGCCATGAATCGGGCGCCCGGCACCCTGAGCCTGCTGCAGGACAGTGCGCTCTTCCACAACCTGAGGCAGAATTCGGTTTCCATACTTTTCCCGAAGCTCATTGACTCGGAAGTCACCTTCGGTTGACTGTGGGCGGAAGCGATTGATCAAGATACCAAGAGTTTCCAGACGTGGAGTTAGCCCCTTACGAAGTTCATCGAGAGCGTGTGTGGTGCGATCGGCTGCAACAACCGAGAACAGCGATGGCTCGGAAACAATCAATACCCGGTCGCTAGCCACCCACGCAGTGCGGGTTAGACCGTTGATTGAAGGAGGGGTATCAATAATCACTAGATCGTATTCGCGTTCAACCTTGGCAAGGGCAACTTCAAGCCGCCAAATTTCCTGAATAGTCGGTGACGGTGAGTCTTGGGCCTGGGTTTGAGGACTACCAACCATGACATCAATGGTTCCGGGGTGAAGTTTGGTCCAAGTACTAGATACGATTGACCTATGCACAATGGAGTGCCGGGGGTTCTGTAGAACATCAGCAACCGTTTCACCGAATACTCCGATGGCGCCAAGTCCAGTGGTGGCATCACACTGTGGATCGAGATCTACCACCAAAGTGCGTAGACCTTGCGAGAACGCAGCGGATGCCAAACCCAAGGCAACCGTGGTCTTTCCTACGCCCCCTTTCAGGGAGCTGACGCTTAGAACATGCACGTCTAATAGGTTACTCTCTTACTCAAGGCGTCTAAAACCCGTTGTTCGCTCCAACGCACTCTCGAGGTAGCAATGTTCAAAAAGATCCTGGTCGCAAACCGAGGTGAAATCGCCATCCGCGCATTCCGCGCAGCCTACGAACTTGGCGCTCGAACCGTCGCCGTTTTCCCATACGAGGATCGAAATTCAAGCCACCGACTAAAGGCCGATGAGGCCTACCAGATTGGCTCAGAGGGACACCCAGTCCGTGATTATCTAAATGTCGCCGAAATCATTCGCGTCGCCAAAGAGTCTGGCGCTGACGCCATTTACCCGGGCTACGGATTTCTTTCAGAAAACCCAGAGCTAGCCCAGGCTGCCGCGGAGAACGGCATCAAGTTCATTGGTCCAACCTCAGACATTCTGGAGATGGCTGGTAACAAGGTAAACGCCAAGGAAGCCGCCATTGCTGCTGGTGTACCGGTTCTTAAGTCTTCCATTCAATCTGCCGATGTCGACGTCCTAGTGCAAGAGGCCGAGAGCATTGGCTTCCCAATCTTCGTGAAGGCTGTTGCCGGCGGTGGCGGACGCGGAATGCGTCGAGTTGAAAAGCGTGAAGACCTCAAGGCAGCCTTGGGTGAGGCCAGCCGTGAGGCTGAGAGCGCCTTTGGCGACCCACGAGTATTCCTAGAGCAGGCAGTTCTTCGTCCTCGCCACATTGAGGTACAGATTCTTGCAGATGAACACGGCAACGTAGTTCACCTGTTTGAGCGCGACTGCTCAATCCAGCGACGCAATCAGAAGGTTGTTGAGATTGCCCCTGCGCCGCACATCACCCAGGAACTGCGCGAAGAGCTATACCGCGACGCAGTAGCGTTTGCCTCAAAGATTGGTTACCGAAATGCCGGAACCGTTGAGTTCCTGATTGACACCGTTGGTGAGAATGCCGGAAAGCACGTGTTCATTGAGATGAACCCACGGATCCAGGTAGAGCACACCGTAACCGAAGAAATTACCGACATCGACCTAGTGCAGTCGCAGATGCGAATTGCAGCGGGGGAGAGCCTAAGCGACTTAGGTCTCACTCAAGACAAGATCACTATGCACGGTTTTGCCGTCCAATGCCGTATCACCACCGAAAACCCGGCACTGGGCTTCAAGCCAGACTCGGGCAAGATCACTACTTATCGTTCACCGGGTGGAGCGGGTATTCGCCTGGACGGCGGAACCATCTCAGCCGGAAGCGAAGTTAGCCCACACTTCGACTCGCTACTCGTAAAACTTATTGCCAGAGGACGAGACTTCCACTCGGCGGTTGTTCGAGCCGAGCGTGCGCTCGCGGAATTCCGTATTCGAGGCGTTTCCACAAACATTTCGTTCATGCAGGCGGTTTTGGCTGACCCAACCTTCGCCAGTGGCGATCTTTCAACCTCCTTCATCGACGAGCGTCCGGAATTATTCACGCAGCACCCTTCACAGGACCGTGGAACCAAGATTCTGACCTGGTTGGCAGATGTGACCGTGAACCAGCCATACGGTCCTCGTAACGGCCGTATTTCGCCGGCGCTAAAGTTGCCGAAAATCGATTTATCCAAGGCGCCAATTGATGGTTCTCGTCAGCAGCTACTGAAACTTGGTCCAGCCGAGTTCGCAAAGTCCCTACGTGCTCAGAATCACGTAGCGGTAACCGAAACAACTTTCCGCGACGCACACCAATCGCTTTTAGCCACTCGAGTACGCGGTCGCGATCTGGTTCAGGTGGCTCCTTACGTTGCCCGAATCACTCCGGAACTTTTCTCGGTTGAAGCTTGGGGAGGGGCAACCTACGACGTTGCCCTACGTTTCCTAGGCGAAGACCCTTGGCAGCGCCTGACCGCTTTGCGCGCAGCCATGCCAAACATCTGTATTCAGATGCTCCTGCGCGGACGCAACACCGTTGGCTACACACCATACCCAACTGAGGTAACTGAAGCTTTCGTGGCTGAAGCCGCCGCCAGTGGTGTCGATATTTTCCGTATTTTTGATGCTCTGAACGATGTTTCACAGATGAAGCCAGCAATCGAAGCGGTATTGGCTACCGGCACGGCCGTGGCTGAAGTGGCCCTATGTTACTCGGGAGACCTACTAAACCCAGCCGAAGACCTGTACACGTTGGATTACTACCTAGGTCTAGCCGACGAAATTGTGGCTGCCGGTGCCCACATCTTGGCGATCAAGGACATGGCAGGGCTTTTGCGCCCAGCTGCTGCCAAGAAGCTTGTGGCAGCTCTACGCGAACGATTTGACCTTCCGGTTCACCTTCACACCCACGACACCGCAGGTGGCCAGCTAGCGACCCTAATGGCGGCCATCGAGGTTGGAGTCGATGCTGTCGACGTGGCTTCGGCGCCTATGGCTGGAACCACTAGTCAGCCATCCGCTTCCGCGCTAATTGCCGCATTGGCTAACACCGAGCGCGATTCCGGAATTACTTTGGATGCCATGACCGCGTTAGAGCCTTATTGGGAATCGGTGCGTCGTGTTTATTCGCCATTCGAGTCGGGCCTACCAGGACCAACCGGACGCGTTTACAAGCACGAAATTCCTGGCGGTCAGCTATCCAACCTAAGACAACAGGCAATCGCTCTAGGCCTTGGAGACCAGTTCGAAAAGGTCGAAGACATGTATGCCGCGGCCAACGAAATCCTAGGCCGACCAACCAAGGTGACCCCGTCCTCCAAGGTTGTTGGTGATTTGGCACTTCACCTGGTTGCGGTAAATGCCGACCCGAAAGACTTCGCCGAAAACCCACAGAACTACGACGTACCAGATTCGGTAGTTGGTTTCATGGCTGGCGAACTTGGCGACCTCCCTGGTGGCTGGCCTGAGCCATTCCGCACCAAGGTGTTGGCTGGAAAGAACCTAAAGTTTGGAATTACTCCGCTCAGCGACGAAGACCTTTCCACTCTCAAGAGTGGAAGCTCAACCGAAATTCGTTCGGCGCTGAACCGCCTGCTGTTCCCAGCTCCCACCAAAGAGTTCTTGGCGAATCGCGCTGCCTACGGCAACCTTGATCAGGTCGACACGGTCGATTACCTGTACGGCTTGGAGCAAGGTCAAGAGCATGTCGTTGAAATTGCCAAAGGTGTTCAGCTATTTGTGGGGCTTGAAGCAATTGGCTCCCCAGATGCGCGCGGAAACCGCACCGTCATGGCGACCTTGAACGGTCAGCTACGCCCAATCGACATCCGCGACAAGAAAATTGCTGTGGATATTCCTCAGGCCGAAAAAGCGGACCCGAATAACCTCGGACAAATCGCGGCACCGTTCTCTGGAGCGGTTACCGTTACCACCGTTGAAGGCGCGCGCGTTGAGGTTGGCCAGCCAGTTGCCATCATTGAGGCTATGAAGATGGAAGCGACCATTACGTCTACGGTTGCCGGTGTCGTTCGTCGAATTGCGATACCGAAAACCCAGGCTGTCGAGGCTGGGGACCTCATTCTTGTGGTGGAAACCGAATAGTTATTGCCTAAAAAGGTAGACTGACAATCTAAGTTTTAGAGATTGGAGTTCTTGTGGCGTTTGGCGACAGGAAGAAAAACAAAGCGGAAGCTTCTGAAAAATCGCATTCTCTAGCGGACTCTGCTGTTGACGTAGCCAGCGTAGACCTTGCACCAAGCACCTCGGCAATCGAAATTGTGCAAGAGCCTGCCACTCGTGAACCAAGCACCGATACCGGACCAATTACTCGTCGCTCAAACTACACCCGTCGCGACCAACTCCGCGGTGACGTTTTCGATCAACCGGAACCAGCCGCGATGCTTACCGCTGACCGTCTCATCGATGTCAGTCCCCGCAATCGCCAGGCGCCTGAAGGCGGCCTTCGCAAATTCCTCTACTACGTTTCCCTAAAAACCATCAACCTCGGTGACTCCCGCAAGGTTCGTGAGCGCAAAGCTCTTGACGCCCGCATCGGTGCAATGTTTGAGGGTGGTGCGAAGTTCGTACCAGTGCTAACTCGTAAGGGTGGCGTGGGAAAGACCACGGTCACTACCCTTCTGGGCATGGCCCTTTCGATTTCTCGCGAAGACCGAGTTATTGCTATCGACGCCAACCCAGACCGCGGAACTTTGTCTGAGCGAGTGAGTAAGTCAACTCGTTTCACTGTCCGCGACGTTGTTAACCGCGCTGCGGCTATTGATGGTTTCACCGAATTTTCAACCATGGTCTCCAGAGACACCACTCGTCTCGATGTGCTTGCCTCAGACTCTGACCCAATGCTTTCTGAAGCTTTCGACGAAGGTGACTACAACGTGGTGGCCGACATGGCTGCACGTTACTACTCGGTTGTACTAACCGACTGTGGAACCGGTATCGTCCACTCGGTAATGCGACCAACTTTGCAACGTGCCAGCGGTTTAGTAATCGTCTCTGGTGGTTCGGTTGATGAGGCGCGTTTGGCTTCGGAGACTCTTACTTGGCTTGAGGCAAACGGTTATGGTGATCTAGTTCGCAACTCAATCGTTGCCCTAAACACTGCCACCCAGGCGACCAACCTGGTGAAGATTGACGAAATCGAACAGCACTTCAAGACTCGTGTTCGCGACGTTGTTCGAATTCCTTACGACCCAGCGCTAGCCGCCGGTTCGGTCATCAAGTTTGATCAACTTCACCGTCACACTCGTGAAGCAGCACGTGAACTTGCCGCTTTGGTAGTTGACGGGCTCAACAACCCGATCTAGCGATGGTTCGTGAAATTCGTCTCTACGGAGACCCAGTGCTGCGCACCGAATGTTTAGAAATTTCGGAAATTACCGCAGGCATTGAAGAACTAATTCAAGACCTCTTAGACACTACTCAACTTCCTGGCAGAGCCGGCGTTGCAGCACCTCAAATAGGTGTGAACCTGCGCGCCTTTAGCTACAACGTTCATGGGGAACTGGGCTATCTGATCAATCCCAGAATTGTCGAGCTGAGCGGTGAACCCAGCGAGATTGATGAGGGTTGCCTTTCGGTGCCAGGGCTTTGGGAAAAGACTCTGCGATACCCAAACGCAGTTGCCGAGGGCATCAACCTCGAGGGGGAGACGATTCGTATCGCTGGCAGCGGTTTGTTAGCTCAAGCGCTTCAGCACGAATGCGACCACCTAGATGGAAAAGTGTATTTAGAACGACTCAGTCCAGAAGGACGCAAGGTCGCCATGAAGAAGCTTCGGGAAACCGACTGGTTTTAGAAGTTGACTGCTCTGTCGATGTTGCCCTTGCCGTCGGCATAAAGCTCAGCAATTTCCTTCGCGAAATCTCTCGCAACAGCCTCTCGCTTGATCTTTAGGCTAGGAGTTAGATGCCCAGACGCCTCGGTAAGTTCGGCGTTTATGATCACAAATTTGCGGATTGATTCGGCAGTTGAGAAGTTTTTATTAACCTGATCGATGGCCTTCTGAACTTCACTCAAAACCAGTGGGTCGTTGGCAGCTTTTTCAATTCCAAGAGATTCGTCGCCGCCGTGATTCTTGAGCCAGGTTGGCAACATTTCGGCGTCAAGCGACACAAGGGCGCTCACGAATGGCTTTTTGTCGCCAACGACTACTACTTGACCGATAAGGGGATGTGACCGCAGTGGGTCTTCTAGCCCCGCTGGAGCAACATTCTTGCCACCGGCAGTGACCAGTAATTCCTTTTTGCGACCGGTGATCGATAGGAAACCGTCATCGTCCAATTCACCGATGTCGCCGGTGCGGAACCATTCGCCGTCAAATGCTTCGGCAGTTGCGGCAGGGTTTCTCCAATAGCCGCGCATAATGTTGTTGCCTCGAAGCAGGATTTCGCCGTCGGCAGCGATTTTCACACCACAGCCTGGGAGAGTGCGACCAATCTTTCCAATCTTGATTTGGCTAGGTCGAGCGATCATGGCTGGAGCAGTGGTTTCAGTTAGTCCGTACCCCTCTAGCACGGTCAGGCCAATGCCAGCGAAGAAGTACCCAAGTCGAGCGCCTAGAGGCGCGCCACCGGAAATGGCATAGTGAAGTTTGCCGCCCATTGCAGCGCGGATCTTGCGATAAACCAAGACGTCGAAAAGCCTGTGTTGCAGAGCCTGACCCAAGCTAACTTTGCCGAATTCCTCACGCTTCTTGGCGTATTCGATTGCTGCTACTGCCGCCTTGCGGAAGATGTCGCCCTTGCCGCCCGCTTCTGCTTTTTGCTCAGCCGCGTTGTAAACCTTTTCAAAAACACGGGGGACTGCCAGCAAGAAATCAGGGTGGAAGGAAACCATTGCTGGTCCAACATCTTTAGCATCGGCTTTGTGACCAACCTTGATGCCAACATGGATTGCCAAAACTTCGACAAATCGTGCAAAAACGTGGGCTAGCGGAAGGAACAATAGGGTGCTACGACCAGTTTGCAAAACTTCAGGAAGTTCTAACATGGCGTTCTTGCTCAACTCAACGAAGCCGCGGTGAAGAAGTTCACAGCCCTTTGGTACGCCGGTAGTGCCTGAAGTGTAAATAATGGTAGCTAGGTCGTAGAGGCCAGCGCGGGTGCGTCGCTGTTCTAGGATTTCGTTATCGATGTCGTGTCCGCGCTGGGTAAGCAGCTCAACGACGCCCTGGTCCAGGCGCCAGACTTGACGGGCCAAAGGAACCGAAGCCTTGATCGTCTCAAAGCGTTCCTGGTGCTCTTCAGTTTCAAGGAATACGGCAACCGAGTCGCTGTCGGAAAGAATCCAATGCATCTGCGTTGGAGAAGAACTCTCGTAGATGGGAACGGAAATTGCACCGGCAAACCAGATAGCAAAGTCGATCAATGTCCATTCGTAGCGGGTTTTACTCATGATGGCCACGGCTTGTCCAGGTTGGATTCCAGAAGCAATCAAGCCCTTGGCTACCGCCATAACTTGCGCAAGGAACTCCTCCGCCAAAATGTCGTGCCAAGTTCCGTCGGACTGTTCGACGGCGAAGAGGGGAAGTTTGGGGTTCAACGCGACGCGATCGACGAGTAGGTCGGTGATATTTGAGGAATTACCTGAGACCACTAGTGGATCGACATCGTAGGACTTCATGAAACCTTCTTAGATTTGTGCTTCCTCAAACTCTACGACCTACAACCCAATAAATTGGGCTTAAACTGGGAAGCCTGTAGTTCTTCAATCGAATCGTTATTTAAGGTTTAACCCATGCACGCAATTGGAATAGACATCGGTGGCACCAAAATCGCTGGCGCCTTGGTCAGCCCAGATGGAACCATTGTTCGCGAAGCTCGAGTACCAACCCCAGCGACCGATCCAAATGCAATTGCCGACGCCGTCGTGGCACTTATTCAAGAACTTTCAGAAGGCGTGGACGTAGTTGCAGCGGGTGTTGCGGCTGCTGGATTCGTTGATGCCAGCCGTTCAAACATTGTTTACGCTCCAAACCTTTCTTGGAGAAATGAGCCGTTCAAGGCGAAGCTCGAAGCCAAGTTAGACATTCCAGTTTTCATTGATAACGATGCCAACGCTGCGGGTTGGGCTGAATACCGCTTTGGCGCGGGCCGAGGCTATCGCCACATGGTTATGCTGACCATCGGAACAGGTGTCGGCGGAGCAATCATCACCGACGGCAGGCTTCTTCGAGGTGGCTTCGGCGTGGCAGCCGAACTTGGGCACATCCGCCACATTCCAAATGGTCGTCTCTGCGGTTGCGGTCGTCACGGTTGTATCGAACAGTACGCTTCGGGCACTGCATTACTTCGCAACGCAATCGAACTAGCTAATTCAGGCTCTGAAAAAGGGTCGCGCCTTGCCGAACTTATGGTTCAAAAAGGTGGCGAACTTACCGGAGTAGAGGTGTATCAGGCAATCACCGAAAAAGACCCTGGAGCCCTTGAATTACTTCGCGAACTCGGTGTTGCCATGGGCAAAACGATTGCCACAATCGCAGCCGTTTTGGATCCAGAAATTGTGGTCATCGGTGGAGGCGTCTCGGCAGCTGGAGATCTACTTCTCGACCCAATTCGTGAGGGATTCCTCAGTTCACTATCGGCAAAGGGGTTCCGTCCAGAACTCAAAATTGAGACCGCACAGTTTGTAAACGACGCCGGAGTGGTCGGCGCTGCTGATCTGGCACGCCTCGAACTCACCAGTCGCTAAACTAAAAGGAACGATTGGAGGTGTACGGATGGCTTATTTCATCCTGAAAAACTTCCTGCTCGGACCAATTCTGAAAGCACTATTCAGACCTTGGGTGCGTGGGATGGAAAACATTCCTACCAATGGGCCCGTTATTCTGGCCAGCAACCACCTGTCGTTTTCTGACTCAATCTTCCTGCCACTTCAGTCACGCAGACCAGTGGTCTTCCTGGCCAAGAGTGAATACTTCACCGGCAAAGGAGTGAAGGGCGCTCTCACCCGATGGTTCTTCAAGGCAACCGGACAACTTCCAATTGACCGTTCCGGAGGTAAAGCGTCTGAGGCTTCACTGAACACTGGACTTCGAGTCTTGGCTCAGGGCCAGGTGCTTGGCATTTACCCTGAGGGAACTCGCTCTCCAGATGGCCGCTTATTTCGTGGACGTACCGGTATCGCTCGCATGGCTCTGGAATCAAAGGTCCCAGTAATTCCAGTTGCCATGATTGATACCGAAAAGGTTCAGCCAATTGGTCGCAGACTTCCTCGAATTCGTCGCATAGGAATCATCGTTGGCGAGCCTTTGGACTTTTCTAGATTTGATGGCATGGAGGGCGACCGCGTAATTCTGCGAGCCGTCACCGATGAAATCATGTACGAGCTTATGAAACTCAGTGGCCAGGAATACGTGGACACCTACGCCTCGACTTTGAAAGAAAAACGCGCCCGAACGCGCTAGAGAGAGAACATCAAAGACATGAACGACATCCTCACCGGGCTAGACCACCACGCCTCGCTTACCGCACTTCAGCAGCCAATCTGGCCTAATGCTGATGAAGTTGTGAAGGTGCGTGCCGAGCTTGCGAAGCAGCCTCCACTTGTTTTTGCTGGTGAAGTAGACCAACTTCGCAATCGCTTGGCCGATGCCGCCTCAGGAAAGGCATTCCTGCTTCAGGGCGGAGACTGCGCCGAGACTTTTGCCGACGCAACTGCCGATCGCATTCGCAACCGTGTGAAGACTTTGCTTCAGATGGCCGTAGTACTTACTTACGGTGCGTCGATGCCGGTTGTAAAGATGGGTCGCATGGCTGGCCAGTTCGCCAAGCCTCGATCATCAAACGACGAAACTCGTGGCGAGATCACTCTTCCGGCCTACCGCGGCGACGCTGTCAACGGTTACGACTTCACCCCAGAGTCTCGCGCAAATGACCCGTGGCGCATGTTGAAGGCTTACAACACTTCGGCCTCAACCTTGAACCTGATTCGCGCTTTCACCCAGGGTGGTTTTGCCGACCTGCGTTCGGTTCATGAGTGGAACCGCGGTTTCAGTGAGAATCCAGCCAACATTCGTTACGAATCGCTTGCCAAAGAGATCGACCGTGCCATCAAGTTCATGGCAGCCTGTGGAGCCGACTTTGAGTCGCTTCGAACCACAGAGTTCTATGTCAGCCACGAAGCACTGCTGCTCGACTACGAGCGTCCGATGACCAGAATCGACTCACGCACCGGAAACCCTTATGACACCAGTGGTCACATGGTTTGGATTGGCGAACGCACCCGTCAGTTGGAAAACGCACACGTTGACTTCCTTTCACGTGTTCGCAACCCAATTGGCGTGAAGCTTGGGCCAACGACTTCAGTGGACGACGTTAAGGCACTTATCGAAAAACTCGACCCAGAGCACGAGCCTGGTCGCCTAACTTTTATCACTCGAATGGGTGCCGGCAAGATTCGTGAAGAACTTCCAAAGCTAGTTGAAGCAGTTCGCGAAATGGGCGCGCAGCCGCTATGGATTACCGACCCAATGCATGGCAACGGAATTACCACTAAGAACGGTTACAAGTCGCGTCGCTTTGACGATGTGATGGACGAAGTTCGCGGCTTTTTTGAAGTGCATAACTCAGCCGGAACCATTCCTGGTGGAATTCACATTGAACTCACTGGCGACGACGTGGCAGAGTGCCTTGGCGGTTCAGAAATGATTGATGAGTCGACGCTCGAAGAGCGCTACGAATCGCTTTGTGATCCTCGCTTGAACCACAGTCAGTCTCTCGAGCTAGCTTTCTTGGTAGCAGAGTCTCTGACCAAAAAGTAGCGTCTTGACTGAGCAAGACGACCTGAGGGCCAAGTTAGACGAGGTTTTTAGCGTTCGCGAACGCTCCAACATGGCCCCAACCATTGCTAAATTTTTGAAACTTTCTGAGGAACATCCTGACAACGCGCAGGTACTTTACGAGCTCGGCGGGGCTTACGATACCGACGGTCAAGAAGAAACAGCACTTGGATACTATCGACGAGCCATTGAGCTTGGTTTGCAGGGTAAGTGGCTTCGGCAGTGCTACTTGCAGATGGGGAGCACTCTAAGGAACTTGGAAAAATTCGATGAAAGTTTGTCCACTTTCGATCTGGGGCTCAGCAATTTCCCAGAGTCAACGTCACTCAAAATCTTTCGGGCGCTGACATTGCACGCAATGGGGAAAGTGAATGCATCCTTAGGTTCCGTTTTCGAATTCCTTGCAAGCAACCTTCATGATGAAGAAATTCAACGTTATAAAGCGGCGCTTCTTGGAAACTCCGCTTACTTGAAAGAGCTTGATCAGTAACGAGCGAACAGGGTGATTGTGTCACCCACGCGAACGACGGTGCCGGAACTAGGGCTTATCGACTTTACGTTTTTGAGACCCCACTGACTGTTTGGCAGGTTGGTGTCGACCAGGACCTTCAGTCCGAGATTCTTCAGTATGTCTTGGGCGGCAAGAATTCGCTGACCGACCACATTCGGTATTGTGACCTTGCTGGTTCCCTTTGAAACCGTGAGATCTACTTTTGAGCCCTTTTCTAGGTTCAGTTGATTCGGGGCAAGATCGATGACATTTCCTTTAGGTACGCTGTCGCTGTAAGCCTCGGTAGTTTTGCCAACCTCGAGTCCAACCACTTGCAGTGCAACCTTTGCGGCATCGAGTGTAAGTCCTGCCACCGCTGGAATTGAACCTAGTGAAACCTTTAGGTCGATTGGAGAGCCTTCGGCAATTGGAAGTTGGTCGCTTCCTGTGAATTCGAAGACCTGACCAATCGGAGCCGCGTTGAATGAAGACGAAACATTGCCCAGTACAAATCCTGAGCCAACCAGAGTGGCTGTTGCGTCTGCCAAGTTCTTTCCTGAAAGCTGCGGCACTCTGACCAGCTTTGGGCCGTCGGATAGGTAGATAGTGATCGTTCCACCGTGGCCGATGTAGCCGCCGGAGGCTGGATCAGTTCTCACGATTTTTCCGGCAGGAACCGTTGCCGAATTTTCGTGAGCCATCACAAATTTGAGATCGAGCGGCGCAAGTGCGGTCTCGGCTTGTAGCTGGGTTCTGCCTGCAAGCTCAGGTATTGGTGAGAGTGCGCCCGGGCCAGCCGAGAAATACCAACCGCCAACTCCACCCAACGTGAGAACCAAAACTGTAATTATGGCGAAGGGTAGGAGCTTGCGTTTTTGTGGAATATCGGCGAACGGAAGTTCAGGTTCGTGAGTTACGGTTTCGCCAATTATTTCAGTGCGCTGTTCACCGCTTTCGATAGGGCTGATTACTCGAGTGCGGTTATCTGGCTCGTCCATGTTTTTGAAGGCGTCCAAGAGGGCGTGAGCGTCGCTTGGGCGATTCTCGACCTTGGGTTCCGTTGCCCACGCAACAATGCGGTCAAGCGCTGGTGAAACTTTCGGATTTATGAGGCTAGGTGCTGGCACGCGCGAATTTGCATGCTGATAGGCCACCTGCATGCTTTGTTCGCCAAGATAGGGCCGTTTACCGGTGAGCATTTCGTAAAGCATGATTCCGCACGCGTAGACGTCGGTCGCTTTGGTGGCAGCGCCGCCAGTAACGAGTTCAGGAGCCATGTAACCGACAGTGCCTAGGACGTCCTTAGCTTCGGTTCGGTTACCCACTGTGCGGGCCAGCCCGAAGTCGCTGAGCTTGATGCGACCCTCGTTACTGAGCAAAATGTTTTCTGGCTTGATGTCGCGGTGAATAATTCCAGCCCGGTGGGCGGCATCAAGCCCATGTAGAACTGCTTCCATGAGTTCAACGGCACGTTCAGCATCGATGGTTGTGAAATCGTCTAGAACATGTCGAAGAGTGGTGCCGGTTACCAACTCCAAAACCAGATAGGTGAACTCTCCGTGTTGACCCTGATCGTAAATGTTGACCAAGTTCGGGTGATTCAATGCCGCCGCAACTCGAGCTTCGGTAAGAAATTTTTCTTTGAAAATCTCGTCTCCACTCAAGTGTGGTGAGAGAACTTTAATGGCCACCTGTCGGTGCAATTGAAGGTCTAAGGCTTCATAAACACTCGCCATTCCGCCGTGTGCCAGAAGGCGCTGAATTCGGTATCTACCGGAAAGTTCAGTATTTGGCTGCAGTGGGGAAGTAGT
Organism: Micrococcales bacterium; assembly: GCA_947452985.1. Classification (GTDB taxonomy): domain Bacteria; phylum Actinomycetota; class Actinomycetes; order Actinomycetales; family Microbacteriaceae; genus Rhodoluna. Next base: position 32,096 of record CANGEU010000002.1, read on the forward strand.
CATAGTTTCACCAATATGCTCCCACACTTCAGAAATCTTTACCCGTAGGGGCGCAGGTGTGGCAATCTAAGAGTGTGAGTGATGTATTTGAATACGTATCGGAATGGTTGACCGTTCCTGAGGTAGCCGACAAACTCGGCATTGTTCCTGGGAAAGTTCGCAAGTTGATAGAAGAGCACGCCCTTTTCGTCGTAGTCCGAGACGGCGTGAAAAAAGTGCCCGCTCACCTAATGGTCGACGGCGAGCCTCTGCCATCAATTCCTGGCACGATTAATGTCCTAATCGACGCTGGTTACGGTTTAGAACGAGCCATCGAGTGGCTTTACACCGTGGAAGAGTCACTGGGGCGTCGCCCAATCGAATCTCTTTTGCTAGGAAGCAAATCAGAAGTGCGCCGAATCGCGCAGACTCTGCTTTTTTAGCTTTCGCGATTCACAACTTTTCGAGCCAATTGCTCGAGGTGCGATTTTCCGAACTCATCCAGTTGTAGCTGCTTTAGAGCGAGCAAACTTTCGTTTCCTAATTCCTCAATCATCTGTTCGACCTTGGTTAGTGCCCCAGAGCCCTTGATGGTTTCTTGAAGGAGTCGAATTTGCTCGGTGGTCATCTCTCGGTTGGACATGAGTTCGTCGAACAGTTTGATGGTCGATAAGCCGAGTCCCTGCCTGGCTAGAGCGATCATTACCGTTCGCTTGCCTTCGCGTAAGTCATCTCCGGCAGGCTTCCCGGTCACTTCTGGAGAGCCGAATACACCTAGGACGTCGTCTCTAAGTTGAAAAGCTAGTCCAAGTGGAATTGCGAAGGCAGAAAGACCGCGAAGGGTTTCTGGCGACGCACCTGAAAATGCGGCTCCGATCTGGAGCGGGGCTTCGATACTGTACTTGGCGGTCTTGTAGAGCATGACGCGGTTGGCGCGACCGATGGCTTCGTCCGGTGACCGCGTAGGGCCGGCGTTTTCCTCAAGGACGTCTAGGTACTGACCAGCCATAACTTCGACGCGCATTTTGGCAAACTCGTCGCGGCAATTCCAGGCGATCGCAGAGGAGGGGGCTCGTTTTACGCCAGCGTCAAAAAGTTCTGAACTCCACCCGAGCATCAGGTCTCCAGCCAAAACTGAGCCGGCTTGACCGAAGCGTGCTGCCGAGCCTGCCCATCCGTTGGCCAGGTGAATTTGTTCGAATCGCTTATGTACCGATGGTGCACCGCGACGGCTGTCCGAGTTGTCCAGTAGGTCGTCGTGGACTAGTGCAGCAGCGTGGAACATTTCCAAGGCAGCACATATGTCAACCAGGGCAGCGGCACTTTTCTCTTTTTCGGCCTCGGTCAACTGCTCAGAATTGATGGTCAGGCAAGAAACCCAGGACCAGTAGGCGAATAGGGCGCGAAAACGTTTTCCGCCAGTGAGTAGTCCTTGAATGAAGTCAATGACCTGGCCTAGTTCCGGATCGATTTCCGAAAGTTGCTCTTTTCGGGCGATGCAGAATTCATTTAGGCGTCGTTCTACTAATTCGACTAGGGTTGCACTCTCGCTCATGTGAATAGCCTAGACCCACATACAATTGGCTTATGGGACTATCAGAGCGTGAACAGCAACTGCTGGATGAACTTGAACGCAGTCTGACGGGCTCTTCGGCGGATAAGAAATCAAAGAAACTTGCTCCGGAAAACATTTCGGCCAAGCGCGTCATTGCTGGGTCGCTAATAGTTGCTGCTGGTATTTCGGTGTTACTTGCCGGAGTGATGAACCAGGCGATGGGTCTTGGCGTTCTAGGTTTCGTTGTGATGTTGGCCGGGGTTTACCTAGCTGCCTCCACTTCTTCGACAAAATAGTCAATTTTTCACTCCAGGCCCTTCGTGGGCCTTATTTTTTTGCCCATTTCTGGGAAGATTGAAAAAATTTGCTCCATTTTCCACCACTCGCTAAATTGCTTTTAGTCACTGGTTTGTTATCAAAATACTTTGCGAAATTAGCCCGAAATGGCACTTGAAATGGCGTTTAGTGGTGTAAAGTGGAGGAATTAGGCGAACTAAACCACGGAGGGGAGGACGAGATGACTTTTAGCGGACAGTCACAGCCAAAGCTGGATGAAAAGGGTCGACTAATCCTGCCTGCCAAGTGGCGTGAGGCTTTGGGCGATGGCGTTTACCTAACTAAAGGGCAAGACCGCTGTGTATCGCTTTACACCGCCACCGAATTTTCTAAAATTTCCGAGCGTCTAGAAGCAGCTCGTCAAACCACAAAGGCTGCCAGATTCTTCGTTCGCAACTTCATGGCATCGGCTGAGAGTGAAGCTCCAGACAAGCAGGGCCGAATTACCATTCCTGGCCACCTGCGCGAGTACGCAGGTCTAGGCCGCGACCTCATCCTCGCTGGAGTCAACAACCGCATTGAAATTTGGGACCTTGCAACCTGGAACAACTTCATGGCCGAACAGGATTCTGAATTTGCCAACCTCGACGAGGAGGTGATCCCTGGAATTTTCTAGGGAAAACCATGGCGAAACCAATAAACGAGCTTCACACACCAGTAGCGCTTGAGTACGCACTTGAAATGCTCGGGCCCGCCCTGTCCGGCTCGACTCCGGTGATGGTAGACGGAACACTCGGTCTGGGTGGTCACACGGAGGCATTCCTAGAACGTTTCGAGAACCTAACCGTGGTCGGAATTGACCGCGACGAAAAGGCACTTGAATTAGCGAGCAGCCGCCTTGCTCGATTTGGCGCCAGATTCATCCCTGCTCACGCAATTTACAGCGACGTTTTGGAAGTACTGGAAGCCGAAGGCATCGAATCCGTGGACGCGATTCTTTTGGACTTAGGCGTTTCGTCGATGCAACTCGATGAGGCCGACCGCGGATTTGCTTACTCATTCGATGCACCACTAGACATGCGCATGAACCAAAACGCTGGTGTAACTGCTGCCGAAATATTGAATACCTACGGTGAAAACGACCTTGCGCGCATCTTCAAAGAGTATGGCGAAGAGCGCTACGCAAAACAGGCTGCGAAGGCAATTGTTGAGCGCCGCAAGATTGAGGCATTTGCTTCCAGTGCGGATTTGGCCGGTTTGGTGAGCAAAGTTGTTCCATACATTCCTGGCAAGACCACCGGACACCCAGCCAAGCGCATTTTTCAGGCACTCCGAATCGAAGTTAATGGCGAGCTAGAAATACTTGAAGACACCATTCCAGCCGCTATCGCAGCCTTGAAGGTCGGCGGCCGCATCTTGGTTATGTCTTACCACTCACTGGAAGACGGAATTGTAAAAAGGGCTCTGGTTCACGCTGCAACGTCACTAACCCCAATCGAAATGCCAATAGAACTTCCGGAGCACGCACCAATCGTGCGCATGCTCACGAAGGGCACCGCTGTAGCCAGCGATGCCGAAAAGAATGCCAACCCGCGTGCCGCTTCGGTAAGAATGCGCGCCGCCGAAAAGATCAGAGAAGCAGCATGAGTGCACTACGCGCCGCAACCAAGAACGTATCAACGGGACGTCGTCTTCGCGGACTCGCGAATGTTAACCCTCGAACGGTCAAACTCTCGATCACAATGTTGGCAGGACTTGTTCTAATCCAGCTTCTCCACGTGTTCATGGGCGGCCTAACTGCGCAGTTCACCTATGAAATCTCGGACTTAAAAACCGAAAAGCACACACTAAGCACTCAGGCCGACATTCTCAGTTCAGAAGTGAATTCTCTTTCCTCAAACCAGAATCTCGTCAATGTGGCACACTCCCTCGGCATGGTCTCCAATGTGAACCCAGTTTTCCTTCGCCTCGCAGACAGCACAGTAATTGGAAAGCCTCGCAGGGCACAGGCAAACGAGCGCACGATCTCAAGTAACTTGGTTCCAAACGCAGCCATGACTACCGACACAAACACCACCAACTTGACCCTTGAAAACACCAATCGCGTGTTAGCGTCTAGTAAGTCATCGGCGGTGGTGGCATCGGGTACTTCGGGCTCGATCCAGGCGTCGCCAACCAACTAGTCACCGGGTAGGCATTCATGAGCTTGTTGCCTCCGAGCGAAGAGCGAAAACGTTTCGCGTTCCTTCGAATCGTTGTGGCCGCACTCCTAGTATTTTTTGTCCTCCACCTGCTTGACCTACAGGTCGTAAACGCTGGAAACATCAACAAAGTCAGTCTCGAGAACCGTCAACGAACCCGAACCATCGAAGCAGTTCGAGGCTCCATCTTCGACAAAGACGGAAAGGTGTTGGCTCGCTCTATTTACCGATACGACGTAAACGTTGCACCGGTAAATGTCGGGCCAATTTCACGCGAAGTCAACGGTTCCACAATTACGCTTTCAGTTGATCAAATCGCCGACCAATTGGCGTCCATTTTGAAAATGGACAAAGCCGAGATCCTCAAGAAATTTACCGGGACGGGTCAATACGCCAATCTCAAGAAAAAAGTTGATGCTTCGGTCTACTCGCAGATCAATAGCCTGAACATTCCTTGGATCTACTTCGACTCCCACATGTCAAGGGTTTACCCAAACGGTGCAGTAGCTGGTAACTTGCTCGGCTTCATTACTGCCGATGGTTCAACCAAGGCGGGGCTGGAAAGCAAAATGGACTCATGTTTAGGTGGGGTAAACGGAAAAGAAACCTACGAACAGGGTGTTGACGGAATTCGAATTCCAGACAGCGCCATCGTGTCTAAACAAGCCAAAAATGGTGGAAACCTAAAACTAACGATTGACACCAACCTCGAATACTATGCCCAGCAAGTTTTGGAAACTGCCGTTCGAAATGAGCGAGCCGACTATGGCACGGCGGTAGTTGTCGAGGTAAAGACCGGAAAACTTTTAGTTGCGGCGGAAGCGCCAACCGTTGACCCTAATAACCCTGGAGCGGTTATCGAACGCGATCGCCAGGCGAAGGTATTCAACTTCACCTATGAGCCAGGTTCCACCATGAAGATGATTACCGCTGCAACTCTTCTTGACCTTGGTTTAGCTACGCCAGAATCCAAAGTCGTTGCACCGTACAAACTCAAAATGTCTTGGGGAAATACCTGGATTTACGATTCGCACAAGCACCCAACCATGAACCTTACGTTGGCTGGAGTTCTGCGGGATAGTTCCAACACTGGAATTGTCCAGTTAGGCGCCAAGGCTTCTCGCGCTGAGCGCTTCAGCTACATGAAGAAATTCGGTTTGGGTTCTAAATCGTCGCTGAACATGGAAGGCGAAGCCAGTGGAATCCTTGGCGACTATAAGACCTGGGACCTCCTAACCGACAAAAACTCGATGTTCGGCCAAGGTGTAGCTGCCACCCCAATTCAGATGGCATACGCCTATCAGGCAATTGCTAACGGCGGAGTTCGGCTGTCACCAGTTCTGTTCGAAGGCTGCACCGCCGCTGACGGATCTAAAACAAGTTATCCAGTTGGGGATTCGGTTCGGGTCGTTTCTGAAAAAACCGCACGCTCAACCGTTGACATGCTCGAAAAAGTTGTTGAACAGGGTGGCATTGGTAAGACCGCAGGAGTCGCCGGCTATCGTGTCGGCGGTAAGAGTGGCACTGCCCAGATTAAAGAAGGTAAACGCTACGGTGGTTTATATGCGATTTCGTTCATCGGTATGGCACCTGCGGATGACCCAAAGTATGTGGTCGCAGTGATGCTTTACAAGTCGCGTCGAACTGGTAGCTCTATCGGCGCAACTCCGGTGTTCAAGCAGATCATGCAACAGGTTCTGCGTGAGTATCGAGTACCGCCGTCCACCACCAAATCTAAAAACATCGCAACGGAGTGGAAGTAAGTGAAAGAACAAATTCCGCCAACCCTTAGACCAGACACTTTGCGTGAGGTCAGCCTTGAATCGCTTATCGAAGTGTGCGGCTTAGAGCTTATCTCTGGTAACTCCAATGTTGTTGTTACCGGAATCAGTATGAACACCGGCGACTTGCGAGCTGGGGACCTGTTTGTAGCCATGCCCGGTGTAAAGACTCACGGAGCCAACTTTGCCCTGAAGGCGATTGAAGCTGGTGCCAGAGCCGTTGTCTCAGACGCTGCCGGGTTGGCAATTATCGGCGAGGTAAACGTTCCGCTCTTGAAACTCGAAAATCCTCGCTCGCACCTAGGTGATTTGGCAGCTTTTGTCTACGGCAACCTGCCTGAGGTTATGCCAAAACTTTTTGGAACCACCGGCACCAACGGAAAGACTTCGACGACATATATTTTGGAGGCCATGCTCAGGCAGCTCGGTGAAACCACGGGGTTAACATCCACAGCAGAGCGTCATATTGCGGGTGAGGTTATTGTCAGTCGTCTTACGACTCCCGAGTCAACTGAGATGCAAGCCTTGATTGCCAGGATGCGTGAACGCTCAGTTAGCTCTGTGGCAATTGAGGTTTCCGCCCAAGCCTTGAGTCAACTTCGGGTTGATGGTTTAGTTTTCGACGTTGCCGGATTTACCAATTTGAGCCACGATCACCTGGATGACTACGCCGACATGGCTGAGTATTTGGCTGCCAAAGTTGAGCTCTTCCAGCCTGGGCGAGCACACCGGGGTGTAGTCAGTCTCGATTCCGAATACGCCCAAGAGTTTTTACGCCTTTCAAACATCCCAACCGTTACCGTGACCTACCGCACAGACGTTGAAGCCGACTACAAGGTTTTGGTCACAGAAGAACTTCCTGGGCTAACGAAGTTCCAAGTAACTTTGCCGTCTGGGGGAGTCATTGAAAGTTCGCTCCCAATAATCGGCGCTCACATGGCGTCGAATGCGGGGCTGGCAATTGCGATGTTGATTCAAGCTGGCTTCAGCGAGGAGAGAATTCGCGGAGCTCTCGCCGGGGGAATCGACTGCTATTTACCGGGTCGCACGGAACTCGTATCGTCGCCGGGCGCGCCAGCGGTCTTTGTTGACTTTGGCCACAGCCCCGATGCCTTTTTGAACACGCTTAAAGCCATTCGCAAAATCACGGCAGGCAAAGTCGTAATGCTTTTTGGCGCCGATGGCGACCGAGATGCCAGCAAGCGACCAGCCATGTCAAGTGTGGCCGTCACGAACAGCGACATCCTCGTTATCACCGACCACCACCCACGGTTCGAAGATGCGGCCTCGATTCGCGCAACTCTTCTAGGTGCTGCCCGCGAGGCTAGACCCGACGCCGAAATTTATGAAGTTAGTCCTCCCGAGGATGCCATTGTGAAGGCCGTTTCGCTGGTTCAACCAGGTGACTCCATTCTTTGGGCAGGACCTGGTCATCAAGATTATCGAGACATTCGCGGGGTTCGAACTCCTTACAGTGCGCGAGCTCTGGCTCGTCAGGCCTTGAAAGATGCCGGCTGGTAATGATCAAACTCAAACTTTCCGAAATTTCCGAATTCGTGGGCGGAGCACTATCCGGTTCAGACGAACTTGTTTTCGGCTCCGTTGAAACTGACTCGCGTTTGGTGTCGTCCGGCTCTCTTTTTGTGGCAAAGCCTGGCGAGGTTACCGATGGTCATAATTTCTTGGACAGCGCCAAGGTGCTTGGGGCAGTTGGAGCCATTGTTGAGCGGTTCAACGAGAATGTAGACCTCCCGCAAATAGTCGTCGAGGATTCAGTTGCAGCCTTGGGAAAGCTTGCCAAGGAAGTCTTGGCCAAGGTTCGAGAGGCAGGGAACCTAAAGGTAATCGGTATTACCGGTTCCAATGGAAAGACCAGCACCAAGAACATGTTGCGAGCCGTCTTGCAACAGTTCGGTGAAACCATCGCGCCAATCGAGTCCTACAACAACGAGGTCGGCGCCCCAATTTCGGTTTTGAAAATCGATGAGCAAACTCGTTTCTTAGTAGCCGAACTTGGTGCCGGCGGCGTAGGCAGTATTGCCTACCTGTCCGATATCACTGACCCAGACATCGGTGTGGTTCTCAAAGTTGGTTTGGCGCATGCCGGTGAATTCGGCGGAATCGAAACCACTGCAAAAATTAAGTCGGAATTGGTTCGGTCGCTTAAAGCAGAAGACACCTTCATTTACAACTTTGACGACGGTCTTGTTTCGGAAATGACTTCCTTGACCGAAGCCAAGGCAAGTTCCTTCGGAACCAGCAACAAAGCAAACATATATTTCGACAACGTTGATTTAAGCATCGATGGAACCGCTGCAGACATCCATTATCCAGATGGTGAAACCGCTCGAATCACTTTGCATATTCTCGGCGAACATCAATTGATGAACGCGACCGCAACAATGGCGGTAGCCGAAGTCTTGAACCTGCCGCGAGCACAGGTGCGACAGGCGTTGGAGCACTTGCCATTGGCCGAACGGTGGCGCATGCAGCTCACCAATCGAGTCGACGGCATCTCGATCATCAACGATGCTTACAATGCGTCACCAGACTCGATGAAAGCCGCACTTCAAACCCTCGCGCACCTTGGTAAGGCTGGTCGACGAACCATTGCTGTGCTCGGTGAAATGGCCGAACTGGGGGAGTATTCGAGAGAAGCCCACGACCAGATTGGCCGATTGGTGGTTCGCTACAACATTGATCACCTGGTAGTGATTGGTCAGGGCGCGAAACTAATTCACATGGGTGCCATGTTTGAGGGTTCTTGGGATGGTGAGTCAATTTATTTTGACTCAAGCTCCGAGGCTTTGGACTACATCCGTGGAATGCTTATCTCTGGAGACATTGTCTTGGTTAAGTCGTCAAAATCCGCCAATTTGAGGCACTTGGGCGACGACCTTTTGGAGGTTCAGTCTTGAGATCAATAATTATGGCCGGAGCCATCGCTCTGTTCTTTACACTTTTTGCCACTCCAGCATTCATTTGGCTTTTTAAGAAAATTGGCTGGGGCCAGTTCATTCGCGACGATGGTCCGAAGTCGCACCACACCAAACGCGGAACCCCAACCATGGGCGGAATTGCCATCATTGCCGGCGCGGTTCTAGGCGTATTTGGCGGAAAGCTAATTAACGGGGAATCGCTAAGTCTTTCGGCCCTATTGGTTCTTTTTATGATGGTCGGTTTGGGTTTAGTTGGATTCGCCGACGATTTCATCAAAACACACAAACAAAGGTCTCTCGGCCTCAGCGGCTGGGCGAAAATAGCTGGTCAAGGTGTGGTCGCAGTGATTTTTGCGATCTTGGCTCTGCAAATTAAGGACTCAAACGGTTGGGCTCCGGCGTCGGCTGCCATTTCCGTGACTCGAGATACGTCTATCAACCTCATGGCCTGGGGTGCCGGCATTGGTTTGGTGCTTTTCATCATCTGGATCTACTTTTTAGTTGCGTCCACTTCGAATGGCGTGAACATCGCCGATGGCTTGGATGGCTTGGCGACTGGTTCAACCGCCATGGCGATTGGCGCCTACGCAATTATTGGATTCTGGCAGTTCAATAATTCCTGTTTCAGACTTCCAGACCTTCACAACTGCTACCAGGTCAAAGACTCCCTAGACCTAGCCGTTGTGGCATCAGCAATCGTTGGTTCGCTAATCGGTTTCTTGTGGTGGAACACTTCACCGGCACAAATATTTATGGGCGACACCGGCTCGCTGGGTCTTGGTGGTGCATTAGCGGCTCTCGCAATTCTCACCCGCACCGAGCTCCTCCTGATTCCAATCGGTGGCCTTTTTGTAATCGTGACCGGTTCAGTAATCATTCAGCGCGTTTATTTCAAAATCACCAAATGGCGCACGGGTACCGGTCGCCGTGTTTTCCTGATGAGCCCGCTTCACCACCACTTTGAACAAAAGGGTTGGCAGCAAATCACCATTGTGGTCCGCTTTTGGCTGATCGGCGCGCTCTGCGTCTTATCTGGCGTTGGTCTCTTTTATCTCGAATGGACCTATGCCTAAACCATGGCAAACCTTGACTCTCTAACTAGCTGGCACTCGGATTGGAAGAATCTCCGAGTCGTCGTTTTTGGTCTGGGGGTCTCAGGTTTTTCGGTCGCCGATACTCTAAATGAGCTTGGAGCCAGGGTATTAGTTGTGGCTGAAAAGGCCGAGGCGGAATACATCGACCTTCTTTCGGTGCTCGGCATCGAGGCGCTAATCGGTGAGGAGGCGACAGCGTTCGAAAAGCAGGTCGAAGCCTTCGATCCACAATTGGTGATTACCTCGCCGGGTTTCCGCCCGAACTCTAAAGCCATCGTGTGGGCTATCCAACGCGGTTTGCAGGTCTGGACCGACATCGACTTGGCTTGGCGCCTTCGAGACAAGGTTGGGCGGGCTGCGGATTGGATTTGCGTCACCGGAACCAACGGCAAAACAACGACGGTTCAGTTAGCTACCCACGTCCTTCAACAGGCTGGATTGCGCGCCGAGGCTTGCGGAAATATTGGTGTTCCAATTCTGGACTGCATAAGAAACGAGGATGGCTACGACGTCTTAGTTGTTGAACTGTCAAGTTTTCAACTTCACTACCTTGGCGAGATAAAGCCATTTGCCTCGGCTGTCTTGAATATTGATCTCGATCACATCGACTGGCATGGCTCGTTTGACGAGTATCGAAAGGCCAAAGGCAAGGTCTACGAAAACGTTGAGGCCGCCTGTGTTTTCAACGTCAGCGATTCGGAGACTATGAAACTTGTTGAGGACGCTGACGTCCAAGAGGGTGCCCGAGCAATCGGATTTACAACCGGATTCCCAAGTGCGTCAAATGTTGGTTATACCGATGGAATGCTGGTTGATAACGCGTATTCTCCGAATCGCTCCAATAAAGAAATTGAGTGTCTGGCCGAGTTTTCAGATATCGAACAAATCGGTGTTGTAACCAAACACCTGCTTCAGAATATCGCCGCTGCAACCGCACTAGTGCGTGCTTACGGCGTGCCAGCTGCCGCGGTTGCCGCAGGAATTTCCAGCTTCAAACTTGATGCACATCGTATTCAGCTTGTTCTTGAAGCCGAGTCAATTTCCTGGATTGACGACTCAAAGGCGACTAATCCGCACGCCGCCGCGGCCTCGCTTTCTTCCTTTGATTCGGTGGTTTGGATTGTCGGTGGGCTTTTGAAAGGCGTTGACATCACGCCGCTGGTCCTGTCATCGGTAAGTAAGTTGAAAGCTGCCATCGTCATCGGAGTGGAACGGGAACCGGTTTTGGCGGCCTTGGCTTCGGTTGCACCAAATGTCCCGGTGATTGAAATCGGTGATGGGGAAGATGTCATGTTGCGGGCCGTCACGGCAGCAAAAACGCTTGCCGGCTCTGGCGACACAGTTCTCCTGGCGCCAGCCAGCGCCTCAATGGATCAGTTCAAGGATTATGCAGATCGTGGAAGGCAGTTTGCCGATGCCGTGCTGCGATTAAATGGGGGACAACATGGCTAAGCGCACAAACGGGCGGCAATTCGTTGATCGAAAACTAACCGACCTCCGAGGCGTTCTGGGCGCGGTATTTCGAGGACAATCTGCCGAATTTAAGGCACTCTGGATGTTGATTATCATCCTGGCTTTGTTCGGAACATTGATGGTTTATTCCTCTTCCTATGTAGATTCTGTGAAAAACAATTCCAACCCATTTGGCGAAATGAGGTCACAGTTATTTGGAATGGGTATTGGTACCGCCGCATTAATTTGGTGCGCCTACATGCGCCCTGAGACCGCCAGAAAACTGGGACCACTATTGGCAGGCGGTGCGTTTATAGCCCAGCTGCTCGTGCTTTTCACCTTTTTGGGTAAGTCGGTAAACGGAAACCGTAACTGGCTGAATTTGGGCTTTGCCTCGGTTCAGCCTTCTGAGTTTCTAAAGATTGCACTCATCATGATGGTCTCAGCTTTTGTAGTTGGGCGGAGCAATTTTGACCGTATGGAATGGCAGTTCTGGGTGCCACCACTCGTGACATTTGGTGTGATATTTGTCTTCGTGGGTCTCATGAGCAAGGACATGGGAACCATGATTGTGATGGCCATTGTCCTTATTGGGATGTTCTTTCTCGGGGGCCTGCCCAATCATCTTTTCAAATGGGTTCTAGCCGCTGGGGTCGGCGGAATCTTTCTACTGTTCACTCTGGGTGGTTCACGAAGAGGCCGAATCTTGGCTTGGATGTTTCCAGATGCTCCAGACCCAGCGCAGTACAACTGGCAAGCGCAACACGGCAAATGGGCCTTTGCCGCTGGAGGACTTTTTGGGGTTGGCGCGGGTAATTCGAAGATGAAGTGGAGCTGGATCCCTGAAGCCCAGAACGACTTTATTTTTGCGATTATTGGTGAGGAGTATGGGCTTATTGGGGCCCTTATCGTAATCGCACTCTTCGTGTACTTGGCTGTAACCCTGTTTCGAATTGCCAAGAAAACCTCCGACGACTATCAACGTTTGTTTGTTTATGGAGTGACTTTTTGGATTGTCGGGCAGGCGTTCATCAACATCTCGGTGGTGCTAACTATGCTGCCAGTTCTAGGTGTAAACCTTCCATTGATTTCCTCCGGTGGAACTTCGATGGTGGCCACATTGATGGCACTTGGTATGGTCATGGGCATTGAGAGAAATAATCATTTGACACCACGGCTTCGCGTGGTTGGTGGTCGTCGATGACCAACTACCTTTTAGCTGGCGGTGGAACTGGCGGGCACGTGAACCCTTTGTTAGCCCTCGCAGAACGTATTCGCGAAACCGAGCCAGGGTCAAATACTTACGCTCTGGGAACTTCTGAGGGCTTGGAATCGAAATTGGTTCCAGAGCGCGGATTTGAATTACTGACGATAAAACGTTTGCCGTTCCCGAGAAAACCGAGCCTTTATGCAATTCGTTTCCCGGCATTGTTTTTCGCGGCGGTAAAGCAAATTCAACAGATGATTTTGGAAAAACAAATTGATGTTGTTGTTGGCTTTGGAGGCTATGCCAGCGCGCCAGCCTATGTTGCAGCTCGGAGAAGCCGCATTCCTTACGTGATCCATGAGGCAAACGCATTGCCTGGTCTAGCAAATAAACTCGGCGCGAACAATGCTTCAGCGGTTGCCGTTGCCTTTGAGTCGACCAAACTGAAAAATGCCCAACTAGTTGGAATGCCTTTGCGTTCTGAAATTGAATCCGCGATTGCAAACTCGACCCAACGAGAAAGCCGCTTGGCTCTAGGGCTCCAGCCAGACGTAGCAACACTTCTAGTCACCGGAGGGTCTTTGGGCGCTAGAAGTCTCAATGATGCGATTGTTGGAGCCGCAGGGTACTTGGATGCTGCCGGGGTTCAGGTTCTTCACATCATTGGCGGAAATTCCGAACTTCCCGAATTGCAGACCAAATCACTAGTTCGTATTAAATACTGCGACCGAATGGACCAGGCAATCGCAGCGGCTGACTTGGCGATTTGTCGGGCGGGTGCTTCTACAGTTTGCGAGTTTGGTAGCTTCGGCCTTCCGAGCATTTACGTTCCGTACCCCGTTGGTAATGGTGAACAGCGATTCAACGCAGCTGATTTGGTGTCGTCAGGAGGCGGTGTCTTGATCGACGACTCACTGTTCACGAGTGAGTACGTGCGAGACCAGGTAATTCCACTCATTTCCAACTCGAAGAGGTTGAAAATCATGAAGCTCGCGGCCAGAGAATCGAGCATTGCCGATGGAACCGACCGGCTTTACAAACTTGTGAGAAGTGTCTTGCCGAGTAATGACAGCTCGGCGAAATAGTGTTGACCAGAGGTAAATAATGATTAAGCCAGATTTTTCGCAACCAGTCCCAGCCGACTTAGGTACCGTCCACTTCATCGGGATTGGTGGCTCAGGCATGAGCGGCATCGCTCGTATTCTTCTTGGCATGGGTCACAAAGTGACCGGTTCCGACTTGCGTGACACTTCCAACGTCGCAGCTTTGCGCGAACTGGGCGCAACAATTCACATCGGTCACGATGCCAGTCACTTAGGAAATCCAGACACAGTTGTGGTTACCTCGGCTCTTTGGCCAACCAACCCTGAGTATGTCTTAGCCCAGGAGCGTGGAATTCCGATTCTTCACCGGTCTGCAGCCCTGGCTTACCTGACCACCAAGAACCGATTGGTTGCGGTTGCCGGTGCCCATGGCAAAACCACCAGTACGGGCATGGTAATTACTGGGTTGCTCCGCCTTGGTGTTGACCCAAGTTTTGTGAATGGTGGGGTCATCGCTGAACTTGGTGCTTCGAGTTCTAGTGGCAAAGATGATTTGTTCATTATTGAAGCGGATGAATCGGACGGTTCGTTCTTGCACTACGACACCGCTGTTGCCTTGATTACCAATGTTGACCCAGACCACCTAGATCACTATGGTTCGTTGGAAGCGTTTGAGGCTGAGTTTGGAAAATTTGCGCAAGGCGCGAAAGAATTTGTGGCCATTAGCTCAGATGACCCAGGTGCAGTTCGTGTTTCCAACCTTCTTCAGGACAAGCGAATTATCACTTTTGGTCAGGCGCAGACCGCTGATGTCCGCCTAATTGAAATTGATGCGACGGGAGCACGAGTTTCATTCACGATTCAATTTGATGGAAATGATTACTCGGCCACTCTAAATATTCCAGGTGTGCATAATGCGATAAATGCAGCAGGCGCATTTGCGGTTCTAGTCGGGTTAGGTTTTGACCCGGCTACTTCATTGGCTGGTATCGCAACGTTTAGGGGAACCGAGCGTCGTTTCGAATTGCACGGAGTTCGCAGGGGAGTGAGCGTTTACGACGATTTTGCCCACCACCCAACCGAAGTTTCGGCGGCGTTGTCGGCGGCACGCGCTGTTGTTGGAGACGGGAAACTAATTACGGTTTTTCAACCTCACCTGTACAGCCGCACGCGCCTGATGCACAAAGAATTTGCAGAAGCTTTAGCGCTGAGTGACCAAGTTGTGGTGATGGACATTTATGCCGCACGCGAGGATCCAGAACCTGGAGTTACTGGTCAACTCGTTTCAGATAGCTTTGCAGACGCCGGCAAGGTTCACTATGTTCCCCTTTGGGATGACGCTCCAGCCGTGGCGGCTTCTCTGGCCTCGGAAGGTGACTTCATCGTGACCATGGGTTGTGGAGACGTCTATCGAATGGTTCCACAAATCCTCGACGCCCTCGAGAGTTAAGTCTTTGAAACGACCTCCCTCCCGAAGCGGAGCCAAAAAGCAGCCGGCAAAAGTAATCCCACTTTTGCCGAGGCGCGTCAAGAAGGCCAGCGGGCCGGCTAAGTCTCCGGTAAGTAAACAAGTTATCCGTAAGCAGGCGAAGCGCCTGGGCGTTGCGGAGCGCTTGAATAGAGAATCGGTGGCCAGGCTCCGTCCTCGGGTCGCCTTCGGTCGTCGGGTGTTCTTGGCAGCTTCGGTCTCCATCTCGCTCTTGATTGTCCTCGTGATTGTCGCCGTGGTCTCGCCGCTTCTTGCGGTTCGTGAGATTGAAGTTGTTGGCACTAATCGTGTTTCCGCGGCAGCTATTTTGAAGGATCTCAAATACCTCAAGGGAAAGCCTCTTCCTCAAATCACCAGCGAAGAGTTGGCGGCTAAATTGGGCAAGTACGAATTAATTGATTCGGTTTCTGCGGTTGCTCTACCGCCAAGTAAGTTGCGGGTTGTTGTTGTTGAACGCAGCGCCATCGCAATTGTCAGCATTAACAACGTGCCTTACCTCTACGACGCAGCTGGTGTGCAACTCGGGCGCGCGGGCAGTAAAGATCGATTACCAATAATTCACAACGCTGGAAATCCCGCGAGTTCAGTGTCATTCGCTTCGGCTGTGTCGGTTATCTTGAGCTTGCCGGTGGAGCTCTTACCTAAGGTTCAGTCGGTCTCGGCTGCGTCTAAAGACAATGTCGTTTTGGCGTTGAGAAGTTATAACCAGCAGATCTTCTGGGGTGACTCTTCAGACCCAGCTTTGAAGGCGAAAGTCTTGGCGGCTTTGATGAAGCATTATGCGAACCACTTCGGGGCTACCTTTGACGTTTCTTCGCCCAGTCAGCCGTCTGTTTACTAGCGCGACACACCTACCGCCTTCACCTCGTTTTGGGGTTTTTCGGCGTAATTTCTAGGCGCAGTGATAAAACACGAGCCTTCTTTAACGTTCAGCGTGAGGTTTAAGGTTCGCAAAATGGAGGTAACTCATGGCACAACAGCAAAACTACCTGGCCGAAATCAAGGTCGTTGGAGTCGGTGGCGCGGGCGTTAACGCCGTCAACCGCATGATTGAAGCTGGTCTACGCGGAGTCGAATTCATCGCTGTCAACACCGATGCTCAGCAGCTTGCCATGAGCTCTGCAAACGTAAAGATTGATATTGGTCGCGAAACCACCCGCGGCCTGGGTGCTGGTGCGGACCCTGAAGTTGGTCGCCGCGCGGCCGAGGAGCACGTAGAAGAACTTGAAGCCGCCCTTCGCGGTGCCGACATGGTCTTTGTCACTGCTGGTGAGGGTGGAGGAACCGGTACCGGAGCTGCCCCAGTCGTGGCCAGAATCGCCAAGGAAGCCGGCTCACTAACCGTCGGCGTCGTTAGTCGTCCATTCACCTGGGAAGGCCCACGCCGCGCTCAGCAGGCGCAAACGGGTATTGAAGAACTCCAGTCGCAGGTGGACACCCTAATTGTGGTCCCGAACCAGCGACTACTAGACATCGATGACCTTGCCATCAGCCTCGACAACGCTCTCAAGGTCGCCGACGATGTTCTTCGCTCGGGAGTTCAAGGAATCACCGACCTAATCGCCATCCCTGGCGCCATCAACCTAGACTTCGCGGATGTTCGCTCAGTAATGCAAAATGCTGGTACCGCGCTTATGGGTATCGGAAGCGCCAAGGGCGAAGATCGTCACATCAAGGCTGCCGAGAAGGCCATCAACAACCCGCTTCTAGAGGCTGGAATCGATGGAGCACACGGTGTTCTTATGTTGGTTCAGGCTGCTGGAAACATGGGTCTTCACGAGGTCTCCGAAGCTTCAGCCCTAATTCAAGAGTCGGTTAGCCCGAACGCAAACGTAATTTTCGGTGTTTCCTACGATGATTCGTTGGGGGACGAAATGCGTATCACCGTGATCGCAGCCGGATTCGACGGTGGTACTCCGGTTCGAAAGCCGTCAATGCCAATCACCATGCGAACTAACACCGACCAGATTCAGGTAATCGAGGTCGAAGAGCCCTCAGAGTCACCGGTGGTAATCGAGACTCCCGTGCCCTTTATTGAAGCGACAGAAGTAGAAACCGACAACACCTTTGGCGGCTATCTGGCCGAACCATCGGTTGTTTCGCCGGTTACCGAAGCTATCGACATTCCAGTTGAACCGAAAAAGGCTGACACTGGATTTGGCGACGATTTGGACATTCCAGACTTCCTCAGATAGTGCTAACTCTTGCTGAGCGGCTGACCGCAACCAGAGCGGCCATCCAAGCTGAATGTCTCAGGCTCCAACGGTCTGAGCCAACACTGATTGTGGTAACGAAAAACCACCCAGTTTCGCTCGCTCAAGATCTTTATGCGCTGGGTGAACGGGATTTCGGTGAAAATAGGGTTCAAGAAGCTGAGCCAAAAGCAGATCTACTTGCAGATCACCAAAACCTAAGCTGGCACCTCATTGGGCAACTTCAAACTAACAAGGTGAAGCAAGCACTTAACTTTGCGAGTTCTATTCATTCCTTAGATCGAGAGAGTCTGCTACTCGAGTTGCAAAAGCGAACCATGGATATTCCAAATGCGCTGGATGTTTTCATCCAGGTAAATCTCACCGACGACCCAGGACGCGGGGGAATCTCCGAAACCGAGGTTCTTCAGTTCGCCGAGAGGGTGGCGGCCACGCCAACCCTTCGACTCCGGGGTTTGATGGCAGTTGCGGCACTCGATGTTCCGCCAGTGCACGATTTCGAAAAGGTTGCAAATCTGTCAGGGAAGCTAATGAAAATATTCCCTGCTGCATCCGATCTTTCAATTGGGATGTCAAATGACTACCTCGAGGCGTTGCAATTCGGTGCGACACACCTAAGAATCGGCACAGCAATCACGGGAAATCGTTAGTTTTAGCAATATTCTGAACACAACCGCTTTAGGAGGCTCAATCATGGGTGTAATGGATTCATTCAAGGACTACTTCGACTTTTCTTCAAAGGGAGATCGTCCTGTTCCAACTCGTCCGTCTGGCTCGGGTAAAACTGGCGCAGCCAAGGTAACTCCAATTCGTAGTTCAAGTCGCTCCGGCGACATCAGCGAAATAGTCACGTTAGATCCAACGAGCTTCCAAGATGTCCGTGAAATCGCCGACCACTTCTGCAACGACATTCCGTTGATCATCAACATGGCAGCACTGTCTGAAAAAGATTCACAGCGTACCCTGGACTTCTTGCTAGGTCTCAAAGAGGGTCGTCACGGCCAGCTAAAGCGCGTGACCCCTAAGGTCTTCCTGCTTACGCCAGCAAACGTTTCGATTAACCAGGATGAAGAAGAGGAAGAACTCAACGAGTTCAACGACTAGTCGTTTAGCTGTGCAAAGTCACAGCGCCCCAATTCACCTGTTTGTTATCCTTGTACTCTGAATTGTAAAGAGGTTTGTAATGTCTTTGACTCCCGAAGATGTCGTCAATAAGAAATTTCAGCCAACCAAGTTCCGCGAAGGTTACGACCAAGACGAAGTCGACGAATTTCTCGATGAAATCATCGTTGAGTTTCGCCGACTAAGCCAAGAGAACGAAGACCTACGTCAGCGTTTACTCGCATCCGACGGCCGAATTGCTGAATTACAGCGGTCACCCGGTGGCATGGCTGGTGCTCTGACCTCTAGCAGTAGTGATGTTGCAACCTCGATCACAAATCCTGGGGCTGCCTTCCCAGAAGCCATGGCCGAAGCTAGTGCAAACGACCCGAACAACACCAATAACCTGCTTCAACTTGCTCGCAAACTTCACGACGAACACGTTCGCGAAGGTATTGCAAAGCGCGACGCCCTTATTGCTGAAGGTCAGGCAACTGCTGCTCGACTCCTTCGCGAATCAGAGGCCCAGCAGCGTTCAGACCTAAGCAGTCTTGAGCAGGAAAAGGCTCTTCTTGAGCACGCTATTCAGGAACTCCGTCAGTACGAACACAGTTATCGTGCCAACATTCGCAACTTCATCGAAGCTCAGTTGCGCGACCTAGACGTTCCAACGCAGACTCCGAACGGGTCCCAAGGAATGCTGGGTAACTAGTTTTCATGGCTACCCGTAGCAAAACGCGAAAGACAGTACTTTATTTAGTTCTCACAGTTTTCTTATTTGCCATAGACCAGGCAACTAAGGCATGGGCTCTTTCCACACTTCCCCCATTCCAAGGGAAACCTTTTATTGGCGAGGTCCTTAAGTTCTATTTGGTTTGGAACGACTCAGCGGCCTTTTCCATTGGCTTTGGTGCTACCTGGATTTTCACCATAATTTCTTCAGTAGCCACTCTGGTTGTGATTTGGCTGATGCTAAGAACTCCTTCCAAGGCTTGGCGTCTAACCCTAGCCATTCTGTTGGCCGGTGTCGTTGGGAATTTGGCTGATCGCTTATTCCGTGCACCAGGGTTCCCTGTTGGAAAAGTTGTTGATTTTCTGCAACTTCCATTCAATTTCCCGGTTTTCAACGTTGCCGACATTTGCATTACCAGCTCAATGACTGCCGTGGTCATTTTGGTTATGCGCGGAATCAAACTTGGGTCTTAATGACCGAAATTAAACATGTAATCATTCCCGATGGGTTGGCTGGGCTTCGAGTCGATGCTGGTCTTTCCAAGGCTCTAGGACTTTCGAGAACCTCAGTTGCGGAACTCTTGGAGCAGGGCGCGGTCACCTCGGAAAACAAAACATTGGGCAAGAGCGATCGGTTAGTGGCTGGTTCGATTGTCGAAGTAGCCATTCGCGAAAAGAGAGATCGGCTGCTAATTCAAGCCGACGAAGTTCCCGATTTCAAGGTCATTTTCCAAGATGATCACTTGATCGTAATTGACAAGCCTGCCGGTGTGGCGGCTCATCCTTCAGTTGGTTGGGACGGGCCTACGGTTCCTGGTGCACTTCTTGGCCTAGGTATCCAGTTGTCTACTTCCGGCGCCCAGGAACGTCAAGGCATTGTGCAACGTTTGGATGTAGGCACCAGCGGTCTAATGGTCCTGGCAAAGTCGGAGTTGGCATACTCTCGCCTCAAGCAAGCATTCCGTGACCGCGCAGTTCATAAGGTTTATCACGCGCTAGTTCAGGGACATCCGGATCCTTCGTCCGGAACCTTTGACGCACCAATCGCCCGCCACCCAAAAGCCGAGTTCAAATTTCACGTGCATCCGGATGGCAAACCCTCGGTGACGCATTACGAGACGATTGAAGCGTTTCGATCGGCATCGCTACTGGAAATTATTTTGGAGACTGGCCGAACCCACCAAATTCGAGTTCATTTTTCTGCCTTCAGGCACCCGTTGGTTGGTGACACCATGTACGGAGCGGATCCGACATTAGCTAAGAAACTGGGCATTGAACACCAGTGGTTACACGCAGTTCGACTCAGTTTTGATCATCCAATTACCGGCGACAAGGTTTCTTTTGAGAGCGAATATCCTGTCGAGTTGTCGAAGGTGTTAGACCTTCTGCGTGGCTAGTTTCGAGTTGTCTCAAAAGCGGATACTCTTATCTGTCTCAAGCGATTATTTAGAGGTGAAACGTGTCCGGTAAGTCCTTCGTTCACCTTCACGTTCACACCGAGTATTCGATTCTCGATGGCGCCGCGCGCATCGACGACTTGATGAAAGCCGCCCGTCAAATGGACATGCCCGCAGTGGCAATGACCGACCACGGTAATCTCCACGCAGCCTACGAATTCGTGAACGCTGCCAAAAAAGTTGGCATCAAACCCATCATCGGCATGGAAGCCTATGTCGCACCCCGAGTTCATCGATCAGATCGCACCAGAACTAACTTCGGCGACGGCGGGCCAGACGATGTTTCGTCGAACGGCGCCTATACCCACATGACGTTGTTGGCCAAGAATACCGAAGGCATGTACAACCTTTTCCGCATGTCAACCATGGCTTACACCGACGGAATCTTTTACAAGCCGCGCATCGATCGCGAGCTTTTGCACAAATACGGTAAGGGTCTAATTGGCACCACCGGTTGTGCAGCTGGTGAAATCAATGTGATGTTGCGCTTCGGTCGCTGGGACGACGCGGTGGCCACGGTTCGTGAAATGCAGGAAATTTTCGGTAAAGAGAATTACTACTGCGAAATCATGCGCCATGGCATCGAAATTGAAGAACGAACCGAAAAAGAACTCATCCGACTGGCTCGCGAGACCGGGATGCCGCTACTGGCTTCAAACGACCTTCACTACGTTCACGATCACCAAGCAGAGTCACAAGAGGCCCTGCTCTGTGTGCAAACAAACGACACTCTAGATAACCCAGATCGATTCCGTTTTGGTGGAACCGGCTTTTATCTGAAATCGCCGGAGCAAATGCGCGAGCTTTTCAAGGACCTACCGGAAGCCTGCGATAACACCCTAAAAATTGCCGAAGAATGCAATGTCGATTTTTCAAAGCAAGAACTTATGCCAAGATTCCCGGTGCCGGATGGTTACACCGAGGAGTCTTGGTTTGAAAAAGAAGTTGCTGAAGGTATGCAGCGCCGTTTCCCGGATGGAATCCCCGAGGCCCAGGCTAAGCAGTGTGCTTATGAAATTGAAGTCATCAAGGAAATGGGTTTCCCAGGCTACTTCTTGGTCGTTGCCGACTTCATCGGTTGGGCTCGCGAACAGGGAATCAAAGTTGGTCCTGGTCGAGGTTCGGCAGCAGGAGCCATCGTCGCCTACGCCCTGGGTATCACAGCTCTGGATCCAATTAAGTACGGTCTAATTTTCGAGCGATTCCTTAACCCCTCTCGTAAATCAATGCCGGATATCGATGTTGACTTCGACGACCGTCGTCGTGGCGATGTTATCAAGTACGTTTACCAAAAATACGGTGATGACCGGGTAGCCCAAATCGGTACCTTTAACACCATCAAGGCCAAGGCTGCTCTGAAGGACGCGGCGCGTGTTCTCGGCTTTCCTTACGCCAATGGTGAAGTGCTTACCAAGGCGTTCCCGCCGGCTGTACTCGGCCAAGAAATCGAGTTGGAAGACGTGGTCAACCCAGACCGCCCTCGTTACAAAGAAACTTCGGCACTTCGCGACATTATTCAAAGCGACTTAGATGCCAAAAAGATTTTTGATCTAGCTCGAGGCATGGAAGGCCTGAAACGTTCGACCAGCGTTCACGCCGCCGGAGTGATCATTTCGGCTATGTCACTGATCGACGTTGTGCCGCTAATGACTCGAGAAGGCGAAACCGGCTACATCACCCAGTTCGACGCTGGGCCTTTGGAAAAGCTCGGTCTTTTGAAGATGGACTTCCTGGGGCTTCGAAATCTAACCGTGCTTGAAGATGCCCTAATCAACATTCGCGCCAATGGGCTTGAGGCACCAGACCTTGATTCTTTGGATCTGGACGCCGACGAGAAGGCGTATCAGCTCCTCGGGCAAGGCGACACATTAGGTGTTTTCCAGCTCGATGGTGAGGCGATGCGTTCGCTGTTGCGCCTGATGAAGCCAACCTCATTCGAAGACATCTCGGCGGCTATCGCGCTTTATCGCCCAGGACCAATGGGTGTGAACGCGCACACCAACTACGCCAAGCGCAAGAACGGGCTTCAGGCCAACATCCCGATTCACCCAACTTTGGAAGAGCCTCTCAAAGAGGTACTTGGTCCGACTTACGGATTGATTGTTTACCAAGAGCAGGTAATGGCGGCAGCTCAAAAAGTTGCAAGTTTTTCTTTGGCTCAGGCAGACAACCTTCGCAAGGCAATGGGTAAAAAAGATGCCAAGGAACTAGATAGTTTGCTTGAGGCTTTCCGCGCTGGAATGTTGAGCAACGGCTTTACTGAAGAGGCTGTTACGGCACTTTGGGACACGCTCTTGCCGTTCGCCGGCTACGCGTTCAATAAGGCGCACAGCGCCGCCTACGGAGTCCTTTCGTACTGGACTGCCTACATGAAGGCGAACCACCCAGCCGAGTACATGGCAGCCTTGCTCACCAGTGTTGGCGATGCCAGAGATAAGTTGGCAATCTACCTGAGCGCCTGCCGAAAAATGGGTCTCGAGGTTCAGTCTCCAGATGTGAACGAGTCAATCGGTAACTTCTCGGGTGTTGAGTCCAGAATCCGTTTCGGACTAGCCGCAATTCGCGGTGTCGGTGAAAGCGTGGTCGCTGGAATCGTCGAGGCACGAACCGAGCAAGGCAAGTTCACATCGTTTAATGACTTCCTGAAGAAGGTGCCCGTCCAGGTTTGCAACAAGCGAACCATTGAGTCGCTTATCAAGGCCGGAGCGTTCGACAGTCTCGGGCACACCAGACGCTCGCTAATGGCAATTTATGAATCTGCAGTCGATGGCCAAGTCTCCCGGAAGCGCGAAGAAGCCAAGGGTCAAATGGACCTTTTTGGCGGAATGTTCGAAGAAGATCCGACCCTGGTTGAAATTCCAGACCACGAAGAGTTTGATAAGCGAACCAAGCTCGCCATGGAGCGCGACACTCTAGGTCTCTATGTGAGTGACCACCCACTCTTTGGACGCGAGTCGCAATTGGCTTCGAATTCAAATTACTCAATTGGCTATTTCATTGAGAATGAGACCATCGAAGACGGCAGCACCACCTCGCTCTGTGGATTGATTACGGGAATCCAAAACCGCGTTGGTAAGAAATCTGGAAAGCCTTATTTGCTAGTAACTATTGAAGACTTCGAAGGTGAACTTTCGTTCATGCTGACCGGTAAATCCTTCAGCGAATATGCCAATGAGCTAAAACCAGACATGGTGGTCTCGGTTCGTGGTCGAGTTAATAACCGTGATGACGGACGTAATCTTTCGGCATATTCAATCAATGTTTTAGACGCACCGGCTGCGGGAGAATTTCTAGGGAAAATTCATGTTCGCATCGAAAACGAAAAAGCTAACCGCGAAACCTTGGAGCGATTGAACTCGATCATCAAACAAAATGTGGGCTCCAGCGAGTTCATCATCACCATTTCGGCCGATGGTCAAACGCGAACATATACTCTGCCGCAAAAGGTGCGGTACTCGGTCGAGTTCATTGGCGAACTAAAAGTATTACTCGGTTCCCAAGCAATCGTTCGTGATGGTGACAAGCCAACCCAAGCGGCTCCAAACGAGGAGAAGTTAGCCGATCAGGTAGTTTCGCTGGAAGTAAATCAGCGGACGCTGTTCGATTCCTGACAAGCCATCAACGACATCCACAATAACTACCGCGTTATTTTCAACCGCGTGAATTTCTCGAATACCTGCAATTAGAACCGAAGAGGCTTCAGGGAAGATAGGCAACCCCTTTGGCCCAAATTCCCAATCTTTGTCTGAAAACCGTTTGGTGTGGTCGGCCGCCATTTTTGTAGCAAGCTGCTGGTTGTTCTCTCCGAGAGTGTGAATCGCAACCCAGGTTGCCTTACAGAGCGCAGGCCAGGTTGAAGATCCCGAGGCAACATTGAAGCTTGCCAATGGGGGAGTTGCTCCTAGCGATGTAACGGATGTTGCTGTGAAACCAACCGGATTTCCGGCTTCGTCAAGAAGAGTGATTACGGCAACGCCTGAAGCGTGATGACGGAAAGTATTTTTTAGCGCCTCAACCGAATCTTCGATTACGGACATGTCTTCGATGTTTGAACTCACCTAAGTAGGCTACCTAATCTTCGGGGCGCGAATAGAATTGACTAGGAACTGGAGCCCTTTTGACCACTAATCTTTTGCGAATTGTTGATCTTCGCGGTGGTTTGCCCGTTTCTTCCAAGTTAAACCAATTAGTTCCCCGTGCGAGCCTAAAGATTGAGACAGCCGTAGACCAAGTCACGGCACTTATTCGAGATGTTGAAGTTCGTGGGGAATCCGCTCTCATCGAGCTGACCCAAAAGTTTGATGGTTTTGATCCAAGCCCAATTCGGGTACCCCAAATCGAATTGGATTCGGCTCTGGCTGGACTAAGTGACGGCCTAAGGTCGGCTTTGGAAGCTGCGATTTCTAGAGTCCGACAGGTGAGCATCGACAACTTGCCGACCACCGTCACCACTGAGTTTTCAAGTGGCGGAAAAGTTCACCAGCGCTGGGTACCGGTTGATTCGGTCGGTCTCTACGTACCCGGTGGTAAAGCCGTTTACCCGTCCAGCGTGGTCATGAACGTGGTGCCGGCTCAGGTCGCCGGGGTGCCCAGACTAGTGATCACAACCCCTGGTCAAAAAGCTTTTGGGGG
Source organism: Micrococcales bacterium (assembly GCA_947452985.1). Taxonomy (GTDB): domain Bacteria; phylum Actinomycetota; class Actinomycetes; order Actinomycetales; family Microbacteriaceae; genus Rhodoluna. The sequence goes on from CANGEU010000002.1 coordinate 57,247, forward strand.
TCGACCACACCCAACTGTGTTGGCGGCGGCGGCGCTGCTCGGAGTCACAGAGGTTTACAACGTCGGGGGACCAGCAGCAATTGCCGCATTGGCTCACGGCGTTCCAGGTATCGGTTTAGAGCCGGTTAGTTTGGTTACCGGCCCAGGAAATATCTACGTGACGGCAGCTAAGCGAGCCGTTCGTGGATTGGTAGGCATCGACTCCGAAGCCGGTACTACCGAAATTCTGGTTATCGCCGATGGGCAGGCTAATCCCGAGTTTGTAGCAGCCGATTTGTTATCACAAGCTGAGCACGACGAAGCCGCTGCGTCTGTCCTGGTAACGGACTCTGTACAGCTTGCCGACGCGGTTCAGATTGCGCTGAGCCGAAGGCTTTCCCAGACGAGTCACACCAAACGTGCGGAAACGGCCTTGCGAGGTGAACAGTCAGCCATTGTCCTAGTGGCAAATGTTGAGGCGGCAGTGGAATTCGCAAACGCATATGCCACTGAGCACCTTGAACTTCAGGTTGCCAATCCGATCGAGGTACTTCCACAAATTTCAAATGCTGGCGCAGTGTTCCTAGGTAAGTTCTCACCAGTTTCTCTGGGTGACTATGTCGCAGGTTCAAACCACGTTTTACCGACCAACCAGCAATCTAAGTTTGGTGCAGGGCTCTCGGTACACACGTTCCTCCGGGCCCAGCAGGTAATCGACTACAGCGAGGATGCACTTGCTGAGGCGGTCGCTTATGTAGACGCACTTGCCAACGAAGAGGGATTGCCCGCCCACTTCGAAGCCATCCGAGCTCGGTTTGAACAACCAGAAAGATTATGAAGATGCTTTACTCGCTCCTGTTCAAGCTAATCTTTACGAGATTCGACCCTGAAAGCGTTCACCACTTTGTAGCCGGATGCCTAAAATTTGCTTCACGTCTAGGGCTTACTAGAATCTTCAGACTTCGACCCAAGCAGGTACGCATCGTCGATGCTTTCGGACTCAAATTTGCAGGTCCCTTTGGACTAGCTGCTGGATTCGACAAGAACGGCGAGCTTATCAAACCGCTTGCGGACCTTGGATTTTCACACATCGAGGTAGGCACAGTTACCGCAATCGCCCAACCAGGAAATGAGAAGCCACGGTTATTCCGTTTGACCGCAGACCGAGCCTTGATCAACCGAATGGGTTTTAATAACCAGGGTGCCAGTGCCTTAGCTGCTCGCTTGGCCAAGCTTCGAGCATCCAATAAATCGCTTCCGATTATTGGGGTAAATATTGGCAAGAGCAAAGTAACCCCGATTGAGGATGCCGTTACCGATTATGAGACGAGCGCAAGCCTCTTGGCACCGCTGGCTGATTACCTTGCAGTAAACGTTTCTTCTCCGAACACACCTGGACTTCGAAGCCTTCAGGACATCGAATCACTTAAGCCGATTTTGGAGGCGGTGCTAAATCAGGCCGGAACCAAGCCGGTTTTAGTGAAAATTGCACCAGATCTTGCAGATGAAGACATCGTGGCAATTGCTGAGTTGGCAGTTTCGCTTGGCCTTGCCGGCGTCATTGCGACGAACACCACGATTTCCCGTGATGGTTTGCAAACCCCTTCAACTAAGGTTGCCGAAATGGGCGCGGGCGGTCTCTCCGGATTACCAGTTCGTGAGCGTTCGCTTGAGGTTTTGGCACTTTTGAACCGCGTAATTGCCGGACGCATTGCAATCATTTCAGTGGGTGGAGTTGAAACAACCGCCGATGTAGCGGAACGCTTGAAAATGGGCGCAACCCTAGTTCAGGGATACACCGGATTTATCTACCAGGGACCATTCTGGGCCAGGAAGATAAACCGGGAATTAGTTAACTAGTCGAATTTGTGTCCGCGAGGCACCTTGGCTTTAGGTGTGCGCATGAATCGTGGGTACATCGATCGCACTGCAACGTAGAACCAGATTCCCTTTTCAACGTTTCCTGCCCCAAATTTCTTGGTAACAATTTTTTTCGCACGAAGCTGAATTAGGAATGTGTCTAGCAGGTAGACCACAAAAAGTAGTAAAACAAGGTTGCTCAGAAGAATGGTCAACGGTGTTAATTTGCTGCTGGTGTATGTGAAGAACAGGGTTACCACCATGAAGACCATAAGGACTTCACCGGCCGTCAGGTAGCGCGAGTCGACGATGTCGCGAAGCATGGAGCGCTGAGCACCCGAGTCACGCTTTGGTAAGTACTTTGGATCTCCATTGGCTAAACCGCGGCTAGCCTCTAGACGACGTTCCCGCATAGCCGCGCGCTCGGCCTTGCGAGCCTCAGGTGTTTTTGGTGCAACTAGTGGACGCTTGCGAGCGGCTTCCTGCTGCTTGCGCGCTGGAGTTGGCTTGCCTTTTTTGAGGTTTGGAGTCTGCTCAGTCATAACCATTAGGTTAGCGGAATGTTTCTGCTGGCTTTGCTGTTTAGTGAAGTTAGAATTAGTTGTATTCACAAGGAGTAAAAAATGACTGAAACCACCGATTACAAAATTGAAGTTACCGATGCCGCAATCGAATGGATTTCTAGCACCCTTGAGCAGGCCGGTGGCGAAGAGAAGCTTGCCATTCGACTCGAGGCCGCTCCTGGCGGTTGTCAGGGTCTCGAATACAAGCCAACCTACGAAGACAAGTTCTACGAGGACGACATTCGCTTCCCGGTTGGCAACTACGAGCTAGTTATCGACCCAATGTCGATCGAACTAGTCAAGGGTTCCACAATTGACTACAAAAACTCTCTTACTGAGCAGGGTCTGGTCATTGATAACCCGAATGCCACCTCAACCTGTGCCTGCGGTCAATCTTTCTGCTAAAACCGTTAAGATTTTTCGGTTTTTAGGCGTTTTTCACGCCCATGCCTAAGCCCTCGGGCGTAGACTAAATCAGTAACGATTCGAAGGGTCGACTGTGCTTTCTAAGCGTGCTCTAAGAGTTGCAATAGCAACGGCTGCTGCAACTACAACCTTGTTCCTGTCTGGTTGCTCGCAAGAGCAATTGAGCTCAGCAATTCTGATGCCTCTCCCAGCTTCTAGCTCAGATGTAACCAACCACACCGACCGTGTCACGGACCTGTGGAACATCTCATGGGCTGTCCTTTGGGCAGTCGGCGCTATCGCCTGGGGTCTAATGTTCTGGGCGATCGTCGTCTACCGTCGTCGCAAGGGTGACACCCACCTTCCTGCTCAGATGCGCTACAACAACCCAATTGAGATTTTGTTCACCGTGGTGCCACTTATCTTGGTCATCGGTTTCTTTGCTTTCACCGCTCGCGACATGAAGGTCATTGAAACACCTAACAACCCTGAAGTCACTGTTCAGGTAATTGGTAAGCAGTGGAGTTGGGACTTTAACTACACCAACGAAAACGTTTACGACTCTGGAATCCAGTCCCAATACATCACCGGAAACGACGGCAAGAAGGCCGGACTTCCAACCTTGTACTTGCCTGTAAACAAGCGCGTTGAATTGGTTTTGAACTCTCGCGATGTAGACCACTCATTCTGGGTAGTTGAGTTCCTCTACAAGAAGGACGCACTGCCTGGTAAGACCAACCACGAGTACTTCACTCCAACCAAGATCGGCGACTACAACGGTAAGTGCGCTGAACTTTGTGGCGAGTTCCACTCGATGATGCTTTTCAACGTAAAGGTCGTTTCGCAGTCTGACTACGACCAGCACATTGCAGCGCTCAAGGCAGCCGGCCAGGTAGGTCAGCTTTCACTTGATGCCAGCCGAAACCAGAATCTTCCAGGCGTTGCCGCTCCAGCAGAGAACGAGGGCTAATAATGGCTACCGCAACCATGAATCCAGCAACTCCAGTTGTGCCACGCGATAAGGGACGCATCCTTGTTGATTGGCTAACCACTACCGATCACAAGAAGATTGGTTACCTCTACCTCATTACTTCATTTGTCTACTTCCTCATTGGTGGAGTTATGGCGCTGATGATCCGCGCCCAGCTCACCATGCCGGGTCTTCAAATTGTTGGCTCAAAAGAGCAGTACAACCAGCTGTTCACCATGCACGGCACCATCATGTTGCTCATGTTTGCAACTCCGTTGTTTGCCGCGTTTGCAAACATCTTGATGCCAGTTCAAATTGGTGCCCCAGATGTTGCATTCCCTCGCTTGAACGCCATTGCTTACTGGTTCTACTTCTTCGGTAGTCTGGTTGCAGTAGCTGGTTTCTTCACCCCACAGGGAGCTGCTTCGTTCGGTTGGTTCGCTTACGTTCCGCTTTCTACTACGACCTTCTCACCTGGAATTGGTGGAGACCTTTGGGTATTCGGTCTAGCCCTTGGTGGTTTTGGAACCATCATGGGTGGTGTCAACTTCATCACCACAATCTTGACCATGCGCGCACCTGGTATGACCATGTTCCGTATGCCAGTTTTCACCTGGAACACCCTGGTTACTTCGATCCTGGTAATCATGTGTTTCCCACCATTGGCCGCGGCGCTATTCGCACTTGGAGCGGACCGTAAGTTCGGTTCCCACATTTTCGACCCAGCCAACGGTGGCGCCATGCTTTGGCAACACCTGTTCTGGTTCTTCGGTCACCCAGAGGTTTACATCATCGCCCTACCGTTCTTCGGAATCATCTCGGAGATCATGCCGGTGTTCAGCCGTAAGCCAATCTTCGGTTACAAGACTCTTATCTACGCAACCATCGCAATTGCAGCTCTTTCAATGACCGTATGGGCGCACCACATGTACGTAACCGGACAGGTATTGTTGCCGTTCTTCGCTTTCACCACCATGCTGATCGCAGTGCCAACCGGTGTTAAGGTATTCAACTGGATCGGTACCTTGTGGCGCGGCTCGGTTAGCTTCGAAACTCCAATGCTTTGGTCGCTCGGCTTCCTAACCACCTTCATTTTCGGTGGTCTGACCGGTGTTATCCTTTCCAGCCCGACCCTAGACTTCGCACTCAGCGACAGCTACTTCGTAGTTGCCCACTTCCACTACGTAATATTCGGTACCGTCGTGTTCGCTATGTTTGCGGGAATCTTCTTCTGGTACCCAAAGATGACTGGAAAGATGCTGAACGAGCGCCTCGGAAAGGTTCAGTTCTGGATGCTCTTTGTTGGCTTCCACGGCACCTTCCTAGTGCAGCACTGGCTTGGTGTCCAGGGTATGCCCCGACGTTACGCAACCTACCTTCCTGAGGATGGATTCACCTTCCTCAATGAGGTATCAACCGCTGGTTCGGTTTTGCTAGCTCTCTCGTTCATCCCATTCCTGTGGAACGTGTACATCACTCACCGCAAGGGTGTGAAGGTGACCGTAAACGATCCTTGGGGTTATGGACGTTCACTCGAGTGGGCAACCGCTTCACCATTCCCTCGCCACAACTTCACTTCGATTCCAGTGATTCGCTCAGAGTCGCCAGCATTTGACCTGAATCACCCAGAGGCAAGTGACGCGGTAGCGACCAAGAAGATAGTAAAGAAGGGCTAATTCATGCGCACTAATGCGAGACTGTTCTGGCTCCTAACCGTTTTCTACATAATTGCAGCTGTCGGTTACGCCCTAGTGGGCCTCAATGAGCCATACCAGGGCCTTAAAGATGGCGGTCCGTCTCTAGGTTCCCTCAAGGTTGAAATTGTTGGTACTGCCGCAATTGCAATGCTTGCAATCATGTCGGCCTTCATTGCCTTCTATCTAGGTAAAACTGGCAGCAATCAGGGTCCAGTTCCTGAAGACAATCCAATGGCTAAAATCTCAGACGGTGAATCCGAAATCGGTTTCTTCAACGCCTGGAGCTGGTGGCCATTCTTCCTAGGTCTTTTCGGTGCAATTGTCTTCGCGTCGTTGGCGGTCGGTTGGTGGCTATTCATTATTGGATTCCCGCTGGCTGTCGTTGCTTTGATCGGCTTTGTCTTCGAAAACTCTCGCGGACAGCACGCACACTAACAAGAGTCAGAGAAAATCCCCAGCACTTTTCAGTGCTGGGGATTTTCTCTTTAAGCTTTTATTCGTAGCTGCGGAAGGCAACAACAGCATTGTGACCGCCAAAGCCAAAGCTGTTGCTGATTGCCAGAATAGGGCCGTCAGGAAGCTTTCTAGGGCTGGTTACAACGTCTAGAGGAATCTCTGGGTCTTGGTTGTCCAGGTTGATGGTAGGGGGAGCGGTACGCTCCTTCAGTGCCAAAACCGTAAATACGGCCTCGATAGCTCCTGCCCCACCTAGCAGGTGGCCGGTAGAAGCTTTAGTAGCCGAAATGGCTATCTGGCCCAGGTGATCTCCAAATACACGCTTTAGAGCCGTGTATTCGGCGATGTCACCAACCGGAGTGCTGGTTGCGTGGGCGTTAATGTGGACCACATCTTCAATCGAAGCGTTTGCCTGCTTCAATGCCGCAAGTACGGCGCGAGCTGCTCCGCTACCCTCAGGGTCTGGAGCGGTGATGTGATAAGCATCAGAGGTTACTGCACCACCGACTAGGTAGGCGTAGATCTTGGCTCCACGGGCTAATGCGTGCTCTTCGGTTTCAAGAACCATGGCACCGCCGCCTTCACCCATTACGAAGCCATCGCGGGCCACGTCGTATGGGCGGGAGGCAAGTTCTGGTTCATCATTACGACGCGAGGTTGCGTGCATTGCCGCGAAAGCTGAAATTGGGAGTGGGTGAATCGCTGCCTCACAACCACCGGCAACCACGATGTCGATTTCACCAGACTGAAGTCGGGTGATTGCGTTGGCAATTGCCTCAGTGCTAGAAGCACAAGCAGAAACTGAGGTGCGAACTCCACCACGGGCAGCGAGGTCCATGCCGATGGCAGCTGCCGGACCGTTTGGCATAAGCATTGGAACGGTCATCGGAAGAACTCGACGAGGACCACGTTCTTTTAGAGTGTCGAATGCATCGAGCAGAGTCCAAACTCCGCCGATGCCGGTTGAGAATTCAACGGCAAGTCTTTCTGGCTCCACCGAGGGTGTTCCAGCATCGGCCCAAGCTTCACGGGCGGCGATTAGCGCAAACTGGCTCGAAGGGTCGAGCCGCTTGCACTCTTGAAGGGTGAGCACCTCGCTGGCCGGGACTTTAGCCTGGCCAGCGAAGGTAACCGGAATCTCGTACTGGGCGACCCACGGCTGCTCAAGAGTCGAGATTCCCGACTTCCCAGCAAGCAGTGCGTCCCAGGTAGAACGTACGTCTCCACCTAGTGGTGTGGTTGCACCTAATCCAGTTACTACGATCTTCACGAAAACTCTCCCAGTTTTAGTTACTGGTTGTCTGCGATGTAGTTAACAGCGTCAGCAACGGTTACGAGGTTCTTAACTTCCTCGTCAGGAATCTTTACGCCGAACTTGTCTTCTGCGTTTACAACGATGGTCATCATCGAGATTGAGTCGATGTCTAGGTCATCGCTGAAGCTCTTGTCCATCTGTACTGACTCGGCAGCAAGACCGGTCTCTTCGTTTACTAGCTCGGCTAGGCCAGCAAGTACTTCATCCTTTGACAGTGCCATGGTTTCTCCTTATGGGTTATTTATCTATTCAATTTTAGGGCAGAACTACTACTTGAGCGCCGAAGGCAAGTCCTGCGCCGAAGCCAATTTCCAGTGCCAAACCGCCCGACTTGACGGCCCCGCTGCTTAGCAATTCGTGCATGGCCAATGGAATGCTGGCTGCTGAAGTGTTTCCGGTGTTGATGATGTCACGGGCTACCACAACCGAATCTGGAAGTTCTAGCTGTTTCGCTAGTTCATCGATGATTCGAATGTTGGCCTGGTGGGTAACCAGTGCGCTCAAGTCTTCTGGCTTCACGCCGGCAACTTCGAGTGCTTGCTTGGCAACCTTCGCCATTTCCCAGACTGCCCAACGGAAGACGGTTTGCCCTTCTTGGTGCAAAGTTGGCCAAGCTGCTGTTCCATCTCGGAATTCCAGTAACGACGAGGTCATGCTCACGGCATCCCATTTAGAGCCGTCTGAACCCCAAACCGAAGGGGAAATTCCTGGTGTCTCCGACGGGCCAACGATAGCGGCGCCAGCTCCATCGCCAAGCAGGAAAGAGATGCTGCGGTCGGTTGGGTCGATAAAGTCGCTGAGCTTTTCGCCACCAACAACCAACACGTATTTTGCCATTCCTGAACGAACCAGAGCGTCGGCCTGGGCAATCCCGTAGCAATAGCCGGCACAAGCTGCCGAGACGTCGTAAGCCGGCGCTGGGTTAGCACCCACCTTGTCGGCAAGAAGAGTAGCTGCAGACGGAGTTTGGAATGGGTGAGTGATGGTGCTGAAAATTACCGCGCCGATTTCCTTCGGATCAATACCAGCCTTGGTAATTGCTTCATTCGAAGCCTCAACAGCCATGTCCATCAGGCTGCGATCTTTGCTTGCACGCCTGCGGGTGACGATACCGGTGCGCTGACGAATCCATTCGTCGCTTGAATCGATAGGACCAGCCACGTCATCGTTGGTAACAACCAAATCACCGCGCGCAGCACCTAGGGCATAAATTTTCGAGAACTTGACTGCCTGATATTGGTTTAGTGTTGCGGTCACTGGTGGCTCCTAACCGTGGTTCTTTGCAAGTTCTAAAGCTGCGTCAATTTGGTCCGGAGTTTTTAGAGCCAAGGTTTCAACACCAGGCATTCCGCGTTTGGCCAGACCAGCCAAAGTTCCGGCAGGGGAGAGTTCAATTAGCCCGGTGACGCCGGCCGCGACCATGGCATCCATGCAAAGGTCCCAGCGAACTGGATTTGAAACTTGGTTCACCAAAAGGTTTAGGTACTCCGAACCAGATTTAACAATTGAGCCGCCTTTGTTGGTCCAAAGGTTTAGCGTTGCGTCTGAAGTAGCTATTCCTGCGGCGTAGTTCGCCAATTCAGCCACTGCTGGTTCCATGAAGTTGGTGTGGAAAGCACCGGCAACAGCCAAAGGTATAACTCGAGTGCCGGCTAGTGGTTCAGCAGCCAGTGCTGTGATGGAATCGGCATCTCCGGCGGCCACAATTTGACCCGAGCCGTTGTAGTTGGCAGCTGAAAGGCCTCTTGCGGTCAGGTATGCCACAACCTCATCGCGGTCTCCACCCAAAACGGCTGCCATGGATGACTTGGTCAGAGCTGCAGCCTTAGCCATCTCTGAACCGCGCTTGGTTACAAACTCCATGGCGGTAGCCGTGTCAAAGACACCAGCGATCGAAGCGGCGGCAAGTTCGCCAACCGAGTGGCCAGCAACACCAGCCACATTTGAAATACCTGCAGCGGCGAGAGCAGCGTAAGAGGCCAGCGACGCTGCAACAATCAGAGGTTGCGCGATAGCCGTGTCTTTGATGGTGTCGGCATCGCTCAAAGTTCCGTAGGTCTGCAGATCTAAACCGGAAGCCGACTGAGCAATTTCAAGGCTCTGCTTGAAGGCTGGTAACTCAAGCCAAGGGCTCAGGAAACCAGGTGTTTGAGAACCTTGACCAGGGCAAACAATAACTAGCATGGGGAAAGTTTATGCCTCGCCGCCGGCGCTACCGCTGTTGCCAGCGTTGACGTCGTGGAGGCGGTACTTTTCGATTGCCTGTGCCGGTGCAGTGGCATCCATTTCGCCTCGGGCTACCAATTGCTCGAGGACACGGACAACCACCGAGGGACCATCGATCTTGAAGTGTCGACGGGCTGCAGCACGGGTATCCGAGAAACCGAAACCTTCAGCACCCAAAGTGGCATAGTCGCCAGGTACCCATTCGCGAATCTGGTCTGGGACCTGGTGCATGTAGTCGCTAACCGCGAGGAAAGGACCGTGGTGTCCAGCAAGTTTCTGAGTAACGTATGGCTGCTCAACTGGTGCGCCAGGGTTTAGGAAGCGTTCTTCGTTGCGGCGAAGACCGTCGCGGCGAAGTTCGGTCCAAGAGGTAACCGACCAGATGTCCGCTGAAACTCCCCAGTCTGCCTGCAGAAGTTCTGCCGCTTCCTGAGCCCAGCGAAGGGCTACACCGGAGGCGAGAATCTGAGCTTTACGACCTTCGGCTGGGTTGTTGTAAACCTTGTGGATTCCTCGAACAATACCCTCTACGTCTGCGCCTTCAGGCTCAGCTGGCTGAACCATTGGCTCGTTGTAAACGGTTAGGTAGTACATCACGTTTGGATCCGAATGGGTTCCACCGTACATGCGCTCGATACCGGAACGAATGATGTGGCCGATTTCGTAAGCAAATGCAGGGTCGTAGCTAAGCACGGCATCGTTGGTTGCAGCGATGATCGGTGAGTGACCGTCGGCGTGCTGCAAACCTTCACCGGTAAGGGTGGTGCGACCTGCAGTAGCGCCGATTAGGAAACCACGGCTCAACTGGTCGGCTGCAGCCCAGATCGAGTCAGCGGTGCGCTGGAAACCGAACATCGAGTAGAACACGTAGAACGGAATAATCGCCTGACCGTGGGTTGCGTAGCTGGTTGCAGCAGCAGCGAAAGCAGCCACCGATCCAGCCTCGTTGATTCCGGTGTGGATGATTTGACCTGAATCTGATTCCTTGTAGGAAAGCAAGATGTCGCGGTCTACCGAAATGTAGTGCTGACCCTGTGGGTTATAAATCTTGGCGGTCGGGAAGAAGGCGTCCATACCAAAGGTACGTGCTTCATCAGGGATGATCATCGCTATGCGCTGACCAAATTCTGGTGCACGAAGTAGGTCCTTCAAAAGGCGAACAAAGCCCATGGTGGTAGCAACTTCTTGAGTTCCGCTTCCACCCTTCGAAATCTCGTAGGTTTTGTCTTCAGGAAGTTTGAAGTCAACATACTTACTGCGACGCTCTGGAAGGTAGCCACCGAGGGCGCGACGGCGCTCGTGAAGGTACTGAATTTCTGGAGCATCCTGTCCTGGGTGGAAGTAAGGAGGCTGGTATGGATTCTCTTCAAGCTGAGCGTCCGAAATTGGAATGCGAAGTTCGTCGCGGAAACCCTTAAGGTTATCCAGAGTCATCTTCTTCATCTGGTGGGTTGCGTTGCGTCCTTCGAATGACTTGCCAAGAGTGAAGCCCTTGATGGTCTTCGCCAAGATAACGGTTGGCTGGCCCTTGTGCTCAACTGCTGCCTTGTAGGCTGCGTAAACCTTGCGGTAGTCGTGACCTCCGCGCTTTAGACCCCAAATCTGCTCGTCGGTCATGTGTTCAACCAACTTGGCAGTGCGTGGGTCGCGGCCGAAGAAGTTTTCGCGAACGAACGCGCCGTCTTCGGTCTTGTAGGTCTGGTAGTCGCCATCTGGCGTCTTGTTCATCAAATCAACCAACGCGCCGTCGGTGTCGTTGGCTAGGAGAGTGTCCCATTCGCGACCCCAGACGACCTTGATGACGTTCCAACCTGCACCGCGGAAGAAGCTTTCCAATTCCTGGATGATCTTGCCGTTACCTCGAACAGGTCCGTCAAGGCGCTGAAGGTTACAGTTCACAACGAAAGTTAGGTTGTCTAGACCATCGTTGGCGGCAAGCTGAAGCGCGCCACGGCTTTCAACTTCGTCTAGTTCGCCATCGCCCAAGAACGCCCAAACATGCTGCTCTGAGGTGTCCTTAAAGCCACGGCCCTGAAGGTAACGGTTGAACTGAGCCTGGTAAATCGCGTTGATTGGTCCAAGACCCATCGAAACAGTTGGGAACTGCCAGAAATCTGGCATCAGACGTGGGTGAGGATAGCTCGAGAGGCCACCGCCGGCATGAGACTTCTCCTGACGGAAACCGTCTAGCTGCGAAGCCGAAAGGCGACCTTCAAGGAATGCTCGGGCGTAAGGACCAGGCGATGCGTGACCCTGAACAAAAATCTGGTCACCACCAGATGGGTGGTCGGCTCCCTTGAAGAAGTGGTTGAAACCAACTTCATAAAGCGAAGCGCTTGAAGCAAAAGTTGAGATGTGTCCGCCAACGCCAACGCCGGGGCGCTGGGCTCGGTGAACCAACATGGCGGCATTCCAGCGCATCCAGGCACGGTAGGTGCGCTCGACGGTTTCGTCACCAGGGAATTCTGGCTCGTTTTCCGGTGCGATGGTGTTTAGGTAGTCGGTGGTTGGAACGATTGGTACGTTCAACTGAAGTTCGTGCGAGCGACGCAATAGGTTGAGCATGATTTCGCGTGCGCGACCACGACCGTGGACTCGAGCCACAGCATCCAGCGATTCCAACCATTCGCGAGTTTCTTCAGGGTCCTGGTCAGGATTGTGAACTGCGTAAGCGTCGTTGTTGTTCAGAGACACCGAATACACCCTTTCGTGGGGGATTTGTAACAGGACAACTTTGTCACCTTGGTAAAGGCTCATTAAGTCTACTTCTGGAATGCTGGAATGAAACGCACTTTGCGATTGCTTAGTGTTGTTGAAGAGTAAAAACTAAGGAGACACGAATGTCACTAATCATTGGCGATGCCGCACCAGACTTCAGCTTGATCAACCAGTTTGGCGAAACTGTAAGCCTTTCGCAGTTCAAGGGCGAGAAAAACGTTGTAATCGTGTTTTACCCACTGAGTTTCTCGGGCATTTGCACCGGCGAACTCTGCGAACTTCGCGATAACTTTGCACAGTTTGACCGCGCTGATGTTGAACTTCTCGCAATTTCTGTGGACTCCAAATTCGTTCAGAAGCTTTTTGCAGAGCAAGAGGGTTACAAGTTCTCGGTCCTGGCTGACTTCTGGCCGCACGGTGGTGTTGCGAAGGACTACGGGGTTTTCCTTGAGGACAGCGGTATTGCAAACCGAGCCACCTTCGTAATCAACAAAGAGGGCGAGTTGGTAGCCAAGTTCGTCACCGCACCAGGACAGGCTCGTTCGCTTGGTGAATACGAAAAGGCACTAGCAACACTCAACTAATTTGGTCAAGGATTTGCGCCAACCGCACAGGTTTGCGTATTCTTGTTCCTTGTTGGGCCTTTAGCTCAGTTGGTAGAGCGCCACGCTTACACCGTGGATGTCATCGGTTCGAGCCCGGTAGGGCCCACAAATAGGTACCCGCGCATCAGAAGTAATTACTGATGCGCGGGTATTATTTTTCTCATGGACCAAAGTGAATTCACGCCCCCAGCGCGCAAATCTCTAACTGATCAAGAAATCAGCCAACGATTAGGTGCGGCAACTGCTGATGAGGCAGGAATGCTGGCCGCGATGGATTTCCTGGAAGAGCAAACCGCTCTCCGCGACGAAGATAACCGTGCCACCGATGCTTGGCTTGAGGCTATGCACGTTTCAACCGACCCTCGTGCAGCGATCGCGATTGAAAATCTTGACCGAGCCAAGCGTGGATTGGAACCTCTACCATTAGTTCCTCCCGTGCCGGAATACCCAGTGTTCAATGCTTCGCCGGAACCAGTGGTCGAGCCGATTAGCCCTGTGGCTGAGGTTGAACCGCAAATCGGTTCTGCTGAAGAGGCGGCCGAGGAATTTGAGGAGCTTTTAGAAGCAGAACCCGAGATCAGCCTTCCAGAGCCAGCGTTTTCGGAAGAACCAATCGAAGAAACCTTGGAAGCTATCCCCGCTCCAGTAGTTCGCGGATTCCGACTGGTCTCAGCTGCTAACTGGATTCTAGGTGTCGGAATCCTAGCGCCAGCGATGGCAGCGGCCGTCGCTGTATTGTCTGGGTTAAATTTTGTGACCTCAATGTTGGCTGGACTAATTGGCGTTCTGGTGGGCGTAAAAGTCAATGTGCTGGGTCTCCTTACTGCCAGACGCACAAAGCGAGGGCTGGCAGTGGCCTCACGCGCAACCTTCGGTGTTTTCGGTGCCATCCTGCCTGGGCTAGTTCTCTTGGTTGTCGGATTAGCAAGCCTGTCTGCAGTTTCAATCGGAGGAACCAAACTCCTGAACAACACCGTAGTCGGGTTGCCAGCATTCGATTCAACGCTATTTTCTGTTGGTTCTCTCGAAATCAAAACCGAGTCCATCGTCTCGATTGTCTTGGTAGTCGTTGCGAGCGTCCTCGCCATATTTGGAGGATCGTTCACTCGTTGGCTAAAAATCTCTCTCGGTGGAATTCTCCTTTTGGCGTTCATTGTTTTCGCTGGCTTGACGGTGACCGGAATTGATTACCTCAATTTGGCTGGTGTCTTCCAGCTAGATAAGTTCCTGCTCATCGCTCCGCTATTTGCGATTTTGATGAGTGTCTTCTCCTACGGCCTCGACGGCGAGTCCGTTGCCGCTGCGTCTTGGGGAGCAAAAACAAAGTCACTAACCTGGCCGATCTTCATTTTTGGCTTCTTACTGCCGCTGCTTACATACGGGCACATGGCGGCATTGTTGAATGGTCACAGCTTCAAAGACCCATCACAGGTAATCGAGTTCCTGCTCTCGGTAGGCGGCGGCGTTGCTCCGACAATTTTGGTGGACTCGGCGATTCTCGCAATCGTCTCCTTGATCTTCGTAGGCGTCTCAAAATTAATCGAAGCGTTGAAAACTCTTGGCACTAACCACATCGGCTTCGGATTAGCGACTCTAGTTGCGGTGGTATTTATCCTCACAGTCACCGCTCAAACGCTATTTTTACCAGCGGCTCTTGCGGTTAACCTTTCGCTGACCGCATTTCTTTTGATTCCAGCCGCGGCCTGGATAGGAATGATTCTTACCGAAACCCTTATGAGGCGAGGTGCGTATCACGACGCATCCTTGACCAGAAGTTATGGCTTCTACGGGTCGGTCAATTGGTTTGCTGGGGTCGGCTTCCTAGTCGCAACCGCGGTTGGCTTCTCGGTCTGTCAGCCAATCGGCTCACTAACCTGGCTGGGGTTCTTAAGTAATTCGACTGGCCTATCGCTACGCTTCGACGTTGCAGCCTATGTGGCAATTCTGGTCTCGGTTCTATACACCCTGGCAACTGGCTTCCCAAGAATTCTTCGACAGCAGCGTGAGACCAAGCAGGTTGAAGACCGCCGGTTTGACCTTGTCGACGTCGTGGTTGATTAGTGATTCAGTTATCCGAACTTATTGCTGAGTTTGAAACAATCTGGCCGACGTCTCATGCCGATGACTGGGACCGAGTTGGCCTACAAGTCGGCTCTCTAGGGGACCAAGTTTCAAAGGTTTTGGTTGCAGTCGACCTCACGGATTCGGTAATCGATGAGGCTGTGACTATTGGCGCGAACCTGATCATCACTCACCATCCACTTCTGCTGAAGCCGGTTGAAACTGTGACCGATGAAAAACTCAAGGGTTCCCTTATTGCGAAACTGATTAAGAACTCAATTTCACTCTTCACTGCGCACACCAATGCCGACGTCCAGTTAGATGGAGCGTCAACGTTGATGGCTAATGCCTTTGGCTTGTCAAATTTGAAACCATTAATGCCTACCGGTGGTGGATTTGGCCATGGATGTGTTGGTGAGTTGCCAGAAGCAACCAGACTTGACGAATTTGCCAAACGGGTAAGCGCCAATCTGCCAGAAACAGCGCGTCGAGTCGTGTTTGCAGGGGAGCCGAACCAACTTGTAAAGAAGGTCGCTATTTGCAGCGGCGCTGGCGATTCTTTTCTTGCTGAGGTTTTAGCTTCGGATGTCGATGTTTACGTGACCAGCGATCTTCGTCACCACCCGACTCTCGATGCGATTTCGACTCCCCGTGCTGGCGGTCCGTTAGCCTTGATCGATGTCGCGCACTGGGCAGCCGAGTCGCTTTGGGTTCCAGCAGCCACAGCCAAGCTAGCCAAAATTGATGGCGTCAATTTTGTTTCATCAACTACTAAAACTGATCCATGGACCCAAGAGGTGAACTGAAATGATTATTGCCAGTGAAAAACAACAAGAACTGCTTCTTGAAGTTGGGAAGCTTGACCTAAGCATTTCTCGAGTAGAAGTGGAGTTGGCAAACGCCGAGCGAAGCGAGACTATTGACTCTTTGCGAACCAGGCTTTTGGCAACATCCGAGAACCTTTTGCAGGCCCACGCAACTTCGGAAAACTTGTCGGGAGAAATCAAAAGGATTGCTTCAGATGTTGAGTTGGTAGAACAGCGCATTATTCGCGACAACGAAAAAGCTAAACAGGTTTCCAGCGAACGCGAACAAAAGGCAGTCAACCAGGAGTTGGACAGTTTGAAAGCTCGACTTACCTCACTAGAGGATTCTGAACTTTCTCTTATGGAATCACTTGAGATGGCTAACGAGGAAATTGCCAAGATCACCCAGCAGCGCGCTGCTCTAAACGTTGATCTCGAGGCAGAGCTAGCAAAGCAACAGGGACAAACTTTGACTCTAAGAGCACAGCACACCGAATTAAGCGAGAAGCGGAACCTAGCTTTCGGAAAATTGGACGAGGAGCTTCAAAAGCTCTACGGGCGTAAGGCTTTGAGGGGAATTGCCGTTGCCCAAACCCTTGGACGCGATTGTTCCGCTTGTCGTCTTTCCATCAACGCGGTGCAGTTTGAAGCAATGATGGCAGAACCGGCAGATCACTTACCAACCTGCCCAAATTGCGACGCAATGATTATTCGATGAGTTCAGACCAACTAGTAATCGAGGCTGACGGCGGTTCCCGAGGCAACCCAGGACCATCCGGTTCGGGTGCTGTGGTCATTGATGGTGAAACCGGCAAGGTAATCACCGAGATCTCAACCTATGGGGGAGTTGCCACAAACAATGTCGCAGAGTACCGTGCAGTAATTGCTGGGCTGAATGAAGCCTTTCGCCACAATCCAAATGCTCAGGTAACGGTTCGAATGGACAGCAAACTCGTGGTCGAGCAGATGTCCGGAAATTGGAAAATCAAGCACCCGGATATGCAAGTTCTGGGGATCGAAGTTCAAAAGTTGGTTGCCGGAAAGAATGTCACCTGGGTTTGGATTCCTCGCGAACAAAACTCACGGGCCGATGCCTTGGCAAATGAAGCGATGGACAACGAGGTCGATGTGATTCGACACCTTTCAAATGACGAAGTTCCATCGAGTAAGTCCATTGAATTCAATCCCATGAACCCCAGCTCGATTAGAGCTCCGGGCGATGTTACTGAACCACTTACCACCGTCGTCTTGGTTCGTCATGGACGAACTGCTCTTACCGAGGCTCACAAAATCTCCGGGGGAACTGGCGATGACCCAAATCTTTCTAAACTCGGTCATGAGGACGCGGCAGCGGTGGCAAAACTTATCGCTGGTTTTGGAACTGAAAGCGCTTTTGGTCATCTGCCTAAACCAACCGCGGTTATTGCTTCACCAATGCAACGTACTCGTGAGACCGCGGCGCATATCGCGTCGGCGTTAGGAGTCAGTGTTGAAACCGAAGAGCTCCTACGTGAAATCTCATTTGGTGACTGGGATGGTCACACCAATGAGGAAGTTGCCAAACTTTGGCCAGAAGTGTTCTCAACTTGGCGTGGATCCTGGACCGAATCACCACCAAATGGTGAATCGCTAGAAGTTTTCGACGCACGTATCCGAGAAGCACGCAGTCTAATCCTTGAAAAATACCGCGGCCAAACGGTGGTGGTTGTGGCTCACGTGATGCCAATCCGAGGGTTCATCACGTTAACTATGGATGGCGGTCCCGCAGGCTACTGGCGACCGCAGGTTGCTCCCTGTTCGCTAAGTGTGATTAGGCACTGGGGTGAAGATTTCGCCGAACTCGTAACAGCCAATTTCACTGCACACCTGTAACAGGTAGTCTTTAAGGCGGATGGGCTGGCTAGGCGATCGCGTTAGCAATAACGAGGAACGTCCGGGCTCCACAGAGTGAAGTGGTGGGTAACACCCACTCGAGGCAACTCGCAAGACAGTGCCACAGAAAACAGACCGCCGTGCAAACGGTAAGGGTGAAACGGTGGTGTAAGAGACCACCAGCGACGCAGGTGACTGAGTCGGCTAGGTAAACCTCACTTGGAGCAAGGTCAGACAGAAAGTGTTTGAGAGCTACTCGCTCGAGCTTTCGGGTAGACCGCTAGAGGTTGTCGGTAACGGCAATCGTAGATAGATGATCGTCCTAGACAAAACCCGGCGTATCGGTCAGCCCATCCACTACTTTGAGGACTTTAGCCCAATCATCGCTGCACCAATGATTCCCGCGCTGTTTCTAAGTTTGGCTGGAACAATCTTGGTGTTCAGTTTCAAAAGCGGGAGAAAATCTTCGTGCTCTTTGGAAACCCCGCCACCAACGATAAACAGGTCGGGGCTGAATAGGCTTTCCAACTTCGAATAATAAGTTTGTAGACGTGTGGCCCACTGTTCCCAGCTGAGTTCTTCGCGCTCCTTAGCAGAGAATGCTGCTTTCGATTCATAGTCGACACCGTCGATTTCGATGTGTCCCAGTTCAGTATTAGGCACTAGCTTTCCATCGACGAATAGGGCGCTACCAATTCCAGTTCCGAGGGTCGTCATCATGACCACGCCCTTTACCTTTTTGCCAACCCCAAATTTCATTTCTGCGACGCCGGCGGCATCTGCATCATTGATGAGGTGAACCGGCTTGCCAATCACCTGGGTAAATAACTTGTCGGCGTCGAGGTTGATCCACTCTTCAGAAACGTTGGCCGCGGACTTCGTGACGCCATGTTGGACCACAGCTGGGAAACAGATACCAATGGAATCGACTTCCCCCTTAGGGTCTAGGACCGAAATAAGTTCGCGAACAACCTCGGCGATGTCATCTGGGCGACCACCAGGAGGAGTTTCTACCCTTAGGCGTTCGCCAACCAGTTCACCGTTTTTGACGTCAACTAGGGAGCCCTTGATTCCGGTGCCACCGATGTCGATTCCGATTGCTACTTTTGCCATTAATTTTCTTTCATTACGGAAGGGTGAGAATGTCGTAACCGGTTTCGGTAACGGCGATGGTGTGTTCAAACTGGGCGGTAATACTTCGATCTTTGGTGACTACGGTCCAACCATCTGACCACATGTCCCATTGATACGTGCCCAATGTCAGCATGGGTTCAATGGTGAAAACCATTCCGACTTCGATTTCGGTCGCGTAATTTGGGGCACTGTCGTAGTGCGGAATAATCAGACCAGAATGAAAAGCTTCACCAACACCGTGTCCAGTGAAGTCGCGGACAACTCCATAGTTAAAGCGCTTGGCATAGTTTTCGATTGCCAACCCAATGGTGTTTACTTGCCGACCGGGAGCCACAGTCATCAGGCCTCGGTTGAGTGCTTCTCGAGTACGCTCAACCAGGTTGTGAACTTCCTCGCTCACAGTACCCACCTCGATGGTGTGATTTAGGTCGCCGTGGAATCCGTCTAAGTAAGCCGTGATATCAATATTTACGATGTCACCGTCTTCCAGAACGGTGTCATCTGGAATTCCGTGACAAATGACTTCGTTGATTGAAGAGCAGATGGATTTCGGATAGCCCCGGTATCCGAGAGTTGATGGATAAGCGCCGTGGTCTATCACGAAATCGTGCGCCAAACGGTCCAAGTGGTCGGTGGTCAACCCAGGTCTAATTTCACTGCGCAACATCTCAATTGCGCTGGCCGCTATTTTTCCCGCAGCTCGAATTTTCTCAATCTGCTCGGGGGTCTTCACATCGCTCCCAGTGAATTTTGCTGGAGCGGGCTTGCCAACATATTCGGGACGAACAATTTGGTGTGGAACCGGCAAGCGGGGTGAGATGGTGCCCGGGATTAGGTGACCGGCATTATCCTTGGGCATAGTTTCAATTTTAGGAGCACCCTTGAACAATCAGCCGTTGGACTCAGCAGGCATTCCAGAAGAGTTCTGGTTTAACCTCAAAACCAAACAGGTAGAGTTCGGGAAACTTAGCGCCGCGCCTTACCGAGTTGGACCATTTACTTCTGCCGCTGAAGCCGCTAAGGCTTTGGAAACATTAGCTTCGCGCTCGAAAACGTGGGCGGAAGAAGAGGAGGACTAGGAATCGAATTCGTGGTCTTTTGATGGAAAGGACCCGTTTTGAACTTCACTCACGTAATCGCTGGTCGCTTTTTCTAGCACTTCTGCCAACTGAGCATACTGCTTTACGAATTTCGCAGTCTTTCCTGTGTGTAGTCCGGCAAAGTCTTGCCAAACCAAAATCTGGCCGTCGGTGGCCGCACCGGCTCCGATGCCAATTGTTGGAATGCTCAGTTGCTCAGTGACTTCGGCAGCGAGTTCGGCTGGGACCATCTCGAGTACCACGGCAAAAGCGCCGGCCGCTTCAACGGCCTTTGCATCTGCCAGGAGGGCTTCTGCACCTTCGCCGCGACCCTGCACCTTGAAGCCGCCTAATGTGTTCACGCTCTGCGGAGTAAAGCCGATGTGTGCCATTACCGGGATACCCGCTTCAACCAGCGCACGAATTTGCCCCACGCTTCGAACCCCGCCTTCAAGCTTGACCGCTGCTGCATTGGTCTGCTTCATGACTCGAATTGAGTTCGCCAAAGCGTCGGCGGTGCTGGTTTCGTAGCTGCCAAATGGAAGATCGACAACTACTAGGGCTCGCTTGGCCGCACCCGCAACCGCACGACCAAAAGGGATCATCTCGTCCAATGTAATTGGCAACGTGGAATCAAAACCGAGGACGGTGTTGGCGGCCGAATCACCGACCAAAAGCACATCGATACCTGCGCGATCGAAGATGCTTGCCGTCATCGAATCGTAAGAAGTTAGGCAAGTGATCTTTCTTCCCTGCTCTTTGAATTCCAACAGGGTAGATGTGCGAACAATTTTAGGGGAGTGTGAACTCACTAGTTACGCTTCCAAGCGTCAACTTCAATCTCAACCAACATTTCTGGGTTGATGAACTGAATCCCTGCAAGCATGGTCGCTGCTGGTCGAATCTCGCCGAAAATTTTGCCATGTGCTTCGCCGACTCGGTCCATGTCTGCAGCATCGGCAAGGTAAACGCGGGTGCGAACCACATCAGCCAGGGTGTAACCAACCTGTGCGAGGGCTCCAGCAATCACGGTCTCTAACGCGACCAAGGTCTGGCCGTAGGCATCGCCCTTGTGCTGAAGTTCACCATCGACAGTTGCTGTGCTGCCTGAAACGTGAACGTAGTCTCCGGCAACCACGGCACGGGAATAACCGATTTTGCCTTCCCAAGGTCCACCCGAAGAAATTAGACGATCTGCTGCCATTATTTATCCTTTGTATTTGTTGGTAATCGGAAGTCTGCGGTCGCGACCAAAGGCCATTCCGGTGATTTTGGGGCCGATAGCTCCTTGGCGTCGTTTCCATTCTGCCCTGTCAACCAGCGACACAATTCTGTTCACAATTTCAGAATCAAATCCAGAGGCAATGATTTCATTTACTCCACGACGCTTTTCAACGTAGGCGTCCAGGATTGCGTCAAGGACTTCGTATTCAGGCAACGAATCCTGATCCGTTTGATCTGGTCTTAGCTCGGCAGAGGGTGGCTTAGAAATCGAGTTCTGTGGAATCGGCGGGAGTTCACCTAACGTGTTAGCCCAAGCATTACGCCACTTAGCCAAACGCCAGACGGCCGTTTTCTCAACATCCTTGATTGGTGCGAAACCACCGACCGAATCTCCGTAAATGGTGCTGTAACCAACCGCAAGTTCGCTCTTGTTGCCGGTGGTGAGAGTGAGGTGCCCATCGTTATTACTTTGAGCCATCAGGATTACGCCTCGCATACGGGCCTGAAGATTTTCGCTAGCTATTCCGCCGAGCGTCAATTCGGTTTCGAATGCCCGAACCATGGTCTCAATGGCAACCGTTTTGTAGTGGCAGCCCAGGTTTTGGGCCAGAATTGCTGCGTCGTCCTTTGAATGCTCCGAGGAGTATTTCGAAGGCATTGAAATCCCGTAAACATTTTCCGCTCCGATAGCATCGGCAGCGAGGGTGGCCACCACTGCAGAATCAATACCACCGCTTAAACCTAGGACGACCGACTGGAAACCATTTTTCCGAACATAGTCCCGTAAACCCAGGACCAGCGCGTTCCAAACCTGCCAGTCGTCGTCCGCTTTGGTTTGAATGTGTTCGCTAGCCAAAGTGGCATTAGTTCCATCAAAATCAATTAGAACGATGTCTTCTGCGAATTGAGCGCCGCGGGCAATCAGTTCGCCATTGGCTGTTGTAAAAATGCTGTCGCCGTCGAAAACCAGGTCGTCTTGGCCACCAACCAGGTTGACATATGAAACCGCCGTGTTTTGGGTTGCGGCTAGCTCACGCACCAGCTTTAGGCGGCGGTCGTCCTTGTCGATTTCGAAGGGCGAACCGTTTAGTACAAGGGTTAGCTGGGTTTGATGTTCACTGATACGTGCAACCGGACCACCCGACTGCCAAATGTCTTCGCAGATAGCTAAGGCAAACTTAATTCCGAAAAGTTCAAAAACACCGACATCATGGCCGGGCACAAAGTTTCGATATTCGTCGAAAACTGAATAGTTTGGCAGGTGATGTTTGCTGTAGCTAGCAATAACTTTGCCCTGGTGAAGTACGAAAGCCGCATTGTTGGCTATCGCCCAACCGGTAGGAGTAGCCGATTTCCTCGGAGCCCCGACCACAACGGCAACATCGCCAAGTTGCGCCTTTACTAACTGCTCCGCCAATTCACTAACGGCAGCTTCAGCGGCTGAAACGAAAGATTCGCGGGTTACTAGGTCTTCGACCGGGTATCCGGTGATACACATTTCACCGAATTGCACCAAATTGGCGCCCAGTTTGGCAGCGGCCGCAGTTTGTTCCAACACCTTGGCAAGGTTGCCCGAGATGTCTCCGACAATCGGGTTACTTTGAGCCATGGCTAGGCGAATAAACGGCATAAGGACTAGCCTAGTAGTAGGCAATAAGAGAGGCACTTCCAGTGGACAAGCAAACAGATTTCGTTCTTAGAACTATCGAGGAACGCTCGGTCAAATTTGTGCGCCTATGGTTCACAGACGTGGCCGGAACTCTGAAGTCGGTAGCTATTGCACCGGCTGAAGTTGAGGGCGCTTTTAGCGAAGGTCTAGGTTTCGACGGTAGTGCAATCGAAGGCCTGGCTCGCACCTATGAAGCCGACATGCTGGCAATGCCGGACCCTTCAACCTTCCAAATTTTGCCTTGGCGTGGAGAAATCGATCCGACCGCCCGCATGTTCTGCGACATTCAAACCCCAGATGGCCAGCCGGCTGCTGCCGACCCTCGAAACGTTTTGCGTCGAGCACTAAGCAAAGCCAGCGACATGGGTTTTACCTTCTATATTCACCCTGAAATCGAGTTCTACCTGCTGAAGTCTTCGCAGCTCAATGAAGATGGAGAGCCGGTTCCGGTCGACAAGGCCGGCTACTTCGACAACGTTCCTGGTGGAACCGCTCACGATTTCCGTCGCCGTGCAGTTCAAATGCTTGAACAGCTAGGTATCTCGGTGGAATTCAGCCACCACGAAGGTGGTCCGGGCCAGAACGAGATCGACCTACGTTACGCAGACGCTCTAACCATGGCCGACAACATCATGTCGTTCCGAACCGTGATCAAGGAAGTTGCAATTGAGCAGGGTGTTTACGCAACCTTCATGCCAAAGCCTTTCACCCAGCACCCAGGCTCTGGAATGCACACCCACATGTCGCTCTTTGAAGGCGACACCAATGCATTCTTCGACGCCAGTGGCCAGTACCACCTGTCTAAGACCGCGCGCCAATTCATGGCCGGTGTGCTTCGTCACGCCCCAGAAATCACTGCGGTTACCAACCAGTACGTCAACTCGTATAAGCGTCTTTGGGGTGGCGGTGAAGCTCCTTCATTCGTGTGCTGGGGTCACAACAACCGTTCGGCTCTGCTTCGCGTGCCACTTTACAAGCCTGAGAAGGGCAACAGCTCTCGCATTGAATACCGCGCAATCGACTCGGCAGCCAACCCGTACCTTGCCTACGCGCTGATTCTTTCGGCTGGTCTGAAAGGTATTGAAGAAGGCTACGAACTTCCGGCCGAGACCGAAGACAACGTTTGGAACCTCACCGATTCGGAGCGCCGTGCAATGGGAATTCAGCCGTTGCCGCAAAGCCTTGATCACGCAATTCGCAAGCTTGAGGAATCGGAACTTGCCGCAGAAGTTCTGGGCGAGGAAGTTTTCAGTTACGTTCTGGCAAACAAGCGTCGCGAGTGGAGTGAATACCGTTCCCAGGTAACTCCATTCGAACTTCACCAAAACCTCGAAACCCTTTAGTTAGTAATGGCTGGCCTAGGTCTTTCTGAGCTGGCGAGGTACGGTTTTGTCGACCTCGAGGGAACCGTTCCGAAGTTAGACCAATTGGTCAAGGCAATTGGCGACTCTGGGCGTTCCGCCCTTGCCGAACTTGGACTTGCCGCCAACCCAGATCAGGCGCTAAACGCGCTTTTGGACCTTGCCGAAATTGATCGTTCAACGGTCAAGAAATTACTAAGCAAAACGGAATCTGCGGCTCGTATGGTGCGTACCTTTGGTGCGTCAAGCGCCATGGTGGACCTGACCCGCAGACGTCCTGAGTTACTGACTGTCTTTGAGCCTAAGGAATCCGCTTTACCAGGGTTGCTCGAACTTAGAAAACGGTTCGAAGTGGCACTAGGTCAAACAAAGGGCAACGTGGAAGAACGTTGGGTAGCGATTCGTCTGGTCTACCGCCGAGAACTATTGCGCCTGATTGCCTTTGACGTTACCCAGCCCGAAGCAGTTGATACTTTTTCAGTCGTTTCTCAGCAGCTTTCCGATTTAGCAACTGAAGCAATGGAGGCGGGTCTTCAGGTTGCCCGATGGGAACTAACCAACACCACTGATCACGGTAACTTCACCAGCAGTGAGGTAGCAGCCACCAAACTCGCCGTGATTGCCATGGGTAAATGCGGTGCCCGAGAGCTCAACTACATCAGCGACGTCGATGTTATCTATGTTGCAGATACTGGCAGTGTCGAACTGCAACGAGAGCGTGCCTTGGAAATTGCGACCAGACTCGCCACCCGCATGATGCGGGCCATGGATGGCACCGCACCCGAACCAATGTTGTGGCAGGTAGACCCTAACCTTCGCCCGGAAGGAAAATCCGGGGCCTTAGTCAGAACCGTTGATTCGCACATCGCCTATTACGAACGCTGGGCTCAGAACTGGGAATTTCAGGCGCTACTCAAGGCGCGTTTTGCCGCTGGTGATGCTGAAATCGCCGAGGACTATCTGACGCGTATTCGCCCTCTCGTATGGTCAGCGACTGCCCGTGAAGGATTCGTTGAAGCTGCTCAAAAAATGCGTGAGCGCGTTATGGAGCACATTCCTGAGAACGAGGTGAACCGCCAAATCAAATTGGGTCCCGGTGGTCTTCGAGACATTGAGTTCACGGTGCAATTGCTTCAGCTAGTTCATGGTCGAACCGACGAAACTGTTCGGGTTTCCGACACGATTAGTGCGATTTCAAGTCTCGCAAACGGCAGTTACATGAGTCGATCCGATGCTGAAGTATTTTTCAACCACTACAAGTTCCTGCGAACTATTGAACACCGAATTCAGTTTTCACAAATGCGTCGAACGCACCTGATGCCGGAGGTCGAAAGTCAGGTTCGCGGAATTTCCCGCGGACTAAATGTTCGATGGAACAGTGAGCAACTTCTAACTAAGTGGAATGAAGTGAAACTCGAGGTTCGTTCACTTCATCAGAAAGTGTTCTACCGACCGCTTTTGAGTGCAGTAGCGAAACTTGGCGATGGGGCAGGACTTTCCAGCGAGCAAATTCTCGATCGCCTTCGAGCAATCGGTTTTGATGACCCAAAGTCGGCCTCCGCCCACATTGAGGCGTTGACTAGCGGTTTATCCAGGCGTGCATCCATCCAAAAACAACTACTGCCAGTGCTTCTGGAGTGGTTTGCCAAGGGAAGCGACCCAGACTCGGGGTTATTAGCCTTCAGGCGCCTTTCTGAGGACCTAGGGGAGTCGCCTTGGTATTTGCGCATGCTACGCGATTCCAGTGGCGCTGCGGAGCGCATGACCCAGGTTCTCTCTACTAGCAAGCTAGCGACTGGGCTATTTGAACGTCATCCTGAGGCTGCAGCTTGGTTTGAAGACCCAGCCGACCTAAAGGCACTTTCTTTGGCCGAACTTCAACAAGAAATGAATTCAATCGTTGACCGCCACGATGAGATCGAAAAAGCTGCTAACAGTATTCGCGGTATTCGTAGGAGAGAAACTCTGAGACTTGCCATGGGGGCCGTTCTCGGGGAACTAACCATCGATGAGATTTCACAAGGACTGAGCGACATCACCGAAAGCTATTTGCTCGCGCTGAAATCTCTGACGGACAATGACGCAATCGACCTCGGGATTATTGCCATGGGTCGATTTGGAGGAGCGGAACTAGGTTTTGGTTCAGATGCCGATCTGATGTTCGTTTATCGTGCACTTGAATCCGTCGACGCCCAGAAAATTGCGGAACGACAAATCTCTGAACTGCGACGACTTGCCGCTGATCCGGTTCTTGAATTCGAATTCGACATCGATTTGAGACCGGAAGGAAAGAACGGACCGATAGCGAGGTCGCTAGAGTCGTACGCCGCCTACTACGAAAAATGGGCTAACACCTGGGAAGCCCAAGCATTACTTCGGGCACGTGTGATTGCCGGAAGCGACGAATTGGTTAAAGCGTTCACTGAACTTATAGACCAATACCGTTATCCGCAGGAAGTGGCCCAGAGCGCCATTCTTGAAATTCGGCGAATCAAGGCGCGTGTTGAAACTGAACGTCTTCCACAAGGAGCCGACCCAAAGCGACATCTCAAACTTGGGCGAGGCTCGCTTAGCGATGTTGAGTGGCTGGTGCAGTTGATGCAGCTGTCAAACGGTGCGAAGCATCCGACGATTAGAACCCCCAAAACTTTGGAAGCGCTTGAAGCATGCGTTTCTGAGGGTCTGATTGAAAGACATGATGCAACAGTCTTGGAAGAGGCATGGAAGTTGGCATCTCGGGTTAGATCAGCGGTCGTTCTTTGGGGAACGAGACGAAGTGATGTTCTGACCACTGACCGGAAACAACTGGACGGTATGGCCAGAATCCTCGAGTACCCGAGAGATTCGGCTTCGGCGTTGGAGCAGGATTACCTCGCCTTCACAAGGCGGTCACGAATGGTTTTCGAACGGCTCTTCTACGGAGCATAAGAAAAAGCCCTCAGGATTTCTCCCGAGGGCTTTTCACTTACTTGATTAGCAACCGAAGTAAAGCTCGAACTCGTAAGGGTGCGGACGAAGCGATAGTGGCTTGATCTCGTTCACACGCTTGTAGTCGATCCAGTTTTCGATTAGGTCCTTGGTGAACACGTCTCCCTGAAGTAGGTACTCGTGGTCGGCCTCAAGAGCCTGAAGAACTGACTCTAGGTCACCAGGAACCTGAGGAATGTTCTTTGCTTCCTCTGGAGGTAGCTCGTATAGGTCCTTGTCGACCGGAGCCATTGGCTCGATGCGGTTCTTGATGCCGTCTAGACCAGCCATAAGCATCGCTGCGAAAGCGAAGTATGGGTTAGCCGAAGCGTCTGGCGCGCGGAACTCAATGCGCTTTGCCTTCGGGTTGGTTCCGGTCATTGGGATACGAATAGCAGCCGAACGGTTACCAGCCGAGTAAACAAGGTTTACTGGAGCTTCGTAGCCAGGCACTAGGCGGTGGTAACTGTTTACGGTTGGGTTGGTCCAAGCAAGCAGCGATGGAGCGTGCTTGAGGATACCGCCGATGTACCAGCGAGCGATGTCTGATAGACCGCCGTAGCCGTTCTCGTCGTAGAACAATGGCTTGCCATCTTTCCAAAGCGACTGGTGAACGTGCATACCTGAACCGTTGTCACCAAATAGTGGCTTAGGCATGAAGGTAGCAACCTTACCGAACTGGTCGGCAACGTTCTTGACGATGTACTTGAACTTTAGAATGTCGTCGGCAGCGTGAACTAGGGTGTCGAAACGGTAGTTAATTTCACCCTGACCTGCGGTACCAACCTCGTGGTGGCTGCGCTCAACCGAAAGACCGGCAGCTGCTAGTTCTAGAACGATCTGGTCGCGCATGTCAACGTGCTTGTCAACTGGAGCAACAGGGAAGTAGCCACCCTTGTATGGGGTCTTGTTGGCTAGGTTGTTGCCGCGACCGGTCTGTGGGTCGATCTCCACGCGGTTCGAGTTCCAAGCAGCTTCGTCAGAGTCGATGAAGTGGCCCGAGCTGTTCTGACCGTAGTGGTAACGAACGTCGTCGAAGATGAAGAATTCGGCTTCTGGAGCAAAGAATGCGGTGTCTGCGATGCCAGTTGACTGTAGGTAGGCTTCAGCCTTCTTAGCAGTCATACGTGGGTCGCGACCGTAAACTTCACCGTTGCGTGGGTTGTAAATGTCGAAGATGACGACCAGAGTCTTCTCAACGCGGAAGGCGTCAAGGTAAGCGGTGGTTACGTCAGGAATAAGCTGCATGTCTGATTCGTGGATAGATGCGAAACCACGGATAGACGAACCATCGAACAACTGACCATCTACGAAGAACTCTTCATCGATCATGCTTGCTGGAAGGTTGAAGTGCTGCTGGACACCAGGTAGGTCGGTGAAGCGAACATCAAGGAACTTGACGTCTTCGTCCTTAATGAACTTGATGACCTCGGCTGCGGACTTGAACATTGGGTTAATCCCTTCAAAAAGTTTGTGCGGATTCGAGGCACATCGTTAGGCCTACATTCAAAGTTTACTCAACGGGTATGAGTGACCCTCACCAATTAATGTTTCGGCTATGTAAAAAGTTAAACGTTACTTGCGAACTGGGCGAGCGCGTCTTGGGTCGATTCCTTTAGGAATCGGAAGGTTGGTGCCAAGCGCAGTTAGTCGAGCTGCCACAACGCGGATCTCGGTGCGCTTTAAGGCCTTTGGAAGCTTATTGATAGCCTTGCGTAGCTCGGCTAGTTTCAAAGCATGAGTTGATTCGGTAACGAAGAGGGTGTGCACCGTCACTCCAGGAGCAATCTTCGAAAGCTTCTTACGTTCTGCGTCGGCAAGAAGCTGAGAACCGGTCTGGTGGCCTTCGCCGACCAGGACGATACCTGCTGGTCCAACAATTCGGTACACGGCGTCACGGCTTCGAGGGTTCACCGCTACTGGCTGTTCGCTGCCTCGCCAGTTGCGTCGTAGAACCGTCTGGAGAACTGCACCAACAGCGCCCAACTGACCTTCCCACGAACCGTAGGCAGCCTTCTCGGCACGACGTGACAAGACAAGTGAGAAAACGATAAACGTTGAAAGCAGAGTAAGAATGCTGAACAGAATTCCGGTAATCCAGTTACCTGAACTAAAGAAAGAAATCGTGAAGGCAAGGCCGGTTCCAAGAACAGCGATTACCGAACCGAGAATGATCCAGAGGTTCTTACGGTCTAGTTCAATGGTGCGCTTTAACACCAAGATAATCTGAGCGACTTGACCTGGTTCTTTTGATTCGTTCTTTTTAGCCATAGTGAAAAAGTTTAGTCGCCGACAGCCTGCATAAAGCCCTGTTTGAGCGCTTCGTCAGCAAGGTGTCGCAGGTTTTCTGGAATCTTGAAGCCCTTCTTGACCATCGATCCGGCCCAGAGTCGTCCTGCGCGGTAAGAGCTTCGAACCAAAGGTCCACTCAAAACACCTAGGTAGCCGATGGCTTCGGCTTCATTTTTGAGTTCAACAAACTCTTCTGGCTTCACCCAACGAGTTACCGGGTGGTGTCGAACTGAAGGGCGCAGGTACTGAGTGATAGTGATGATGTCAGTGCCAGCCTGGTAGAGGTCTAGTAGGGCTTGTGAAATCTCCTCACGAGTTTCGCCCATACCCAAAATTAGGTTTGACTTGGTAACCATTCCCGCGTTTCGAGCTTGTGTAAGTACGTCTAGAGAACGCTCGTAGCGGAATGCCGGACGGATTTCCTTGAAAATTCGAGGAACGGTTTCAAGGTTGTGAGCAAACACTTGAGGCTTTGCATCGAATACCTGCTGGAGAAGTTCTGGTTTCCCAGAAAAATCGGGAACCAAAATTTCTACGCCGGTCCCTTGCGATTGTGAATGAATTTGGCGAATGGTCTCGGCGTAAAGCCAAGCGCCCTCGTCTTCCAGATCGTCGCGGGCTACGCCAGTGACCGTTGCGTAGCGCAACTGCATTCTGGCAACCGATTCACCCACACGTCTGGGTTCATCGGCATCAAAGTCGTCAGGTTTTCCGGTGTCGATCTGGCAGAAGTCGCATCGACGGGTGCACTGAGAGCCGCCAATCAGGAAGGTAGCTTCACGGTCTTCCCAACATTCGAAAATATTCGGGCAGCCCGCCTCTTGGCAAACGGTGTGGAGGCCTTCGCCCTTGACCAAGGTTTGTAGCGCCTGGTATTCAGGTCCCATCTTGGCAACGGTCTTAATCCAGTCTGGTTTTTTCTCGATTGGAACTGAAGAGTTGCGAGCTTCAATTCGAAGAAGCTTTCGCTCCGGCTTTTGTTCGCTCAACTCTTTACCTTCTCAATCTCACCTAGGTGGCGTTTGATTACTTCGGCGGCCATGGCTGGAGTAATCTCCCGACCAAGTAATTCTGTCAGGGTGCTGGTCTTTGCGTCTGCGATTCCGCAAGCGATTATGTTCTCGTATGGCTGCAGCGAATTATTGCAATTGAGTGCAAATCCATGCATTGTGGTGTGTTCAGACACGCGAATGCCGATTGCAGCAACTTTCACATGGGTGCCGTTTAAAGGCGCCCAGACTCCAGATCGTCCTTCAACACGTTCTGTGTAAAGCCCGAATTCAGCGATGCTGTCGATAAGGATTTGCTCCAACCAACGAACATACCCAACCACGTCAATCGGTCTTGGCAGTTGCATAATCGGATAACCCACTAATTGCCCAGGTCCGTGCCAGGTGATTTTTCCGCCCCGGTCGGTTTCGATAACCGGGGTGCCATCCTGGGGGTATTCAACACCTTCGGTGCGTTTTCCAGCTGTGTAAACCGGCGTGTGTTCCAAAAGGATTACGGTGTTCGGTCTTGCACCAGAGGCCACCTGGGAGTGGATTGTGCGCTGAAAGTCCCAGGCTTCGTCGTAGCCCACGAAATTAGGGGTTAGTCCCAGTTCGATAAATTCAGGCATTAGTCAATTCTATTTGTTGTCGAAATAACTAACAGATTCTGCGTCTCACGAAATTCCCACAAATGCTTATGAAAACATCGGACGATGGGAAATCACTCGAGATCTAAAGTTGAAGAGCGCTCAATTCGCATTTCTGGTTATCGGGCTATACAGCATTTAGAAAGTTTGGAGCTCGTCGCCAATCGATTTAATAGTTCATGGCCAAAATTAGCAAACCGCCTGCAGTCGCTGGGTTTTCTGAGAGGAATCCAAGTACTTTCAAATCGAACGAGTCTTTTTGTTTCACTCGATGTTGAAACTGTCCAGGGAATTATTGCCGGCCGAGCCCGCCGGAAAAAGGTACCGAAGTGGATAGGCTTTGGGGCTGCCATACCCGTTCTGGCCGCCTTAGCTTTTGTTCCGCTTGGTTCAAGCGCTCCAATTCAACATCACGCCAATGCACACAAACATGACTTAGACCCTTGTGCACTGGATTCGATTAGCGAATGGATTCAGGGCGCAGGGGAGTCCGCCGAAATCAAATCGCTCTCGGCTTCGCTGTTGGGAGGAATCACAGTGGGCACCTTGGAGTGCAATGGTTCCAGATACAGTTACACGCTTGGGTCCGAAGAGCCCAAGCGTGTACTGAAACTGCAGAAACTAGATGCCTAGGTTCGCCTCAAAAGCTGCACCTTCAAGACGAGTCTTGATGTCCACTAGGAAGCGGCTTGCGTCCGCGCCATCAACCAAGCGGTGGTCGTACGACAGTGCAAGGTAAACCATGCTGCGAATTGCAATCGAGTCGTTGCCGTTTTCGTCGGTGACAACAACTGCGCGCTTGCTAACGATTCCGGTTCCAAGAATTGCAACCTGAGGCAGGAACACCACTGGGGTGTCGAACAAGGCACCGCGAGAACCAGTGTTGGTTAGGGTGAAGGTTCCACCGCCAAGTTCATCTGGCTTTAGCTGGTTGTTGCGGGTACGTGCAGCCAGATCAGCAACCTGCTGAGCAATCTGCGCAATTGTCAGGCTACCTGCGTCACGAAGAACTGGGGTAAGCAGACCGCGCTCGGTGTCAACAGCAAAGCTGATGTTCTCGCTTGCGTGGTAAACAATGTTTTCACCATCGATTGATGCGTTTAGCTTCGGGTGAGCCTTTAGAGCTTCACCGGTGGCCAAAGCAAAGAACGGCATGAAGTTCAACTTGACACCGGCACGAGCCGTGAAATCTCCCTGAACTCGTGCGCGAAGCTGTGCGATTCGAGTGACATCAACCTCAACAACGGTGGTTAGCTGAGCCGATTGCTGCATCGAAGCAACTGCGCGCTCGGCAAGAACCTTACGAAGACGAGACATCGGCTCGGTCTGGCCACGAAGTGCCGAAACCTGAACCGCAGGTGCTGCGGCTACTGGAGCTGCCATGGTTGGGATTGAACCAGTCGCTGCCGCTAGAACGTCGTCCTTGCGGATACGCCCGCCAACGCCGGTGCCAGCTACTGCGTTTAGGTCAATGCCATTTTCCGAGGCCAACTTACGAACTAAAGGAGTTACGTAACCAGCGTCGCTTGCGTGCGCAGCTGGAGCTACGACCGGAGCTGGTGCAGCAACCGGAGCTGGAGCCACGACAGGTGCAACAACCGGAGCTGGAGCTACGACTGGAGCTGCGACTGGAGGAGCAACAGGCGCTTCAACAACTGGAGCAGGCGCAGCAACCGGAGCGGCAACTGGCTCTGCAGGAGCGGCGGCTGGTGCAGACGCGCCAGCTCCAGTTCCAACGACGGCTAAGACTGCGCCGACCTGTGCGGTTTCGTCTTCCTGAACCAGAATTTGTTCGATAACACCGGCAACAGGAGAAGGGATCTCGGTGTCAACCTTGTCGGTAGAAATCTCTACCAGCGGCTCGTCGACGGCAACGGTGTCGCCAACCTTCTTTAGCCAACGGGTAACGGTACCTTCGGTAACGCTTTCACCAAGCGCTGGTAGTACTACGTTGTCGCTCATTACTTTGCTCCTTGATTGGTATTTCTAAACTTATGCGTGTGCGTGAAGTGGCTTACCGGCCAACGCAAGGTGCGCTTCGCCGATTGCTTCGTTCATGGTTGGGTGGGCGTGAACCAGGCTGGCTACGTCTTCTGGGAATGCTTCCCAGTTGACGATTAGCTGGCCTTCACCGATTTGTTCGCCAACACGCGAACCAATCATGTGGACGCCGATGACCGGACCGTTGTTCTTGCGAACGAGTTTGATGAAACCAGCGGTTCCTAGAATCTGGCTCTTGCCGTTTCCACCAAGGTTGTATTCATAGGTAGAAACATTCTCGGCGCCGTGAATCTCTTTGGCCTTTGCTTCAGAAAGACCAACACTGGCAACCTCAGGCTCACAGTAGGTAACCTTTGGAATTCCGGTTTCGTCGATAATCGCTGGGTTCAAACCAGCAATCTGCTCGGCGATAAAGATTCCTTGGGCAAAACCACGGTGGGCAAGCTGCAGGCCAGGAACAATGTCGCCGGCTG
This sequence comes from Micrococcales bacterium, assembly GCA_947452985.1. Classification (GTDB taxonomy): domain Bacteria; phylum Actinomycetota; class Actinomycetes; order Actinomycetales; family Microbacteriaceae; genus Rhodoluna. Next base: position 90,619 of record CANGEU010000002.1, read on the forward strand.
CGTAAACGTTAGGAAGGTTGGTCTGAAGACGCTCGTTGGTCAATACGAAGCCACGATCCATGGCTACGCCTTGTTCCTCATAACCCATGCCAGCGGTGTTTGGTCCGCGACCAACTGCCACCAACATTAGTTCTGCTTCTAGTCGGGTGCCGTCTTCAAGTGAAACAATTACGCCAGTTTCGTGCTGCTCAACACCAGCAAAACGAACACCAAGCTTGAAGTCGATTCCACGCTTGCGGAATGCACGTTCCAGAGCCTTGCTGACCGACTCGTCCTCGTTAGGAACTAGGTGAGGAAGACCCTCAACGATGGTTACTTCGGTACCGAACGACTTCCAGATCGAAGCAAATTCAACACCGATGACGCCGCCACCCAAAACGATTACCTTGTTAGGTACGAAGTCAAGTTGCAATGCGGTTTCCGAGGTAATTACGCGCCCACCGATTTCAAGCCCAGGAAGCGAGCGACTGAAAGAACCCGTTGCCAAGATCACGTCGGTGCCGGTGTAGTTGTCCCCATTTACTGAAACGGTTCGAGGACCGACAAGTCGACCCTCGCCTGAGACGACATTGATGTTCTTGCTGGTAACTAGTCCGGTTAGACCCTTGAATAGGCGATCGACAATGCCGTCACGGTATTTGTTGACCTGGTTCATGTCGATTGAACCAAACTGTGCCACAACACCAAACTGACCGGCTTCGCGAGTCACATCGGCAACTTCAGCAGAATGAAGAAGTGCCTTGGTTGGAATACAACCGCGGTGAAGGCAGGTGCCACCGAGCTTGTCTTTCTCGATGAGTGCAACAGATTTACCAAGTTGCGCTGAACGCAGAGCTGCAGCGTAACCGCCACTGCCACCGCCGAGAATAACTACGTCGAAATTGTGGTCAGCCACATTTACTCCTATTGGTTGGGTTCAAGAAAAGTTTACTATCCAAGCTGCTTGGCTAGGTTGACCAACGTGCGCACGTAAGAACCGGTCGCACCCTTTGGAATCACGCCGTATGGAGCGCCCTCGTTATGTGCGGTCGCTGCGATGTCCATGTGGGCCCACTTGATGTCATCGGTCTCGCCCTTGGCGCGGTTTCCGATGAATTCGTTGAGGAATAGTCCACCGATGATGGTTCCGCCGGCAGTGTTACCCATTTTCACGTTCGCGATGTCGGCAATGTCGGAATCGATTAGCGAACGCAATTTGCGGTCAAGTGGCAACTGCCAAACCATCTCGCCAACACCCTCGGCAGCAGATTTGACGGCGTCAACGGCTTCCTGGTCGCCCATCAAACCTGCGTATTGGTTTCCAAGGGCGATCTGAACAGCGCCGGTCAGGGTGGCTACGTCGACGATGTAGTCCGGCTTGGCTTCAGAGGCCAAGCTAAGACCGTCGGCCAGAACTAGGCGACCTTCAGCGTCGGTGTTCAATACCTCAATGGTCATACCGTTACGTGCCTTAATTACATCGTTAGGACGCTGGGCAGTTCCGCTAGGCATGTTTTCTGCGATGCAAAGCCATGCAGTTACCTTGATTGGCAACTGAAGTTTGGCAATAGCGATGGTGGCTGCTGCAACGCTGGCCGCTCCGGTCATGTCGAAGTTCATTCCAAGCATGCTGATTGAAGGCTTTAGTGAAAGACCTCCGGTGTCAAAAGTGATGCCCTTACCGACTAGAGCAAGGTGCGTCTTTCCAACCTTCGGCTTGTATTCAAGTTTTACCAAACGCGGTCCGCGCGATGAACCGAGACCCACGCCTAGGATTCCGCCAAGGCCTTCCTTGGTTAGGCGATCTTCAGCCCAAATCTGAACGGTGACGCCAGAACCCTTGGCTGCAGTTTGAACCGCTTTCGCCAATGATTCTGGGTACAAGTCGCGTCCCGGCATGTTCACAAGGTCGCGAGTCATGTTCACGCTCTCGGCGATTACAGCAATCTGAGAAATACTCGCCGTCGATGGCTTGTGGGTCGAAACCACAGTCACTGTTTGTAACTTGATTTCGACGCCCTTGGTAAGTCCCTTATAAGCAGTGTGGCTGTAACTGCCAAGTGCTGCACCCTCAAGAATTGCTGCCGTGTCCTCTGAGTCCAGGGTTTCAAATCCAATAACGATGTCTTTGAAAGACGAAAGCTTGCGAGCGGACGCCGCGCCAAGGTTGCGAAGATCGGTCTTTGTTAGAGCCTTAGTACCGATCCCCATGAGGGCGTAGGTCGCACCGTTTGGTGCAGGAACGCGAACCAGTGATTCAAGTTCAGCTGAAACTCCAAGACTCGGTAGGTCAAGCTTCGTGAGCTCCGAGGTTTCGATAGGTGTGCTACCGATCACCAATTTGTCAGCTTTTTTAGTAATTGGAATTACATAAGCGGTGTTTTTGTTGAATGAAGTGAACTTGTTCGCAGTTACCAATTTCGGTGTCGTCATGTTCTTCAGCCTAGCGAAAGTAAGATGATAATCGTGAGCGGATTTGGACTTTTTAGTGTCGTAGACCAGGAAATTGAGATTCCTACCGGTCTTCGAATGATTGGAAGCATCACTGGCTTCACGGATGCAGGTCAAGTTATTGAACAAATGGCTTCGCACATTCTCAACAAGCTAGATGTCGAACTCGTTATCGAATTCGACAACGACGAACTTCTCGACTACCGAGCCCGACGTCCGGCGATGTTTTTTGAAAAGGACCATCTAAGCAGTTACGAACCCCCACTTCTCGGTATTTATTTAGTTCGAGATGAGGCTGGGATTCCTTTCCTGTTCCTACATGGTTACGAACCAGATTTTCGTTGGGAAGCCTTTTCGGCCGCGATTGAAGAAATCGTAGAAATATACGCAATCACCGAATTCACCTGGGTCCACTCAATCCCATTTCCGGTTCCGCACACTAGGCCGGTCGGCGTAACCGTTAGTGGAAATCGCAAAGATTTGATCGAACGCTACTCAGAATGGCGCCCCGAGACCCAGGTTCCAGGCAACGTTGTTCACCTTCTTGAGTATCGATTGAGCGAGATTGCTCTGCCGGTTATCGGTTTCGTACTCTTAGTTCCGCACTACCTCAACGATTCCGACTATCCAGCTGCTGCCGTCACTGGTTTCGAATTATTGACAGCAGCCACTTCTCTAGTTTTCCCAACCGACACCCTGCGGGAAGAAGCGGTTCGCTTTACCGAGCGCTTGGCGAAGAAGGTTGACGAAAACGAGGAGCTTGCAAAGTTGATTGCCAACTTGGAGCAGGGTTACAAATCTCAACGAGCCACTAGTTTCGGCGTTCAAATAGTGAGTCCAACTCCGGAAGAGCCGAATGCGGAAGACATCGCAGCCGAATTGGAAGACTATTTGGCTAATCGTCAGCGAAATAATCCAGATCAAACAAATTAGTCCCCTTTGAAATAGTTTTAATAACCTTCTTGTTTATAGGGGATAAGCGCTACTTGACCGTTTTTGTCGGGTATCGGTGGCATAATTATTAGTGGACCCAGTCACTTCGCCAATCGGCGGATTTGACATGGGTCTAAGTACTGCCCGAATTAGGGGTTGTGCACCTACCAGTGAGAAGAGTCAAGTGGGGAAAGACAAGGCGACCGGCCAGGAGCCAACTAAGAAACAATCACTTTTTAAGCGTTTGTTGAATTCAGGAAGCCCAGAGGTAACCGTGAAAGCGGAGCCACAGCCAGCAGCGAAGGAAAAAAGCACCATTACCAAATCAGCCCCAGTAAAAAAGACCGCCGCTCCTGTGAAAGCCGCTGCTAAACCCGCAGCGAAGAAAGTCGAGCCAAAGGTTGCAGCTAAGCCAGCCGTGAAAAAGGCTGAACCCAAAGCCGCTGCTAAGCCGGCAACTAAAACTGCCAAGCCAGTTGTTAAAAAGGTCGAGTCAAAAGTTGCGCCAGTTGCCAAAGCCAAGGCCGTAAAGGCCGAACCTAAGGCTGCAGTCAAGCCCGCTGTTACTAAAGAGGCTCCAGCCAAGGTAGCCAAACCGGTTGCTAAATCGGCCAAGTCAACCGGTCCTGCAGCAAAGCCAGCCAAGGCAACTAAGGCGAAAGCCACAAAAGCACCAAAGGGCATTGTTGAAGGCGAAGACGATGAAGATTTAGATGATGAAGACCTATCGGTTGAAGACATTGTCAAAGAGGCAGCCCTTGCTGCCGACATCACCGAAGTTGTAGAAGAAACTCATGACGATGAGGATCACAACGACGACCCAGACGCAAAAGAAAAAGAAAAAGCTGTTGAAGCTGGTGGTGGATTCGTCCTCAGTAACAAGGAAGTCGACGACATCCCGGTTCAAACAGCCGCTATCAACGGTGCGACTGCCGACCCGGTAAAGGATTACCTAAAGCAAATCGGTAAGGTCGCACTTCTTAACGCCGAGCTAGAGGTAGAGCTTGCCAAGCGCATCGAAGCTGGTCTTTATGCTGCCCACAAGTTGGCAGAGCCAAAGGCCAAGTTCAGCAAGGAAATGCTTTACGACCTAAAGCGTGTTCTAAAGGATGGCGAGCGCGCCAAAAGTCACCTACTAGAGGCCAACCTCCGTTTGGTCGTTTCTCTAGCCAAGCGTTACACCGGCCGCGGCATGCAGTTCTTGGATCTAATTCAAGAAGGAAACCTAGGTCTAATTCGTGCGGTTGAGAAGTTCGACTACACCAAGGGTTACAAGTTCTCGACTTACGCCACCTGGTGGATTCGCCAGGCAATCACCCGCGCGATGGCCGACCAGGCTCGAACCATCCGTATCCCGGTGCACATGGTTGAAGTTATTAACAAGTTGGCACGAGTTCAACGCCAGTTGCTTCAAGACCTAGGGCGCGAACCGACTCCAGAAGAGTTGGCACGCGAACTTGATATGACTCCTGAGAAGGTTGTTGAGGTTCAGAAGTACGGTCGTGAGCCAATTTCGCTAAGCACTCCTCTCGGCGAAGATGGCGACAGTGAATTTGGTGATCTGATTGAAGACACCGAAGCTGTCAGCCCTCTTGAGGCTGTAACTGCTGCCGCACGTAAGCGCGAACTGGAGAGAATTCTTTCGACCATGAGCGAGCGCGAAGCGACCATCCTTCGTCACCGCTACGGCCTAATCGACGGTATCCCTAAGACTCTTGACCAAATCGGTGAAGAAATCGGTGTAACTCGTGAGCGAATTCGCCAGATTGAAAACAAGGCGATTTCCAAGCTGAAGCACCCAACCCGTGCGCAGCGCTTGAGCGAGTTCCGCGGAAACTAATGCTGACACCGCTGGCAGTCCTGGTGGGCAAGGCACTTCGCTTTGTCCTCAGGTTGCGTGGCGGAGGTTCTGCCGTTCCTGGGCGCATTGCGCTTCTAATTCAGCCAAAGTTTCTTCAAAAAACGCTTGGACGTATGGCGTCTGGCATTTACTTTGTGAGTGGTTCCAATGGGAAATCAACCACCACAGCGATGCTGGTAAAGGTTCTTCGAGATCATGGCCTTCGAGTACTAACAAATCCAGCTGGAGGAAATCTCCCGCAGGGATTAGCCTCAGCATTACTGGCCGATGTTGATTGGCTAGGGAAACTTAGTCACGATGTGGCAATTCTTGAGGTTGACGAAGCCTACGGAAAACTTATCGCCGCCAAGGTCGCCCCGAATGGGCTCTTACTGACCAACATTCAGCTTGACCAATTGAATCGATTCCATTCACCGGAAGAAGTGTTCGATTACCTCGATGAATTAGCGAAATTAACCACTGATCTAATTGTCGTTAATGGTTCAGATGCAAATACCGAACGCTTGGCGATGGGGCATTCTGACCGACTAAAAACTCTCGGCGTTTATATCTCACCGAAGGCCATGAAATCGGCGGCGCATGGCATTTTGGCGGCTCCAGACTTCCAAAATGATGGTTCAAATTTAGACGAAGCCGCGACTTTGGTTGATGCCAAAGGTCTCAAAGCAACGGTTTCGATTGCTGGCAAGCCGTTTCCTGTAATGCTTCCGTCGCCAGGATTGCACTATGCCGTCGATGCAGCACTGGCGATTGCTTTTGCAGGACAAATCCTTGGTCCCAAATTCTTACCTGATGTATCGGCAAAGGCCATCTCAGGCCTACCTGCTGTGTACGGGCGTGGCGAGGTTATTGAGTACCAGGGTCAAAAACTTGAAATCATCATGATGAAAAACTTGCCTAGTCTTCAGGCCAATTTGGATGCTCTGGTAACTTCACCTAAATGCGTCTGGATTTCTGTTGATGAAGGAACCCCGGACCCTTCCTGGATCTATGACATTGACCTTGGAAAAATCGACCACGTCGACGTTATCTCCGGAACCAAGACTTACCAGTGGGCAACTAGGTTGGCCTACGAAGATATTGGTTACGGAAAACTAATCGAATCGGAATCCGCGGCTCTCGAGTATTTTCTAAGTCTTCCTGGTGCCGAAAAAACCGCAATTGTAAATTATGAGCAAATGATGTGGTTGCGAAAGAAGCTGGGTCTTCTTGATTTGGAGGGCGGAAATGGCTGAACTTAGCATTTTGCACCTTTATCCCGAAACTTTGAAACTTAATGGTGAGCGCGGAAACACCACTGCACTCAAGATTCGTGCGGAACAATTTGGGCTGAAAGTGCGAGTAGCCCAAGTGGAAGTTGGCCAAGACCTGCCAGCCAAGCGCCCTCACATAGTTGTCTTAGGCTCTGGAACGCTGTCTGCAACCCTTCATGCGGCAACCGATTTGCAGTCCAAAGGCGACCAACTGCACCGTTGGCTAGTTGCCGGAACCAAAGTTCTCGCGGTGGGTAGCGGATTCGATCTTATTTCGCAGGGTTTAAACCTTGCTAACGGAGGCTTTCTTCAAGGGCTGGGTCTTACCAACACCACCCACTCGATTGAACCGACCTACTTGGTAGGGGAGGTAGAACTGACCAATGGGATAGCTGGATTCATCAATTCAAACCGTTCAATTAGTCGTGGTTCTGGAGCTTTTCAGGTGGGCGTTGTTCAAGCTTCGGATTCGAAGGAACTAATTGGATACATCGACGGGTATTCCGATGGCAGGGTTTTGGCCAGCAACGTTCAGGGACCTTTGCTGCCAATGAATCCGAAACTTGCTGATCTGCTCTTATCCTGGGTTTACCCGAAACTCACAAAACCAACCTCACTAAGAACCATAGATTGCCTTGCAAGCAAAGCTCGCAAGGCAATCTCAGTTCGAGTAAGAGGTTAGATTCGCCTTTAGTCCGGTGAATAATTCATCGGTAACAGTGCCGACCAGTTCACAAAGTGACTCTGCGGTTGGCGCAAGTTCGCCCTCCGTACCAAACACGATAACGGTGTCGCCAACCTCATAATCGCCAGGATCGATAGTGGAAGCCAGTGGTCCGATTCGGTTGACTAAGTAGAGTTTCCCGTTGATTTCGACCCGAGCTAAACCCTCCAAATTGCTGAAATAACCATGGAGAAAACCGATTGAAATAACACCGTCGGCGATTACCTCAGCAGTGACCTTCATTGGTATTCCTAGGTCAAGTTCTGAAGCTGCAAGACCAGCGATTGGCGAAGTTCCGAAGGCACTTACTCCGATTCGAACCATTTCGTAGCGGCTTTCAGAAATTGCAAAGGCTGCTGGACTAGAGGCGATGTGACGGTAACCCTTAAAACCGAAGCGCTCCGCTTGGGCTACTGCTACTTCAAACTTTTGAATTGCAAGTGAGTCTTCTTCATCGGAAGTTCCGGACAGATGAGACCAGACCGCCACAACATCGATCTCGCCCGCCTTCTCCAGTTCCAAAGCGCGCTCGGTAAATGCCTCCCAAAGCTCCGGACGGCAACCATTTCGGCTGAGTCCGGTATCTATTTTCAAATGAACCTGTGCCCTGCCTGGCGCCCTGGCAATCAGTTCAAGTTCGCTTAGTGAACCAGCGCTTAGATCTATTCCCATTCTCACGGCGCCAGCAAAGTCGCTATTTGGTGAATGAAGCCATGCGAAAGCAGGAGTTTCGATTCCTGCATTTCTCAGTTTTAGGCCAGTTTCAATATCTAGCACTCCAAGAAAATCACAATCCGCTTCGCTGGCCGCTCTTGCCATGTCAACCAAACCATGACCGTAGGCGTCTGCTTTAACAACAGCCATTACCTTTGATGGCGCCATTTTTGCTCTGATTTGCCTCAGGTTCTCGCGATACGTTTCGAGATCGATGTGCTTAGTTACGCTCAAGCTACCCACACCCTTTTAACTCGAGCGGTGATGCGTCCAAAAATCTCTAGGGGAGTGAATCCTGAGATTTTCACCCAAGTCTCCAGCGAGGAGTTGGAGTTGAAAAATGAGACTTCGGAACCAAGCCTTGGATTTGCATCACCAAGATCAATGACACATTGATCCATAGCGATTCGTCCAATGCCGGAAAAGCCATTTTCGCCAACTTTGACTTCAAACTGATTGGTGGCGTTACGCGGTATGCCGTCGGAAAAACCGATAGCGACTAAGCCAAGATTCGTTGACCCTTCGGTCTGTCCAAGGTAGCCATATGAAACTTTGGTTCCTGCCGGCACTCTTTTGACCGAAACCAACTCTCCAACTAGATCGATTGCTAGTTCGCCAGCACCAAGACCTAGTGCCTTTTCTAAAAGGAGTAGCTCTGAACCATATAGGCCAAGTAGCCCGTTTTCTTCCAGAAGTGCCTGGAGTAAAGGCTTTACTTCGACGTACTTCAAACCGTGAGCAGCAAGGTTGCGGTCAACCTTCGACCGTGAGAATCGAAGTTCTCTCCGAAGTCCTTTTTGCTGTTCCGAATTGTTCATGGTTCTATCAGTCTATTTAGCAGTGTGTCAGTCAGCGCCCAAGGGCGCTGGCTCGGCTAGCATCTTCTTTGTGCCAACCAACGATTATTCCGCTCGCCATCTCTCTGTCTTAGAGGGGTTGGAAGCTGTTCGCAAGCGTCCTGGTATGTATATCGGTTCAACCGATTCGCGCGGCCTGATGCACTGTCTTTGGGAAATCATCGACAACTCTGTAGATGAAGCCTTGGCTGGGTTTGGTAGCAATATCGATGTTGTCCTACATAAGGATGGCTCGGTTGAAGTTCGCGATAAAGCCCGTGGTATTCCGGTAGACATCGAGCCAAAAACAGGGCTTACGGGCGTAGAGGTCGTATTCACCAAACTTCACGCAGGTGGAAAGTTCGGATCTGGTTCCTATGCGGCGTCAGGTGGTCTGCACGGTGTAGGCGCTTCTGTGGTGAATGCGCTTTCGGCACGTCTCGATGTCGAGGTTGACCGCAACGGTAAAACCTATGCCATGTCGTTCCGTCGCGGTGAACCTGGAATTTTCGACGATGCCAATGGTATTTCCGCAGAAAATAAATTCACTCCTTTTGAGAATGAAAGCAAACTGCGCGAAATTGGCAAAGTAGGAAAAGACGTAACTGGTTCGCGAGTACGTTACTGGACCGACCCTCAGATCTTTATCAAGGATGCCCACTTCGAACTTGAAGACCTCATTGGCCGAGCACGGCAAACGGCGTTTTTGGTAAGTGGATTATCGCTCTCGGTAAGAGATGAACGACCTACCGAACCTGTGGAGCACAAGTTCAAGTTCGAAGGCGGTTTGTCGGAGTTTGCAGAATTCTTGGCCAAGGACACGCCACTGACCAGCACCTGGCGAATCCTGGGCGACGGTTCATTCACCGAAACCGTTCCAGTGTTGGACGAGTCGGGAAACATGGTTTCCAGAGAAGTTGAACGAAACTGCCAGGTTGAAGTAGCCCTCCGATGGGGAACTGGTTATGACTCTGAACTGAAGAGTTTCGTAAACATCATTGCTACTCCAAAGGGTGGAACTCACGTAGCTGGTTTCGAATCCGGACTAATGAAGGCACTTCGAGCCCAAATCGATGCAAATTCTCGAAAACTGAAACTAGGTAACGACAAGGTCGAGAAAGAAGACATTCTGGCCGGACTTACCGCAGTGGTCTCGGTTCGCCTGGCTGAGCCGCAATTCGAGGGTCAAACCAAAGAAATTCTTGGCACTCCAGCCGTTAAGAACATTGTTACCAACGTCGTTGCTAAGGCGCTTACCGAACGACTTACCAGTAGTAAACGAGACGACAAAGCTCAGTCGGCCTTGCTCTTGGAGAAAATTGTCGCCGAAATGAAGTCTCGCATCTCCGCGAGAACTCACAAAGAGACCCAACGTCGGAAGAATGCCCTGGAGTCATCGTCATTGCCGACAAAACTAGTTGACTGTCGAACTCAAGAGACTGATGGTTCGGAACTTTTCATCGTTGAGGGTGACTCTGCTCTAGGCACGGCCAAACTTGCCAGAAATAGCGAGTATCAAGCACTTCTTCCGATTCGCGGAAAAATACTCAACGTTCAAAAGGCCTCGGTTTCTGACATGTTGTCTAACTCGGAGTGTGCATCGATCATCCAGGTTATTGGAGCTGGTTCTGGTCGAAGCTTCGAATTAGATGCTGCTCGCTACGGAAAAGTTATTTTGATGAGCGACGCCGACGTTGATGGTGCTCACATCCGAACCCTGCTGCTGACCCTATTTTTCCGTTACATGAAGCCAATGGTTGAGGCGGGTCGTGTTTTTGCGGCTGTTCCGCCGCTTCATCGGGTTGTAGTAATAAACCCAGGTTCAAAGGCTAACGACACGCTTTACACCTACTCACAGGCCGAGTTGGAAGCCGTGCTTGCCAAGCTGGCTGCACAAGGAAAGCGATACCAAGAGCCAATTCAGCGCTACAAAGGTCTTGGTGAAATGGATGCTGACCAATTGGCCGAAACCACCATGGATCGCGAACACCGTACTCTGAGACGCGTTCGAGTTGAAGATGCTGTTGCCGCTGAGAAGGTTTTTGAACTACTTATGGGCAACGAGGTTGCTCCTAGGCGCGATTTCATCATTGATTCGGCTGATAGTTTCGATACCGAAAAAATTGACGCCTAGGGCTTCCTAGCGGGTTCCCACGCTAGCAATAGCGATTTCAATGGTCGAACCGCTGGCATCACGCTTTGCTAATGCAATCGCTTCGAGGTCAATCGGCTTACCATCGACACTGGCACCGAGTGGCTCTCCAGAGACGATTGCCGCAAAATACAGGTGGTCTTCGTCACGAATAAATTTGTGAGCTCGGACGCCACCGGTGGCTCGGCCTTTTGCAGGGAATTCGCTGAGTGCAGAGCGTTTCAAGCTTCCGCCGTCAATTCCGGCAAGGGTGCTGCCCGACTTGGCTGCGGTAATAACCTGAACGTCGCCGGCATGAATGACTTTGCCAAACGAAATAACTTGAGCGCCATCAGCAAGGTTGATTCCTGCGATACCAGCAGCGGCACGACCTGTTGCTCGAACCGATGTTGCATCAAACCGCAAGAGTTGAGCATCTGAGGTGATCAAAACATATTCTTTGGCGTCGTTGGCAATTGCTGCTCCAACGACTCGATCGCCGTCTTTCAGCGTGATTACTTCGAATTCGTCTTTGGCAGGATAATCGGCTGCAACTCGTTTTATTACGCCTTGCGCGGTTGCGAGTGCGATTTCGTCCGTGCTACTTAGGTCGAAGACATCGATGAACTTCTCGTCACCCTTGAGCCCAAGGAATTCCACAATCTTGATGGCAGCAGCAGGATCAAAAGTTTCTCCGACGGGAGGAATGTCGCCAGCGTGGATCCGAAGCATACGTCCGCTGCTGGTTAGGAAGCCAACATCTTTGCGGGTGCTGGTCTCAATGTGTTTGGCTACTCCGTCGTGGCGTTTGCGTTTGGCGCCTGGCAAACTTGCCACATAGGCTGGCGTGCGCCCCAGCAGCCCGCTGGAGGTCAGGAGAATCGAACATTCGGTGTCTGCAAGTTCGGCGCCGGTAGCGATTGCCTTGGCGTTGCTCACAGCCTTTATCTCCCCAGACTCATCGAGAAGTTGAGTTCGTCTTGCATCGCCATACTTATCGGCTACAGCCTGAAGTTCTTCGGCAACTAAAGCCTTGAGAAGTTTGTCGTTACCCAGCAATTTCTCAAGGTATTCAATCTCGGTTGCAAGATTTGCTGCCTCAGAATCAAGTTCGAGTTTGCTGAATTTTGTTAGCCGACGAAGTCGAAGCTCGAGGATGTATTCTGCCTGAATCTCAGACAGAATAAATCGGTCCATCAAATTTGTGCGCGCTTGATCGACTTCATCCGAAGAGCGAATGATCCGAATGACTTCGTCAATCTCCAGGATTGCCTTCAGTAGGCCCTCTACAAGATGTAGGCGAGCCTTCTTTTTACCAAGGCGGTTTTCGCTTCGACGGCGAGTTACCGTGATTCGGTGAGCAAGGAAGACGCCCAGAAGATCCCTAAGCCCAAGTGTCTGTGGGCGACCGTGAACCAGGGCCACGTTGTTGATGCCAAATGAGTCTTCCATCGGGGTGAAGCGGTAAAGAAGATCCAAAACGACTTCTGGGTCGAATCCGGTCTTGAGGCCGATCACAAGTTTCAAGCCGTTGGTGCGGTCAGTCAGGTCGGTTACATCTGAGATGCCTTGAAGCTTCTTATTGTTGACGCCTTCTTTGATCTTCTCGATGACTTTTTCAGGCCCAACGAGGTAAGGAAGTTCTGTAATTACTAGCCCAAGTTTTCTCGGGCTAACACTTTCAACTGAAACCTTAGCTCTGGTCTTGAATGAACCACGACCGGTTTCATAGGCATCTCGAATTCCGTCCAACCCTACGATGATTCCGCCGGTTGGAAGATCTGGACCTGGAACATACTTCATCAGCTCGGCATTGGTGGCGTCGACGTTGTTAAGTAGGTGGATTGATGCTGCAATGGTTTCCCGAAGATTGTGCGGGGCCATGTTGGTTGCCATGCCTACCGCGATACCGGCAGAGCCATTAACAAGCAGGTTTGGAAAAGCTGCCGGTAGAACCTCGGGCTCGGTTAATTGTGCGTCGTAGTTGGGCTTGAAGTTGACCACGTCTTCGTCTAGGTCCTCGTTCATAAGCATTGCTGCTTGACTCAAACGCGCTTCGGTGTAACGTGCAGCAGCCGGACCATCGTCCAAACTTCCAAAGTTTCCGTGGCCATCAATCAATGGCATTCGCAAACTAAAGTCCTGGGCCATTCGAACCATGGCATCATAAATTGCCGAGTCGCCGTGCGGGTGCAATTTACCCATTACTTCGCCTGTGACGCGAGCCGACTTTACGTGACCCTTGTCTGGGCGTAGTCCCATTTCACCCATTTGGTAGATGATTCGGCGGTGAACTGGCTTCAGGCCGTCGCGGGCATCAGGGAGCGCTCGAGAATAAATAACCGAATACGAGTACTCCAAGAAGGACTCTTGCATTTCAAGAGTCAGGTCGATGTCGACAATTTTTTCTGAGGGAGTGATGTTGTTCGTCATAGTTTCTTTATTCATTGTGGCAAACTCTAGGGGATGACCCCTTTGATGCTACCTGCCGCCCCAAAAGATGTGGGGAGGCTCTCGGATGTGTTGGTGAGCGCTCTAGCGTCTGTAGGCGGCGATTTTGAAAATCGATTGAGGCTTCCAAAAGTCAAGCATTCGGTAGTGATCTTGGTCGACGGACTTGGTTTCGAAAACCTCCGCGATGCATCCGGTTATGCCAGGTTTTTGAATCAAAAATTAGAACATTCGATTCGTTGCGAATTCCCAAGCACCACTGCGACATCGCTAACCGGTTTGGCCACCGGAACACGTTCCGGAATCCATGGGCTAATCGGTTATTCGGTCTTCGACCGGCAGCTAAACGCTGTTCGCAACTTGCTAACTGGTTGGTCATCGCGGGCTGAGGCAGCGGAGTTCAAAATTCAACCGACGCTCTCGGAGGCAACCGGTGATATTCAGATGCATGTTATTGGCCCAGCCGTCTACGAAGCGAGCGGATTCACAGAACTGACCATGAAGGGCGCTAAATATTTGGCTGCCGAAACAATTGCTGAACGCTTCACGGGGCTTGAAAGAGTCTTAGCCACTGCCGGTTCGACGGTTACCTACCTTTATGTTCCGGAATTGGACCAAGCTGCTCACAAATTTGGAGTCTCATCTAATGAATGGCTGTACCTACTAGAGGAACTGGACTTAATCGTGAATCGGTTCAGTTCAAAATTGTCTGGAAATACCGGAGTTATCGTCACCGCAGATCATGGTGTTTTGGATGTTTCGCAAAATAGTCACATTTACCTGGACGAACTGCCTTGGTTTGAATCTAAGGTCAGTTACACGGCTGGTGACCCAAGATGCAACTTCGTTTATCTCAAAGACCAGAATGACTTGGAAGCCTTCATTCAGACTGCTAAAGAAAATTTAGGCGCCTCGGCCTACGTTTGCACGAACAAACAATTGGTAGAAACCGGCTGGCTCGTTGAAGGGGAGTCTAAAGTAGCCCCAGATCTTTACCTTATTTGGAATGAGCCTAAGGTTGGCTACGATCGAAGGTTCTCGAAACCGCAGCATTTGAAAATGGTTGGCCAGCACGGAGGAATTTCAGATATAGAAACTCGAGTTCCGTTGATCAAACTTGGAAAGTACTAAAAGGCTTCTTCGTCGTCGGATTGAGTGCCGCGCACAATTTGATCCCAAGAAGGCATCGGTGCTCGTGACTTTTTTACCTCAGGTGTTGGTTTGACCTCTTCGACCTCTTCGACCTCAGCCAGTTGACTTTCCTCCCCAATGTCTTGGGGAACAACTTCAATCACTTGAGTGATTTGAACCACTTCAGCTATAGGTTCTTCTGGTTCGAGTTCGAGTTCGAGTTCGGGTTCAGGCTCTACTTCTGGTTCAACAGCTGCCAGTGGTTCTGGTTCAATTTCGACAAAAGTCTCAGTTTTTGCTCTGCGACTTCTGAAAGCTTCCAGTTTGTCGGCAGTTACCACAGCGTCGGAATTCGAATTAGCCGGGTGCTCGGGAGCCACTGATTTTGCCGCACCTCTGAGTGGTGAATCAACCTCTGAGCCAGGTTTTGAAAGGGACTGTGCATTGGAAGTTTCGGGCGTTAGTTGGTAGCGACGTGGGTCGAAGGTCCAGGTTGCCGCCCCGACTGAGTCGTTCAACAAATAGGAAACTGTGATTTCCCAAATTGAATTTTCAGATCTTTTCGCGCTCCAACGGATGTCCGAAGCACCCGAACTGTTCAGGTTTTGAAGGACCACTTCACCAAATGGCTTTTTTTCAACCTCGTTGAATCGATCTGCTGGTAGCTCAACGCGAATACTCAAGGCAAGGTCGACCATGTGTTGAAGTTCTTCCAACACCGGATGTGCGAACCGCTCAACTAGTGAAAGGCTGGTTCCGCTGCGCTCAGCAATGTCCGTGATGGATTCTCCAGCGCGAATTGCGTCCTGGATTTGTCTTGGGGTGAGCGGATCTCCGCTTGCGTCAGGAACTTTGTGCTCTTTTAGGGTTCGCAAGAGGGTTTCATCTACGGAAACTGAGAACTGCTCACCGTCTTCGCTGATTAGCAAAAGCGTGTTGTCTTCACGTCCGATTGGATTCAATTCGCGCATAAAACCCTCCTGCCAGAAGTTTGCCACCACCTTCGGTCATATCCTGGGATTGGAGGAGGTGTGGAATAAAGAACTTTTTTTGGCGGTTTAGGCGTTTTGCGTTTGCGAAATCGTCAAACTTGTTGGACACTAAACGCGCCTAAAGTAAAAGATGATTCACGAAGGGTAGGCAAATGGCCACCGATTACGATGCTCCACGCAAAAACGACGACGATTCGGAGTCGCTAGAAGCGCTAAAGGATCGTCTTCCTGAAAAGTCTTCGGTCAGCTCTGACCTTGATGAGGTTGAACACCACGGCGAAATCATTGACTCGGATAAGCAAGACGAACTGACCGAGGTAGTGGTGATTCCACCGCAGACCGATGAATTTACCTGTATGGATTGCTTTATAGTGAAGCACCGTTCGCAGATGTCTAAAGTCAAGAAGAAGAAGTCCGGAATCGAAGGACCATTCTGCACCGAGTGCGCAGACTAACTACTGATTCAGTAGTGCCGCTAGTTTCTCTGGGTTTCTAGTACTTACCAGCCAGTACGGTGTCGGATCCTTAGGGTCGATAACCGGTATTTTCACTAGCCCCTTGACACTTGCCTGAATCGCAAGCCATGCTCTCGCGTCTAAATCTGGCCCCAATGCAGCAAAAAGTTCATTTTTAGGGATCACAGTTGTGGATCCAAGATTCTTCAACTCAATGGTCGCGCCTCGCGCAGTAAGTGAGTCGCCCGTGAGAGTGATGGTCGGCGAAGAGGCGAAGATTACGGCGACAAACGCCAGGGTAACGATTAGTGAAACCGGCAACGCTAGGGGAGCATCGATTGGCAACATCACGGCAAATACGCTCGGAAAAAGCAATAACGGAAGCACCAAATTTGGGATGCTTGGCAACACTCGTTCTCGGAAAACAATCACGGATTTAGACTACGCTCTAACCATGAACGAATCAGTACCAGTGCTAATTGTTGCCGAACCAGAGCTAATGCCCGCTTATGCCCAACCGGGTGACGCTGGTTGCGATTTGCGCGCCTCTGAAGCCGCCGTAGTGCCAGCTAGAGGTCGCGTATTGGTAAAAACCGGTGTTTCCATCGCACTTCCTGAAGGCTACGTAGGACTGGTTCATCCGCGGTCGGGTCTGGCAGCAAAACATGGAATTACCGTTCTTAACACGCCAGGTACTATCGACGCCGGTTACCGCGGAGAGTTGATGGTCACGCTCTATAACAGCACCGACGTTGATTTTCCGGTAGCCCGTTTGGATCGCATCGCGCAGCTTGTAATTCAGGAATTCGCGAAAGCCCAGTTCATTCAAGTTGAAACCCTCCCCGAATCTCATCGAGGGGACGCGGGCTTCGGCTCAACCGGAGTTAAGTAATGTTTGACGTCACATCAACCGACCTGACCGGTCCGCACGATTCTTCGGAACTCACTTCAACACTCGGTTACTTATCTTTTGGCAGCATTCTCATGCCAACTATTGAAGGTGTTTCAGTTCGCGTTGAGGTTGATGAGGCTACAAATGCCATCCTTGCTATCAGTTTTGAACACCAGGGGTCGGTTCTTCAAGTGTCGGTTTTTTCTGCCGCAAAGAGTGAAGAGTTATGGCCAGAGATTTATTCTCAACTAATTGAAACCATCACAGCCAGTGGCGGTTCCGTGGTTGAGACCAGCGGTGGATTAGGTAAACAACTAGATGCCGTAATCTTTGCTGATGATTCAAAGCGTGAGGTTCGATTCATCGGCTTCGATGGTCCTCGATGGTTCCTTCGAGGTGCCATCACCGGACCTGCTCTAACCGACGCGAATGCCGCACTAAACATGGAAGACATATTCCGGTCGCTGGTGGTTGAGCGTGGGAACTCACCGCTACCACCTCGTGAACCGTTGCCATTGAAAGTTCCAGACGGAAATTTCGTTCCACCAAAGTTTGGGATTTAGTTGAGCTTCGAAACCAAGTCGAAAGAAACTTCTAAAGACTTATTGGCAACTCTGGGAGGCCCGCTCGGGATCTTGGAATCACTGGTACCTGGCACCATCTACGTGACCATTTTTTCTTTAACCTTTAATGTTTTGCTGGCTGCTGGAGTCGCCGGCTCTGTAGCCCTGGTGTTCGCTATTTTGCAAATTGTCCGCAAGAGACCACTAACGCAAGTTTTTGCGGGATTGGTCGGCCTTGGTATTTCGATCTATTTGCCTCTGCGTGATGGGCTTTCCAACACCCATGCAGCTGACTATTTCGTTCCCGGTCTGCTTACTAACGTTGCCTACGCATTGGCGTTCGCAATTTCATTGTTATTTCGTAAGCCGCTGGCCGCAATTGCGCTTAGTTTCTTGAGTTCCAACGCCAAGGCTTGGAAAACAGATCGAGCGATTTACAAGCGCTATTTCTGGATTACGGTGATGTGGTGCGCAATGTTCTTGACTCGTTTACTGATTGAAGTTCCGCTTTACCTAACCAATCAGGTGCCGGCCCTTGGTGTTGCCAAGTTAGTCTTGGGTACACCGTTTTATGCTCTTGTAGTTTGGTTTAGTTGGTTGATGGCTAGAGGTAGCCTCTCGAAGGCCAAGTAATGGTAGTTTTTATCCTGACAGGGTTGTTTTAGTAGGAGTAAGTATGTCCAAGGTAAATAGTTTTCAGGCTGCCGACAAGCTCAAAGTTGGCGACAAAGAATATCGATACTTCCGACTAGATAAATTGGACGCTCCGAAGCTCCCTTATAGCCTCAAGATTCTTCTCGAGAATCTTCTTCGCACCGAAGATGGCGCTAACGTCACTGCCGAGCAGATCAAGGCCTTGGCTAGCTGGGACCCAGCTGCTGAACCAGACACCGAAATCCAGTTCACTCCGGCCCGAGTAATCATGCAAGATTTCACCGGCGTTCCTTGTATCGTCGACCTTGCAACCATGCGCGAGGCAGTTTCGGCTCTTGGGGGAGACCCAAAGAAAATCAATCCTCTCGCTCCAGCCGAAATGGTAATCGATCACTCGGTAATCATCGACGTCGCTGGTTCGCCTGAAGCGTTCGAAAAGAATGTTGAACTTGAATACCAGCGCAATGGTGAGCGCTACCAGTTCCTTCGCTGGGGTCAGACCGCATTCGACAACTTCAAGGTTGTTCCTCCTGGCACCGGAATCGTCCACCAGGTAAACATCGAATACTTGGCTCGCACCGTGATGGCTCGCGACGTAAATGGCGAACTTCAGGCTTACCCAGACAGTTGTGTTGGAACCGACTCTCACACCACAATGGTCAACGGTCTTGGAGTACTTGGTTGGGGTGTTGGTGGAATTGAAGCCGAGGCTGCAATGCTTGGCCAGCCTGTTTCGATGCTGATTCCTCGCGTGGTCGGATTCAAGCTGACCGGTTCAATTCCAACCGGTGTTACCGCTACCGACGTGGTGCTAACCATTACCGAACAGCTTCGCAAGCACGGAGTGGTTGGCAAGTTTGTCGAGTTCTACGGTGCAGGTGTGTCTTCAGTTCCACTAGCTAACCGCGCAACCATTGGAAACATGAGCCCAGAGTTCGGTTCCACCGTTGCCATCTTCCCAATCGACGAAGTCACCCTCGACTACCTGCGCATCACCGGCCGCAGTGATGAAGAAGTTGCCCTTGTTGAGGCCTACACCAAGGCCCAGGGCCTATGGCACGACCCAAGTATTGAGCCTGTTTACAGTGAGTACCTAGAGCTTGACCTAAGCACTGTGAAAACCTCGATTGCAGGTCCGAAGCGACCTCAGGACCGCATCGAGCTTGCCAAGGCAAAGTCTGCTTTCAACGAGGTTCTTCCTAGCTACACCAATCAGGTTTCAAAGCCAAGTGCTGTTGAAGGCAAGGACTACACGATCGACAACGGTTATGTGACCATCGCTTCGATCACTTCTTGCACTAACACCTCTAACCCTTCGGTCATGTTGGCTGCAGGTTTGGTGGCTCGCAACGCAGTTGCCAAGGGCCTAAAGGCCAAGCCTTGGGTAAAAACTTCGCTGGCACCAGGCTCAAAAGTGGTCACCGACTACTACGAGAAGGCTGGACTAACCGATGACCTTGATGCACTTGGCTTCAACCTGGTTGGTTATGGCTGTGCAACCTGTATCGGAAACTCTGGCCCTCTCGACGAGCACATTTCGTCGTCGATTCAGACCAACGACCTAGCCGTTACCGCAGTTCTTTCTGGTAACCGTAACTTTGAAGGCCGCATTAGCCCTGACGTGAAGATGAACTATCTTGCTTCACCACCGCTAGTAATTGCTTATGCATTGGCTGGAACCATGAACTTCGACTTCGAGTCAGACTCACTTGGCCAGGATAAAGACGGCAATGACGTCTTCTTGAAAGACATTTGGCCATCAGCTGAGGAAGTTCAGCAGACGATTGACTCATCGATCAACTCGTCGATGTTTAAGAACCAGTACGGAAGTGTATTCGAGGGTGACGCTCGCTGGAAGGGTCTTCCAACTCCTACCGGTGCAACCTTTGCCTGGGACGCCAAGTCAACCTACGTTCAGAAGGCTCCATACTTCGACGGCATGACCATGACCCCAGACCCAGTCAAGGACATCGAGAACGCACGCGTTCTTGCTTTATTGGGAGACTCGGTGACTACCGATCACATCAGCCCTGCCAGTTCAATCAAGGCAGACTCACCAGCTGGTAAGTACCTAACCTCGCTTGGAGTGGCTCGTGCCGATTTCAACAGCTATGGCTCGCGTCGCGGTAACCACGAAGTCATGATTCGTGGAACCTTTGCGAACATTCGTCTAAAGAACCTGCTTCTCGATGGTGTTGAGGGTGGCTACACCCGCGACTTCACCCAGGCAGATGCGCCGCAGAGCTTCATTTTCGATGCTGCCGAAAACTACCGCGCTGAGGGAACTCCGCTGGTCGTCTTGGGAGGTAAAGAGTACGGAACTGGTTCGTCACGCGACTGGGCTGCCAAGGGAACCAGCTTGCTAGGCGTCAAGGCCGTAATAGCTGAAAGCTTCGAGCGCATCCACCGCAGCAACCTGATTGGTATGGGTGTAGTTCCGCTTCAGTACCCAACGGGTCAGACAGCGGCCAGCCTTGGACTTGATGGTACCGAGATCTACTCGATCGAAGGCATCACCGAGCTGAACAACGGAACCACTCCGAAGACCTTGAAAGTTACTGCAAAACCTTCGGCTCACTCGCCAGCTGGCAAGGCCGAAATCGTCTTCGACGCGGTGGTGCGAATTGATACCCCGGGCGAAGCCGACTACTACCGTAATGGCGGAATCCTTCAGTTTGTTCTTCGCTCGTTGGTGGCATAAAACCGCCACTGTGTAGGTTATTACCGCTATGGGTATTCTCGAGAACATCAATGGTCCTAGGGACCTCGATGCGCTTAGCGACACCCAGCTTCCTGAACTTTGCGCGGAAATTAGAGAGCACCTAGTTCAATCGGTCGCGAAAACCGGTGGACACTTAGGCCCAAATCTTGGCGTGGTTGAGACTACGGTTGCAATTCACCGAGTATTTGACTCTCCGAAAGACCCAATAATTTTTGACACGGGTCATCAGTCATATGTTCATAAGTTACTTACCGGTCGTCGTGATCTAAGTTCGCTGCGACGTAAGGGCGGAATTGCGGGTTACCCACAGCGTTCCGAGTCTGTGCACGATGTCGTGGAAAGTTCTCACGCATCCAGTTCGCTTTCCTGGGCTGACGGGATTGCCAAAGCGTTCAAGATTTCGGGGCAGGATGACCGCTACGTTATTGCGTTGCTTGGCGATGGCGCATTAACCGGCGGCATGACCTGGGAAGCTCTAAACAATATCACGCATGAAAATGACCGCAAGTTAATCATTGTCGTCAACGACAACGGCCGTTCCTATGCACCAACAATTGGTGGCTTAGCGAAGCACCTGACCAACATTCGCACCGACCGACGCTATAAGCGCATGTATCGACTCAGCAAGCGAGTCTTTTACTCGTTTGGAACTCTAGGCCGTTTGGTCTTCAACGCAGCCCGTGGGGCCGGTCGTAGCGCTTTGGAGACCATGGCACCGCAAAGCATGTTCCCAAACCTCGACATCAAGTACATCGGTCCAATCGATGGTCACGACATTTTGGCAGTTGAACATGCTTTGAAGCAGGCCAAGAACTACTCCAGCCCGGTGATTGTGCACGTCATGACCCAAAAGGGCAAGGGCTACGACCCAGCAATGTTGAATGAGGATGACCAATTCCACGCGGTTGGGAAAATCGACCCTAGTACCGGTGAATCACTTGAGGTTTCCGGCGGAGTTTCTTGGACCAACGTTTTCCGCGATGAAATGGTTGCCATTGCGGACGTTCGCAAGGATGTTGTTGGAATCAGCGGAGCCATGACAATTCCGGTTGGTCTGGATGCGATGGCTAGCAAATATCCTGACCGCGTTTTCGATGTTGGAATCGCTGAACAGCACGCGGTGACTTCCGCTGCTGGTATGGCGTTCGGTGGCCTGCACCCCGTCGTCGCTGTTTACGCGACCTTCATTAACCGTGCTTTTGATCAGGTTCTGATGGATGTAGCCCTACACAAGGCTGGCGTCACATTCGTCCTAGATCGAGCTGGTGTGACCGGCCCAGATGGTGCAAGCCACCACGGCATGTGGGACCTATCGGTTCTGCAAATAGTTCCGACCATCCGTATCGCGGCACCACGAGACGCCGAGCGCCTTCGGGAAGAGCTGCATGAGGCAATTTCAGTATCAGATGCGCCAACTGTGATCCGATTCCCCAAGGGCGTGGCTACGACCAGCATCGAATCGCTACATCGGTCTGAAGATGGCGTCGACTATCTCTATCGCTCTCCGGCCAAGGACGTCCTGATCGTTGCAATCGGCTCAATGGCCACCATTGCAATGCAGACCGCAGAGCTTTTGAAGGCTCAGGGTATTGGCTGCACAGTTATCGATCCTCGTTGGGTTGTTCCGGTTCCAAAGACCGTTCTTTCCGAAGCCGAGGCACACCGTTTAGTGGTTACCATCGAAGACGGCGTAAAGGTTGGCGGTATTGGCACCAGAATTCGCCAGGACATGCGAACTGCTCAGATCGATACCGCTTTGAATGAGATCGGCCTGCCGGATGAATTCCTAGAACATGCTTCGCGCGATGAAATTTTGGAGCGAGTGGGTCTTACAGCCAAGCAGATTACTCACGACATTGTTGCTCAAGTCTTAGGAGCAAAGGTTCCTCACGCCAAAAAGGTAACTGAGATTACTGATTCAGAGCTTCAAGAGCGTCAGTAAATTTAGAGGCTACCGTTTCAACCTGCCACTTTCGGGCACCCAACTCCAAGAGCTGTGCGGCAATTTCTTGCCCAGGCTCCCAGGCAATTCGGCGCATTAGATCTGGTTGCAAAATATTTTCCCCTGGAATCTCAAGCTCTAAGGCAAGTTCGCTCATAACTGGCTTGAGCACCTGCAAGCGAGTGTCAGCCTCTGGATAACGGTTTGCCCAGTTGCGGTGGTTTGGGATTCCGGTGTGCGTAATTTTCAACGGTGGCAACTCACGCGCGTTCAACCCTTTTGAAAAAGCTTCCCACCAGGTGTCTAAATAAGTACGCGAAGCGCGGCCGTTGAAGCTTGAAAGTGAGGCCAGTTCTGAACGCGAGCTGACCTTGGATTTAACTAGTGAAACGATCGAAGAGTCTGGAACCAGCCGACCAGGGGAGACATCCAATTTCTGAGCTAGCTCGTCGCGAGCAAACCACAGCTCCTTGGCAATCGCCAACTTTTGGGCATCTTTTACATCATGTAGACCAGTCATTGAGCGCCAACGGTTTGGATCTTGAGGTTTGGGCTTGAAGGAAAGTAGGTGCTTGAACTCCTGCAAAGCAATTTCAGTTTTGCCAGCGATTTCCAGTTGTTCCATGAGAACCCTAGCCAGGTCTGGTAAGACGTCGACATCGAGGGCGGCATAGTTCAGCCAGGCGTTAGGAAAAGGCCTAATCGACCAATCCGCCGCAGAGTGCTCCTTAGCTAGCCGAAAGCCCAACAGCTGTTCACAGGCCGCACCTAAGCCCACTCTGGGCAACCCAAGCAACCTGGAACCAAGTTCGGTATCAATTAGTTCGTTTGGAATCAAACCAACTTCGCTCAAGCACGCCAAGTCCTGTGTAGCTGCATGCAAGATCCATGGCACAGAGTTGCATAGGGTGGCAAATTCTGTCCACACAGGGCTACTCGAAAGAGGGATTGGATCGATTAGGAAAACATCCGAGCCGGTTCGGTGAACTTGAATCAGATAGGCCCGCGAGCTGTATTTAAAGCCGCTGGCTCGTTCGGCGTCGATTCCCAAGTGTCCGGAGCCCTGCTTTAGGTTTTCGATGACACCGAGTAGTTCATCTTCGCTGTCAACGTAATAAACCGGTGCAACTGATACAGCGCGAAGCGGAAGTTCTACCGGTGGTTCGTCGTTAGTTTCGACGGTCAATTGAGGTAACCCCTTCGCCATGCAGCGAAAGCCCGCTCATCATACAAATCAGGTCAATCCAAGCTTCAAGGTGACCGGTAAGTTCATCGCTTGATGGACACCAACTTGCGCGAAGTTCCAATTCGGCATGGTGTGACTGTGCTGCGAGTGTGCCGTGACCTACGGAGAGAACTCGGGTCGTGGTTCCTCCAGCTACTTCAACGCCGGCGCCATGCTGCTCGAGTGAAGTCATTAACCAGGCCCAAGCTATTTCAGCCGAGTCGTCATCGAATCCAATATCAGTTTCTAGGGGAGACTTCGCATAAAGGATGATGCGGTAATTATTTGTCCAAGATTCCTGTGGGGCGTCGTCCCAAAGGAGGATGAACCGGCCAGTTCCTCGGAACACCGACGAATCACCTTCTACGGCTTTGACGTCGCAAGCGAAAGCGATGGCATGCCTCGAGAGATTTGATGGAGCATCGATTTGATCGACGATGACCTCGCTGCGAATGTTGGCGCGCGCCAAAGAATTAGCCGCTAAGCGAAAATCTGCATTAGCGCTCGCATCGATTTCAAGTTCAAGCACTTTTCAACAATATTGCGAAACCTTGGCCGCTATTCGTTGCCACGCCGCCATCGGGTGAATAGTGTGCCATCAATGGTTTCGGCGTCAATGAGGTGTAATGAGGCATTGAACGACGCAACCGCTCGTGCAGCTACGGCAGGGTCACCGCCAGCAACAGTTAGACAAAACTCGTCGACTTGGTTGGTTTCCAAGAAAAACCTTGAGAGCGTGGGGCCGGTTTCCAGAAGAATGCGCTCGAAACCCTGATTCCGCAGAGTTTCGATTGCCGTGGCTGGATCTGCTAGCCGAATATAGCGCTCGTCATTGAGCTCGAAAGAATTAGAAATTACCGCGAGTGAGCAGTGCGAAG
Organism: Micrococcales bacterium; assembly: GCA_947452985.1. Taxonomy (GTDB): domain Bacteria; phylum Actinomycetota; class Actinomycetes; order Actinomycetales; family Microbacteriaceae; genus Rhodoluna. The sequence goes on from CANGEU010000002.1 coordinate 115,406, forward strand.
GCACTCGATACATTTCATTCCGAGCTGTGTTTCCGCCAGTTACAACTACGTCGGAGCGTCGCCTAAGTTGGCCGATTAGTTTGCGATCAAGCTCGTTTGAAATCCCTCGACTCGACCCGGTTTCATCAACGAATTCGCCATTCGCTCCGACAATCATGTTCAATCGAACACCCAGGACGTCGGAGTAAGAATCGAACCAATCTTGCATTAGGCCTTTTCGGCAACCTGACGCTTGATTCGGTTCAACATGCCTCTAAGCCCATTAATGCGAAGGAGCGATACAGCCTCTTTTAGGTGCAAGCGGTCCGGGATGTCCTCGGGGCCATGCAGAACCTCGTCGACCGTGTGTCCATCAAGCAGCTGGTGAAGGATGCTAGCAAATCCACGGGTCGTCGGGGCTTCCTCTGGCGCTGTCAGGAATATGTTTACAACGCCGTCATTTACTTCTACAAAAAGAAAAACGGGGGACTGGCACTCCTCAACTCGTTCTAGCAGATCTGGGTGATCAAAGTAACGCGCTGGCAGAAGGGGTAGTTCGCCGGCAATTTCGAGAAGGAGAGTCAATCGGTCCTTCACGCCGAGTTCGCCAAATTCAGCACCCAATTCGGTGAGTTTTTGGTCGATGGAAGTCATTACTTCGAGAATACGCCTGGTTCATCACCAAGCACGATAGGTGCACCA
>CANGEU010000003.1 GCA_947452985.1 Micrococcales bacterium
CGCAGTTCACCTTTTTCGATCCAGATCACGCGCGTGCAGGTGTCGATGATCGACTTCATGCTGTGAGATACCAGGAACACGGTTCCGGCGTTTTCACGCATTTCGCGCATACGTGCTTCCGAGCGGTTGCGGAACTCTTGGTCACCAACTGCAAGTGCTTCGTCGATGATCAGGATGTCGTGGTCTTTCGAAGCTGCAATTGCAAAGCGAAGACGTGCCGACATTCCTTGAGAGTAAGTGCGCATTGGTAAGCCAACGAACTCTTGAAGACCAGCGAATTCGGTAATTTCGTCTACCTTGGCAGCGATTTCCTTCTTGGTGAAGCCCATTGCCAAGCCACCTAGCAGAATGTTCTTTTCACCGGAAAGGTTTGGAAGTAGAAGGCCACCAACCCCGAGCAGGTTTGGGCGAGCGTTAGCAAAAATGGCACCACCGGTTAGCGGGGTAAGTCCGGCTAGTGCGCTCATCAGAGAAGATTTTCCAGAACCGTTGCTTCCAATGATTCCGATTGATTCACCCTCGTAAACGGTGAACGAAACACCCTTTACGGCATGAACTTCCTGAAGCTTCATCTTCTTGGAAAGAAGACCTCCACCCGAGTTACCGCGGGTAGCGCGTCGCCCAGATGCGAAAACCTTGTAGGTGATTTCAGCGTTGTCGATTACAACGACCGGAACACGGGTTTCCTGTTTGGTCTTAGTCGTCGCGGCCATAGCGCTCCTCCGCACTCCAGAAGAAAATCAAACCGACGATGGCAATACCAAACGACCAAATGGATACGGTGATCCACTCTTCCGGGTGCTGCGGATAACCCTCAACGAGGAAACTGCGAGCCAGGTTAAGGAAGTCAAAAATTGGGTTCAACTTAATTAGCTGGGAAAAAATACTGTCCGAGGTGAAAATCTTTTCAACCGAGAAGAAAACGCCGGAGACATAAAACAAGATTCGCGAGATGAACGGAACTAACTTGTTTAGGTCGCGAACGTGAACCGTGATTCGGGCCATGATCATTGCCAAACCAAAGTTGAAAATGAACAACAAGGCGATCAGTGGAATTAGCAGAAGCCAGCTGAAGCTAATGGTGTGCTGGACGCCAATCAGAATGACCGCAAGCACCAAAAGTTGTGGGAAAAGGGTGAGGGTCTGCGACATCACAATCGAGAGCGGCAAAAGAACGCGTGGGAATGAGAGGCTCTTTACCAAACCGTTGTTGGAGATGATGGCTCCGGCACCGAGGCTGAATGAGCCAGAAATATAGCTGAACAAAAATACGCCGGTAAACAAAAACGGTAGGAAGTTATCTGGTTTGTTTTGGCCCAGGATCAGACCGAAAATTAGGCCATAGGTTCCAGCCTGGATGGTTGGAAGAAGCACGTTCCACCAACTACCCAAACGACTCTTCGCGTTTCCAGCTTCGAGTGTGTAACTGGCCAAGGTGTAGGCAAAATCGACTCGCTTAAAAGCGTCTTTTACGTATTGAAGTAGCGGCGGACGGGCGCCTACCTTCTTCAACCCGTTCTCGAGTGCGTACTCTTCAGTACTCATGCTCGTGCGCTCCGCTCGTGTCGTTTGGTTCTTCAAGAAGTTTAGTTGTTACTTGTTTTTAGCGATGATTTTGGCGACATCGGCTTTGATTTTTGCATAATCCGGACGCCCTGGGTGATAGCCGTTTTCCGGAACTAGATCGAGCACCTTCATGCCGTGCTTCTTCACCTTGTTCGCGAGGTCCAAATAGGTGGAGAGCATATCTTTCGGGATGTCGGTTTTTACCAGGCTGGCTCCTGCCGAAGCAATTTCTTGGAAGCGAGTGAAGATGGTGGCTGGGTTCATTTGCTTGAGAACGGCCTGCTCAACTTCTTTCTGGCGACGCATGCGGTCGAAATCTGAGGTGGTGTGGCGTGAACGGGCGTACCAAAGAGCGGTGTAACCGTTCATGCTCTGCTTGCCCGGCTCAATCCATGCCTTGGCATCGGAACCGTCATCGGCCTGTCCGCCAATTGGCAAACGCTGCTTTACGTCGATGGTGACGCCACCTAGGGCATCGATCAGCTTGCTGACCGCGTGCATTTCGATCATCACGTAGCTGGTGATTTTCAGCCCGGTCACGCCCTCCACGGCGTCCTTGGTGGCCTCAACACCGGCAGTTGAACCGTGCTTCTCGGCGTCTGGGTAAAGATCTGAATGTTTGTCGGTCACGTTCTTGTAAATGGCGTTGATCAAACACTCATTTAGGCAATCCCAACCATTTGGGTAGACCTTCCAAAGTGGGGAGTCGGCGCTGAACGGAACATGCTCAAGACCACGCGGAATACCAATCACGGCTACGCGGCCGGTTTCGGCACTGACACTGAAAACCGAGATTGAGTCCGGACGAATTCCGAAGCGGTCGCGGCCGGCATCGGAACCCAAGACCAAAATGTTGTAACGACCATCGACCGGCTGGGTGCCGCCACCCTGGTTGAAGATGGAACCAATTGCCGAGGCACTCGAGTTGCTGATGGTTCCGGCATAGACGATGGAACCGGTGCCGAGCACACCAACCAACAGGAACGAAATCAAAAGAACCAGACGCGGACGGCCGTCGACGCGGCCGAGTTGCGCCAATCTAAGTGCGTCAAAGATGAGAAGCGCAAACAAGGCGCCAAAGAACCAGAGATACCAGCCCAGCACAGTGGTGATAAAGGGAACTGTGACCAGACCGACCAACCAAGACTTATTGACCAGCAGCAACAATCCGGCAATCAGCAGGAGCGCCACGTTAACCAGCGTGAAGCGCAGCGCGAAACTGCCGAGCTTGCGATTGCCGCCTACCAGTTGCGCGGTTCCAGGGAAGATTGCGCTAAGTGCGAGCAACCACCAGGCGCGCTTGCGCATCTGGTTGGAATCGGCTCGTTCTAGATCGCGAAACGGGCTGCGGCGTTGTCCTAGATTTGAGATTTTAGTTTCTCGTTCTTCTCAGCTACAGCCACTTTGAGCGACTCGGTGAAGGCTTCAAGTTTCGTAGCTAGTGCGGTGTCGGTCGTGCCGATAATTCGAGCAGCCAAAATTCCTGCGTTACGAGCCCCGTTGATAGAAACGGTTGCCACTGGAATTCCGGCCGGCATTTGCACGATGGAAAGTAGCGAGTCCATGCCATCCAGCTTGGCCAGGGCAACTGGAACACCAACTACGGGAAGAGTTGTGACCGAGGCAAGCATTCCCGGAAGGTGAGCTGCTCCTCCAGCGCCGGCGATGATCACTTTGAGTCCTCGACCAGCAGCGGCTTTACCCCACTCGATCATGCGTTCTGGGGTTCGGTGAGCCGAAAGCACTTCGACCTCAAAGTCGATGCCAAATTCTTTTAGCGCTTGGGCTGCATCGGACATTACCGACCAATCGGAATCCGAACCCATTACTACGCCTACAACTGGAGTGCTCATGGGAAAAGTCTAGGCGCGCAAGGGTTTCTAGCCCTGTAGGCACACGCTAGCGGCGGCCCTAGCCTCCGCCAGAACTGCTATGGAATCATCGCCAATCACCGTGATGTGGCCCATTTTGCGACCCTTGCGAGCGGCCTTCCCGTAGGTGTGAAATTTGGCTGAAGGATGCGCAGCTAGTGCCCGCGGATAGGTGTTCACAAAATCGTTGGCGTCGTCGACTCCGAGCAAATTCACCATGACGGAGTGCGCGGAGACCGATGCTGTGCTTCCCAGTGGCAGGTCCAACACCGCACGCAGGTGCTGCTCAAATTGGCTGGTGACCGAACCTTCAATGCTGAAGTGGCCGGAGTTGTGTGGGCGCATGGCTAACTCGTTAATGAAGAACTGGCCGTCGGCCGTCTCAAACATCTCGACCGCCAACACTCCGGTCACTCCAAGCCCACTCGCGACAGTCTCGGCAATTTTTGCCGCACGAGCCAAGTCGTCGTCTGAAGCCTTTGGCGCCGGCACCAAAACTTCCGCACATACGCCATCGCGCTGAACGGTTTGAACCAAAGGCCAGTGGGCAATTTCACCGTTTGGCCTTCGGGCCACCAATTGGGCAAGTTCGCGAACGAAATCAACTTTTTGTTCGGCGAGCAAGCTTCCGCCAAAATCTGAAATGTTGGCAAGCCACTCGGCTGCGTCTGAGGCGCTACGAACGACCGCTACGCCCTTGCCGTCATAGCCGCCGATTGGAGTTTTCAAAATTGCTACCCCGCCATTGGCAGAAATGAATTCTTCGAGTTGGTCGGCGGTTTTAATCTCAGCCCAGGCCGGCATTGGAAGACCCAGCTCGGTGAGGCGAGTGCGCATGTGCAATTTGTTCTGTGCAAACTTCAACGCCTTCGACGGTGGTTGAACCGAAATACCTTCAGCCTCCAAAGCTTCAAGCACAGTCAACGGAACGTGTTCGTGATCGAAGGTGATTACGTCCACCGTCTTTGCGAACTCGCGAACTTCGGAAACCTTCGTGTAGTCGCCAACCTGGGTGGTTGCCAGTGCTGCCGATGAACCTTCGTTCTCTGCAAAAACTTTGATTTCAAGCCCCATGGCCAGCGCCGGTTCAATCATCATGCGAGCCAACTGCCCACCACCGATTACGCCTACCCTAAACTTCATAAGACTATTTTCCCCCACGCACGCGGTTCAGTTCGGCCACGATTGCTTTCTGGTTGGCGTAGCCGCGAAGGAGGTATTCGTTTTCTTCTTTGGTGCGAATCGAAATTCCTTTGAGCGCGGTTGACGAAATGCTTGAAATCGAAGCCCATTCAACTTCAACTCGCTTAGACGAACCCAAACCCAGACGAAGTGAGAGCCCACCGGCATGAACGTCGAAATAGGTAGCCGAATATCGCAAAGCGGGAAGGAAGAAGAGAATGAAAATCACAACGGCGGCCGTGACCCAAATTGTGTAGGTTAGCCAATCGCCAAGTTTGAAAGTTGAGGCGTAGCTTATTCCGGCACAGGTTAGCCCAAGCCAAACCCAAGCCATGGTGAGTTTGGTGAGCCTTGGTCGAAAGCGCGCGTAGTGAAGCATCAACTAATTGTGTCGCAGGTGTTGAATGTCGGCGGCCGACACAGCCAAAAGTTGGTTCTCACCGGGCGCGGAAATGAGTAACCGACCCAAGTCATCGATTCCTGAAGCCAAACCGATCCGCTCTGAGCCGTCTGGGAAAATGGCTCGAACCGTTTGACCGATTGTCGAACACTCGGCTCGAACCATTGCCGGCACGTCGTCGAAGTTTTGAACCAACGCGGCGAGCTCGCTCAAATAGCTGACCAGAAAGTCATCTGGCGAAATTTCTGAGCCTTCAAGTTTTAGCGATGTGGCAGCTTCTATTGGAAGCTCATCCTTTTCGAGCGTTAGATTCACCCCAGCACCGACCACGACACCGGTTGCGCCTGGCAAAAGCTCACTCAGGATTCCGGAAATTTTTAGCCCTTCGACCTGCACATCGTTAGGCCACTTCAAACCAACACTCTTGTGGGGTAGAGCTGCCTGAACCGCGCGACGCATGGCCACACCGGCTACCAGCGGAAGCCAACCAAAATTTTCAGTCGCCCAACCTTCCGGGCGAACCAAAACCGAAATCGAGAGTGATTTGCCAGCTGGAGAAACCCAGGCGCGGCCGGTGCGACCTCTACCGGCAGTTTGAGAACCAGCCACCAAAACGCTGAGGTGTGGATATTGGCTCGGATCGGCTGCAGCGGCAGCCACCAAATCGGTGTTGGTTGAGCCGGTTTGGTCTACATATTCGAAGCGATTTACCGCCTGCGCGCTTTTGAAAAAGTCCATTCCCACAATCGTAATCAGCGTTACAGGTTGTATCGTTGCTTTCATGACTGCCGACAAGCCAGACTATTCAACCACCGCGGGGAAACTTGCCGATTTGCGCGAGCGCTACCACCAGGCGGTTCACGCCAGTGGCGACGCCGCAATCGAGAAGCAGCACGCTAAGGGTAAGAAGACCGCCCGCGAGCGCATTGAGATGCTGCTGGACCCGGGTTCATTCGTTGAACTAGACGAGTTCGTTCGCCACCGCTCAACCGCATTCGGCATGGAGAAGAACCGACCTTACGGCGATGCCGTGGTTACCGGCGTTGGCACCATTCAGGGTCGCCAAGTTGCCCTGTTCTCTCAAGACTTCACCATCTTCGGTGGTTCACTCGGTGAGGCTGCCGGAAACAAGATCATCAAGGTGATGGACCTAGCCATCGCGACCGGTGTTCCCCTGATCGGAATTTTGGACTCGGGCGGCGCTCGCATCCAAGAGGGTGTTATCGCTCTCGGTAAGTACGGCGAAATCTTTAAGCGCAACACCATGGCTTCTGGTGTAATCCCTCAGATTTCACTAATCATGGGTCCGGCAGCTGGTGGAGCCGTTTACTCTCCTGCCCTGACCGACTTCGTGATCATGGTCGACAAAACGTCGAACATGTTCGTAACCGGCCCAGACGTAATCAAGACCGTGACCGGCGAAGACGTTGGCATGGAAGAACTTGGTGGCGCGCTAACTCACAACAAGACTTCTGGTGTAGCTCACTATCTAGCGTCCGATGAAGAAGACGCAATTGACTACTGCCGCAATCTTCTTAGCTACCTTCCTGAGAACAACCTCAGTGAGACCGTGGTCTACGACGGCGCTGGCGAGCTAGAAATCACCGAAGCCGACCGCGCTCTCGACGTGGTCATCCCTGACTCACCTAACCAGCCTTACAACATGCAGGAAATCATTGAGTCGATTGTCGATGGGAATGAATTCCTAGAGGTTCAGCCGCTGTTCGCTCCGAACATCCTGATCGGGTTCGCCCGAGTCGATGGCCGCAGCGTTGGTATCGTCGCCAACCAGCCTTCACAGATGGCCGGAACTCTAAACATTGAGGCCGGTGAAAAGGCTGCCCGCTTTGTTCGATTCTGCGACGCCTTCTCGATTCCTATCCTGACTCTCGTCGACGTACCCGGTTACCTACCTGGCACCGACCAGGAATGGGCGGGAGTTATTCGTCGTGGTGCCAAGTTGCTTTACGCCTACGCCGAAGCAACCGTGCCACTGGTAACCGTGATTACCCGCAAGGCTTACGGTGGCGCCTACATCGTGATGGGCTCTAAGCAGCTCGGCGCCGACATCAACCTCGCTTGGCCAACCGCCGAGATCGCGGTTATGGGTGGTCAGGGTGCGGTGAACATTTTGTTCCGCAACGAAATCAAGGCCGCTGAAGAGTCTGGCCAAGATGTTGCAGCCGTGCGCGCAAAACTTGCTGCCGAGTACACCTACAACGTGGCTAGCCCTTTCCTCGCTGCCGAACGTGGTGAACTCGACGGCATCATCGAGCCAGCCGCTACCCGCATTGAGGTAATCAAGTCGCTGCGTGCACTTCGCACCAAGCGCGCAAGCATTCCGCCAAAGAAGCACGGAAACATTCCGCTGTAATGAGTGAACAAGCAGAAGTTCAAGCGGCGCTGAAGGTAGTGCGCGGGAACCCTACCGATGCCGAGCTAGCAACAGTGATTGCGGTCCTAAACGCTGCAATCAACGATGCCGAGGCAGCCAAAGCCCGTGCACCCAAACAGTTTCGCTCCAGCTGGGGTCGCAATAACGCAATTCTTCGAGGCAGCCTAACCCCCGGTTTTGGGCAATGGTCGGCCAGCACCCGCCCAGGTTTGGACTAACGGTCTATCCCCTAAAGTGAGGACACCGTTTTGTTAGGCGTCCTCATCTTCCACGGTCATACTTGTGTCAAGGAATCAAAAACGACACAGGGGATCGTGATTCTGGGGAGGCTTGCTTAGGTAAGTTGGGGGATGAAACCGGTGGAGAAATCCACCGGTTCTCTTTTTTTAAAACTTAAGCCAAAGGTCTGGGGCATTAGTGCCTGGCCGTGTGGCCATCACAGTCACGAGCCATTGTTCGCCTCGTGGTGAACGAATCACAACCTTGCCAACGGTCACCGAATTCAACGCGCTCACAACTTTTTCAAGAATGTGGGAATGTTGCGACTCCGACACTTCACTTAATCCGCCCTCGTCGAGAATAAGGACATCTACCCCGCGGGCTCTAGCCGCTGCGGCCGCTTCACGAACTCCTTCGTTCAGTAGCGCACGTCCGCGGATGTCATCGCGAAGGCTGGCCTCTAGTTGAATAAGTTTGCTTCTCTGCTCCTGGCCAAGATTGCCCTTGCTTGCAGCAATGAAGCTCAGCGAAGGCAAAGCGAGTTGCAAGACATTTTGGAGTCGGTTTCGCCTCTCGTCGGAACTTGCTTTGGAACTAATGATTGATGACTCGGCAAGCATCTCCGCCTCTTGCAGTTCTAGCACCTCGGCGTCGGCACGTTTGAGCGCGTAGGCAGTTGCAGAAGCCGCTCCGATTAGGATGAACATGCCCTCCAAGCCAACCTCGGCAAGACCCGAGAGACCAAGCTTGAGGTAAACCTGCCAAGTAACTAGCGCTGCCGCCATCCAGGCTAGAGACGCCTGACCTCTAGCAGCCAAAACCCCAAGTAACGCACCCATTCCACCCACGTACCAAGTTGCGTAAGGGTCAGAAAATGTTGAGCCAAGACCCAAATTTGCAACAATTACGGTTGAAACCGCGCCAATTGCCACGAGGGAGCCGTAAAAGGTGCTGATGATGAGCCCCTGGCTTGCCATCACTGCGACAATAAATGCGCCAACAAAGATGGTCAGCGAGAACCAGAGCGACAAGTCGTCTTCATAACTTCGCCACGAAAGAGCTCCAAGCAAAGCGTGATAGAAGCCAAAGGAAATCGAAACCAAAGCGAGTAACCACCGAGGGGCTTTAAGCATTTGGGCTCCACTTCAAGATTACGGTCGCGCCTTTTCTAGGTGAAGATGCAATTCGCACATCGGCTCCTACGGCAGCCGCCCTTCGCCGAATTGAATTTCGGATACCAAGGCGGTCCTTAGGGATTTTTGATTCCCAGAAACCCTTTCCATCATCTTTCACTACGATCTTTAGACCATGGCGGTCAGATTTAAGGTGAACCTGCCGAGTGGCTTTAGCACCAGCATGTTGAATCGAATTAGTCACCGCTTGAACCGCAGCGTCTGCGAGAGCTATGCCAACTGCGAGAGGTAGCTGAAAGTCCAATTCTTTTGAAATCGAAATCTCAACGTCGGTATTGCCACGCCTCAGGCTAAGAGCCAAGGAATCAATGAACGACCCGACCGAAATTTGTTCAAGGTCGTTCACGTCCTCAGTCGCCGTTGCGTGAAGCCTTTCCACTGCAACAGCAGCGCTCGCCGCAGCCATTTCCTGACGCTCAGGGGTATCCGCGTTGGCAGCCAAAATTAAGGTGTTCAGCACCTGATCGTGAACCAACTCATCCAATTTCTGACGTTCACGTTCGGTTGCGTCCAACTGTGCTCGCCTTGCGGAAGTTTCGGCAACCGCATCATTGCTTGCATCAACTTCAATCGCGGCAGTTCTTAGCATTCCGACCAACGCTTGAATGGCCAGGGCGTAGAGCAGGATATAGGTAGCATCCAAGATCGCCGAGCCAAGGCCAACCCCGCCACCAATCGGTTGAAGTCTGAGGAACAAATAACTCACTGGCATGAAGCCAAGGTAAAGAAATGACCACCACTTAGGTAGATACATGGTCATGGCAATGGCTGCAGTTCCAGTCCACCACCAGAGCCAGGCGCGGTAGTCGCTCGGAAAACTTTCAACATCAGAAACTGAAAACGGATAGGCGATAAAGGCAATAACGTAGGCCAGTCCGTGCCAAAGATAGACCCTAGTGTTTGCCGAGCCCAACCAAAACGTGTAGAGGGCCGCTAGCTGGGCCAGCAGGATTAAGCCAAGAGTTACCACTAGGTACAGCGGATTACCGAATTTGGAGTGAGAAATACCAACCAAGAAAATTTGAGCGACCGACATGCTGGTTGCGGCGACCGAGAATACTCGCCCAATAACGCGCTCAATTCGCGTCTTGGCAAAAGTTGAAGGGTTTCGCGTACTACTCACTGTCGTCGACAAGTCCGTCTTCAATGGCTCGCTTGAGAAAGTCGGTTTTATCGGTGACTGGGCGACCGACGTCGGCGTATTTAAATCGAACTCGGTCGATGTGCTCTTTTACCGTACTCTGGGCAATGCTCAGTTCAAAAGCGATTTGCTTCTGGGTGTAGCCAGAAGCGTAAAGAGACAGTACTTCTCGTTCTCTTGGAGAAAGCTTTGCATCCTTGAACTCCACGTCCGAGTCGATGGCCGCAGTGGTTTGAACGTTATTAATGAGAACACCGTGAGCCACGTAATAAATGGTCTGGGCAAGCTTTTCCAAGCCTGCGGACTTTGTGACCAGAGCGGCAGCTCCTGCCAACAGTGCGTCCTGGTTTCTTTTTGCCTTGTCACCAATCGAGAAAACCAAAACCTGGATGTCGCGCTCAACAAAAGCACGAACGTTGTCGAAGACACTTGAGCCGTCCGCTAAGGAAAGATCCAACACCGCAACTTGAGGAACACGATTTTCAAGTGCTTCTAAACATTCTGTGACCGTTGGCGCCTGGGCCAAAAGTTCGAAGTTAAAGCGCTGACAAATTGCCTCAAAGCCAAATCGAATGGCATCGTGATCGTCGACGATGCTGACAGTCACGGTGTCTTCAAATAGGGCGGGCATCTCGGTCATTTGCGGATAAGGCTCGCAATCGTTTCCACGTGGTGAGTGTGCGGGAAGAGGTCGAAGGCGCGAATGCCAGCAAGGTCGTAGTGCTCGAGCAGAGTCTTGAGGTCACGAGCCAGTGCCACTGGGTCGCAGGCAACATAGACGATGTGCTTTGGAGAAATCTTTAGAAGCTGACCGACCACCTTTGCGCCAGCACCAGAACGTGGAGGGTCAAGAATTACGGTGGCCTCACCAGTTTCGTCCTTGTGAGGAGCAAGGAAGCGTTCAACCGGTTCGCAAACCGCCTTCACGTTTGGTAGGTCCTTTAGGTTCAACGTGGCGTCGGCAGTTGCCTGCTTGAACGATTCCACAGTGGTCATGCGAAGCGATTCACCGAACTTGGCGGCAATGGTTCCGGTAAACAATCCGACACCTCCGTAGAGGTCAAGGTTGTCGGCTCCAAGCTTTAGAACGCCTGCCTTTTCAATGAAGTCGTTTACAGCCGAGGTTAGAACGTCTGGTGCTTTCTTGTGAACCTGCCAGAAACCGCCACCAGTGATTCGGAAAGTTCGGCCGCCAGCACGTTCGATTAGTCGTTCGTCGCCCTGAAGTTTTTTGTCGATGAGCCACTGCAGCTGGCCGGTGCTCGAAGCCATAACTTCGATCTTTTCAACGCTCTGGTAATTCTTGTGGTGGAACTCCATCTCCTGAATGTCGTCCACGGCCAAAGGCAAAGACTTAACACGCACAACCTCGTGGCTGCGCTCGCGGTAAGGACCAACAAAGCCCTGTTCATCGACGTGCAGCTGAATACGGGTTCGGTAACCGAGACCGTTGTTTTCGTCGTCGCCAGGAGCTGCCTCAACTGCGACGCGCTGCTTCAAACCGGCAAAGCGATCCAGAGCCTCTTCAAGAACGTCGGCCTTGAGTTCGCGCTGGCGAGCTAGTTTGATGTGACCAAACTCGGCTCCACCAGCACCGCCAACTCCGGCTTCTTTCCAGAAGTGAGTTACGCGGTCCTGCGAGAACTTGATGATTTCCATTGGCTCGGCACGGCAAAAACCCTTGCCGGCGTCTTCAAAGACTCGAACCTTTACCCTCTCACCAGGTAGCACGTGAGAGACAAACACCACGCGACCCTCGTGGCGTGCCACAAAGATTCCGCCGTGAGCCACCTTCTCAATATCTACTTCGAAGGAACGGCCTACCCATGATTCAGTCTTATTCACCTCTCAAGTGTGCCAGAATCTAGGCGTGACTCGCCTCGTTCTCGCATCAACTTCTCCAGCACGACTATCTTTGCTTCGAGCGGGCGGCATTGAACCCATCACAATTTCTCCGGAAGTCGATGAAGAAGCAGTTGGTGCCAGAGCCGAAGCCATGGGTTTGATTGGTTCATCGCAAGACTTGGTCCTACTTTTAGCAAAGGCCAAAGCCGAAGCTGTGGTTGCTCACCCAGACGCTCAAAATGCAATCATCATCGGCTGTGACTCAGCGCTGGAATTCGAAGGCGAGACCCTAGGTAAGCCTCACGAACCAGAAGTTGCCACCGCCCGCTGGAAGCGACTTCGCGGAAATTCGGGAACCCTGCACTCGGGTCACTGGCTGATCGACAACCGAACTGGCGCAACCATGCCGCCAGCCACCGGTAAGACTTCTTCTACTGTCGTGCACTTTGCCGACATCACCGATGCCGAAATCGACGCCTACGTGGCAACCGGCGAGCCGCTGAAGGTGGCCGGCGCTTTCACCGTGGACAGCCTCGGAGGTGCGTTTATTTCACGCATCGAAGGCGACACCCACACCGTCATCGGCCTGTCATTACCTACCCTGCGCGACTTAGCCCGAGTTCTGGGCGTTGAATACACAAGTTTTTGGAACCGCTAAAAACCTTCACTAACGAATAGGCTTGTCTGCATGACTGAACGCAAGATTACGAAGGTACTCATTGCCAACCGTGGCGAGATTGCTGTGCGCATTGCGCGCGCTGCCAAGGATGCTGGCATCGGCTCGGTGGCGGTTTACGCCGACCAAGACCGTGACGCCCTTCACGTAAAGGTCGCCGACGAAGCGTATGCCCTAAATGGCACCACCTCGGCTGAGACCTACCTCGTCATCGACAAGATTTTGAAGATCGCCAAGGAGTCTGGCGCCAACGCCATTCACCCTGGCTATGGATTCCTGGCTGAAAATGCCGAGTTCGCTCGCGAAGTAATTAAAGCCGGAATCATTTGGATTGGCCCAAGCCCAGAAGCAATTGAGCGCCTCGGCGACAAGGTTTCGGCACGTCACGTTGCTGAAAAGGTTGGCGCCCCGCTTGCACCTGGAACCATCAACCCGGTTGAAGGCGCTCAGGAAGTTTTAGATTTCGTAAAGATTCACGGCTTGCCGGTTGCCATCAAGGCAGCTTTCGGTGGCGGTGGCCGCGGTATCAAGGTGGCTTACCAGCAAGAAGAAGTTGCCGAACTTTTTGAGTCTGCTACTCGTGAAGCCATCGCAGCCTTCGGCCGCGGCGAGTGCTTCGTTGAAAAGTACCTTGAAAAGCCTCGTCACGTTGAGACCCAGTGTCTCGCCGACGAACACGGCAACGTCGTCGTGGTTTCTACTCGCGACTGCTCGCTGCAGCGTCGTCACCAGAAACTGGTTGAAGAAGCTCCAGCTCCTTTCCTAACCGACGACCAGGTGAAGCGACTTTACGAATCGTCGAAAGCAATCTTGAAAGAGGTGGGCTATGTTGGCGCCGGAACCTGTGAGTTCCTAGTTGCCCAAGACGGCACTATCTCCTTCCTTGAAGTAAACACGCGCCTTCAGGTTGAGCACCCGGTTTCCGAAGAGGTAACCGGCCTAGACCTAGTTCGCGAACAGTTCCGTTTGGCTGAGGGTGGCGTGCTCGACTACGCCGACCCAGAGGTTCGCGGCCACTCATTCGAATTCCGCATCAACGGCGAAGACGCTGGCAAGAACTTCATGCCTGCACCTGGCTCGGTTCACGTATTCAAAGCTCCTGGTGGTCCTGGTGTGCGCGTTGACACTGGAATTCAGTCGGGTGACGTGGTCTCTGGCTCATTCGACTCAATGATCGCCAAGCTAATCGTTACCGGCAAGAACCGTGAAGAAGCACTGGCTCGCTCACGTCGTGCACTTGCCGAAATGGAAGTACACGGTATGCCAACCGTTCTTCCCTTCCACCAAAAGATTGTCAACGACCCTGCCTTCATTGGCGGAAACGGCAAGTTCGGCATCTACACCCGCTGGATCGAAACCGAATTCGTAAACGACATTCCTGCATGGACCGGCATCGCCGACCTTCCTGGCGAAGGCCATTCCCGCAACAACGTTGTAGTTGAGGTCAACGGCAAGCGCATCGAAGTTTCACTTCCATCACACTTAGGCGGAGCAGCACCAACCGCTAGCGCCGGAGCAGCACCAAAGCGCAAGAGCCATGCCGCCGCCGGCACCGGCAAGAGTGGCAAGTCGGTCGTTGCCGACATGCAGTCGAGCGTGGTGAAGATTGCAGTAGCCGAAGGCGACGTTGTCGAAATCGGTCAGACCATCATTGTTCTCGAAGCAATGAAAATGGAACAGCCAATCAAGGCACATAAGGCTGGAACCATCAAGAACATCACAGCCGAAATCGGAACCACTGTTCCGGCCGGCACTCACCTGATGGACATCGAAGACTAACTAGAAATCTGGAACGGGGAACCAAATGGATTCATCAATGACCGACCTACTATCACTAATCGGTTACGGGGTTTTAGCTGTAATCGCTATAGCAGTCGTTCTCGGCTCCTTCCGAATTGTGAACCAGGCAACCGTCGCCGTGGTCACACTTTTCGGTAAATATCGTCGCGTTTTGCGTCCGGGCCTTAACCTGCTAATCCCATTCATCGAGCAGATCAACCGCACCGTTCAAATTCAGAACCGAACCGAACAGCTGCAGTTCAAAACCATCACCAGTGACCAGGCAGTGGTTTATTTCACCGCGACGGTTATCTTCACGGTGAGCGATCACGAGCCTGAAACGGTAAAGACCGTTGCATTCAAGTTCATCGACGAAGCCTCGTTCGACATCGCGCTGCTCAGCGCAGTTGAAGCTTCGGTCCGCGAATACGTTGCCACCCGCAAGCAGTCTGAGGTTCTTGGCCTTCGCGCCGAAATCGTGAACCACGCCAAGTCAACCCTCGACGAACAGCTTTCAAGCTGGGGTTACACCGTGATTGACCTTCAAATCACCGAGCTTGCCTTCGACAAGGAAGTTACCGACTCGATGGCCCGCATTGTGGCTGCCACCAACCTCAAGATTGCTGCCGAGGCCGAAGGCCAGGCACTTCTAATCACCCGCACCAAGGCCGCTGAAGCCGAGGGTGCCGCAATTCGTATCGCCGCTGAGAACGAAGCTACTGCTGCTCGCCTGCGCGGTGAAGGTCTAGCAGCATTCCGCAAGGCACTGGCTCAGGGCTTCGGAGAGTCTGCCGAAATGTTGAACGAGCACGGACTCGACCCAGCGCTTTTGGCATTCTCGATGTGGACCGAAACCATTCGCGATGCAGCCAAGGAAGGCGCTGGAAACACCATCTTCATTGACGGAAACATTTCTACCAGTGAAGAGGCACTTCGTCGCCTTCAAGCGTTTACAGTATCCAAGAACGAAAAGGCAGCTCCCAAAAAGGCTGACCCTAAAAAGTAATGATGACCTTCGAAGTCACCGCGAATCGCGTTGACGCAGCTGGTTCGGTAGTTCGGGCCAAGCAAACTGAGCTTGTTATCGACACTGGAATGGCTGGTCGACCTGACGCACTGAATCCGGTCGAGCTATTACTTGCCGCTCTGTCCGCTTGCATCATCAAGGGAATTGAACGAGTGGCTGGCACCCTTGGAATTGAATATGATTCGGTGCACGTGGCTCTAACCGCGCATCGCCCTGATGACGAAGCGCGCATCGACGACATTACCTATGTGATCACGGTAGGGACTTCAGCCGACCAGGGAAAGCTTGAACTACTGCACAAGAACTTGATGAAGTTCGGAACGATTTACAACACCGTCAAAGCTGGCACTCGCCTGAGTGGCGAAATTAGAGCCCTTTAGACATTTGGTCGGTGTAGCGCCCTGGCAGCTTCGGTAACCGAAGCCGACATCGATGGGTAAACCGCAAACGTCTTGGCTACCTGATCAACATTTAGTCGGTTTTCTACCGCGAGCGCGATTGGGTAAATCAATTCACTGGCACGTGGTGCCACAACAACGCCGCCGATAACAGTTCCGGAACCTGCCGAACAAAACAGCTTGATGAATCCGTCGTGGATTCCGGCAATCTTGGCGCGAGGGTTGGCGTCAACCATCACTTTAAAAATCGAACCGTCGACGAGGCCTTCTTCGATGGCTTTCTGCGACCAACCAACCGAAGCGATTTCCGGGTTGGTGAAAACGTTGGCTGCCACGTTTCGAAGCTCGGCCGGCATTGCCACGTCTCCCATGGTGTGGAAGACGGCCGTGCGTCCTTGCATTGCGCTTACCGATGCCAGTGGGAAGAAGTTTGTGCAGTCGCCCACGCCGTAAACGTTGGCGCGGCTGGTTCGGGCAACCTTATTGACCACAACGTGGCCGGTTTCGTTTAGTTCGATTCCGGCTTCTTCAAGGCCAAGACCAGCGGTGTTCGGAATTGAACCAACTGCGATTAGACAGTGTGAGCCCTTGACCACGGTGCCATCGGAAAGAGTTACCTCTACCCCGCTGCCGGTGTTGACTGCCGATTCGGCGCGTGACTTGCTGAGCACCTGCATGCCGTTTCTAAGGAAGACTTCTTCGATTAGCTGGGCTGCGTCTTGGTCTTCACCAGGTAGCACGGTGTCGCGCGAAGAAATCAGGGTTACTTGCGAACCTAGACCGCGGTAGGCCGAGGCAAACTCGGCACCGGTGACACCGGAACCAACCACGATCATGTGTTCTGGAAGTTCTTTCAGGTTGTAAAGATCAACCCAGGTGAGAATGCGCTCACCATCGGGCTTGGCGGTGTCGAGGGTTCTTGGGTGAGCTCCTACGGCCAGGATTATGGTCTTGGCTTCGAGGCGTTCTTCTTTGCCATCGGCGTGAGTGGCAATGACGAAGTGGTTGCCGTCTAGACGACCCATTCCGGCAATAACTCGAACCCCGTGAGCGGTCAGGTTGTTGAGCATGTCCTCCGACTGCTCTTTAGCGATTTCGAGCAGGCGCTCGTTGATGGCGCCGAGGTCTAGGTCAACCTTTGGGTCAACCTCTTTGCCGTCTTGGTGGAAACGAATTCCAAGTTCTTTAGCGTGACGAACCGAGTTGGCGGCTTCTGCGGTAGCAATTAGCGCCTTCGATGGAACTACGTCGGTTAGTACTGCTGAACCGCCTACTCCGTTGCGTTCAATCAGGGTAACTTCGGCTCCGAGCTGGATACCGGCAAGTGCTGCTTCGTATCCCCCGGGACCGCCACCAATAATTACGATGTGATGTTTCTTTTTCGACACTGTGCTCACCCATAGAATCTAACCCATGACCAATCTTTTAGATGATCCAAAGGCTGACCCATTTGAGGTTGCCGCAATTGCTGCCGCCAAAATTGCTGAACTTACCGGTGTTGCTAAACATGACATCGCGCTGACCCTAGGCTCCGGCTGGGCGAAGGCTGCCGATCTGATTGGCGAAACCGTGGCCACCATTGACGCCACCGAGGTTCCTGGTTTTTCGAAGCCGGTAGTTGAGGGTCACGTTGCCACCATTCGCTCAATCCTTTTGCCGAGCGGTAAGCACGCTCTCGTGCTCGGTGCTCGCACCCACTATTACGAAGGTCACGGCGTTCGTCGCGTTGTGCACGGTGTTCGCACCGCTGCTGCTGCTGGCGTTTCCGTCATGGTTCTAACCAACGGTGCCGGTGGCATTAAGGAGTCTTGGAAACCAGGCACCCCAGTGCTAATCAGCGACCACATCAATTTCACGTCTACGTCTTCAATCGAAGGCGCCAACTTCGTTGACCTCACCGACGCCTACAGCCCAAGACTTCGTGACCTAGCCCGCAGTGTTGACTCGACCCTGGACGAGGGCGTTTACATGCAGTTCCGCGGACCTCACTACGAGACACCGGCCGAGGTTCAGATGGCTAAGGGAATGGGCGCTCACTTGGTTGGAATGTCGACCGCGTTGGAAACCATCGCGGCTCGCGAGGCCGGCATGGAGGTGCTGGGCTTTTCACTTATGACCAACTTGGCTGCCGGAATTCAGGACCACCCACTTTCACACCTAGAGGTTTTGGAAGCTGGCCGTGAAGCGGAACCTCGCATTAGCGCCCTGCTTGCCGAGATTGTTGGACGCATCTAAATGTCTTTTCTGGAACAGGCAAAGTCCTGGCTTGCTCAGGACCCTGATCCGATTACTCGCGCGCAGCTTGAGAAACTGATTGATTCTGCAAACGAAGACGAATTGCAAAAGGCATTCGAGCCGCGTATCGCTTTTGGCACTGCCGGTTTGCGCGGTGAACTTGGCGCGGGTTCGGCCAGAATGAACCGCGTGCTGGTGGCCCAGGCCGCCAGGGGAATTGCCGACTACCTGCTCGAGCGCGAAGATTTCCCTTCGGTGGTAATTGGCTACGACGGTCGAATTAACTCCGACGTTTTTGCCACCGACAGTGCCGAAATCTTGGCCGGCGCCGGAGTTCGCGTGACCCTATTTGATACCTTCGTGCCAACACCGGTGCTTTCGCACTCGGTAAAGTTTGGTGGTTTTTCGGCCGGCATCATGGTTACCGCCAGCCACAACCCGCCGAACGATAACGGCTACAAGGTTTACCTCGGCGGCGACTTTGGCGGCAGCCAAATCATTTCGCCGATTGACCGCGACATCGAGGCCAAGATTTCTGCGGTTGCCGAAACTTTCACGTTTGCGGAGCTACCAAAGTCTTCGAATTTCACGGTTGGGGGTAACGATCTTCGTGAGGGTTACTACGCGTCGACTTTGAAACTTGTTGAAAGCCACACCTTCAATAACCGTCTCAAAGTGGTTTACACCGCGATGCACGGAGTTGGCCTGGACACCTTGAACGAAATCCTGCGACGCGCGGAAGCTAACATTCCGGTTCCGGTCACCGAACAGGTTCAGCCAGATGGAACTTTCCCAACCACTCCGTTCCCAAACCCTGAAGAGCCAGGTGCAATGGATTTGGCATTCGCAAAGGCTCGCGCGGTTGGCGCCGATCTGATTATTGCCACCGACCCAGACGCCGACCGACTGGCGATTGGCATTCCAAGCCCTAGCGGTTTCACCCGCCTGGCCGGCGACGAAGTTGGGCTGATTTTGGCTCACGAAATCGCAAGTCGCTCCGGGGCTCACGGCGTGATGGCGAACTCGATTGTGTCTTCGAGTTGTCTGGCTCGAGTAGCCAAGGCCCACAACCTGAGATACCAGCAAACGCTGACCGGCTTCAAATGGATCATGCAGGTGCCAGAGTTACTCTTTGGTTATGAGGAAGCACTTGGCTACGCGGTTGACCCGAGCCACACCCCCGACAAAGACGGCATCTCGGCGGCGCTCATGGCTCTTTACATCGCCGATCGCCTAAGCATTCAGGGAAAGTCCTTGGGTGCCCACCTTGCCGAGCTGAAGGCTAAATACGACTATCGCCCAACCGCTCAGGTGAGTGTTCGCGTGGAGAGCAAGGCAGCGGTTCGCGAGATTCTGGACCGACTTATCGCTTCCCCACCAACCGAGCTTCAGGGAAATGCCATCGTTGTTGAAGATCTCTCCAAGCCAACCGGAACTCTTCCTCCAACGGACGGTCTGAAATTGCACGTTGCTAATGGCGACTGGGTTATTTTGAGACCTTCGGGAACCGAAGCCAAGTTCAAGGCCTATATCGAAACTTCTGAACAAAACCTCGAAGCCCTAAAGGCTGAGGTCGGAAAACTTCTCGTTTAGAGCAGAGCCTTGGCTAAAGCCTTTTTGATTTCGTCGATGTCAATCACGTGGCGAATTGGAATGATTTCGGCGTTAATTCCACCAAGAATTGGAACCAACTCTTCGGTGGTCATCACAATGTTTGCAAGCGCCCCAATTTGGCGAGCCTCGGCAACACCCACGGCCTCAACAGTGGCACCCTCGTAATCGAGAGCCACTAGGGCTTTCTCGATGTTGTTTTTTAGGATGACACTGGTTCCGTAGCCGAGACCACACACTGCAACGATTCGCATCAGGCTATTCTCCCAGAACCCCGGAGAGCAATTGTTCGATTTGGGCGCTATTGCGCGCATTTAGCAGGGTGTTCCTAGTTTGTTCATCGGAAAGCAACTCGGCTAGACGTCCAAGCGATTCAATATGGCTTTCGTGTTCTTTGGCTGCCATTGCAAAAACGCAGGTAACCATTTTCCCCGAACCGAAATCGACCGGATTTTCTAGGACAACCAGCGAGATTGAATTTTCTAGGACGATTTCACCCGGCGCCGCGTGAGCCAACGCGAATCCATCGATGAGCACAATGTACGGGCCTAGCTCTTCGACGACGCGAACCATGGCGTCGATGTATTCGACTCTTACGTGACCGGCTTCAACCAGCAGACCACCGGCTGCGGCAATTGCTTCTTGCCAAGTTTCTGCGGAAACCCCAACCCGAACTAGGGTCACTACTTGCGAGCCTTCGCGAAGCCTTCTTGGATCAGTTCCATGAGTTCTTCTCGTGCATCCAGCGTTTGGAAACAGGCTTCGGCTGCGTTTAGCTGAAGCTGCTCTAGGTCGTCTAGGTCGAACTCGAAGTGTTCCACCAGTTGCTCTAGTTCGTGGGTTACCGAGGTGCCGCTCATAAGACGGTTGTCTGGGCTGATGGTCACGCGGAAGCCGAGGTCGAACAGGATTGCTACAGGGTGATCAACATACTCGTCGCCGAGGTCGGCAATTGCACCGGTCTGCATGTTCGAAGTTGGGCAAAGTTCCAACGCAATCTGGCGGAAGTGAACCCACTCGGCAACTTCACCGAGTTGCACGTAGTCGCGGCCATCTTCTTCGCGCATCAGGAGGTCTTGATAAATGCGAACACCGTGACCTAGGCGAAGAGTGCGGCCTGCCACAATCGCGTCGCGAATGCTCTCAACGCCGTCTGCTTCACCGGCGTGAACCGTGGTTGGGAACATGTTCTCGGCGAGATAGTCGAAAGCTTCCTTGTGGTTGCTGGCTGGGAAACCCGCCTCGGCTCCGGCAATGTCGAAACCAACCACACCGTTGTCGCGGTGGCGGACCGCAAGTTCGGCAATCTCTAGTCCGCGGTTATTGTGACGCATCGCGGTAACGAGCTGACCGGTGCGAATGTAACCGCCTGCAGCCTCGACCGCTTCGACACCTTCGTCGAGGCCATCTTGGACAGCGTCCACGACCTCGTCGAGCGAAAGACCGCGCGCCAGGTGCTGCTCTGGTGCCCAACGAATTTCGCCGTAAATCACGCCGTCCTTGTGAAGGTCTTCCACGAATTCGCGAGCCACACGGGTTAGACCGTGCTTGGTCTGCATGACCGCGGTGGTGATGTCAAAGGTCTTTAGGTACTCAACCAGTGAGCCAGAGTTAGCCGACTCCAGGAACCACTGGTTTAGGTCGCGAGCGTTGGTAGCAGGAAGCTCAAGACCAATCTCTTCTGCCAACTCGATGATGGTCTGCGGGCGCAAACCACCGTCTAGGTGATCGTGCAATGAGATCTTTGGAAGTTTTCTGATGTCCATGTTTGCTCCTACTTGAGAGTTGCCTCGTAGTCGGCGACTACGGTTTGAAGTTTCGTGAGGGTTTGCGCGTTGATGCCAATTTCGCGTTCTGGGGAAAGTGCAAGTAAACCGTTTCCATAGGTTGCGGTCACCGAGCCGAGATTTCCACCAATGAAGTCGCCCTCCAAATCGGAAGCCACAACTTCCATGATTTTGGTTCCCAGCTGCGGAACGACGGTGGTTGCAATTTTGCTTTTCACGCTCTCGAAGCGAGAGTCGAGGTAGTTGTCTCGGCCGTAACCGATGTAGGCACTTACCGAATCGGTGGCGGCAAATATATTGGCACAACCACCAATTAGCTGCACGTCTGGCAATTCAGTTTCAGAAGTGACCAAACTCCCAACGCGCGCGTCCACCTTGGTGGTGACCTCATTTTCAGCGTCGAAACGGGAGACACCAAGCTTGGCTCCACTCAGGAGAGTTTCCCCGATTTCCGAACCGCAGCCCAACGAAACATAGTGAAGCTTTGAAAGATCGGCGGCGAGGTAGCCAGAAATGATTCCCACTTCGTAAAGGTCAACGCCATACGAAACCAGGTTGTCCAAGTTGGCTGCCGAAATTTTTGGCTCGGCTTTCTCAGAAACGTAAATGAAGTTCACGGTTGGGTTGGCGTAAGCCACTCCCGCCATACCAGGGCCAAATCCGGATCCTGCGACCACAACTAAATTGCAGCCAGCCTTTGAGAGTTTCTTGACTCCGGTGGTCAACTTAGTTGCCGGCACTTCTAGGTCGGTGCGCTGAATTCCGTAGGTCACTGCCGCTTGGTTCAACGAGTACTGAGAAACATCAGCCAAAGTGGCGTCAGTCGATGCGCTTTGCGAGAGCACGCAACCGCGGTAATCGACTTGAGAGATGGGAGCGGCATTTGGCAATTCGGCACATCCCGCGAGCGCAAACGTGGCAACAGAAATCCAAGCGATTAGAGACGCTTTGCGGCGGGAGGAATTTTCTGGCACAGTGCCAAGTTTAAGCCCAAGCAGACCCAGTTCGCTTTCCTTACAGGGTTAGAATTAGAACCGTCGCTTCAGAGTTGAAACATCAGGAGGCATCGTGCCAACCAAGCCAACCGGAACCCTCTATAGAGGAAAGACCGGCATGTGGTCGTGGGTTTTACACCGCATCACAGGTTTATCCATCTTCTTTTTCCTACTTGTACACACCCTAGACACCGCGCTGGTACGTCTAGACCCTGCTGCGTACAACGAGGTAATCGCCACCTACAAGACCCCAATTATCGGTGTAGCCGAGCTTGGTCTAGTTGTGGCTATCTTGTTCCACGCCCTAAACGGTGTGCGCATCATCCTGATCGACTTCTGGCGCAAGGGTGCCAAGTACCAGAACGTCATGTTCTGGATTGTGGTTGCAGTCGCCTTCGTGCTGTTCCTAGGTTTCGCGCCGCGTCACATCATGCACATTCTTGAATACATCCAGGCAGGTAAGTAATGGTTACCATCGAAACTCCTCGTAGCCCACGCAACCGCAAGTCGGCTAACCGCGAAAAGTGGGCTTGGCTGTTCATGCGTGCTTCAGGTGTGGTCCTGATCGTTCTGATTTTCGGCCACCTGTTCATCAACCTGTTTACCGGTGATGGAATCAAGGCAATCGACTTCGCTTTCGTTGCTGGAAAGTGGGCCAACCCGTTCTGGCAGGTTTGGGACACCCTGATGCTCTGGCTCGCCCTAATCCACGGCACCAACGGTATGCGTACCCTGGTCAACGACTACGCCGAGCGCGAAGGATGGCGAAAGAGCTTGAACTTCTCACTCTGGACGATTTGCATTTTGCTAATCGTGCTCGGAACCCTGGTCACCACCACCTTCGATCCATGTCCAGACACCAGCGTTGTTTCGGCATTGCCACAGTTCTGCAGCAAGTAAATAGAAGAGAAAAAATTGAGCAAACCTAAGGTTCACAACCACCAGTACGACGTAGTAATCGTGGGAGCCGGTGGCGCAGGTATGCGTGCCGCCATTGAGGCTGGCCCACACGCCAAAACTGCGGTTATCTCCAAGCTTTTCCCAACCCGTTCACACACCGGTGCTGCTCAGGGTGGTATGGCTGCCGCTTTGGCCAACGTTGAAGAAGACAGCTGGGAATGGCACACCTTCGACACCGTTAAGGGTGGCGACTACCTTGTCGACCAGGACGCAGCCGAAATCCTTGCCAAGGAATCGGTTCAGGCGGTAATCGACCTAGAGAACATGGGTCTACCGTTCAACCGCACCCCAGACGGCAAGATTGACCAGCGACGCTTCGGTGGCCACACCCGCGACCACGGTAAGGCTCCGGTTCGTCGCAGTTGCTACGCAGCCGACCGCACCGGTCACATGATTCTTCAGACCCTTTACCAAAACTGTGTAAAGCTCGGCATCGAGTTCTACAACGAGTTCTACGTGCTCGACCTAGTAATGAACACTGTCGACGGCGAAGAGCGTCCTAGTGCCGTTGTTGCTTACGAACTAGCCACCGGCGAGATTCACATCTTCCAGGGCAAGTCGATCATCTTTGCAACCGGCGGTTTCGGAAAGATCTTCAAGACCACCTCAAACGCGCACACCCTTACTGGCGACGGCGTTGGCATCATCTGGCGCAAGGGTCTTCCTCTCGAAGACATGGAGTTCTACCAGTTCCACCCAACCGGTCTAGCCGGTCTAGGCATCCTGCTTTCTGAGGCTGCTCGCGGTGAGGGTGGAATCTTGCGTAACGCTTCTGGCGAGCGCTTCATGGAACGTTACGCACCAACCATCAAGGACCTGGCTCCTCGAGACATGGTTGCCCGAGCAATGGCCAACGAGGTTCGTGAAGGTCGCGGCGCTGGTCCGCACAAAGACTATGTTCTGCTTGACCTAACCCACCTTCCACCAGAGGTCATCGACGCCAAGCTTCCAGACATCACCGAGTTCGCTCGCACCTACCTTGGTGTTGAGCCTTACACCGAGCCAGTACCGGTTTTCCCAACCGCGCACTACGCTATGGGTGGTATCCCAACCAACATCAAGGCCGAGGTTCTTCGCAACAACAAGAAGGTTGTTCCAGGCCTTTACGCCGCTGGCGAGTGTGCCTGTGTGAGTGTTCACGGCGCCAACCGTCTCGGTACCAACTCGCTGCTAGACATCAACGTCTTCGGTAAGCGTGCCGGTATCGCAGCCGTTGAATACGCCAAGACTGCAAAGCACGTTCCAGTTCCTAAAGACGCCGCTAAGGGTGTTCTCGACCTACTAGAAGAGATGCAAAACTCAACCGGTACCGAGAAGATAGCCGTGCTTCGCAAGGAACTTCAGGACACCATGGACAAGAACGCTCAGGTATACCGCACCGAAGAGTCACTCGATGAGGCCCTAGCCGTTATCGCGAACCTTCGTAAGCGTTACAAGAACATCCAGGTTCAAGACAAGGGCTCGCGTTTCAACACCGACCTACTAGAAGCCATCGAGCTTGGCTTCCTGTTCGACCTTGCCGAAGTTCTCGTAGTCACCTCGAAGGAGCGTCGCGAAAGCCGCGGCGGTCACTTCCGCGAAGACTACCCAACCCGTAACGACGAGAAGTTCATGGTTCACTCCATGGCTTACAAGAACGGTTCCAAGATCAAGATCGACTGGAAACCAGTTGTCATCACCAACTACCCACCGATGGAGCGTAAGTACTAATGTCTACCGCTGTAGCTGAAAACACTGAGATTGGCGTAGTTCCAAGTTTCACCGTCACCCTGTTCGTTCGCCGCTTCAACAAGGAAGACGGACTGGAAGCACGTTGGGAAGACTTCGACGTCACCGTTCACGGCACCGACCGAGTTCTAGACGCCCTTCACAAGATCAAGTGGGAAGTCGATGGGTCCTTAAGTTTCCGTCGTAGCTGTGCTCACGGTGTTTGTGGCTCGGATGCCATGCGCATCAATGGCCGTAACCGCCTTGCCTGCAAGACCCTGATCAAAGACCTCGACATCACTCAGCCAATCTACGTTGAGCCAATCAAGGGTCTTGAAGTTGAGAAGGACCTCATCGTCAACATGGAGCCGTTCTACCAGGCTTTCCGCGACGTCAAGCCGTTCCTAATTGCTAGCGACAAGCCTGAGAAAGAACGCCTTCAGAGCCCTGAAGACCGCGAGCGCTTCGACATGGGCACCAAGTGCATCCTTTGCGCTGCCTGTACCTCAAGTTGCCCAGTCTTCTGGACCGACGGTCAGTACTTCGGCCCAGCCGCGATCGTCAACGCTCACCGCTTCATCTTTGACTCCCGCGACGAAGGCAGCGAAGTTCGCCTAGACATTCTGAACGACAAAGAGGGTGTGTGGCGCTGCCGCACCACCTTCAACTGCACCGAGGCTTGCCCTCGAGGCATTGAAGTTACCCGTCTAATCGCAGAGGTAAAGCAAGCCATTCTTCGCGGCAAGCCGTAACCCATGCTGAAGCGCGCAAAGGCTTTACTTTTAGCTTTTGCACTAACCCTCGGGCTGTTCACCGGTATCACGCCAGCCGATGCCGCTACACCTACTCTCAAAGAAGGCACCGATGCTGCGGCGGTCTTATTCGACCCACTCGCTGTCAGCAAGATTGAACTTTCGCGCGTTGCCGGCGGACCTGCCCTAACCTTCGAATACCTAAACGTTGCCGACTACCAGCGCGCCGACATCAAGATCACCCTCGCTGGAAAAAAAGCGGTCACCCTCAAGAACATCGGCGTTCGCCTTAAGGGTCAGGCCTCTCGGTACGACGTCAAGTTCCCGATGAAAATAAAGTTCGACGCATTCGTCCCCGGCCAAAAGTTTCTGGGGCTCAAGCGCCTAACTCTAAACAACATGGTTCAAGACTCTTCGTTCATCCACGAGGTCACCGCCTACAAGCTTTATCGTTCTGCCGGCGTTCCGGCACCTAGAGCCAGCTACTCGCAGGTTTCTGTTGATGGCACTTACTTTGGCGTTTACCTGAACCTCGAATCGATTGACACGGTGTTCGGTGCGCGCTGGTACAAATCGACCAAGCACATCTATTCTGGCCCTTACAACTGCGACATCGTGCCGGGTAACACCTGCTACGAAGCCAGCATTGGAAACACCGACCGCACCGATTTGGCTGTGGCCGGAGCAGCCGCCGACCTTCATGGTGAAGCCTGGTGGAACACCATCAACCAGGTAGCCGACATGCCTCGCGTAATCAAATTGATGGCAACCGACATCTTCTTGAGCAACTGGGATGGCTACACCGACGCCGTGCAGAACAACCACTTCGTTCACTTCGACGACAAGGGCAAGTTCACAATCATCCCTTGGGGTCTTGATCAAACTTTCACTCAAGATCAGAATGCCGAACTGCGCTGGGATGCCTCGCAGCCGGTTTTCCGTAACTGGTCAGATCATCGCAGCACTCTGCTTGATCACTGCATCGAATATGTTCCCTGCCACACCGCTCTAATTCGCGAAGGCGTAAATATTTCCAAAATTGCTACTTCGGTGAAATTGGTAAATTACAAAAACTTGGTCGCGGCTAAAATCAATCCGATCATTAGCGGTAACCCCGACTTCCACTGGCAAGCTCAAGAATCCCTTCAAAACCAGCAGGCTTGGGTTGACACCTTCATCCCGCAGCGCCAGGCGGCACTAACCAATTACCTAATCGCACACTCTCCACGGCCGATTACCATCAGCTTGCCAGCCACAATTCGCGCAGGGCAAACCATCAAAGCCACAGTGGAGAAAATTTGGGAGCCAGGCGTCACGGCTTCTTACCAATGGAAACTTGATGGCAATCCAATTGCTCGTGGAACCGCGCTTACACACCGAGTCGTCACCGCTGAGGTCGGCCACGCGCTGACTTTCACACTAACTTTGAACAAAGCCAACGTGCAATCTACCTCTATGGAAGTTACTAAGACCGTTCTTAGAAGAAAATAGTTAAATGGCTAAACGCATCGGTCTTCTGATCGTTGCCGTTGCAATTCTTTTGGGAAACTTCGGCACCGTGGCGTTCGCCGACACCAAGACTTCGGTCCTTCAGGAAGGCACCGACGAAGCCGCCGTACTTTTCGACCCACTAAAGCCGTTTACGGTTTCGGTCATTCACCAAATCGGCGAACCGGCTCTCACCCACAAATTCTTGAACAGCCCGGTTTACCGCCACGCCACAGTGAAAATCACGATGTCGGGTTCCAAAAAATACACCGTCCTCTACAACGTCGGAGTAAGACTCAAAGGCACCTACACTCGCAAGTTTGAAAAGATGTCGCTCAAAATCAGGTTCGACGCCTTCGTCAAAGACCAAACCTTTATGGGCTTACATCGACTGACCCTCAACGCCATGATGCAAGACGAATCTCAGGTTCGTGAAGTGACTGCGTACCGATTGTTCCGTGCGATGGGTGTCCCCGCGTCGAGAGCCGGTTTCGCCAGGGTAAGAATCGACGGCGCCTACCAGGGGCTTTACCTAAACCTTGAGTCAGTTGATTCAACGATGCTTAAGAAATGGTTCGACTCAACCGAACACCTCTACTCGGGCAAGCGCCCCTGCGACCTCACGCCCACCAACTCGTGTTACGTGACCAGCCTTGGTAACTCGGACCGAACCGATGTGCTCACCGCCGGCAAACTTCACCTGCTCTCCGGAGAAGAGTGGTGGAAAGCCTTCCAGAAAGCTTCCGATTCGGAACGAGTGTTGCGCTTCTTAGCCACGGAAATCTTCCTCAGCCACTGGGATGGCTACGGCGACTACATGCGCAATAACCACTACGTTCACTTCGACAAAGATGGCCGCTTCACCCTTATTCCTTGGGGAATGGATCAAACCTTCCCGGCCGAACTAAAACACCAACTCACCTGGGATGCCTCCAAGCCGGTCTATCTTGGCAGCGCCACCGAACGTAGCAGCCTAATCACCCACTGCCTCGACTACCGACCATGCCACGACCGCCTGCTCTACTTCGGCTATCTGGCATCTCAAACTGCTGACAAAATCGACCTAACCGGTTTCAAAGATCAGATTGTCGCCAAAATTTCTCAGCGACGCTTCGCCATCAATGACACGTCAAAGATCGCACCAAAAATTCGCCAGGTTCAGCGCAAATGGGTCACCGACTACCTGCCGGTCAGTCGCAAAGGTTTACTCAACTTCCTGCTACTAAGGAGCCCTGCCCAACTTCAGGTGATCATGCCGGAAACCCTGAACATCGGGAAAACCGCTAGGCCTCTAGTTCAAACGGTCTGGGAGCCAGGTGTGAAAGCCAGCTACCAATGGATCCTCGATGGCAAACCAATCCCCGAAGCTACAAAAACCACCTATACGGTCTTGAATGAACAGCTTGGTCACAAGATCAAGTTGCGCGTCACACTCAAAAAAGCCGCCGTCAACGACACCGTCTACTTCTCCTCAACGAAGAAGGTCCTCGCCAAAGCACTAGCCAAGACTCCGATCCCAACCATCAATGGCAAGGCCATCATCGGCAAAACGCTAAAGGCCATCACCGGCACCTGGGATAGCCAAGTAACACTCAAGCTGCAGTGGCTGCGAAACGGCAACCCAATTCCAAATGCCACCAAAACTTCCTACAAAATCTCCAAACTCGACTTCGACCAAAAAATCACAGTCAAAGTCACCGGAACTAAACCTGGTTTCGCCACGGTTTCGAGAACCAGCGAATCAACCAAAAAGGTTTCCTAAACTAAACGCATGGACAATTGCGAGAACCACAACCACCAAGAACTTAGCCGCAAGGCACTCCTAGGGGGAATGGCAGCAGTGCTAACCGGCATCGGCCTCACCACACTCGGCACCACCGCGGCCGAAGCCGCCACCAAATACAAGGTTGCCCTTGCCACAAAAATCCCGGTGGGCAGTGCCAAGACGTTCTCAGTTAAAGGCCGCCCAGTTCTCATCACCCAACCTAGAAAAGGCGTCTTCCGTGCCTTCAAAGGTCAGTGCACTCACGAAACCGTGAGCCTTCAAAGCCAGGCCATTAACGGCGGCAACGTGATGTGTTACCAACACGGAGCAACCTTCAACGCCGACAACGGCAGCGTCCAAAGCGGCCCAGCCAGCCGATCGCTCACCAAATACAAAGCAGTGAAGACCGGGAACTACATCTACGTAACCATCTAGCAAAAGTAAACTTGGGTTATGCCTAAGACCCTGAACATCGCAACCATTAACGTCAACGGCATTCGCGCCGCCCACCGCAACGGTTTCGGCGACTGGTTAAAAGAACACAAGCCAGACATCATCACTATTCAAGAAGTTAGAGCAGAACTAAAAGATGTTGAAACCGTGTTCGCCGAACTCTGGCCAGAAGCCAACATCTACCTAGATGAAGCCACAGCCAAGGGTCGCGCCGGCGTTGCCATCATCACCGAGCTAACCCCAACCCGAATCAGTACCGAATTCGGAAGCCCTGAATTTGACTCCAAAGGCCGTTGGCTAGAAGCCGACTTCAACATCGACGGCGAAACCGTAACTGTTGTCTCCACCTATGTTCACGCTGGCGAAGTGGGAACCCCAAAGCAAATCGAGAAATACAAATTCCTCGACGCCATGCTCGAAAGACTTGCAGAACTAAAAGACACCAAGGCCGTTATCACCGGCGACCTAAACGTTGGTCACACCGAACTTGACATCAAAAACTGGAAGGGCAACCTGAAAAACTCGGGCTTCCTCCCTGAAGAGCGTGCCTACTTCGACAAGTTCATGAACGAGATCGGCTACATCGATATCGGTCGAAGAGAACACCCAGAAGAGCCAGGCCCTTACACCTGGTGGTCGCAGCGCGGCCAAGCTTTCGACACCAACACCGGCTGGCGCATCGACTACCACCTAGCCACCCCGAAGCTCGCAGAGAAGGCCAGCAACTATCTAGTTCACCGCGCCAAGAGCTATGACACCCGCTGGACCGACCACTCTCCAGTCACCGTCGACTACTCCATCTAGGATTAACCCATGACTAAGCCAAACCTGCTCTCCGGCATGCAACCTTCTGCCGGCTCCCTTCACCTCGGCAACTATCTAGGCGCCTTGGTCAACTGGGCAGACATGCAGGATGACTACAACGCTTACTACGTCATCGTTGACCTTCACGCCATCACCGTTCCTCAAGACCCTGAAGAACTCCGCACCAACTCACGCCGAACCGCCGCTCAATACATCGCAGCTGGCATCGACGTCAGCAAATCAGCACTCTTCGTACAAAGTCACGTTCCAGCTCACGCCCAGCTAGCCTGGGTCCTCAACTGCATCACCGGCTTCGGCGAAGCCAGCCGCATGACCCAGTTCAAAGACAAGAGCCAGAAAGCCGGCGCCGATTCAGCGTCAGTTGGTCTCTTCACCTACCCAATCCTTCAGGCTGCCGACATCCTCCTCTACCAACCAAAGGCCGTTCCGGTTGGTGAAGACCAGCGCCAGCACATCGAACTAACCCGCGACCTTGCAACCCGTTTCAACGCTCGTTTCGGCGAAACTTTTGTAATTCCAGAAGCAGTAATCCTCAAGGAAACCGCCAAGATCTACGACCTTCAAAATCCAACAGCCAAGATGTCGAAATCCGCCGCCGACCCTAAGGGTCTGGTAAACATCATGGACGACAACGCGGTCATCCTAAAGAAGATCAAGAGCGCAGTTACCGACACCGATGGCATCATCAAGTTCGACCGCGAAGCCAAGCCAGGCGTCTCTAACCTGCTCGGAATCCACTCAGCAATCTCCGGCCGCTCCATCGCATCACTGGAGGAGCAGTTCGCCGGCGAAGGCTATGGCGCTCTGAAAGCTGAAGTAGCCGACGTGGTCATCGCTGCCATCGAACCAATCCGCGAGCGCACCCAAGAACTAATGGCCGACCAAAACGAGCTTGACCGACTTCTTGCAGACGGCGCGGACAAAGCTAACGAGCTAGCCGAGGCAACCCTCGCTAAGGTCTACGACGCTATCGGTTTCCTAAAAGCAAAGAACTAAAACAAAAAGACTTTCGTCTTTTTCTTTATCTCTCTCACAAAGTTCGGCGAAACTCGACCGTAAATAATCACGCCTTCCGGCTCAATTATGTCGACCATTGCAGTCAGACCCTTCTCGAATTCGATGTTCGAATTGAGATCTTTGTATCCGGAATCTACAGTTACTGCGAATACGCTACCCTTTTCAATTCCGCTGGAAACAAGCTCGTAATCCGACTCGTCACACCATCTGATTGACGGAATAACTGTAAGTCCTCGATATTGCCAAACGGCTCCGGCTGCGCGAGCCAAAACGGTATTTCTTGCTCGTTGCCAGGGAGCAAGGTTTGGTGACAAGTATGAATCGGGGCTAATCACACACCTAAAGTCTGCAAACTTGTGAATCCAAGTCATTGGACGAGTAAGGGCAGTCATGTTTTTCGGTCCGTGATCAAATGAGTGCAGACCAGTGGTCGCTGGGGATTCAAATCGTTTCGGACTGTTGAAAATAAGCAATTTCTCTGGGATATCCTCAAGACCGGCCTTGTAAATGATTGGGACTTTCTGAAGACCGTCGGTTTCATGCCAAAATCCGAGCCCTTCGGGCGACTCTCCGAAAAGTATCCGTTCTTTTTCAGTAGGTAGGTCGAACACTATTTTTCCTCCAGCAGATCGTCGATGGCTACAAGTTGATACTCGAAATCTATATCGGGTTCTTCATCGAAAACATCCTGACGGCTGGGCACTTCCAACTCCTCAAGCGAGTTCAAATATTTGACGTCAAAAAGAAAGAAGAATGGTTGGTACAGGTGGAAATATATGTAGCTACATTCCAGTTCCAAGATGATTCCGCGTTCACAGCAGTGCTCGAATCGGTTCCCTTCATTGTCCAACCTATTTTTATAGGTAGTTCTCACCACAAAAATATTCTTGATTAATTGATGGCGTTTCTGGAGAAAAACCCAACCGGCTGCTAAACATTTTCTCTGGTAATTCAAATCTGAAATTCGAACCTCAAAACAGCCGGCATCTAGGTCGTTATAGTCATCTGAAACCATTTGAATTGAGGGGCCGTCAGTCGCTATATGAACGCTGTCAATATTGTCTAAGCTGCGCCAGTCCATTTCATAGAGAAATTCAAATCGATGGCCTTTGAGTAGTCGCAAATTTGCCAATGAGTCTCGGCTCATTATGGTTTCGATAATCATTTCTTCCCCTTTTCGAAAATCTAACCACCGGGCTCAGACATTCAAAGCAGGCGGGAAATCAGGAATAGATGGGTCAACCCACAGGTTTATCTGTAATGCTTGTCAAACTAACAAAGTTCTTCGGGGTCAGTGAAAATCTGAGCCGGCGGTTATAGTCCGCGACCCGACAGGTGGTAACACTTGGCGGTTCAGCCTTGTAATCACACCGGTCGCACTGGTCCTTGTGCTCAAGCGTTGATTGCTGCTGGTATTTCCCGAGTTGTTTATGCTTCCGCTGATCCTGGTGTTGAGTAAAGAAGATCAAGAGCGCAGTCACCGACACCGATGGCATCATCAAGTTCGACCGCGAAGCCAAGCCAGGCGTCTCTAACCTGCTCGGAATCCACTCGGCAATCTCAGGCCGTTCAATCGAATCACTCGAAGAGCAATTCGCTGGCGAAGGCTACGGCTCCCTAAAGGCTGAAGTTGCCGACGTAGTAATCGCCACCATCGAACCAATCCGAGAGCGCACTCAGGAACTCATGAGCGATCAAAACGAACTCGACCGCCTACTCGCCGACGGTGCTGACAAGGCTAACGAGCTTGCCGAGGCAACACTGGCTAAGGTCTATGACGCAATCGGTTTCCTCAAAGCCAAGAGGTGATGTCTCTCTTGGTGAAAACATTCGCAGCTACTCAAATCTCAACTATCAATCAAAGAGCGTGAAATCCGTTTCGCTTGACTCATGCGGCTTAGCCGGCGTGGTCCGAAAGGTCGAAGTTATTGGAGGGCGTGGAAAAAGCTGAGTCCTATCTTGAACTATGTCAGTTAATCGGGGGTAAAGCTTTCCGAACAGAATTATTCCTTTAGGTTCCAGCGTGGAAATGAGCGCATCAAGACCTTGTTCAAAAATTATTTTTGCTTCTGGTTCAAGATAAGAACCGTAGTTGCTGACAGCAACGACGCTGCCCATTTCAATTCCCGCAAAGACAAAGTCATAATCTTCCTGAGAGACCCAGCGTAGAGAAGGAATCACTTTGAGCCCATGGTGTGACCAGACAGCCCCCGCATCTCGAGAGTGAACCGTGTTAGAAATTCTTAGATACTCCGGCATTCCCTTAGCTATGGTCACATCCGGCGTGAGTGTGCATTTAAACGAGGCGAAGCGATCGACCCACTTAACCGGTTCGATTAGGGGCCCTGCAAACTTTCGATCGTCTCTATAAAAATGAAGCCCCGTTTGCGATGGCGATGCAGCGCGGCGGCGATCATCAAAAGCAATTAACGCCTCCGGAATGTCACTCAACGAAACTTTTGGAAGTAGCGGAATTTGGTATTTAGAGACGACCGGGAAGTCTTTTGGATACCCTTCAGGCGTGGCATGAAATAACAGGCGCTCAACCATACTCTTGGCGTCCAGACCCATTTAGTTCAGTTCTTCCAAGGAATCAGAGAAAGAAACCTTAGACCTGGAAATTGTGTGGGTCACAAATAAATTATCGCTATACAGGTTCGGAACATTTGTTAAGGTTTCGAGGTCGTATAGATACTCAACCTGCAGCACGCCATTATTGTGTGTGTCCTTCGAAACGGAAATGAAGCCCGACTTCAATTGAAAAACGACCGCAACATCGGACTCGTAGGTCCAATTTTCAACGTCGTTTTCGTATTCAGTAATTGTTTCGCGAAACACATACCCTTGGATAATTTCTTCGTTAGAAAACTTATAGAAACGATCTTGAGAGTTTCGATTGCCAGATAGAACACCACTCTCGAGGCTGCTAACGGTCAGCACGGTATATTCTTCGTCAATACCTTCGAAATTGAGAACTACGACGCGACTGCCAATTTTGATGGAGTCAAATTCAGTTACGACATAAACGGAGTCGCCAACCAAATCCGGAGTTAAATTCGCGCTAACTAGGTGTAGAAATTTCTTTCCAATGAGACTTGTTAGTAGCTGGATTTCAGAGCGTTTCATAATTGATTTCATCGTTATCTATTCTTTCTTGATTCTGGTGTTACAAAATGAATTTTGTAGTTGTCGGGGCTTTGACCTTGGTTCTTTATATCAATGGCCGGTGAGCCATCCGAAGTCGATTTTGGGCGGAAAGTAACGGTAATTTGCTTACCGAAGGATGCAGTCCATCCTCCAGGTATCGTGACCAACCCTTCTGATGAAATACGTAATTTATTAAAGAACTCAATAGCGGAAGTCAAAGGTGTATCGCTTACCATGTGACGCCTCTCCTCTGAACCCTTTCTGCCGGGCACCCCAAATCTTCCTTCATGGTTTCTCGGATACTTTTGACCTAGCCTTTCTACGTTTTTAGAAAATTGGTTAGGGTCAATATTCCGACCCCCACCTGATGTACTTACTCCCATTTGGGCTCCTAAATAGATTGATTCGAAATCTTGGGCGTACAGAAAGTGTCTTCCGCGTGTCACGGCAATAGGACAGGATCTTCAACCAGGGGATTTCTAGCGACAGCTCGTTTGTGAAAACGAGGTGATTATTTGGCGACGACGAAGTTAGCTAGATCGCTATATGGATGCTCGACTTATGTCGCAGAACGTTTGCAAAATTACGAGCTAGGCCGTTTGCGTTAAAAAGTATGCACAAGGCACTTGTTGGAGCTATTAGAAAGCTTCCTGCTGTCAAATTTATCGATAAAACCCGCAAATATTTTCAAGACACGCCCTATTTTTCGATATTATGTTCGAAAATGACGGTAAAAGTCGGGATTAATAGGTTTTTCTAAAATTTTTCGAAGGTGGCGCCCAAATGTCGATATTTTGCGCATCGGCACGTTACTCGGAATAGATCGGCAAACACTCAGGTTTATCTGTAATGCTTGTAAAAGCAACAAAGTTCTTCGGGGTCAGTGAAAATCTGAGCCGGCGGTTATAGTCCGCGACCCGACAGGTGGTAACATTTGGCGGTTGAGCCTTGTAATCACACCGGTCGCACTGGTCCTTGTGCTCAGGCTTTGATTGCTGCTGGTATTTCCCGAGTTGTTTATGCTTCCGCTGATCCTGGTGTTGAGTAAAGAAGATCAAGAGCGCTGTAACCGACACCGATGGCATCATCAAGTTCGATCGCGAAGCCAAGCCAGGCGTCTCTAACCTGCTCGGAATCCACTCGGCAATCTCAGGCCGTTCAATCGAATCACTCGAAGAGCAGTTCGCCGGCGAAGGCTATGGCGCCCTAAAGGCTGAAGTAGCCGACGTAGTCATCGCCGCTATCGAACCAATCCGCGAGCGCACCCAAGAGCTAATGGCCGACCAAAACGAGCTTGACCGCCTCCTCGCCGATGGCGCAGACAAGGCAAACGAACTCGCAGAGGCAACTCTCGCCAAGGTTTATGACGCGATTGGTTTCCTCAAGGCGAAACCCTAGCTGTGACAGGAAGAGTCTAGGTCTTCTCCCCATTTATTGACCATTCGATACTCACCATCTGGTTCGCTACGTTTGATCAAAACCGTCCAGTTGGTTTCACACTTGTGCCCCGTGTGTCCATGATTGGTAATCTCTGGCCACCCGAAAAATTTGGCTGTAACGATGCCATTTTTTTCAGTGGCGCCGTCCCAGCGTTCGATAACGTAATGCATTTCGTCCACGCTGTAGTCCAAAGTGTTTGAACCTTCTTCTTTTAGAAGTTTGACGGAGAGCTTGAAAAGTCGATCGGCCTCTTCTTTCACCCACACGGTAGCCAAATCTTCTTTGAACTTCCTGGTGATTGGCGAATTAGGGTCGTTGGCTATCGCAATTGACTCTTCCTTGTACTTTAGCCAAATACGTTCGTCAGCTTCCACAAGTTTTTGAACAGTGCCCTGCATGCTCTTCTGATTGATTGTTTGGCCGGCGAAGGGCAACTCCACCTGAATGGTGATCAAAATGGGCAAGGCTACAGCTACAGCCCCAGCCACTAAAGCCCACAAAATGGTTTTCTTATTCACGTGTACCCCCAAGCCAATAGTAATTCAGGAATAGATTGGTCAACGCACAGGTTTATCTGTAATGCTTGTATGAGCAACAAAGTTCTTCGGGGTCAGTGAAAATCTGAGCCGGCGGTTATAGTCCGCGACCCGACAGGTGGTAACACTTGGCGGTTGAGCTGGTGGAATTCCAGCACCGACGGTTAAAGTCCGGATGGGAGAAGAACGAGGCGTTCGTCCTTTTTGGCGTGCGCCCTATCTTCCGTCGCCCCCGTATGTCTATGAGAGGGCGGCAAAATGCCAGCTATTTATGAGAGTGCGATGACTCGTGCGCTTGAGCTTGCCCTGCGCGGACCGGCTTTTGGGGTGAACCCACAGGTTGGTGCTGTGATTCTTGATGCTGACTTGAACGTTGTGGCTGAGGGCTGGCACGAGGGCGCTGGAACGCCTCACGCCGAGGTTATGGCTCTTTCTTCTCTCCCAGCTGTTCTTCCTACTGGTTACACCGCTGTGGTGACCCTTGAGCCTTGTAATCACACTGGTCGCACTGGCCCTTGTGCTCAGGCTTTGATCGCTGCTGGTATTTCGCGAGTAGTTTATGCTTCTGCTGATCCTGGTGTTGAGTCGGGTTCTGGTGCTTCGACCCTGCGTGATGCTGGCGTAGAAGTTATTTCAGGAGTTCTTGAGGATTTGGCTGATGACCAAGCCCGAGTTTGGCTAACTTCTGCCACCAATCAACGCCCGTTTGTGACTTTGAAGTGGGCGCAGTCTTTGGATGGCCGTGCTGCTGCGGCAGATGGTTCGTCGCAGTGGATTAGTGGTCCGGAGTCTCGTGCTCACGCGCACGTTGTTCGTTCTTCGATTGATGCGATTTTGGTTGGAACTGGAACGGTTCTTGCCGACAACCCTTCGTTGACTGCTCGTAAGCCGGATGGTTCGCTCTACGACCACCAGCCTTTGCGAGTGGTTTTGGGCAACAGCATGATTCCTTCGGATGCCAAGATCTTTGACGACGCGGCTGAGACGATTCGTGTTCGTAATCACGATTTGACTGTTTTGTTGGCAGAGCTTTATGCCCGTGGCGTTAAGCACCTCATGGTTGAGGGTGGCCCGACGGTGGCTTCAGCTTTTGTTCGTGCTGGTTTGGTCGATGAGTTTGTTACCTATTTGGCGCCGCAGCTTATTGGTGGTCCTGGTGTGGCCGTTACCGATTTGGGTGTTGAGTCGATGTCTTCGGCGTATCAGCTGACCTTCAAGGAAGTTCTTCCGATGGGCGCAGATCTTTACATTCGAGCAGCGAGGAGTAACTAATGTTTACCGGAATTGTTGAAGAGCTGGGAACGGTCGTTTCGATCGTGGAACAGCCAGATGCTAAGCGCATTACTTTTGCTGGACCTTTGGTGACCTCTGATGTTCACCGTGGTGATTCGATTGCTGTGAACGGAGCTTGCCTTACTGCGGTTGAGATTTCTGGTTCTACCTTCACCGCAGATGTCATGCACGAGACTTTGCGTCTGACGGCTCTTGGCGACTTGACTGCTGGTTCTCCGGTGAACTTGGAACGGGCGATGAACGCTGCCACTCGTTTTGGTGGTCACATGGTTTTGGGTCACGTTGATGGGGTCGGCACTGTGGTGTCTCGTAAGCCATCGGATAACTGGGAATGGGTGACCATCGAAATCCCTAAAGACTTGATGAAGTATGTGGTTTTGAAGGGTTCGATCACGATTGATGGAATCTCTTTAACCGTGAACGAAGTTATGGAATCAACCGTTTCGTTCTCACTCATCCCAGAAACTCTTCGTCTCACCACTCTTGGATCTAAGGGTGTTGGTTCGTTGGTCAATGTGGAGGTCGACATCATGGCCAAGCACATTGAGAAATTGATTGAAAGCAGGAACAACTAATGGCTCTATCAACTATCGACGAGGCATTAGATGCCCTTCGCGCCG
Source organism: Micrococcales bacterium (assembly GCA_947452985.1). GTDB lineage: Bacteria > Actinomycetota > Actinomycetes > Actinomycetales > Microbacteriaceae > Rhodoluna. The sequence goes on from CANGEU010000003.1 coordinate 38,324, forward strand.
GCAAGCCGGTACTGGTAGCCGACGACGAGAATCGTGAGAACGAGGGCGACGCGATCATCGCAGCCGAATTTGTCACCGAAGAGTGGATGGCCTGGATGGTTCGTAATACCACCGGTTTCCTCTGCGCACCGATGGAAGACGCACGCGCCAACGAGCTTGAACTTCCGCTAATGCTTCAGAACAACCAAGACCCTCACAAGACGAACTACACGATTACCGTTGACGCCGCTGAGCGTGAGTCAACCGGTGTTTCGGCTTATGACCGCGCTTTGACCGCGAGGACTTTGGCTCACCCTGAGGCTACCGCCGAGTCGCTAATTCGCCCAGGTCACATTGTTCCTTTGCGTGCGCACCACCACGGCGTTTTGGGTCGACCTGGACACACCGAAGCAACCGTTGACCTTTTGAAGCTGGCTGGGCTTACTCCCGTTGGAGTTATTGGTGAAATGGTTTCTGAAGACGGAACCATGATGCGATTGGCGGAACTTGAGACCGTTGGCGCTCGTGAAGGTTTACCTGTGATCACGATTGAACAAATCGTTGAGCACCTGAAGACCAACGACATTCTTTACGCTCACAACCCAACCAACCGCATTCGCTTTGAGGCTGAAGCGAATGTTCCAACCACTCACGGAAACTTCCGTCTGCGCGGTTACTACGACATCAAGACCACCGCTGATCACGTTGCAATCATTTCGGGTCACCCAACCGGCGAAGACGTGCTGGTTCGTATGCACTCGGAGTGCATCACCGGTGAAGCGTTTGGCTCGTTGAAGTGTGAATGTGGTCCGCAGTTGGACTTTGCGCTAGACAAGATTGCCAACGACCCTAAGGGTGGAATTGTGATTTATCTTCGTGGCCAGGAAGGTCGCGGAATTGGTCTATTGAACAAGCTGAAGGCTTACGCACTTCAGGAGCAGGGCCTAGACACCGTTGAGGCAAACCTTGCTCTGGGGCTTCCTTCGGAGAACCGCGAATACGGCGCTGCCGTTTCAATTCTGAAGGACCTTGGTGTGAAGAGCGTTCGTTTGATGACTAACAATCCAGCCAAGAGTAACTTCCTAATCGACGCCGGCATTCCGGTAACCGAATACGTTCCAGTGATTACCGGTCTAGCCACCGAGAACATCGGTTACCTAGAAACCAAGCGTGAAAAGATGGGTCACATCATCGGCGACGTAAAGGCGGGCAACTAATGAGCGGAGCGGGAGCACCAAAGCTTCAGATTGATGCGAGCGGTTTGGCTGTGACTATCGTGGTCACTTCTTGGCACACCGAGATCACCGAAGGGCTTTTGGCTGGAGCCGAGCGCGCCCTAAAGGCAGCCGGCAACGATGTCTACTCAATCATGAGAGTGCCAGGAGCTTTTGAACTTCCACTAGGCGCCCAGTACGCCATTGAGGATGGCGCCGAGGTTGTTATTGCTCTCGGTGTGGTAATTCGTGGCGGAACTCCGCACTTCGAATATGTTTGCAATGCGGCCACCGATGGCCTAACCCGAGTTCAGCTAGATTCCGGTGTTCCAATCGGTTTTGGGTTGCTAACTGTGGACACCGAAAAGCAGGCTTTGGACCGCGCTGGCCTTGAAGGTTCGTTGGAAGACAAGGGTGCCGAGGCCGTTGAAGCAGCAGTCCAGATGGCTAGACTAAAGCCATGGAACTAACAGCACAAATTGCACTCATCCTTCACCTAGTAGGTATTGGAGCACTTCTTTCCGGCTTCTTCTACCAGCTAAAAGACTGGGGAACCGGCATGAAGATTAACGCAGGAATTCTTCACGGTGCCTGGCTGATGCTAGTCACCGGTTTCGCCTTGGCCGCACTCGTGCCAATGGTTGAAACTACCGAACAGATCAACAACTGGGTTCTAGGTGTCAAGAGCATTGTGATCACCGCAATATTCTTCATCGCCTATGGCTACAACAAGAAGGAAAAGACCGCCAAGTGGGTTGTACCTGCTATCGCCGGTCTGACCACCCTAAACATTTGCCTAGCGGTGCTGGGCCCAATCCTGATCGCTAAAAACTAGCGCAAGAACAAGGCAGTTAGTCGGCGGGTTGTGAAAAACAGCCCGCCGATTATCATTACCGCGAAGTAAGTAAGGTGGCTGAACAGCGACCAGCTGAGGTTGAGGTTCATGCAGTCGCGAACCAGGTCGATTGACTGACGTAGCGGAAGAGCATTGATTAGAGCCTGAGCCCATTCTGGGAAGATGCTCAGTGGGAACAGGGTTCCTGAGAATAGGAACATCGGGAGCAGCAGGAACGTAATCATATCGAGCTGCTGGAAACTCTTCACATAGCTGGTGATTCCCATTCCGACCGAAGCGAATGCGAAGGCGACAATCCCAGCGGCGACGATTGCCAGGAGTGCTCCCCCGAGCGACGGTAGTAGTCCTAGTGAACCGACCACGGTTACGAAGCCAATTGCATAGACGAATCCGCGGAACATGGCCCAACCGATTTCACCCAGGGCAACATCAAGTGTTCCGAGGCTGGTTGCCAACATGCCCTGATAGAGCTTGGCGAACTGCATTTTGAAGTAGACGTTCCAGGTGCTGTCGAAGATGGCGCCGTTCATTGCACTCGTGGCTAGCAGCGCCGGCATTATGTAGGCGGCGTAGGAAATGGTTTTGCCGTGATCGGTAATGGTTCCAACCATTCCGCCAACTCCGTAGCCAAAGGCAATTAGAAAGAGCACCGGTTCCACGAACCCGGCGACGAAGGTTAGTCCGCTCGAGGACTTGAGGGTACGGAGGTTGCGCTCGGCGACCGTGCCTGGCCTTCCGGCGAAGATGCTCGAGCCGAGTTTGCCGGAACGGCGTTCGGCTAGTGCAATTGCTGCGTTGATAAAACTCATCGGCTTAGCCTCTTCATGAACTGAGGGTAGGCAAAGGACGCACCAATGACGCCGTAGGCGATCAAGATCACATAGTGCCAAAAAGTGTATGGGTCTGGGGAGCCGTAGCTAATGCTTCTGGCCAACTCGGTTCCGTGCCAGAGCGGTGATGCCCAGGCGATGTTCTGAACCAGTTCTGGCATGTTCTTTAGTTCATAGAAGGTTCCCGAGAACATGAACATTGGTGCCACGATAAATCGCATGACCAGAATCAGCATGTCGGCTTCCTCATTGATGTAACTGGAGAAGGCTAGGAATACAAAACCCCAGCAGAGACCAAGCAACATGGATAGCAAAATGACGCCTGGAATGGCAGCCCAAGCTAGAGCGCCGAAGAACACCAAGATCACCGCGTAAATGATTGAGTTGACCAAAACTCGGAACATTGCATAGAGCATGAGTCCGTTGGCAATCTGGCGTCCGCCGATTGCGGTTTGGTTCATCGCGTGAAAAGACTTTTCCCAACTGAAACCTTGGAGAACCACGAACGAGGTTTCGTCCACGGCCGCTTGTAAAGCACTGGCCATTAGGAGTGCCGGGGCTAGGAAGGTCAGGTATTGCACGCCGTCGACGAGCCCGAGGTTTTTCGAGACCAGTGTGCCGAGGCCGATACCGATACTCATTAGGTAGAGCACCGGGTGGCCAACACCGTAGGCCAGCATTGGCAGCCACCACTTGAACGATTCGCGGCCACGAGCCAGGGCAACGTAAATTGAGCCCCAGCGCGCTGGCTTGCGAGGGTCGACCAGCTTGGCCGCACCCTGCCAGTTAGTAAAAACGTCTGACATTAGTCGACCAGAGTTCTACCGGTGAGGCGAAGGAAAACGTCTTCCAAAGAGCTGCGACGAACTAGCGAGGTAACCGGCTTCAAGCCCATTTTGGTGAGCTGTTCCAAAGCTTTTTCACCATTTTCCGAATAGATTAGAATGCGGTCTGGAAGAACTTCGATGCGGTCACCAATTTTTTGTAATTTCTTGGCGGCGTCTGCGTTGCCGGTGGAACCGAAACGCACTTCAAGAACTTCTTTGCTCGAGTAGTCCTTGATGAGTTGCGCCGGGCTTCCCTCGGCCATGATCTGACCTTTGTCCATGACGATTAGGCGGTCGCATAGTTGTTCCGCTTCGTCCATGTAGTGAGTGGTGAGCACCAAGGTGACACCAAGTTCCTTTAGGCGGAATAGTCGGTCCCAGAGCACGTGACGTGCCTGAGGGTCCAGGCCGGTGGTTGGTTCGTCGAGAAGCAGAATTTCTGGCTCATTGACCAGGCCGCGGGCAATGGTCAGGCGGCGCTTCATTCCGCCAGATAGTTCTTCGCTTTTCACGTTGCGCTTATCTTCCAGCTGCGCGAAAGCCAGCAATTCCTCAATCTTGTTTTTGAGGAACTTGCGGCTCAGACCGAAATAGCGGCCGTAAACCAAAATGTTTTCCCAAACCGTGAGCTGGCGGTCTAGGTTGTCCTGTTGGGGCACCACACCTAGGTGAGCACGGATCTCCGGACCAAACTTGTCGGGGTCTTTTCCAAGAATTTGTAATTCACCCTCGGTGCGCTGAAGCGTCGACGTGATCATGCGCATCGTCGTGGACTTCCCGGCGCCGTTAGGTCCTAGTAAACCAAAGGCTTCTCCGCGCTTAACCTCGAAGTCGATGCCGGCTACGGCAACAAAATCGCCATAGGTTTTACGCAAACCCTTGGCGCGAATAACGAGCTCTGGCTCAGATGATTTAGTCACGAATTCTCCTACCTTGCTAGCCTAGATACATGTCCTCTAAGTCGGTTGTAACTGCGCGTGCCAAACTTGGCAACAGGCGCGTAACCGGCAAAGAGCAGTACTACACGCCACGTGAGCTGGCTAGTGTTCTGGTCTCTAAGGTGAAACAGTTGGTTCCCGACTTTTCTTCCCGCACGGTTTTGGAACCGGCCGGCGGAACCGGGGCTTTTGTTGAAGCGGCCAAGGCTGCCGGTGCCAAAAAGGTGCTCAGCGTTGACATTGAACCAAAGCACAACGACGTAAACAAAGCCGACTACCTGGCCACCAACCTCAAACTCAAAGATGCGGTGACCATTTCGAACCCGCCGTTTGGTCGCAACAATTCGCTAAGCATTCCGTTCTTTAATCGCGCCGCCGATACTTCGGAATTCATCGCGTTCATCGTGCCACGTTCCTGGCGCAAGTGGTCGGTGATTAATCGCCTCGATCGCCGCTTCCATCTTGTTCACGACGAAGATTTGGCAATCGATTACGTCGACGACACCCACGCCCTAATCAGCCAGCGAAACAGCCTGAAAACCTGTTTTCAAATTTGGCAGCGTCGCGAGGACCTGCGCGAAATCGTCAAAGTTGAAGACCGCGGATTTGTTACCAAGGTGAAGCCGGAGGAAGCCGACATCGCCCTGACCGTTTTCGGGTTCAGCTGTGGCAAGGTGAACGAAGAATTCGAGCGCAAGGCCAACACCACTCGCATGTTCCTGAAGCTCAACCACCCAAAGGCTCTACACGCGCTGAAGACCATGCCTTACCAACGCTTTTCCAAAAACACCGCATACACCGAAGCCCTGAGCTTCCAAGAAATCAACTTCCTGCTCAATGAGAGCATTGGGAACAAGTAGCAACAACCAAAGGTTAAAGAAACTATGAGCATGATGGGCAGAGGCCGCCGCGGCGGACCAACAGCAGGCAAAGACGAAGGTCCAAAGGCAAAGTTCTCACAACTTTGGCCTTACCTGATGGAACACAAGCCAGCTCTTTGGCTAGCAGTGGTGCCAAGCATCTTGGGTGCCGGCGTGAACCTCGGCCAGCCGCTAATCGTGGGTCAGCTAATCAGTGCCGTGCAAAACAAGCAGGATGTGACCGGTTGGGCCATCGGGCTCATTGCAGTGCTTCTGGGCACAGCGGTCACCGGCGGATTCATGTACTACATCCTTGCCAAGGCTGGTGAAGGAGTAGTGCTTTCGGCTCGCAACAAGCTAGCCACTCGCCTACTTCGCATGCCAATCAAGGAATATGACCTCCGCCGAACCGGTGACTTGGTTTCCCGAGTTGGCTCAGACACCACCTTGCTTCGCGCGGTGCTAACCCAAGGTTTCGTTGACGCCGCCGGTGGAGCACTCATCTTTGTAGGATCGATTGTCGCCATGGCGGTAATCGACCCACTCCTTCTTGGAATCACCCTTGCCGTGATTGCAATTGCCATTGCCGCGGTTGCCTTCACCTCTCGCAAGATCAAGGAAGCAACTACGAAGGCTCAGGGCCGCGTTGGCGACATGGCTGCCAGTGTTGAGCGCGCCCTCAGCGCAGTTCGCACCATTCGAGCCGCTCGCGCGGAAGCTCGAGAGAGCGACTACATCATGAACAACGCCAAAGAGGCGTATGTTCAGGGCGTGAAGATTGCCAAATTGAATGCCGCTGTTTCACCGATTGCCGGAATTGCGTTCCAGGGTGCGTTCATCGCAGTCCTAGGCGTTGGTGGTTACCGCGTAGCCAGCGGAGAAACCAGCATCGCCAACCTGATCACCTTCATTTTGCTCATGTTCACAATGAGCCGCCCACTGGGTCAAGCTTTCGGCGCATACTCGAGCATCCAAAGCGCTCTAGGTGCCTTGGCTCGAATTCAAGAAGTTCTCGACGTGGAAACTGAAGAGACCGACGAAGACCTGAAGCACCAGGGAAAGCGTAAGAGCAAAAACTCAACCGCAATCGAATTCAAGAAGGTCAACTTCGGGTACGACCAGGCCGAGGTGCTCACCAATGTGAGCTTCAAAATCGAACGTGGCACTCGTGTGGCCATCGTGGGCCCATCGGGTTCTGGAAAATCCACCAGTTTCTCGCTAATCGAGCGCTTCTACGAACCAACCAAGGGTCAGATTCTGCTCGACGGCCAGGTCGTTACCGAAATTTCTCGCAACGACCTTCGCGCCCAGATTGGCTATGTTGAACAGGATGCGCCAGTGCTCGCCGGATCACTTCGCGACAACCTCCTTATTGGAAAGCCAGACGCCACCGACAAGGAGCTAAAGGCCGTTCTCGGCGAGGTCAACCTAACCGACGTTCTGAAGCGCGACAAGCGCGGACTAAACGCCGAGGTAGGTGAAAACGGCATCATGCTCTCCGGTGGTGAACGCCAGCGCCTGGCCATTGCCCGAGCACTGCTTGCAGCTCCCCCAATTCTGCTGCTCGATGAAAGCACCGCCAGCCTCGACGGCCTCAACGAACAGCGCATGCGCGAAGCTCTGGACGCAGTGGCCAAGAACCGCACTGTAATCGTTATCGCTCACCGCCTAAGCACCGTTGTCGACTCCGACCAGATCATCGTCATGGAAAAGGGCAAGGTCATCGGCAACGGCACACACAAGCAACTCCTCAAGAGCACCCCGCTCTACAAGGAACTCGCTGCCACCCAGATGCTCGACTAAGGGTTATCCACATCCCGACTTGAATGCCTAGAAAGGTTTTTTCACAACCTCTAGTTTGTTCTTGTGTCCCTGAAAAATTTTCTGCTACCATCAGAGGGCGCTCCCGCCCCTCTGTTCTTGCGAAAGCATACAAGGGCGGGCTTTTTAATTTCGTTGGTGCCGGATGGACGTTGAAGCACGGATTCGGTTTCGAAACTACTTACATCCTGCAGATGGGATTTTAGAAACCGCATTTCACCTGTATGTTTTAGATCTCCATTTGCGAGCTTTGATAATGAAAGTCATGTCTGTTTTCGAGTGCGAAATGCAGCTTCAACTCGGATCGCTACAAACTGACAAGCGGTTCATTACCTTCGGTTCTTTAAGGAAACGAATTTTGAAGAAACCAATGGATCGTCGCCAAATATTCGCAGAGTCACTTGGTTGCAAGAATTCGAAAGAGTTGGCCGCTCTGCTGCTACGAATGAACGAGGTTCGTAATTTTGCAGCTCACCATGCGAGATTATGGAACCGTCGATTTCATTTTTCAATCCCAATGCGTTTAGCTGAGGATTCCGGTTTAGATTGCGGAAGGCCGTCAAATAACAATTCGACCGCTGCTTGCCTGAGCGCAATTAATAAAATCCTTTCTGTGTTTCCGCCTTTTCTGGACCTAAATTCCGAGTTGAACGTGTTAATTGCAGGATGTCCGATAAACCAAACTTTCATATTGAAGAACATGGGCTTCGAGGTGCCCTAAGTCGTAGGCTATTCCTATGTTCAACGGAGACGCCACCAGCCGCAAGACGGCTGAAGACTTAGACGCTAACGACCCTCTGGCCAAGTTCAAAGACCAGTTCGTTATCAAAGACTCCGAGGTTTGTTACCTCGATGGAAACTCACTGGGGCGCATGCCAAAGGCTACCAAGCAGGCCGTGAACGACTTCCTCGACGAGTGGAGTGAAGAGCTAGTCGATGGCTGGAGCCACTGGATCGACGAAGCCCAACCAACCGGAGACCTTCTTGGTCGGGCAGCGCTTGGAGCAGCCGCAGGGCAGGTGCTCGCGGTTGACACCACTAGCGTGAACTTTTTCCAACTCTGCTCGGCAGCCATCATGGCTCGTCCTGGTCGCAAGAAGATCATCATCGACTCGAGCAACTTCCCAACCGACCGTTACATCCTCGAAGGTTTGGCGCGCGACCGCAATCTCGAGCTAATCACGCTAAACAACGACGGCATGGGTGGTCCGAATGCGCAGGACATCAAAACCAAGAAGGAACTCATCACTCCTGAGGCACTTGAGCCGTTCCTAAGCGAAGACGTTGCCTTACTGACCCTCCAGGCCATTCACTACCGTTCAGGCTCACGCCCAGACATCAAGGGCATCACCGACCTTTGCCGGAAATACGGAATCCTCGTGGTCTGGGACTGCTCCCACGCAATCGGTGCCATTGAGCTTGATCTCGATGCGAACGGTGTCGACCTTGCAGTTGGTTGCACCTACAAGTACGGCAACGCCGGCCCTGGTGGAACCGCTTGGCTTTATGTGAACAAGAGCATCCAACAAGAACTGAGAGTGCCAATCCAAGGTTGGTTCTCTCAGAAGGATCAGTTCACCATGGGTCCGTTATTTGAACCAGCCGACGACATCCGTCGTTTCCAAATTGCCTCACCAAGCATTATTGGTATGCGCATGATTCAGTCGAGTTTCAAGATGATCGAGGAAGCCACCATTGCAGCCATCGAACACAAGGCAAACGTTGGCACCGAAATGATGATTGCGCTCTTCGACGAATGGCTAAAGCCACTCGGTTTCGAACTTCTCACTCCGCGCGACCCTAAGGAACGCGGCGGTCACATTACGATTGGTCACCCAGACGCCAAGAAGATTGCAACCGCAATGAGAACCATGATCAAGGTGGTTCCGGACTACCGAACCCCAGACTCGATTCGCCTAGCCATCGCCCCACTTCCAACCAGCTATACCGAAGTCTGGGACGGCTTCGCGAGGCTGAAGGAACTGGTTGAAACCAAAAAATACCTTGAGATCCAGGACAGCGGAAGCCGCGTAACTTGAGTAAAGCAATCACCTACATCAGCTACCTCAAGATCGATGAGCTGCTGAGCCTTCAGCAGCCTGAAAGCACCGGCCCTGAACACGACGAAATGCTCTTCATCGTGATTCACCAAACCTACGAACTCTGGTTCAAGCAACTTCTTCACGAAGCCAAGCACCTTCAGGTAGAGCTTGAAAAAGGAAACACCCACACTTCACTCGCCACGCTTGGCCGCATGAGAACCATCATGAAAACCTGCGTTGCCCAGGTCGACATCCTAGAAACCATGACCCCACTTCAGTTCAACTCCTTCCGCGGCTTCCTTCAGAGCAGTTCCGGCTTCCAGTCCGCCCAGTTCCGCGAGTTCGAGGCCATCCTTGGCCGAAGAGACCGAGCAGGCGAAAAAGAAAGCAAATCAACCGGCATGGGCATGGCCGAACACCTCATCGAGGGTTCTCCAGCCAGAAAAGCCGTTGAAGACGCCATGACCAGAAACTCCCTTTGGGATTCAGCGCTCCGCTACTTCAAAAAACAGGGTCATAAGGTTCCGAAGGAACTTCTAAACCGCGACGTCACCAAGCCATACGAAGCCAACGAAGAATTACAAGAAGTTCTCCTAACGCTTCACCGCAAAGACCAGGACGCAGCGGCAGTATGCGAACGCCTACTAGATCTCGACGAAGGCCTTCAGGAGTGGCGCTACCGCCATGTGAAGATGGTCGAACGAACCATTGGTCGCAAAATGGGCACCGGCGGCTCAGCAGGCGTCGACTACCTAGCCAGCACCTTATTCCGCTCGGTCTTCCCCGACCTTTGGGCCATTCGCTCGCGCTTCTAACCGTCAGTGGTTTGGAAAGTTACGTAGTAACCGCGCTTTGCGTCGTTGTTCCATTCAGGATCGTTTACCGAGTTCACATGGAGATTAATTGAGATCGGTCCCTCTGCCGAGTCAACTGCGCCAAAAACAATCACACCCTCGGATTGACTGGCATTTCCAGTACCCTCATTGACAGCGAGAGACTCGCCACAAGCCTTTACGCCGCTATCCATGTTTCTCTGGTCATAACTTTCTTCGGTTTCGTGATAATCACGACGCCAGTTGACGAATCCCAGTGCCTGGCCAAGAGCAAAGAGTTTTTCACACACCTGAGCGTCGCTCAACTCCGGTGAATCCAGCATGATTGTCGAGCTATAGAGATCGTTGGCGCTGCAATCGAATGGCACTGCACAATCCTTGTTGGCAGAGCCTGAACCCAGCCCCAGGTCTTTTGCTTTGGCAAGCACTTTCTCCAAGGCAGCTTTATTCTCGAGGCCTCGAGCGGTTATTGGAGCACATCCAGCAAGTAGAGCTGTCATGGCAATTGACAAGATTACTTGTATTTTGCGCTTCATGATTCCCCCAAATCTTGGCAATTAGTAATTTTTAAATTACACCAGCATCTAATCCGGCTAGCACTTCTGACACACGATTCCGCACGTCAGGCAAATCCGAAAGACGGTTCAAACCACTCATCTGCTGAAACATGCGGTGGTTCTTCTTGAAGGTGTCCTTGTGGCGATCTAGGAAGTCCCAGTAGAGGGTAGTGAACGGGCAGGCGTCGTCTCCGGTCCGCTTCTTCGGGTCATAAAAGCAACCCTTGCAGTGGTCGGTCATCTTGTTCAGGTAAGCGCCGCCAGAAGCATAGGGCTTGGTCATTAGCTTTCCGCCATCGGCGTGGGTGGCCATTCCGATAATGTTCGGTACCATCACCCAGTCAGTGGCGTCGATGAACTGCTCGCGCATCCAGTCGAGGAATTCTTGCGGGTTCACGCCAGTGGTCAAAGCTAAGTTACTCAGAACCATCAAGCGCGGAATGTGGTGAGTCCAGGCTCTGACTTCAACATCGGCAACTACCGACCCAACACAGTTCATCTTGGTCTTCGATGAGTCCGTAAACAAGGGCAATAACTTACGGGTTGCTCCCAACTGGTTCTCGCTTCGGTAGTCCTCGCCCAAGAACCAATACATGCCATTGATGTATTCACGCCAACCGATTACCTGGCGAACAAAAGCCTCCACGGATTCGATCGGTGCCGAACCAGTTTCGAAGGCACCAAGCACAGCCGAAACAACTTCGCGGGCATGCAACAAGCCATTGTTCAGATAGGGGCTCAGTAGCGAGTGGTGAAGCGCCCAGTGCTCCTTGGTGATGGCGTCCTCGTAAGGGCCAAAACCTTTCAAACTGTTTTCAATGAAGTAGTCCAGCTGCTTCAAAGCGCCAGCCCTAGTTGTTGCCCAGGTTGAACTCGGAGCGAAATCCAGTTGCTTGGAAACCACATCATCAATCGAATCACGAGCGTGCTCAAGGTAGGCTGGCCAGTCGTAGTTATTCGGAGGCGGTAACCGGTTGTCGGCGTCGTAGTTCCAACGACCACCGACTGGGTCGGCACCCTGCATCAAGATCCCCAACCGAACTCTCTGCGCCCGATAGAAGTTCTCCATCACGTAGGTCTTTTGCTTCGTTGCCCATTCCATGAATAGTGGACGGGAAGTTAGGAAGAAGTCATTGGGAACAAAATTGATACCAGCAGCTTGGAGTTGGCGAAATTGCTTGTGACTCGAAGGTTCCGCGCAGAAAATCGGTAATTCGCCAACGAGTTCTCGAACCATTGCCAAGCCATCCAACGTAGTTGGAGCTTGAATGTAGTGAACCTCAAACCCTGATTCTTGTAATTCACTCACAAAGTGACGAGCCGAAGAAAGCAGGAAGAATAAGCGCTCTTTATGCCAAGGGCGGCCGGTGGTCATTCTTTCGCTCTCAACTAGCACGACTATATCGAGCTGAGGATTGGCATCTTTCAAGACACCGTAGCTAGCGTTTAGGTGATCGTGAGGAATGTAGAGAATGCGCTGTTTAGCCACGTTTGCACTTCTCCGAGCAGTACTTCACGTTGTCCCAGTCTCTAGCCCACTTCTTGCGCCACTCAAAGCCGCGGCCACAACGCTCGCATGTGCGAGGCTCAAAGCCGTTCTTATTCTTAGGAGTGGGTGCCATAGTCCCACTTTACATATGCCAATTCGTTATAAACGAACAGGAATTACTCAGGGAACTTTGAGGTTCATTTGACTTGTAAGCCCGTTTTACGGGGCCGCGACGTCTTATAAGTTGACATCTCAACGACCTTCATGACTTACAAATACATCGAAGTATTCATCAATGGAAGGCAACAAAATGGATTTCTGGCAACACAATATCGTTTACAACATGCTCTCACTAGGTATCGCTAGCATGCTTTTCACCAGCATTTTCCTATGGTTCGCACGCGACCGCGTTCTAGCTAAGTACCGTATGGCCGTAATGGTTTCAGCAACAGTAACATCGATCGCTGCGTACCACTACGTTCGTATGTTCGACTCATTCAACGCAGCTTACGTACTTGGCGGAACCGCACAGGCCGGTTTCGAAGGCTACAACGTTGGTTACCGCTACGTTGACTGGTTCCTAACCGTTCCACTACTACTAGTCGAGCTAGTTGCAGTAATGGGTCTAGCCCGTGCAATTCAATCGTCATTGCTAAAGCGTCTGGTTCCAGCCGCAGCAGCCATGATTCTGCTAGGTTACCCAGGCGACATGCACACCCAGCTGTTTGGTCTATCAAACAGCATGTGGGGTCTACTGTCGACCATCCCATTCCTCTACATCATGTACGTTCTCTTCATTGAGATCAGCAAGAGCCTTGCAGCTCAGTCACCAAAGGTTCAGGGTCTTCTAAAGACCGCTCGTACCCTACTGGTTGCAACATGGGGTGTTTACCCAATCACCTTCATCCTTGCGATGAACAACACTGGAGCACCAAGCTTCGCCGACGTAGTTTCACGCGAAGTTGGATACAGCATTGCTGACATCTTGGCTAAGTGTGTATTCGGTCTGCTCATCTTCACCGTTGCACGCGTAAAGTCTGCAGAAGAAAGCAAGGAATTCGCAGCAGCGGAATTCAAAGACTAACTCCTATCCCTAAAGGTTGGCTCCAAGTTTATTCTTGGAGTCAACCTTTATTTAACGAGGACTGATGGCAGAAACTTACCGAACAACCGTGATTGGTCATGGCAACCACGCAGCCCTTGAGATTCCCGACGAGGTCCTGAAAGCTCTGGGCACCAACAAGCGGGCGCCGCTAAAGGTGACCATCAACGGCTACGCCTTTCAAACCACAGCAACCGGCGTGGACGGCAAGTGCATGATCCCTTTCGCCATGAAAGATCGTGACGGCTCAAAGACCAAGGCCGACGACGAGATTCAGGTGACAGTTGAACTGGACAGCGGTCGCCGCGAAGTGGACATGCATCCTGAACTAGTTCAGGCATTGAAGAAGGCCAAGCTCTTCGAGGCCTTTGAAGCACTGACCTATTCGAAGCGCAAAGAATTCGCAAGACAGGTGAACGAAGCGAGGACTGATGAAACCCGTGAGCGTCGAATTCAAAAAGCGCTAGAGAGCCTAAGCTCGTGACCCACAGAATCTTTGATATGCCCTTCTCAACCGTCTACCCGCTTTACGTTAAGAAGGTCGAACGCAAAGGGTAATCAGAAGCCGATCTATTGATGGTGATCTCCTGGCTTACTGGCTCCTCAAACAAAGAACTTACGAAGCTTGCACAAGATCAGACCACTTTCCGCGAGTTCTTCGACAAGGCACACCTAAACCCAAACGCATCTCTAATTACCGGAGTCATCTGTGGAATGAGAGTTGAGAATATCGAGGACCCGCTCATGCAGAAGATCCGATACATGGACAAAGTCGTGGATGAACTTGCGACCGGTAGGACGCTCGAAAAGATCCTTCGATAATCCCGACAAACAATGCGTGCGGTAGGTGTCTAAGAACAACTATTCGCGAACTCAGGTAGATCAGCCGTAACCGGATACCGATTGGAATGAGAGATTGCGGTTTCGGCCATTTGTAATATTTGCAAACATCTAATAAGTATGATTGTAAAAACAAGGGGGTTAAATGTTTCGAATTTTCAAGATTACTCTCGTCATTGGGGTGATCACGGGCCTAGGAGTGCCTGCAACTGCGGGAACTCAAACTCAAGCGATAAGCGCATTTGAAAAACATGTACTAGAACTGACTGCAAACGCAGCCAGGGACTCGCAAAAAGTCTTGAAGGGAACGGGCACCTACCAGCGGACTGTGGGAAAATCATACGTTGCTGATCCTGATAACAATTGGCGTATTGATACACCCGAGGATCCGAAAGATCCAATCACGATTAGTAACAAAGTTGGGATGTTTGCCATCCGAATCCGGCACGAGGATAGCTTCATAAAGTCCTTTTCGATGACTACTGGGCCTTTGACATACCTATTCCAGGGTGGGCATTTCACTAGCCCTATAATCAAGCAAGATGGATCCTTGCAAATAGTCTCGGAAATCCAAAATCCGCAAGCGAGTAGCAATTTGATTTACGAATTCAACTTGCCACACTCGATGCGCCTAGTCTCTGACATTGACAGCGGTCTTATCTTAATCGTCGACGCGGCGGGGGCTATGGTCGGAGGAATTGCCCCCGCTTGGGCGATTGACGCTGACGGCAAGCAGGTAAAAAGTTGGTACGAACTCCACGGGAACACTGTTTCTCAGAAGATTGATACAACGATGTCTGGAATTACCTATCCGATAATCGCGGACCCATGGCTGGGTTTTGACTTGATCAGCAAGTCAACTTGGGCCGCTACCCTCAACCCACCAGATAAATACGCTCCAACACTCAATGTCTATCCTTCAGAATGGGGGCGCGTAGTTGCAGCCGCAACAACCTTCCCCCTAGGGGATCTAACCAAGATCGCATTGGACTCCATGGCCGTTAGAGCGGGCTGGGATGAAACCCTAGCTAAAACAGCCAAAAGTGCAACTAGGAACCCGAATACACAATCTATGTACCACCAATTTGAGTGCCACTTCTTCTATGTGAGTAAGCGAGCCCCCAACAAAGTAAGTTGGAATTTAGACTTGAAACGTCGCGACGCAAACTTTGTTGACCAGGCTCTCAATAACTGCAACATGCCATAGCCGGCGGTAAAGCGGATTGAAATTTTTTAATATGAAACTCAAGGTTGGCGCAATTTTGCTTGCCCTAGTTACGACAATGCTTTGGTACACCTTGTGGGGTATTACAAATGAGATAAACAACGAGTACGTTACTTCAGTCGAAGAATCTCGTGATTTCAACCCATCTGATGGGTTGGTTATGAAAGAACTTCTGTTATCAATAGGGCTTTACCTAGTCTCCGCTTGGATGATAGTTACCTTCAAAAAACTTGGCGATTCCTCGTTTAACAGGAACCTAGGAGTTTGGACTCACTCTTTGGCGATTACCCTTATTGCACTCTCCCCACTAGTTGGGCTGTTTGCCATTCCACCAGTTGCATTCCTCCTAGTACTTCCATTTCTAAAGAAACAAAGATCTAGATAACTGCGCCGGGCCGGGTTGGCGCCATCCGAGCCTGATCGCATTGATACGCAGGACAAACATTGTGATGGCGCAAGTCAAGGTGGCGATTGTTGGATCGAACTGGAAGTGCCCGAGGAGCCGGATGAAGAACCTGCCAACGACGAGTTACAAGAGGCTCTGCACGAAATTCACAGGAATGATTAAGGGCCGCCGCAGTCTGCGAACTCCTAAAGGATCTGGACGAAGGAATTCAGAAAGTGCGCTACAACTTCATAAAGATGATCGAACGAGCCATTTCACCCTCGTGTACTGGCGCTCAAAAATCGGCACAACGAATTGCGATGCCCTTTAGTTGTGCAGGTGGGGAGCTTCCAAGTGGCAGGCTCAGATGTAGCTTTACAGGGTGCCGCTTAGCATTTGACATCCGTCCCAAAGGTTTACTGCCTCACAATCAAACCACTTCGATAGTGTTTCTACTACATATTAGAACTACTTAATGAAAACTATTTTCGTCATTAAAGGTTGTATTGCTGTCTATTTTCGTCATAATAGATTCATGGCACATATAACATTCAGATCCGCTTCAGATCTCACAGAATTCGGTCTAGCTATTCGCAGATGGCGCACGATCCGCAGCCTTACAGCAAGCCAGGTAGCGGAACGTGCTGACATAAGCAGAGACACCTTACGTTCAATTGAAAAAGGAACAGGTGCGCCATCGTTAGCTGCAGTATTTGCAGTACTGGAAGTACTAGGGCTTCAAGGGTCCCTTAATAAAGAAATTGATCCACTCAAGTCAGCAATCGGCCGAGACCGAGCCCACCTTCTAAATAAGGAAAGAGTACGAACAAGTGCGCGCCGTTGAAGTCTGGCTT
Source organism: Micrococcales bacterium (assembly GCA_947452985.1). GTDB lineage: Bacteria > Actinomycetota > Actinomycetes > Actinomycetales > Microbacteriaceae > Rhodoluna. The sequence goes on from CANGEU010000003.1 coordinate 54,976, forward strand.
TCTACCACTGAAGGAGACGATGTAAAGGTTGGTGTTCTGAGAGAAATACTTCCTAAAAATTACTATTTACCGACCCTAGATTTCACTTACGACATTGAATATCGCCGAAGTGAGAGAGGTTTTGCTCTAAGTTCAGACATGCCTTTGGTAGATGGATCAATTGAACTGTCAAATGACAGAAAAATGTTTGCAGGTTTAGCTGATTCCCTCCCCGACGACTGGGGCCACCGACTGATAAAAGCTCAACATGTTCAAAACTGCCGACAACTTGGGATAGCAATAACAAGTCTCAGGGAGTTTGATTTTCTGCTAAATCAAAGCGATGCAGCAAGAATCGGTGCCTTGCGTTTTAGAAATGAGAAATCCAAGGATTTCTTACAACCAATAAGTGATAGCACAAGCACCATCGAAGAAGTAATCAATGCGGCAATTCGGTTTGATGAGGACGATGCAACTTCTTCCGATATACAGATACTTGGAGGACTAAGTTCACCCCTAGGAGGAGTGCGGCCAAAGATTACGGAATTCCAAGCTGGGCAACCGCCAAGAATTGTCAAACTTTGGCGTGACCTCGATCGCGGGCTCGATGTCGAAGCCTGGGAAGCTGTGGCTCTGGGAATGGCCGCCGATTTTGGGATGAACGTACCCACTTATGAACATAAACGCTATAGCTCAACCAAGTCAGTGCTTTTTCTCGATCGCTTTGATCGATCAGAGAATGGCCGCATTGCCTACCAAAGCATGAAATCAGCTTTGGGGTTCAGTGGGGATTCAGGCCGAATTTTTTCCTATCAAGAAATGGCTGAGTTTGTCGCCTTTCACTGCGATGATTCAACGCAGCAGCTTCAACAACTTTTCCGAAAAGCGGCCCTTTCCATTGCGATAAATGACATTGATGACCATCCCCGAAACCTTGGATTTATTCGAGAGACGCATGGTTGGGTATTAGCGCCATTTTTCGACATGAACCCAGGGCATCCTGACTCATCGGAAAGCTCTGCAACTTGGATTACAAGAAATAATGACAGAAGCGCTAGGCATAACTTCTCAAATCTCATCGACGATTGCAAAAGTTACAGGCTAACAAAACTAGCAGCACGAACTATCGTCGACGAAATTATCGATATTTCGAGCACGTGGCGTGAACGAGCTCAAGCATCTGGAATAAGCGACAAGTCGATTGCAAGATATGAAGACTCATTTATCAAATCGGATTGATTTTCCCAAAAAGTCTCACTAATTTCGCCAGGACGGCAGTTTCCAGCCGAGTTTCATGGCAAGGATGCGGGCGGCGATGATGGTTAGGGCTCCGGCTAGGGCAGAGTAGTTGCTGTCGAGGCCTAGGTATTGGAGGAGCCAGATGAATAGGCCGCCAACAAAGGCTAGGGAGGCGTAGAGCTGGTGGTCGTTTACTAGGCCTGGGATTTCGGCTACAAGTACGTCTCTGATGAGTCCACCGAATGCGGCGGTGATTACGCCCATGATGCTGGCGATTAGGGCTGAATGGCCCATGTCTAGTGCGATTTGGGTGCCAAGTGCTGCGAAGACGCCGAGGCCAATGGCGTCTGGCCAGTCGATAGCGCGGGCGTTGAGTTCGATGTTTCTGGCTTTGACGAAGAACTGGATGAGGATGGCAGCGCCGGCTAGTAGCCAGATCCAGATTTCGTTCTGGATCCAGAAGAGTGGTGCTCGGTCGAGCAGGATGTCGCGCAGGGTTCCGCCACCGAAGGCCGTGACCAGGACGAGCAGGATTACTCCAACCATGTCTAGCTTTTTTCTGGCAGCGGCGATTAGGCCTGATGCGCCAAAGGCAAGAGTTCCGATGATCTCGAGAATCTGCAGGGTTTGGTTAGCGATGTCGTTTTGCATTAGCGGCTGGCTGCGTCCACTACGTTTTTGACCAGCATGGCGCGGGTCATTGGGCCTACTCCGCCGGGGTTTGGGGAAAGGTATTTGGCTACGTTGGCTACATCCGGGTGAACGTCGCCGAGGAGTACTGATGTTCCGTCGTTGTTCTGGTGTCTTGTAATTCCAACATCCAGGACGGCTGCACCCTCTTTGATCCATTCCGGCTGAACGAAGTGAGCCACACCAACAGCTGCAACCACGATGTCGGCGCGTTTGATGATGTGATGAGGGTCCTGGGTGTTCGAGTGAACGAGAGTGACCGTGGAGTCGATGCCCTTTCGGCTCATAAGCAAGCCCAGCGGACGACCGACCGTGATACCGCGGCCGATGATGGCAACCTCGGCGCCCTTGGTTGGAATTTCGTAACGCTTCAGTAGCTCAACGATTCCGGCCGGGGTGCAAGGAAGTGGTGAGTTGAGCTCTTGGTTCACTCCAAGTACGAGCTTGCCTAAGTTGATTGGGTGAAGGCCGTCGGCGTCTTTGGCTGGGTCGATCAGTTCCAACATTTCGTTGGTGTCGATGCCAAACGGAAGCGGTAGTTGGATGATGTAGCCGGTGACATCCTTGGCGTCGTTCAAGTCTTTGATTGCAGCCTTGATGTCGTTGGTGGTTGCGGTGCTTGGGAGGTCGATTCGTATGCTGTTGACGCCAACCTCGGCGCAGTCGCGGTGTTTACCGCCAACGTACTGATGGCTGCCTGGGTCGTCTCCTACTAGGAGCGTGCCAAGGCCAGGGTGAATGTCGTGTTGCTTGAGTTTGATGACACGTTCCGCGAGTTCGGCTTTGATGGCCTTCGCGGTTGCGAGGCCGTCGAGCTTAATCGCGGTCAAGTTTTACCAGTTCTCGAGGTTTGGGTAAAGCGGGAAGGCGTCGGCTAGCTTCTGGACTCTCGCTTTTAGAGCGGCGATGTCAGGGTTTGGCTTTAGAACGCTTGCGATGACCTCGGCAACTTCGGAGAACTCCGCCTTGCCGAAGCCACGGGTGGCGAGGGCTGGGGTTCCGATGCGAACACCGGAAGTAACCATTGGAGGGCGAGGGTCGTTTGGTACCGAGTTGCGGTTCACGGTGATCTGAACGTCGTGGAGCAGGTTCTCGGCGGTCTGGCCGTCGATGACAGCGTTGCGAAGGTCAACTAGAACTAGGTGAACCTCGGTGCCGCCGGTTAGTACCTGAACGCCTTCGACCTTCATGTCGTCTTGGTTTAGGCGGTCGGCGATGATTGCCGCACCTTCAAGGGTTCGCTTCTGGCGGTTTTTGAAGTCGTCTGACATGGCGGCCTTGAACGCAACAGCCTTGGCGGCGATTACGTGCATGAGTGGTCCACCCTGCTGACCTGGGAACACGGCGGAGTCGATCTTCTTGGCGAACTCTTCTTTGCAAAGGATTAGGCCCGAACGAGGACCCGCAAGGGTCTTGTGAACGGTGGTTGAAACTACGTCTGCGTAAGGCACTGGGTTCGGGTGAATGCCAGCTGCAACTAGACCTGCGAAGTGAGCCATGTCGACCCAAAGCTTGGCACCAACTTCGTCGGCGATCTTGCGGAATTCGGCGAAGTCTAGGTGGCGGGCGTAAGCCGACCAACCGGCGATGATGACCGCAGGCTTTACTTCGTGAGCGCGAGCGCGAACGATGTCCATGTCGATTAGGAAGGTGTCTGGGTTTAGTTCGTAAGAGTGAGCTTCGTACATCTTGCCCGAGAAGTTAAGGCGCATGCCGTGGGTTAGGTGACCACCGTGAGCAAGTTCTAGACCGAGGATTCGGTCGCCTGGGTTGGCTAGTGCCATTAGCACTGCCGCGTTAGCGCTAGCACCCGAGTGAGGCTGAACGTTTGCGTGCTCGGCACCGAATAGCTGCTTAGCGCGGGTGCGGGCTAGTTCTTCGGCTACGTCGACTACTTCACAACCACCGTAGTAACGCTTGCCTGGGTAACCTTCGGCGTACTTGTTGGTTAGCACCGACCCCTGTGCTTCCAGGACGCTGCGAGACACGAAGTTCTCGGACGCAATCATTTCGAGGAAGTTTCGCTGGCGATCTAGCTCACCCTGGAGGACTGCAGCGATTTCTGGGTCGGTCTCGCTCAATGGAGCGGTAAATGAGGTTGGAAGCATGGTCCAATTCTAGCAATCTGGCGGGGTTGCTAACGTTTAGGCGCATTTTGTTCGCAAAAACTAACACCGTAAGAATTGTTCGGTATTATGAACAAGTGGACTTAGGGTCCAAATGTGGCTTTACTTTGTAAAGTTAAGTAAGCCGCTACACGGGGGTTCGAAATCAATTTGAAGGATTTGCAATGCCAGTTCCAGTGATCATCGGGATAGCCCTGATTACCCTAGGTTTTGGCTTGGCCGTCTACATTGTGATTGCCACCATTCGCGATCGCCAGCAAGTTCGTCCACTAAACATCGACGAAGACCAGTAACCCTCGTTTAAGATTGGCTCTATGACCGAAAAGGCGAGCCACTGGGTACTTACCCTCATTTGTGAAGACCAACCAGGAATCGTTCACGCGATTTCCGGGGCTGTTGTTGCCGCCAAGGGAAACATCACCGAGTCGTCGCAGTTCTCTTCCGAAGGCTCTGGTCGCTTCTTCATGCGTCTACAAATTGAGGCCGACACCACGCGCGCTGCTTTCGAAGCGGAACTCAAGCCGGTAATTGCTAAATACTCTATGACCTGGGAGCTCGACGAAGTTGGCCGCCCGCTCAAGACCTTGGTTTTGGTTTCAAAGAGCGCGCACTGCCTGAACGACATTCTGTTCCGTCAGCGCTCTGGTCAGCTTCCGGTCGCGATTCCTGCCGTTTTCGGAAACCACTCAGACCTGGCTTCTCTGGCCGAGTTCTATTCGGTGCCGTTTGAGACCCACGAAATCGTTTCTTCAGAAACCAAGGCAGCGTTCGAGCACATGCTGCGCGATTACATCAAGGCAGCTGGAATCGAGCTAATCGTTCTCGCTCGCTTCATGCAGATCCTCTCCCCTGAATTCGTTTCCGAGTTCGAGGGTCGAATCATAAACATTCACCACTCGTTCCTGCCAGGCTTCAAGGGTGCCAACCCTTATGGCCAGGCGCACGCTCGCGGCGTGAAGCTAATTGGTGCCACCGCGCATTTCGTAACCGCCGACCTCGACGAAGGTCCGATCATTGAGCAAAACGTGATTCGCGTTACCCATGGCCACTCGAAAACCGAACTGGTTTCGATGGGTCAAGACGTTGAATCGAAGACTCTCACCCAGGCGATTCACTGGTTTGCCGAGCACCGCGTTCTCCTGGACGGCGACCGTACGGTTATCTTCGAATAAATTACGCACGACGTCGTCCTCTAGGACGATTTGCCAGAGCTAGCGCCAGGAGCGCAATACCAATCGATACCCACGATTCTGGCTTCAACGCATCCATGTTTGCTGTTGCTCTACTTGGCAATGCCGGAGCGGTGACCTTGCCATTCCTCACCGAGGGCGCCTGCGGAAAGGTTTGGTGGAGGTTTCCATTTGGGTTCTGCGGAAAGGCTTGGAAAGTGGTCGGCTGAATTACTGTAGCTGCCTGAGTGATTTTTGCAATCGGTGAATCAACCTCTAGGTTTGGGCCGATGTTGCCGTGGCTATCGGTAACCGTTTTAGGTAGCAAGGTGAGCTTGAGAGTGCCTTGACTGCAGGTTGCGGTGTCGACTCGATAAACCCGATTGGCGGTTAGCTCTGCCAGCGCGAAGGTGCAGCCCTTGGCAGTGCCACTTCGTGAAAGCGAGTTGATAGTAAGCCCGGTCACCAATTCGTCGAAGCGAAGTTCAAAGCTCGGGCTCAGGGATTTGTCTGTGCGATCGAGTTCGGTAATTGTGGCCCCTGGTGCCAAGGTATCGACCGACCCGTTGTTGTTGCTCTGATCGGAGGTTGGTCCGAAGTTACCAGCCTCATCCTTGGCGGCCAGAGACTTGACGGTGAGCCCGCTTGAACCAGCGCAGCCCGCTACGTATACGTGATAACTGCTTCCTTGCCCGTCTACCTTGCTTACCGAGCATCCAGGCCCGGATAGTGTGAAAGCGTTCGCGGTAATGTTCACAACCGGCTCACTAAAGGTGACCGAATAATCGACCAAATCGGCCGAAGTGGCGCTGGTGATTGAAGCCAGGGTCGGCGCCTCGTAATCGGCCAAAATATCGCCGCTATACAGTTCGGAAGCTGGGCTTAGGTTGCCGGCCAGATCGTGAATCTGATTCCGCTTCACGGTTAATTGCACGTTTGCCCCGCTGTTGCAGTTTTGAATCGAAATCTGAGCCGTGGTGGCGTTAGTCATAGTTACCGAAGAGATGACACAACCACTTCCGGAAATCTGAAAAGCGTTCACGGTTGGAAGCACGAAAGGTTCCTCTGCGGTGAGCGTGAAGTTCAACACCGACGAATTGCTGGGTGAGGTTGGCGATGAAAGCTTTAACGCGGCCGGCTGATTATCGACCGTGACCATGCTTGAGGCAAAAGTTTCCGTGGCCGGACCGAAACTTGAACCATAGACCGAGAGCGGTCTGATGGAGAGCTTGATGGTTCCGCTTGAACAGCCACCCACCTGAATATCAAAGGTGTACCCATCGCCCGCAGTGCTAGCAACCACGCAGCCAGTCGCGGTTCCACTGAATCCGAAGTCCCAAGGATCAACATCCGTTACGAACTGGTCGAAAGCAAGTTGGAAGGCGGCTCCACCGCTGGTTGATGTGGCACCGCTGGTCGGCGCAAAGGCCGTGATGCGCGGAGCGAAGGTGTATCGAATTACAACTTGCCCGTTTCCGGCACGAACCCCGGCTTGATGAGAAATATTTGAGGTCAGCGCCATGGTCGCGAATGACGACCCGCCACCACCACCTGCACCGTCGCTTCCACCCGAGACGTTATCGGAACCACCTCCGCCGCCCCCGTAGAAGCCGCCACCACCGCCTCCTCCGCCGGCAATGGTGCCTGAACCACCAACTCCACCGAGGGCGAGCGAACCAGCCGTACCGTTACCAGTGGTAACACCGAGGCCACCAGCGCCGCCAGTCGTTTGGGTTCCACCGCCACCACCGGTAGTTGCCGTGGCACCCTTAGCGCCCGCGGTTGCGAGGGTTAAACCACCAGAACCTCCAACTCCACCAATCCAACCGCCGGTTCCTCCGCCGCCTCCAGCCACTACAACTCGGTCGGAAATCGAGGTTGAGGTGCGAAGGTCGGAAGCTCCACCGCCAGAGCCTTGGTCGCCGTGCCCGTTGCCTGAAATGCCACCGCCGTTGAAGCCGCCAGCAGCCGAGTTACTGCTTGCTCCTGCTCCGCCAACATAGACAAACAGTGACGACGGAATGGCGGCAAAGTCACCGGAGACGGAACCACCCTTGCCTCCGGCGCGACCACCCTGAGCACCATAAACATCGAAGTGAAGCGAGTTGATTCCGGCGGGCGGAGTCCAAACCGAATAGTCGCCGGTGTAGTCAAAAGTCACCCAACAGGTGCCGTCAACGCAGATCGGTGTTGGGGTCGGGCTTACCGCCTGCGACGGTAACGAGATCGCGGTACCCACCAGCGCGGTAAGACCGAGGGTAGCGAAAATGAGTTTGAGCCAGCGGCTAAGTTTCTTTGAATGCATGCCCACAAATGTAGAACTCCCGCCGATTTCTCGACGGGAGTTATCCACAACTTGCTTAAGCTTTACGCTAGGCGAGCCTTCAAGTTGGTAGCAATCGACGACATGAATTCGTCGGTGCTCTGGAAGGCCTGGCCCTTGCCAACTAGACCTGCTAGGTCCTTGGTCATGTCGCCAGCTTCAACGGTCTTCACAATGACGTCCTCGAGGGTTTCCGCAAACTTGCGAACCTCAGGGGTGCCATCGATCTCGGCACGAGCAATAAGTGCACGAGTCCAAGCAAAGATCGAAGCGATCGGGTTGGTCGAAGTTGACTTACCAGCCTGATACTCGCGGTAGTGACGAGTCACTGTACCGTGAGCAGCCTCGGCCAAAGTGGTCTTGCCATCTGGGGTGGTAAGCACCGAGGTCATTAGACCTAGTGAACCGAAACCCTGAGCCACGGTGTCCGACTGAACATCGCCGTCGTAGTTCTTACAGGCCCAAACGTAGCCACCCTCCCACTTGAGAGCTGCAGCCACCATGTCGTCGATTAGACGGTGTTCGTAGGTGATGCCGGCAGCCTTGAAGCGGTCGGCGTACTCGGCGTCGAAAACTTCCTGGAAGGCGTCCTTGAATGCGCCGTCGTAGGCCTTCAAGATCGTGTTCTTGGTCGAAAGGTAGACCGGGTAGTTACGGCTTAGACCGTAGTTGAAGCTCGCGCGAGCGAAGTCGCGGATCGAGTCCATGTAGTTGTACATACCCATGGCCACACCACCGTGCTCTGGGTAGTCGGCGATGGTCTGAGTCACGACTTCGCCACCGTCGGCAGGAGTCCAAGTAATGGTTACGCGACCGGCGCCTGGCACCTTGAAGTCGGTTGCCTTGTACTGGTCACCGTGAGCGTGACGACCGATGATGATCGGCTTGGTCCAGCCAGGTACCAAACGTGGAACGTTCGAAATGATGATTGGTTCGCGGAAAACAACGCCGTCCAAGATGTTACGGATGGTGCCGTTCGGGCTCTTCCACATCTTCTTTAGCTTGAATTCCTCAACGCGCGCTTCATCAGGGGTGATGGTGGCACACTTCACACCGACGCCGTGTTGCTTGATTGCGTGAGCAGCGTCGACAGTGACCTGGTCATCGGTAGCATCGCGGTTTTCGATTGAAAGGTCGTAGTACTCGAGGTCTACGTCAAGGAAAGGCAGGATCAAATTGTCTTTGATGTTCTGCCAAATAATGCGGGTCATCTCGTCGCCGTCGAGCTCGACAACCTTGCCTACAACTTTGATTTTTGTCATGATTCCTAGCCTAATTGTTTAGTGATAAAAGTGGCGTTCGCCGGTGAAGTACATAGTGATACCGGCTGCTTCAGCCGCATCAATAACTTCTTGGTCTCGCATCGAACCCCCAGGTTGCACGACTGCGCGCACTCCGGCTTCGATGAGAATCTCTACCCCGTCTTTGAACGGGAAGAAAGCGTCGCTCGCTGCAACCGAACCCTTGGCTCGGTGCCCGGCGCGATCTACTGCCAGTCGGCAGCTGTCAACACGGTTGACCTGGCCCATGCCAACGCCGACCGAAGAGCCGTCTTTGGCGAGCAAAATTCCGTTTGACTTCACGGCTCGGCTGGCACGCCAGGCGAAGGTGAGGTCGTGGAGAGTTGCGGCGTCGGCTTTTGGACCGGCCACAAGTTTCCAGTTTGAAATGTTTAGGCTGGTGAATTCGTCTGGGCTTTGCACCAACAAGCCACCAGAAATCTGCTTAATCTCCAAAGCTTCGCGTGCATAGTTGGCAGGAAGTTCCAGAATCCGCAGGTTCTTCTTGGCAAGCAGGATTTCTAGCGCGGCCAATTCGAAACCGGGAGCCACAATCACTTCGGTGAAGATGTCGGCAATCTGCTTAGCCATGGCTTCAGTGACTGGGCGGTTGGCCGCAATTACGCCGCCGAACGCCGAAAGTGGGTCGCACAGGTGGGCCTTCGCGTGAGCGTCGGCGATTGGGTCGACTTCATCGGTGGAGCCAACCGCAATACCGCAAGGGTTGGCGTGCTTGATGATGGCAACCGCTGGGTCGTTGTGGTCGTAGGCCGAACGAACCGCAGCATCGGCGTCAACGAAATTGTTGTAACTCATTTCCTTGCCGCCAAGCTGTTTAGCCTGAGCGATACCGGAAACCGAGCCTTCACCGGTTGAGCGATAAAGCGCTGCCGGCTGGTGAGCGTTCTCACCGTAGCGAAGAATGTTCACCAATTCGCCACCCACGGTCAGTTCAGCTGGGAAGCCAGGGTTCTTGCTCTCGTTGTCGTCGGTCTGGCCAGCTTCGGCCTTCCACTGCGACGACAGTTCGCGAGCGAACCATTCGGCAACCGCGGCGTCATAGCGGGCGGTGTGTGCAAAAGCATTAGCCGCCAGTTGGCGACGCTGCTGAAGTGTGGTGCCGCCTTCGTTTAGAGCAACGATGATTTCGTCGTAGCGGGTTGGTTCAACCACGATTGCCACGTTCGCGTGGTTCTTGGCCGAGGCTCGAACCATCGCTGGTCCGCCGATGTCAATCTGGTCAACCACGGCTTCGCCCTTGGCGCCAGAGGCCACGGTTTGCATGAACGGGTAAAGGTTCACAACTACCAGCTGGAAAGCTTCGATGTCGAGGTCTTTTAGCTGCGCCTCGTGATCCATCAAGCGCATGTCGGCCAGTAGCCCGCCGTGAATCTTCGGGTGCAAGGTCTTTACTCGGCCGTCGAGCGATTCTGGGAAACCGGTCACTTGTGAAACTTCAGTTACCGCAAATCCAGCATCGGCAATGGTCTTGGCGGTCGAACCGGTTGAAACTAGGGCAACACCAGCATCGCTGAGTGCCTTGGCAAGTTCCAAAAGACCCGTCTTGTCGGAAACCGAGATGAGTGCTCGCTTGATTTCAACTCGGTCGCGGTGGCGATAGTCATTTGGCTTGTGAGGGTTCTGCGCTGCCATGAAAATTCCTTGAAGTTAGTTTTCGGTGCCTAATTTGATCCGGTGCTCGGCGATGTCCTTGACCACGTTTACCAACAACTCGCGCTCAATTACCTTGATGCGCTCATGCAGTTCGTGTTCGGTTTCATCCGGCAAAATCGCTAACTTAGCTTGCGCCAATTGCGGTCCGGTATCGACACCTTCGTCGACGATGTGGATGGTCACGCCAGTTTCCAAAGCACCGGCCGCCAAAGCATCTCGCACCCCGTGCGCACCAGGGAAAAGCGGTAGCAGCGATGGGTGGGTATTAATAAGTTTTGGGCTTAGCGCGCGCACGAAACCGTGCGGCAAAATCTTCATGAAACCGGCCAGCACGGTGAGGTCTGGTTGAAAACGCTGAACGGTCTCCAAAAGGGTGTTCGCCCACAATTCTCGGCTGCCAAAGTTTTCTGGCGAGATAACAAAAGTTGGAATTCCAAAGAGCTCCGCGTGCTCCAAACCGCTGCACGACTGATCGGCTCCGACCGCCAAAATGCGTACCGGGTAGAGCGGGTTGTTGGTTGCGTCGAGCAGTGCGCGGAGGTTCGATCCACTTCCGGAAATGAGCACTACGACACCAAGCATTACTAAAGTTTACCTTTTCAAATGCTCAGGGATTGGGCTAGCCGCGTTCGGCTTTGCCGCATAGAACGAGGCGAGGAAAGCGATGACGCCAACCTCCAAAAATACCCAGACGAATATCCAGAGCGGATCTGCGCCAATATTTTGCATTCGACCAGGGCCGATCGCGGCATGCGTTAGCAGAGCCAAGATGGTCATTTCAAGGGCGGCCACAAACCCGATTGATAGACCCATGGCAATTGCAGAGGCCAGTGGCGTGGCAAAGTTGTGGCGCGCCTCGGCGGCATACTTCTTGACCGCGACCGTGACGCCGAGAGCCACCAATAGCGGCACCACCAAAACGACCATGCCAACGGTGAAATCGCCGGCTGGGATAGCCCCAAAAACTGGGACGGTTGGCAGCGGACCGAGTGCTGTTCCAAGCGGGCTCACGCTGGAACCGGTTCCGATTGCAAAACCTGGCCCGACCAACCATGAGCTCACGTAGTAGGTGAAGTTTGGCAGGAATGCTAACTGCATGAGTGTGGCACTGAAACCGCCAAGAATTCCACCCTGCAACTGCTCGTAAAGCTGAATTACGTTAAGCCAGTTGTAGCCGAGCAACACCGCAAAAACCACTGCAGAAATTAGTTGCAGCACGAAGACGAAAGCGGTGCCGGCGCGCAGCGCGGGTGAAGCCACCGAGCGAACCACCCAGTTCACCTTTTCGCCAATTCCTTCAACAAACTCGCGGCCGGCAATGCGCTCGGCAGCCAAGTTTAGTTTCACTGCAGTATGCGGAAGCGCTCCAAAAAGCGAACCACAAACCACACCGCCGGTGAAAACGATGACTGGCACAAAGTAGGCGGCAATCGGGTCTGGGCTAAGTTCTTTGGTTGCCGAAAGCGACAGGAGCAGGGCCGAAACTCCGCCATACGCCAAGGCCGAACCAATCCAGGCTGGCCAGAGTTCCAGCGAACCAAAAAGTCTTTTTCCACTTCGCCAACCGAGTGCAAAAATGAGTAGCGCAGCACCGAGCGGTAGCACAGCGATTGCGAAGGCAGGGATCTCTAGACCGGCAAAAGTTGATGCAGCAAAGTTAATGGCAACCCCGTGCAATGCAAACCAGATATCGATGGCATTGCGGAAAGCACTAAACCAGTCGGTGGTTGCTCCAGCATCGAGCCACCAACTTAAAGAAGAACCGGCAACGAGAATCGCCAGAATCGCCACTGCCGATACCAGTGCATCAAGTGCACCAATCAGAAGCGCGACCCCGCGGGTCCCGTTACCGGTTTCCTTAGCCAATGTTTAGAGGTTGGCGATAACTTCGCGCATCAAAGCTGCGGTCTCGCTTGGGGTCTTACCAACCTTCACGCCAACAGCTTCGAAAGCTTCCTTCTTCGCCTGCGCAGTTCCGGCCGAACCGGAAACGATTGCACCAGCGTGACCCATGGTCTTACCCTCAGGTGCGGTGAAACCAGCAACGTAGGCAACAACCGGCTTGGTTACGTTGTCCTTGATGTAGGCAGCAGCCTTCTCTTCCGAGTCGCCACCAATTTCACCAATAAGAACGATTGCCTTGGTCTCTGGATCCGCTTCGAAAGCAGCCAGTGCATCGATGTGAGTGGTGCCAATAACTGGGTCTCCACCAATACCGATTGCGGTTGACATACCGATGTCACGAAGCTCGTACATCATCTGGTAGGTCAAGGTACCCGATTTGGAAACTAGACCAATCGGGCCAAAACCGGTGATGTCTGAAGGAGTGATTCCAGCGTTCGACTTTCCCGGGCTGATGATGCCTGGGCAGTTTGGACCGATGATGCGAGTCTTCGCACCCTTCGAAACGTTGTATGCCCAGAAGCTAGCCGAGTCGTGGACTGGGATGCCCTCGGTAATTACAACAAGCAGTGGAATCTCGGCGTCGATAGCCTCGACAGCTGCAGCCTTCGAGAAGGCCGGTGGAACGAATGCCACCGAAACATTTGCGCCAGTAGCAGCCATAGCTTCAGCAACGGTACCGAAGATTGGAAGGGTCTTACCCTCAACCTCAACGGTCTCGCCAGCCTTGCGTGGGTTCACGCCACCAACAATGTTCGATCCGCCCTTAAGCATGCGACCAGTGTGCTTCATACCTTCGCTACCGGTCATACCCTGAACGATGATCTTTGAGTTTTCGTCTAGAAAAATAGCCATTTGTTTTAGTCCTTCTAAGTTTCTATCGGTTGGCCAGTTCGGCAGCCTTGTCGGCAGCCTCGTCCATGGTGTCAACCACGGTAACTAGCGGGTGATTGGCTTCAGCCAAGATACGGCGACCTTCAACAACATTGTTGCCGTCTAGTCGAACAACCAAAGGCTTGGTTGCAGATGAGCCGAGCTTCTCAAGAGCACCGACGATACCGTTCGCAACGGCGTCGCAGGCGGTGATTCCACCGAAGACGTTTACGAATACGCTCTTGACCTGCTTGTCGCCAAGAATTACGTCTAGACCGTTGGCCATGACCTCAGCTGAGGCTCCGCCACCGATGTCTAGGAAGTTAGCCGGACGCACGCCGCCGTGCTTTTCGCCAGCGTAGGCAACGACGTCAAGTGTCGACATAACAAGGCCGGCACCGTTTCCGATGATTCCAACTTCGCCGTCAAGCTTCACGTAGTTGAGGTCCCAGGCCTTTGCCTTTGCCTCTAGTGGGTCAAGCTCGTCGCGTTCCATTTCTTCACGGTCGGTGTGACGGAACTCGGCGTTGTCGTCCAAAGTTACCTTGCCGTCGAGAGCCAAGATCTGGCCGTCTTCGGTTTCAACCAGTGGGTTGACCTCAACTAGAGTTGCGTCTTCCTTCACGTAAACCTCGTAAAGCTTTACAAGAACTGGAGCAACCTTCGCAGCGGTTTCGTCGTCGAACCCACCCTGCTTTGCAATGTCTAGAGCCTTTGCGAGGTCGATGCCCTTTACCGCGTCCACGTTGACCTTGGCTAGAGCTTCTGGGCGTTCCTCGGCTAGCTGTTCGATCTCCATTCCACCCTCAACGCTGCAAAGCGACAGGAAGGTACGGTTCGATCGGTCTAGAAGTACCGAGAAGTAGAACTCGCGAGCAATCTTGGCACCTTCGGCAATCATGACGCGCTTTACAACGTGTCCCTTGATGTCTAGGCCAAGAATCTTCGAAGCGGCTTCTTTGGCTGAAGCTGGGTCGTGAACAACCTTCACACCGCCGGCCTTGCCGCGGCCTCCAACCTTTACCTGAGCCTTGACTACAACGGTGCCGCCAATCTTGGCAGCTGCTGCTTCGGCTTCTTCTGGGGTGTCTGCGGTTAGGCCCTGGAGTACTGGTACACCGTACTTCTCGAACAGGTCACGCGCTTGATATTCAAATAAATCCACTGTGATTTTCCGTATCTTATCGAGGTGCAAAAGACGCACCTAGTTGTCAAGTTTAGAGCTTTTTGATTGGTGCGACTTTCACCAACAGGCGTTTTACGCCACGAGAACCAAAATTGATTTCAGCGGTCTGACGTGGTGCCACACCACCGATTGAGATGACTTTTCCGCGGCCGAAATCGTCGTGTTCAATGCTGTCGCCAACTTCGAGAACTAGCCCCTCGTTGTTGCGTACCGAAGAGATTGCTCCCTTCCACTCGGTCTTTGGCTTTTCTTCACGCTGGCCGTAACCCGAGGTGTCGGCGATAGATGGACGGTACTGCTTCGGAGCTCCCCCGCGGTTTGCGCCGGTTTCTCGCCAGGCGATGAGTTCGTCTGGCACCTCAGACAGGAAGCGGCTCGGCAGCGCCGAATCGGTTTCACCAAAAGTGCTGCGGCTCAGCGCGAGCGAGATGTGCAACTTTTTGCGAGCACGGGTGATTCCCACATAAAACAGGCGACGCTCTTCGGCGGTTCCGCCAGGAACCAGGAACGACATCTTGTGTGGAAGCAAACCTTCCTCGATGCCGGTCAGGAAGACAACGTCGTATTCCAGACCCTTGGCGGTGTGCAACGTCATGAGCGACACGGTTCCCGACTCATCGTCGATGTCGTCGGCTGCGGCAACCAGGGCAACCTCGTTTAGGAAGTCTGGCAACTTGCCTTCGGGGTTGTTGCGTTGGAATTCCTTGGCAACGTTAACCAATTCGTCGAGGTTCTCAACGCGAGCTTCATCTTGAGGGTCGCGGCTGGCTTTTAGCGCATCGAGCAAACCCGACCGTGACAGCGCCGTTCTCAAAATCTCATCGACGGTCGAAGTTTCGATCATCGCTTCTAGTTCATTTAGAAGGTCAGCAAGTTGGGTAACCGCGCCGGTGATCTTCGGACCAAAACCCATTTCGCCAACGTGACTCAAAACTTCGCGAACCGACATGTCGTTTTTCTCAGCGAACGAGGCAATCTGGGTCTCAGAAGCATCGCCAATGCCGCGCTTCGGGACGTTCAAAATGCGACGAATTGCGAGGTCGTCTTTGCGGTTAGAAATTGCAACCAAGTAACCGAATGCGTCCTTGATTTCAGCGCGCTCGTAGAACTTGGTGCCACCGACCACTCGGTAAGGAAGGGCCGAGCGAATGAAAATTTCTTCCAGGGCACGAGTCTGAGAGTTGGTTCGGTAGAAAACCGCGATGTCGCGGTAGTTCACTCCCGAGTGGTGAAGCTCGTTGATCTCATCGGCGATGAACTGCGCTTCATCGTGACCCGAATAACCGGTGTAGCCAACGATCTTTTCGCCATCGCCCTTGTCTGACCAAAGGTTTTTGTTTGGGCGGTCAAAGTTGTTTCCGATTACCGCGTTAGCGGCCTTCAAAATGTTGTTGGTTGAGCGATAGTTTTGCTCGAGCAAAATGGTCTTTGCTCCCGAAAAGTCTTTTTCGAATTCGGAGATGTTGCGAATGTCTGCGCCGCGGAAAGCATAGATCGACTGGTCGCTGTCTCCCACAACGGTGAGCGAAGCGGGCTGCATGATCTCGCCGGTACGTGGGTCGATGTCTGCATATTCAGCAGACAGCGGCTTGGTAAGTTCGCGAACGAGTGCGTATTGAGCGTGGTTGGTGTCTTGATATTCGTCGACCAGAATGTGGCGGAACTTGCGCTGGTACTGGGCAGCCACGGCAGGGAACGCCCTAAATAGGTGAACGGTTTCGCCGATTAGGTCGTCGAAGTCGAAGGCATTGTTACGGCGCAGTTCAGATTGGTATGAAGCATAAATCGATGCGATGGCTCGCTGAACTGGGTCTGACGGGTCGGCGTTGCGAGCGAATTCGTCGGCGTCGATAAGTTCGTTCTTGGCATTTGAGATAACCGAAGAAACACCGGCCGGAGTTAGCTTGTGAAGATCGGCACCTAGATCTTTGATCAGGCGCTTGAAGATTGCGCGGCTATCGCCAGAATCGTAAATCGTGAAGTTCGGGTCGTGACCCAGCCGCTCAGACTCGCGGCGCAAGATTGCAACACAGGCCGAGTGGAAAGTCTTGAGCCAAATGCCGTCGGCTTCCCCGCCAAGAAGTTCGCGCACGCGGTGACGCATTTCGGCAGCGGCCTTATTCGTAAAGGTGATCGCCAAAATCTGTGAAGGCCAAGCTTCCTTCATACCCAAAAGGTGGGCGATTCGCTTGGTTAGCACCGAAGTTTTACCCGAACCAGCACCCGCCACAATCAGCAGAGCACGACCCCGATAAAGAACAGCCTCGCGCTGCTGGGCGTTCAAACCCTCGAGCAGGCGTGCTTCATTGAAAGAGCTAAAGAGTTCGGGAGTCGTCATAACTGGTCAAGTTTAGGCGAGCCCCTCGACATACTTCAGCAGCAGGTCGGGGTGGTCGGCAAAGATTCCGTCAACTCCCGTATCAATCAGGTGATGGAAGTACTCTTCAACCGAATTCTTAGCGAATTCCACTCGAGCGGTGAAACCCCAAACCGGCAAACCAACATCGTGCGCCCTGGAAACAATCTCGGGCATTCGCTCAATCAACTGAAAATCCACGCTCAAGCCATCGTATTTAAAGGCGTTTTCTTCGTCCCACTCTTCAAGTCCATATATAAGAAGAAAACGTTCACCAAACCGCGAGCGCAGGGCTTCCATGGTTGGTGGCTCAAAGGCTTCAACCATCACGGTTGCCCGATCGGCTATCCCGGTCTCTTCCACAACGTCCGCGAACAGCGAAACGATGTCAATTCCCTGCTTCAAGAATGTCGGGGCATCCTTCACCTCGAGAATCAGGGTCTTTCCGACCACTAAATCGCTGTTGAGGAACTCTCGCAAAGTTGGAATTCGAAATTGTCCATCAAATTTGGCAGAACCAGGGCGCCACTGGGGCACCCGTTCCTTAGCTCGTAGGGTTTCAATTTCCGCCAAAGTGAGGTCGATCGAGTGGAAACGACCCGCAAATTCGGGCCGATCGATAACATCGGTGGTCTCACTGAGGTCAGCTTCGTGACGAAGCACCAACTGGCCGTCCTTGGTTGGCACAATATCGCACTCTAAAGTGTCTACACCCATGGAAATTGCGAGCTCAAACGACTCCATGGTGTTCTCTGGGCGGTAGGCCGGCGCACCCCTGTGGCCAAACACACTAACACCGCTCATGCCTAAAGAATAGGGCTTTTTTTCTCCCAGAATCGCTTGCTAAACTTATCGTCTAAATGTTTGCCAGAGTATATCGCAGGATACGAGAAATGCGACGTAAGGGGACGTCCTTTGTCGCGCTCGTGGCGCTACTCGCATCCGCCTTCACATACCTCGATATACCTACCTCAGCAAACGCTGCCATTGTCAGTAGCAACCTCGTTCTAAACCTCGACGCCAGCAGCACCTCATCGTTGGCAGCCACCGGCGCCACCGGTTGGAACAGCGTCAGCCCTGCCTCGTCCACCGCAACCTCCTCCTTTTTTGGTAACGCTGCGAGAGTAACCGACTCAACCGGCGCCAGCATGTCTATGGATGGCACTGGAGACGCAACGGTTTTCCCTGCCGGAACCGCGAGGACCGCCGGTGCCATGACGGTCGACACCTGGATCAAGCCAGGAAACCTGCGGATTGGTTGGAATGTTTTTGCATCCCGTTGGTTCCCAACTACCGCACGCGGTGGAACTTCGGTTGACCAGGACTGGCATTTAGGTATTTATGGCACAACTTCTAGCAACCTAAAATTCCAACTAAATACTGGCGCCGGACTCATAACCAGCACCACGACTTTCCCAACCACCAGCGCCAACAAGTGGTACCACCTCGCAGTAACCATCGACGCTGCCAACACCGCAACCCTGTGGGTCAACGGCGTAGCAGAAACAACCCAGGCAAACTTCCCGCACACCGATAACGCAACCGCCCAACTTCACATAGGTGATGTTGGCGATGCGGCACAAAGTTCAGCATTCAACGGAAACATCAGCCGAGTCCGTATTTACAACGCAGCACTTACGCCTGCTCAAATGGCCCAGAACTTCCTAACCGACAGCGTCAACTATGGTTATGCTCCGGCCAACACAGTTGCTCCATCGGTCACCGGCACTGCCAAGGTTGGAACCGCACTTAGCGCCACCGAGGGAACTTGGGGCGTCGGCGACGCCGCTGGAACCACAACTACCTACCAGTGGCAGAGTTCAACGGATGGTTCCACTGGATGGGCCAACATCACGGGTGCAACTTCTGCTACGTATACCCCAGTCACCAACGATGCCCTAAATTTCCTCAGAGTAAATGTAACCAAGACCAATAGCGGGGGTTCCGCGACCGCAAGTTCGGCAGCCACCGTAAAAGTTCAAACTCAAAATGGAATTTCAATGGTCAGCAGCGGAAAGCTGACCGGGCTCATCGCAACAGTGCCGAATGACGCCACGATTTACAACGTAACCCTCTCCACCAGTAATCTCTCGGCAACCATGACACTGGGCACAACGACCGGGCTTACGGTTGTGCCAGGTTATGCAAGCACCGCAAGCTACATGGCAAGCGCGATAAATAGCGCTGCTCCGATTATCACTTTCCGCGGAGCCGGAACAGCGATAAATACGGCACTCGCCAACGTTTCCTACACTTCCGCCACAAAACAGGTTGACCTAATCAAGCTCTATTACGCGACAGCTGGGGCAACCGATACCGACACCAAGAACTACATCCCGATCTACGACAACGGCCAGCTAACTTTCCACTACTACGCCTACAAGAACCATGCAGCTGCAAAAAACCGCGCCGACATGGATACTTCACTTGTCGGCCTGACAACCACCGATAACGTTCAGGCGCCTGGACCTTGGTACTTGGTTACACCGCGTTACCAGATTGAGTGGACTCGAACCTCGGCAATCATCGGCAGTAACACCAACGTTTGGATGGGTGCAACTTCAGCCAATGGCTCTACCGATTGGTACTGGCCAGCGAACACCGATGGCTACCCAAGCGCTACCAAGTTTGCCGCAAACGGCGTTGGAAGCAGCAACATCTTTAACGGAACCAGCACAGCATTACCTTATTGTGCGAGTGAGCCTAATGGCGGGTCGACCGGAGATCGTTCCGGTTTCTTCTACATTTGCGGTGGCAATCTTGGATGGGACGACGTTCCAGTAACCACAACTACGGCGAACTTCGTCATGGAAACGTATGGAACTGCCCCCTTCAATACAGGCGCGGCAGGCTCACTGGCAATGACCAACAGCATTGTTGCAACGTCATTCGATGCTCCAACTGGTGTTACTGCAACGGCAACAGGCGCGGGATCGGCATTCGTCAGCTGGACGGCACCTGCTGCAAACACCACCATCAATCCACTGAATTCACACAAGGTTGAGTACTCGACCTCTGCTGCCTTCACAACGTTCAGCACTGCAATTGTGTCTGGCGCTTCTTATTCGTCCACAGTAATTTCCGGACTAACAGCCAACACGCTCTACTATTTCAGAGTCTTTGCCTATGGCGCAACAGGCGGCCAGCCTTACGGTGTTACCTCGGCGGCAGTCTCAACTACCACGCTTTCCACAGCAACAACAATTACGGTAGTTTCAACAGGCGGTGGTGTTGCTGGCACCGACTACACAATTTCCAAAGGCACAATTTTCCCGAAGTCTGGAACGAGTGCGAATGTCAATGCAAGTGATATTCAAACCTCTCTGGGATCAATCACAACTCTTTTAGCGGCAGACAATGTCGTTATTTCTGCTCCCATAACTTGGAGCAGTGGCAGCTACCTGCAACTTGGAAATGGTTCCAGCAGTTCGGTGACCATAAATAAAACAATCACTACATCGGGTAGTTTCTCGCAGCTCATAATTCCACCGACTACATATACTCTCGACGTAAAAAATGGTGCGAGCATTCAGTTCACCTCCGCTCTGTCGCAGTACTTGACTATTGGCGGAACTTCCTACACGCTCTTGAAGACCGAGGCTCAAATCGCTGCGCTCGCCTCAACCACGGGTAATTACGCACTTGCCAAGCCGCTAACTTTTGCCACTGCATACACCAGCTCTTCACCAATTTCGGTCCTAAACTTCGCAGGAACAATTGATGGTCTGGGGAACACAATCAATGGTTTGAGTCTGAACCCAACCACTGCAGGGGGAAACGGTTTCATCCGAAACATTGCAACCGGTGCTGTTGTTCGAAACCTCGGTGTAATAAACGTAGACATCAAGCTCTCAAGCGCCAATGCCCTAGAAGTTGGCGCATTAGTTGGTAACTCCAATGGTGGAACACTCGAGCAAGTGTGGACCACGGGTTCGATCAAGGCGACGCCAGGCGCGACCGTTGGAAATCTCCTGGCCGGTGGAATTTTGGGTGATGCAATCTCGGGAACAACCACCATCACAAAGTCTTGGTCGAGTGTAAGCATTGACACTTCAACTGCCACATTCAATTACCTAGCTCAAGGCGGAATCGTTGGTGGAGCCGTTGCTTCATACGGTCAGGCCAATACCGGCAATGGAGGAAACGTAACACTCGACCAGGTTTACTCAATCGGTAACCAGAAGTGGACTACGACCGCGCAAACGTGGCATGCCGTTGGTGGAATCTTGGGAATCCACTTCTCTAAGGCAGCGATTTCGTTCACCGATGTTTTCTCTTGGTCAAATTTGTCGCACGATGTCGACGCCAATAACTACAACTACGGCGGAATTATCGGTGTTTCCCAAACTGGAACCGGTGGCACTGCGTCGACATTCACAAGAATGTACACAAACTATGACACCTGTTCAGATAGCGGATCTAATGCTGTCTCGGCTTGTACCAAGAGCGTCGTTCCAGGTTCAGCTGTCTCGGCAATGACCGGCTCAAACTGGACTACAAATGCAACGTACGGTACCTACCTAACCAATGTAGCCCCTCCCGTGAAGCCACTTTTCGTGCAGGTCATTGCCCCGGCCGACAACTCGTATTCGGGCATTGCCAACAGGTTCCTTGACTCAAATGGCACTGCGCAAAGCCTGAGCGCACTCAACCTTTCTGTCACTGGAACACCGGTTTACTCGATTCTGGCGAACGCGGCTAAGGCTACCTACCCTTCGGTTACCTACACTTCTGGGTTGGCTCTGGGTGGCACTGCAGCCGCGGCCTATTCAGTGAACTCTTGGGCTGCCGGAACCTCAGTAACGATTAGTCGCGTGCCTCAAACTTTCACCTGGAGCCCTACTACCTCGATCTCTTTTGGAAGCGGAACGTTCACACCGAGTGCGGCACCAGTTTCATCTGCTGGTTCAACCATCAGTTACGCGGTTGCTTCCGCCGGAACTACCGGATGTACAGTGAACCCGTCAACCGGAGCGGTTACCTACACCGCTGCTGGTAGCTGTGCGGTTACCGCAACGGCTGCTCAGACCGCCGACTACACCTCCGCGACTGCAACAGTGACTTTCTCAATCGCTGAAGCAGCAGCCGCACCGACGGTCACCACGATTGGCACGTCGACCACATCACTACTCGTTTCCTGGACCGTCCCAACAGTTAACTCTTCGGTGGCACTAACCGGTTATCAAATTCTTTACTCAACCTCGGCAGATATGTCTGGGGCAACAACCGTAAACACCGGAAACACAAACACCACTCGACTGTTCACCGGTTTAGCCTCTGGAACTACCTATTACTTCCAAGTGCGTGCGGTTGGTGGTTCAACCTGGTTGGGTGCTGTGAATGCCACAGCCGTAACCGGCACACCTAAGGTGGCCAACACAACCATTACCGTAGTTGCAACTGGTGGCGGAGTTCTTGGCACCGATTACAAGCTTTCGAATGGTGTTCTTTACACAACCAGCGCGATCGCAAGCGTAAACGTTGCCGACATTCAGACCGCACTTCAGTCTGGCGACCTCACCATCGCCGCCGATAACATTGTTGTGAACACCGCGATTACCTGGTCTTCGAACCAGACCCTAACTCTCGGCACCACAGCCGTTGGAAGCCTTGACCTAAACGACAGCATTACTGCGAGCGGAGCCGGTGCAGGTCTGGTAATCGCAGCGACCAATTACAACCTGAAGACCCAAACCGGAGCGGAAATTATTCTCTCTGGCGCCAGCAGCACGCTTTCCATTGGCGGAAACTCGTACACACTGATTCGCGCGGTTGGCGATCTTGCTTCGGTCACCACAACCGGCTTCTACGCTCTTGCCAAGCCAATTGCATACAGCGGAAATATTGCAACCTCGCCAATCAACCTAACCTTCACCGGCACCTTCGATGGTCTTGGAAACAACGTCGACTTAATGCGCATTCGTCCAGTGGCAGATGGCTCATACGGTTTCTTTTCCTATCTAAATGGCGCAACCGTTCGCAACCTTGGAATCACTCGCGCCTGGACCTCGATTACCACAGCGGTGAACCTAACCAAGATTTCTTCGGGTATCGTGGCCGGTGAAACTTCTGGAACTACCTCGCTGACCCAGGTTTGGACGACTGGCCACAACGACGCGACTATGGGAACCATCAGCCGTTATGGCTCTGGCGGATTGATCGGTAATGCCACGAGTGGAACGCTCACGATTACAAAGTCGTGGTCGGCAGTCTCGATGAATTCAAACGGGGCAGCAATCACATACATTGCAATTGGTGGATTACTCGGATCTACTAGCGCAGTGGTTGGTGACGCATCAACCATCGCTGGCGGTTCAGTCGTTATGAACCAGGTGTACTCAACCGGAAATATTTACTGGCAGGTTGGGCCTGGACACCGCGGTTACGGTGGTTTGATTGGTCTTCCTTATTCAACCGGAACCGTTTCGATCACCGACGCATTTAGCTGGTCACCGATGCGAAATGCAGACAACAACTACGCAGGTCTTTTGGGTGCGCCTGGTGGCGGAGCGATCACCGTAACGCGCGCCTACACAACCAACACGACTTCAACTTGGACGGGTGGAACGCAGACTCTCACCAGCGTTTCCGCAGGCATCACTTTGGGTGCAAACGTGGCCAACCTAAACACCGCAAACTGGTCGGCTAGCGGAACCTCAAAGCTAGTAAATCTGCCGGATCCTTTCCGCCCGGCCTATGTTGCGGTGGTTGCGCCAACCGATGGCTCTTACAGCACCTTAAGCTACATGTTGGTGGATGGCCTTTGGACCTCGACTACCTTGGCTTCGCTAAACGTGACCGCAACCGGCACCCCAACTTACACAATCGCTCCGAACGTTACCAACGGAATCTACAGCGTTGACTATGTTTCTGGACTTACTCTGACCGGCAGCAATGCTCCCTACTACCAGCTTATGGTTTGGCCAATTTCGACCTCGGTCACCATCAGCAAGCAGAACCAAACCGTGAGCTGGACACCGACCACTTCAGTGAACTTTGGATCTGGCTCGTTTACCCCTAGCTCGGCTCCGGTTGCCTCCGGTGGAACTACCATCAGCTACGCGCTCTCTTCGGCCGGAACCACCGGTTGCACTGTGAATCCGACCACGGGTGTGGTCACCTACACCTCGGCCGGAAGTTGCTCGATTACTGCAACTGCAGCCGGCACCTCGTCCTATCTCAGCGCTTCCACTACCGTTTCCTTCACCATCGCCGAAGCGGCGGCGGCACCAACCGTGACCCCAACTGCAGCAACGACCAACTCGATTATGTTGACTTGGACTGCCCCAACGGTCAACGCCTCGACCTCGCTAACCGGTTACCAGATCACCTACTCGACTGCGGTTGGCATGACCTCTCCAACCACGATCACCACCACAAACGCCAACACTTCTAGGTTGATTACCGGTTTGACCACAGGCACCACTTACTACTTCCAGGTGCGCGCGATCAATGGTTCTACCTGGTCTGGAACTGCGAATGCAACTCCTGCGTCAGCTGCGCCAAAAGCATCTGCAACCACAATTACCGTGGTCGCATCGGGCGGCGGAGTTTCCGGAACTGACTTCAAGATCGTCGATGGCGTCTTCTACACAACGTCATCGAGCGTGAGCGTGAATGCTGCCGACATTCAAAACGAGCTGCTCACCAAGAGCGTTGTAATAGCGGCTGAAAACGTGGTTGTGAACAAGGGAATCACCTGGGCTACCAGCCAGAGCCTAACCCTTGGAAACGCCTCAACTGGCTCGTTAGTCATCAACGACAGCATCACGGCTTCTGGCGCAACCGCAGGTTTAGTTATTGCTCCAACCACTTACACGTTGAATGTGAGTAACGGATCTGAGATTATCCTTTCTGGCTCTTCAAGCACGCTTTCAATTGGTGGCACCAACTACACACTGATTCGCAGCATTGCCGGCCTTTCGACTGTCGGCGCCACCGGAAACTACGCGCTTTCACAACCACTTGCGTTCTCAAGCACTGCTCTAACTGCAGCGCCAATCACGTCAGGTTTCACAGGCACCTTCGATGGTCTTGGAAACACGCTTGACGGAATGATTCTGACCGTGCCAAGTACTGGCATGGGTGGTCTATTTGGATCACTGACCAATGGAGCCACGGTTCGAAACCTCGGAGTCACCAACGTCAAGATGACCATGGCGAACTCAGCTTCAAGCTACGTTGCGGCTGGTGTGATTACTGCGAACGTCCCGAGCTCTACTACTGGCACCGTGACTCTGAACCGAGTTTGGTCAACCGGTTTCATTACTGGAGCTTCGGGTACCATTCAACACTTAGCTGCTGGTGGCCTGGTGGCCTGGGCTCAAGCCGGCACCGTAAACATCAGCCAAAGTTGGTCTTCGGTAAACATCGACGTGTCGTCAGTAGCCACAACTAATCTGGCTGTCGGTGGACTATTGGGAACCGACGTCACTGCTATGGGTCAGGGCTGGGGCTCAGGTGGTGCAAACTTCAGCATCACAGAAAGCTACTCAACCGGCAACATCAAGGTAGGTACTTTTGGTTGGGTGGGAATCGGTGGCCTCGTTGGACTCCATTGGAGCTCATCGACAACTTCCATTAGTGACTCTTTCCACTGGGGGTTGTTACCAACTGGAACTGGAAACACCGGTGGAATATTGGGAGCCAGTGGCAGCGTTTCGACTTCTCTGGCTCGCACCTACACCACCAGCACATGTATTAATGGAGCCGCCAGCATTGGCTGTACTTCTGGCCAGACAATCGGAGCAACCGTTTCTGGTTTAAACACTTCAGTTTGGAGTTCAAGCGGCGCATCCACTTTGGTGAATTTGGCTTTGCCAACCCGCCCGCTTTACGTTCAGGTCCTCACCAACACAAATGGAACTTATGACACAGTTTCTTACCAGATCGTTGATGGCAGTGGTGCGGTTCAAAACGCAGCTGCGCTTACCGCGCTTGGACTATCTGTTTCCGGAACCGCCGCTTACACTCCTTCGTTGGCCAATGCTCCAATTAGCGCGAGCCCTTATTCCTTCAACTACTCTTCTGGGCTAACTCTTGGCGGATCAAACGCTTCGCTCTATTCACTTCTTCCTTGGCGCGATGCCACATCGGTAACGATTTCTAAGTTGAACCAGACCATGACTTGGTCGCCAACCACATCGTTGGCATTCGGTACTGGAACGGTTACCCCAACCGCGCCTACCAGCACCGGTGGCTCAACCATGACATACGCTGTTACCTCGGCTGGCACCACAGGTTGTACCGTCAACGCTTCGACCGGTGTTCTTACTTACACCAGCGGCGGCAGCTGCACAGTCAGCGCAACCACTCCCTCAACTGGAAACTACCTACAGGTTTCTGCTTCGGCAACTTTCGTGATCGCTGACCCAGCCACCGCCCCAACCGCGAGCGCAACTACTGCTGGTAGCGGAATGCTAAACATCGGCTGGACTGTTCCATCAGTCAGCGCCTCGGCCGCCATCACCGGCTACACATTGACCTACTCAACAGCAGCTGCCATGACCGGCGCCACAACCGTAAACGTTGGCAATACCCGCGGATACCTGCTTACCGGCTTGACCGCTGGGACTACCTATTACTTCCAGGTTCGCGCAGTGAGCGGATCGACCTGGACCGGCCCACTAAGTGACGTGGCTTCAGCTACGCCAAACTCCACAGCAACCACGATCAACGTTGTTGCCAGCGGTGGCGGCGTTGCTGGAACCGACTACAAGGTAAACGGCGGCGTGATCTCCGCAACCGGAACTGTAAACATCAACGACACCGACATTGAAGGCATCCTGGCAACCGAGGGAACAGTTCAGCTTGCGGCTACCAACGTAAACGTCAATGCATCTATATCATGGTCTTCGAACGCCGTCCTAGTTCTTGGAAACACTTCAGCAGCAACGGTGAACGTCAACGACGTCATCGCAGGTTCGGGAGCGACCGCTGGGGTCAAGATTTTACCGACCACCTACGGGTTGGCAGTGAAATCTGGCTCAGCAATTCGCCTTACCGGTTCTACCCCATCGTTCAACCTTGGTGGAACTTCCTACACCGTTGTGAATACCGTTGCTGGTCTTTCGAATGTTGCAGCTGGAACAACTTGGGCACTAACTGCACCGATCACGCTTTCAACCAACTACAGCACAGCGGTCAGAGACTTCACCTTCACCGGAATCATGGACGGCCTTGGAAACACCGTCAATAACATGCAGATCACCCCGACCACCACGCGCGACGTTGGTTTCTTCGCCCAGTTGGGTGGAGCAACCGTTCGCAACGTTGGATTCACAAACATCAACTTCTACTCAAACACCGGCTCGATCAACTTGCGCATGGGTGCAGTAGCAGGTAACGGTTCGAGCACTGGAACAAACACTGTTACCCAGGTCTGGGCAACAGGCTTCAACATCCAGGATGCAGCAAGCGGTGCGGTCGAAATTGGCGGACTCTTCGGTGGTGCTACAGCCGGAACATTGAACATATCGAAGTCTTGGTCCAGCGTATCGATTGCGTCCAAAGCCCCGTCGGTGGGTTCAGGTGGCCTGATCGGAACCAACGCCAATGTATTTAGTCAAACTGCAGTACCAACGTCTGCATACAACACCTTAACCATCAATGAGAGCTACAGCGTCGGAAACATATTGCGCGACCTGCCAGCGAACCTGTCTTGG
This sequence comes from Micrococcales bacterium, assembly GCA_947452985.1. Classification (GTDB taxonomy): domain Bacteria; phylum Actinomycetota; class Actinomycetes; order Actinomycetales; family Microbacteriaceae; genus Rhodoluna. Next base: position 82,437 of record CANGEU010000003.1, read on the forward strand.
TATGGAAATGGTGGAATCATCGGTGTTGCCTACGGGTGGAGCGTCACCATCAATAACTCCTTCACTTGGGGGGTAGTAAACGCCACTGGTACTAACGGAAATTCATACGTTTCAACCGGTGGAGTAGTTGGTATTGCTCACGGTTCAAGCACTTTATCGATTAGCAACGTTTACACAACGAGTGGTACGAACCCGAATTGTGTGAACAATGCGGCATATACGGGTTGCACCTCGGGGGCTGTGGCGGGAGCGCCTGTCACAGGTTTCTCAACTGGCCTCTGGTCAACCGTCAACGGTGCATCGCTGGTGAACCTCGCCCCACCAACCAAGCTGCTTTACGTTCGTGTCAAAGCACCGACTGATGGATCTTTTGGCACAGTTGGTTATGAAATTGTTGACTCCACCGGAACACTTCAAACCCTAAGTTCGCTGAACCTCAGTGTCTCGGGCACTCCAACCTACGACACAATCAGCTCGGCTTCGGCCAAGGGCACTTACACCGTGAACTACTCTTCAGGGTTGACGCTCGGTGGAACATCTGCTGGCGTTTACTCCCTCAATGCATGGAAGACAGCCACTTCCGTAGTGCTATCGCGTCTTCCTCAAACCCTCACCTGGGCGCCAACAACCGCTATTGCATTCAAGACGGGTTCATTTACACCTAGCTCCACCCCATCGGCAGTTGGGGCGCCAACAATCACTTACACGGTGTCAGATCAGGGAACAACTAGTTGTTCGGTTGCTTCGCTGACGGGCGTTGTGACTTACTCGAGTGCTGGCACCTGTGTTGTTACCGCAACTGCCGCACAGACCACGGATTACACAGCTGCTTCGGTAAACGTAAGCTTTGTGATTGCTGCGGCTCCAACCTTCACCGTAGTTACTTCAGGTGGTGGAGTCTCTGGAACCGACTACACCGTATCCGGTGGTGTGATCACGGCAACTTCCAACGCCAGCATCAATGCTTCTGACTTGGTTACCTTACTGGGGACTGGTTCGGTCCAGCTTGCCGGAAACGTTATCGTCAACGCCCCGATTACTTGGTCGGCTAACACGGTTCTGACCCTTGGTGGAACCAGCGGCAACAATGTGACCATCAACAAGAAGATCACCGCTTCGGGTAATACCGCGGGCCTAGAGGTGAAACCAAGTACTTACTCCCTAGACACCAAGAATGGCATTTCAATCGTGCTTTCGGGCACGACCCCAACCTTGAGTATTGGCGGCAGCAGCTACACCTTGGTGAAGAGCATCGCCGATTTGGCTAACGTGACTGCTGTTTCCACCGATAAGTTCGCACTGGCAGTGCCTGTGAGCTTTAGCACTGCGATTACCGCATCACCGATCAATGTGAACTTTGCCGGAACCTTCGACGGTCTTGGTAACACTGTCGACAACATGAAGTTGACCTACACCGGTGCGACAAACGTTGGTTTCTTTAAGAACTTAGCCGGTGGAACGATTCGCAACCTTGGAATCATCAACCAAATTGTTTCGCTAGAACCAGCCACCACAACTGGAAACCTGGCCGCAGGTGGCTTGGTTGGCGACAGCACCGGCGGAACCATTGAAGGTGTCTGGACTACCGGTTTCGTCAAGGTCAAGTCTGGCAAAACCTACGCCTCACTAGGTATGGGTGGAATTGTTGGAAACGTCAGCTCGGGCACACTGACCATCAACAAGACCTGGAGTTCGGTTGGTCTAGATGGCTGGTATGGAACCTATACCGCCATGTTTGCCGGTGGTCTGGTTGGTGGAGACCTTGGCACTTGGTCGGCAACCTCAGCAACCGCTGGTGGAAGCCTGGTCATGAATGAGGTTTATTCGACCGGCGACGTTTCGACTCCGCTAACCTCAGGCACAAACGGTATCGGTGGGTTGATCGGACTTCACCAGGGAACTGGAACTATCACTGTTACCAACGCATTCACATGGACTCAACTCGTTGGAAATACTGGAGTAAATTTCGGTGGGTTCCTTGGGTTCGGTTCCGGCGGAGCTGCCACGTTTACCAACGGATATTCAATCAATTCGGTCAATTATCCGGCCGGTTCTTCAAATGTTACTTCGAGTAACACCTCCTGGAACTATGCAATGGGTGCAACCCCAGGTTTTGTAATCACCGGAAACTCAAGCTGGTATGAGAGCACCAATGGACGCGCACTTTCTTCACTTCCAATGGCCGTCAAGAATTACTACGTGCGAGTTGCGGTTTCCGGAACACCGAACGGTTCTTACAGTGACATCGTTTACCGAACCATCAACAGCGTTGACCAGACCAAGACTCTTTCAGCGTTCAACCTCACGGTTTCGGGCACACCGGTGTATTCGATTACCGAATCAGCAGTATTGGGAACCTACGCGGTAACCTACACCTCGGGTTTGACCTATGGCGGCACCGGGGCCTACCTCTTCAATTTCTTGCCATACCCTTTTTCCACCTCTGTGACGATCAGCAAATACGCGCAAACAATTTCGCTGACCTCCACCGCCCCAACCACGGCAACTGTTGGCACCACTTACACACTCGCTGGAACCGCCTCCAGTGGACTGACAATCACTTACACAATCGATAGCAGCTCGACTTCGATTTGCAGCATTGCCGGTTCGGTAGTAACTTTCAACGCTCTAGGTACCTGTACCATCAACGCCAACCAGGCCGGTAACACCACTTACCTAGCCGCACCGCAAGTTCAGCAGGCTGCGATTGCAACCGTAAAGGGTGCCCAGACGATTACCTTTACCTCGTCAGCTCCAACCACCGCAAAGGTTGCTGGGTCTACCTACACTGCTACAGCAACATCAACCAGCGGTGGTGCGCCAGTCCTCACTGTTGACTCGTCGTCGTCGTCGATTTGTTCTATAGCTGCGGGTGTGGTTTCGTTCCTTGCCGTTGGAACTTGTAAGGTCAACGGAAACGAAGCCGGTGGGACAAACTGGAACGCTGCAATCCAGGCACAGCAGAGCTTTACCGTGGCAAAGGGTGTCTCCACAATTGTGATCACCTCAACCGCACCAACAGCAGCAGTTGTGGGCGGTTCCACCTACGCAATGACTGCAACCAAGACCGCTGCTAACACCAACTCGGTTACCTACTCGGTTGACTCAACAACTTCAACTATCTGTTCGGTTTCTGGCGCTGTGGTGAGCTTCCTACTTGTTGGAACTTGTAAGGTCAACGCCAACCTAGCTAGCGACACCCAGTACGAAGCGGCCACTCAGCAGCAACAGGTAATCACAGTTGGTAAAGGCGACCAAGTTCTAGCCTTCACATCGTCAGCTCCAAACGCGGCAAAGGTTGGCGCTCCGAACTACACGTTGACCGCTACCGGTGGAGCTTCAACCAGTGCGATGGTGCTCTCGGTAGATTCCATCGCGACAGGAAAATGTTCCGTAGCCGGTTTTGTCGTCACATATTTGTCCGTTGGTGACTGTGTTCTGAACCTGAACCAGGCTGGCGACACCAACTACAACGCGGCCACTCAAGTTCAGCAGACCGTGACGATTACCGCAGACGGTCGTTGCCCGAATGGTTTCGTTTCAGGAAACTACTGTTTGATTCGTTTCAACACTTCCGGAACCTGGACCGTGCCAACCGGTGTTACCACAATTGATCTGCTCGCTGTTGGTGGCGGTGGCGCCGGTGGCGGTGGCGCCGGAGGCAACACCAGTCCAGGTGGCGGTGGCGGTGGTGAAGTGCTCGAAGCCTTCACTCAAAGTGTTGTAACTGGCCAGAAGTTCACGGCAACTGTTGGTGCCGGCGGTATCGGTGGCGGTGCAGTAAACGCAGCAACACCAAGCACCAGTGGATCTGCTACCACGATTACAGGCACAAATGGTTTCGTGACTATCACTGCGCGCGGTGGAGGTAACGGTGCAACCTATGACTTTACTAATTCTCTAGCAATCGCTGCCGGCGGCGGAGCAACCATTGCTGGTGGAGGTGGAGGAAACGGCCAGGCCGGGACTCCTCCAACAACTCCTGGTACCGGCGGTGTCTCGACCGGTGGTGCCGGTATTTCTAACAACACGAACGCTGCCCTCCAAGCTGGTGGTGGTGGAGGTGGTGCCGGCGGAAACGGTACTAACGCGACTTCATCATCGGGTGGTGCCGGCGGTGCTGGAAAGAATTCAACCATTCTCGGCATGCTGCTAGGTGGCGGTGGCGGTGGCGCTAAACGTCAAGCTGTTTCTGGAACCGCTGGAACTGCAACCGCTGGTGGTGGCGCAGGAGGTTTAGCTGTAGCTGGTACTCCTGGTACCGCAAACACCGGTGGCGGTGGCGGTGGTTCGGCTGGTTCAAACGTTGGAGCCAATGGTGGTTCGGGTGTGGTAGTTATTCGCATCGCGCTTCAGAGCCAGACCGTTGCGTTCACTTCAACAGCGCCAACGGGACTCGTCTTCGGCACCTCAACGACCTACACGCCAACGTCATCGGGAAGCGCTTCTGAAGTTTCACCGGTTATTACGGTCGACGCTTCGTCGTCGGCGGTTTGTTCTATCAGTGCCGGTGTGGTTTCGATCACCGGTGCAGGTACCTGTACTTTGAATGCAAACCAGGCTGGCAACGGTTTCTACGCTCCAGCTTCTCAAGTTCAGCAAAGCTTCACCGTGGCGAAGGCTGACCAGACAATCACGTTTACCAACGAGCCAGCTTCAACAAAGGTCAACACCACATACACACCAAGTGCAACTGCAACCGGTGGCGGAAGCGTAACCTTCACAATCGCTTCTGGTTCATCTGCCGTATGTTCGATTGCGTCCGGCGTGGTTACTTTCAACGCCGTTGGTTCTTGTGTTGTTCTAGCTGACTCGGCCGGCAGCACGAACTACAACGCTGCGGCTCAGGGCTCGAAGACTATTACCGTTGGTAAGGGCGACCAAACAATCACCTTCACCAACAACCCAGCAACACCAAAGGTCAACACCACCTACACCCCAACCGCAACCGCAACCGGTGGCGGAAGCGTGACATTCTCTATTGCATCAAACTCGTCTGCGATTTGTTCGATTGCTGGCAACGTGGTCACATTCAATGCCGTCGGTGACTGTGTGATTCTTGCCGACTCAATTTCAACTGCCAACTGGAGTGTTGCGACACAGGGCTCGAAGACTGTGACCGTTGCCAAGGGCGAGCAAACCATCACCTTCACCAACAACCCAGCAACACCAAAGGTGAAAACCAGCTACACCCCGACCGCAACTGCGACCGGTGGTGGAAGCGTAACCTTCACAATTGCCGCCGGTTCGTCGTCGGTGTGTTCAATAGCCTCTGGAGTTATTACCTTCCTTGCGGTTGGCGATTGTGTAATCAAGGGAGATTCAGCTGCTTCGGCCAACTGGAATGCGTCAGCCCAGGGTTCTAAGACCGTAACCGTTACCAAGGGTGATCAGGCAATCACGTTCACTTCGAACGCACCAACCAATGCGGTTGTAGACGGGTCCACCTACACGATTACAGCTAACGGTGGGGATTCTACGAGCGCGGTTACTTTCACTGTCGACACTTCTGCTACCGCTATCTGTTCGATCTCGGGTGCGGTTGTGACCTTCCGCGCTGTTGGCAGCTGTGTGATTAACGCCAACCAGGCCGGGGATGTCAACTACTTGCCAGCTACCCAGGTTCAGCAAACCATCACTGTTGGCAAGGGCACACAGGTTGTAGGAATCACTTCGGCTGCGCCAACCAACGCCGTGGTTGATGGTTCGACCTATGCTGTCAGCGCATCCAATGGCCGCGGAACCGCGAACGTGGTGCTTTCGATTGACTCGTCCGCAATTGCTGTTTGTTCGATCACCGGTTCAGTAGTTTCATTCCTAGCTGCCGGCACTTGTAAGGTAAACGCCAACCAGGCTGGCGATGCCAACTACAACGCAGCCGCCCAGGTTCAGCAAACCTTCGCCGTTGGCAGGGGCGCACAGGTTGTTGCAATCACTTCGACCGCACCGAGTTCAGCTGTGGTTGATGGCGCGACCTATACGGTTATCAAGACCGGCGGTCGTTCAACATCATCGGTAGTGACTTCAATTGCTTCGGCCTCCGCTTCGGTTTGTTCGATCAGCAGTTCGGTTGTCACATTCCTTACCGCCGGCGACTGTGTGGTGAAGGTCAATCAAGAGGGCGATGCCAACTACACCGCAGCCTCGGAAGCTACCCAGACCATCACAGTTGGTAAGGGTGCACAGGAGATTTCCATCACTTCAACCGCGCCAACCAATGCTGTGGTTGATGGTTCGACTTACACAGTTTCTGCAACCGGTGGACGTTCTACCTCGTTGGTGATTTCTTCGATTGCAGCCGCTTCAGCTTCGGTCTGTTCGATAGCTGCCGGTGTGGTCACCTTCCTTGCGGCTGGCGATTGCGTGGTCGAATTCAACCAGGACGGCGACGCCAACTACAACGCCGCTCCAACGCAAACCCAAACCATCACAGTTGGCAAGGGATCGCAGACAGTCGACTTCACTTCGTTGACACCAACCGGTGTTCGCGTTGATGGCAGCGTTTATGTTCCAACCGCAACCGGTGGCGCATCGACCAGCGCGGCGACGATCTCGATTGCTTCCTCGTCGTCGACGATTTGTGAAATCAACAACGGTGAAGTTTCGTTCCACGCGGTTGGTTCTTGTGTCGTTGAAGTGAACCAGGCTGGCGACGACAACTACAACGCAGCTCCTGTGAAAACCCAAACCATTACCGTGGCTAAGGGTCTACAGTCGCTTACCAAGACTTCGGTTGATCCAGCCGCTGTGGTTGATGGCGCAACCTACACACCTACCTTTACTAGCGGCGCCTCGGGTAGCGCTGTTGTCGTAGCAATTGCTTCGGGTTCGGCGGCCGACTGCACTGTTTCAAACGGAACCATTTCGTTCATCGGTGCTGGCGACTGTGACGTAACCGTGAACCAGGCTGCAAACGCCAACTACGAAGCTGCCCCAGAACTTGCTTTCACCATCACGGTTGGCAAGGGCTCACAAGCAATTACCTGGACCACCACCGAGCCAAGTAGCGCGGTAGTTGGAGGCGTTACCTATAGCCCAGCTGCAACTGGTGGGGCAACGGGCAACACAGTTTCGTTCCGCGTCGATGTGAACACCGCCTCGGTCTGTGCCGTCAGCATGGGTGCGGTTCGTTTCATTGGTGTTGGTACCTGTACCGTTGTCGCCAACCAGTCCGGTAACTCGAACTACCTGGCCGCGCCACAAGTTTCGCAAACCTTCACCGTAGGTAAGGGAACGCAAGCAATTGCCTTCACTTCGACGATCCCAACCGCGGTTGTTGACGGTGCAACCTACACCCCTGCTGCACTCGGCGGTCCAACCGGTAACTCGGTTACCTTCTCGATTGCTTCGGCATCGTCTGCGGTTTGTACTTTGGCTTACGGAAAGATTTCCTTCCAGAATGTTGGAACTTGTGAGGTAGAGGCAAACCAGCTCGGCAACACCAACTACAACGCGGCTCCTCAAGTCGTTCAATCGTTCACGGTTGGCAAGGGTGCTCAAACGGTTTCGTTCACCTCTGCCGCACCAAGTGCCAAAGTTTCGGGAACCACTTACACGCCGGTAACTGCCGGTGGTGCTTCTGGCAATGCGGTGACACTATCGATCGCCCCTGCCTCGTCGTCGATCTGTTCAGTAAACAATGGCGTGGTCTCGTACCAGGCTGTTGGTTCGTGTGTGGTTCAGGCGAACCAGGCTGCGTCGGCCAACTACGAAGCTGCAGCCCAGGTTACTCAAACCATCACCGTGGCTAAGGGTGTTCAGGTTCTGAACTTCACCACCACTCCACCTTCACTTCGACCAGTACAAGGAACCACCTACGTTCCTGCCGTAACCTTTGGCAACTCCGGCGTGCCTGTGGTCTTCACCATCGGCGCCGAAGCCGCTTCAATCTGTACCATCGCCAACGGAACCATCTCGTTCCTCGCAGTCGGCGACTGCGTGCTCTACGCCGACCAAGCTGGTAACGCGAACTACACAGCGGCAACTCGCATCAGCCAGGTCTTCGACATCACCAAGGGTGAGCAGATCGTGAACTTCACCTCGAACGCGCCAACCACTGCGGTTGTTGACGGAGCTACCTACACCCCAACTGGTACCGGAGGCGCTGGAACCAGCCCACTAGTGTTCTCGGCAACCGCAGAGTCTGCTGGAATCTGTACCGTTCTAGTTGGCGTGGTCTACTTCCAGGGGGCCGGCGACTGTGTCATCGCTCTCAACCAGGCCGGCGACACCAACTACAACGCGGCCACCCAGAAACTTCAGACGATTTCAGTTGGCAAGGGTTCACAGACCATCACATTCACCAGCAGCAATAACACTGCGACGGTCGACGGAGCAGCCTACTTACCAACCTTTACCAAGGGATCAAGCATCAACGCCGTACACATTTCGGTGGCAAGTTCGTCTTCGATGGTTTGTGAGGTTACTGCTGGCAGCGTTGCTTTCCACTCGGTTGGTGACTGTGTGATCGAGGCTACTCAGGCTGCCGACAACAACTACGAAGCGGCACCGATGGTCGCCCAAACCATTTCGGTGGCGCAGGGTACTCAGGTTGCTTTGGTTGGTCACGCCTCGTTGTCTAGCTTGACCTTGGGTTCATCCACTCCAACCGCGGTTTTGACCACGAGCGGCGGTTCAGGTGACGGCGCGATTTCTTGGTCGGTCGACCCAACTAGCGCGGCTTACTGTTCGGTTTCTGGCGATGTGGTTTCTGGTTTGGCTTCAGGTTACTGTGACCTTGTTGCCACCAAGGCCGCCGACCAAAACTACCTCGAGGCTACCGCTACCCTGACCGTTGTGGTTAGCACCGGTGGCCAGGCGCCAGTTCGCACCTCAATCAATGTTGAGAACCCAACCTTCTCTGAAGGTTTGACGCTAACCCTCTCACTCGATGGTGGCGACGGCAGCGGTGCAGTTTGGTTCGAAAGCCTGACCACGCACGTTTGTAACACCGATGGCGGCACCACGCTGAACGTTTACCACGCTGGAACCTGTAACGTGATCGGTCACAAAGATGGCGACGACAACTACGAGGCAGTCCAAGACACCCTAAGTTTCAACATTGCGAAGGCAACTCAGTCCGGCGTGACAATTCACTTGGCGAGCCCACTAACTTACTCGGCAACCGGAGCTGTTACCTCGGCACTCAGCCTCGACGGCGTTCTTGCCGACGGCGCCCAGAGTTTCTCGGTAACGAGCGGAACCTGTACTGTGGTCGACGGCGAACTCAGCGCAACCGAAGCCGGTGACTGCGAAGTTACCGCGAGCATCGTGGGCGATGACAAATACCTAGACGGCACATTCACTCACACTTTCACCATTGCGAAGGCCGCCCAGAGCCCACTGACCGCCACTTTGGCAACCGATGCACTTCCTGCCATCGCTTGGAATGGTGTGAAGACCACTACATTCGATGTGGCTGGCGGCTCTGGAGCCGGCACCCTGAACGTGAGCACCAGCACGCCATTGATCTGTTCGGTCTCGCTAACCGACTCCGTGGTTACCGTCACCGGTATCGCTCAGGGAACCTGTGACGCCAGTGTCTCGCGCGCTGCCACTGCAAACTACCTTGGCGCTTCGACCCTGTTCACCGTTGAGGTACTTGACCTTGCTGGTCGCCCTACCGCAGTGGCTGCCGCTGCCCCAGTGCGTTCACCAAACGGTTCGTTGTTATCCACCGTTTCTTGGACCGCACCGGCTGCCGCCAGCACTCGAGCATCGGTCACCGGCGTGAAGGTTCAAAGCCGAATTGGTAACGGCGCCTGGGCCGATGTTACTGAAACACCAGTTCCTGCCAGCGAGACCTCTCTAGCGGTAGCGGTTCAGCCTTGGACCAAGTACAACTTCCGTGTTGCGGCTACCACGGCTCTTGATGGTGACAACTTGAACTGGGCCTACTTCGACCTTTCTGGAGATAACACTCCAGACGTTCTTGTAGTTGGCGGTGGCCGAGTAGTAGCCTCAACCGCGAAGGCTGCAACGACCTCTGGCGAGACCGTAATCATCACGGGTGCCGGATTCGAAGCGGGTTACACCACACGCGTTGAACTAACCACTGGCTCCTCGGTATTCGCTGCCGGCATTCGCCCGGCCGCCGCTCTTGTCCAGACCGTGGTTCTGCCTGCAACCTACATTTCGCCAACGCAGCTTTCGTTCGTGCTACCTAAGATCACCTTGCCCAAGGGAACTTTGAGCCTGACCACGCAGATCAAGGTTTTGAGCACCGACAACCTCAAGTCAGACGCATTCCCGCTCGACTACATTCCAAAGAAGCTGGCCCAGACTCTAACGGCAACCTTGCCTGCAGTGAACACCATCATGACCATGACGGCTCCGCTAATTTCAACCGGAACGGTTACCTCTAGCAGCACCGACAATCCTCCGGTGGTTACCGCTACGCCGGCCTCGGTGTGTACCGCATCGATCAACCTTCTAAACAAGTTGGTGGTGACTCCGGTTTCGCCGGGCAAGTGTTCGATCTCGGTGGTTATCCCTGGCACCCCTGCCTACCTAGTGAGTGCAACCAAGTCCACGGTCGTTTACATCAAAACCAACCGCACCGCAGGTCTCACCGCAACCGCAGACAGCGTGACCTCCTCGGGCGTTCACACCCCAACTACTTTCAACGTGACCTCAGGTCTAAGCAACACCGCAGTCTCGGTGGTTGTTGGTGAAAACGCGGTAGAAGTTCCAGTAACACTGAACAAGCGCGAAGGTGCCGTCCTCTTCACCGTTGATGCCGCTTCAGATGCCGCGGGTCGTTGTATCGCCGATGGTGGAGACGCCACCACCGGCCTAGTTGGAACCATCACCATGAACGACCTTGGAACTTGTAAGGTCACCGTGACGCTTCCTGCCGACGACGGCTATTACGTTGGAACTGAAACCATTGTGATCACCGTGAACGGTGTTGCAGCAGACCCTACAGTTCCTGTTGTGCAGGATCTTGGCGACGGCGAGGCTGCACCAGAGGACACCGACCTGAACCCGAAGGATCCTGACACCGAGCCTGCCGTGGCAATTACCCTGGACCCTAGCCGCGCAGCCGACTACTCGTTCGGTGGCGAAGACGGCTTAGCTTTCGACCCACTAACCAAGAAGCTAAACGTTCGCTCTCGCACTCCACTGGTTGGTGTTTGGACCGCCACGCTTACCTCGCCAAACGTAAACAAGACCTGGTTCAAGATTCCTGGAAAGATCGTGAAAAAGGTTCAGACTTACACTTACTCGAACATCTGTAAGTTGACGATGACCGTGAAGAAGGACCCGAAGCTCAAGAAGAAGGTAACCCGCATTGTTGGTGCCGGCTGTATTTTGAGTTCGGCCAACGAAGTGAAGCCTGGCAAGGAAGCCGGCTGGACCGCGCTTACTTCGGTCGGAATCCAGAAGATTAAGGTCAAGTACAAGCGCATCCGCCAGTACGCCAAGACGGGTCTAAGCTACGTGAAGACCAAGGGCAACCGCGTGTTGAAGAACATCAACCGCACCTGGGTTGTGAAGATCGGCCGCAGGCCGTAATTAAAAAATAGTTAGAAAACTATTCCCACTCGATGGTGCCAGGTGGCTTCGAGGTTACGTCTAGGACGACTCGGTTCACACCCTCAACCTCGTTGGTGATTCGGTTCGAAATCTTGGCAAGGACGTCGTATGGCAAACGTGACCAGTCGGCGGTCATGGCATCTTCACTCGAGACCGGGCGAAGCACAATTGGGTGGCCGTAACTGCGGCCATCGCCTTGCACACCAACCGAACGAACATCGGCTAGGAGAACTACTGGGCACTGCCAGATCTCTTGGTCTAGGCCGGCTGCGGTTAGTTCGGCGCGAGCAATTGCATCGGCCTTACGAAGTAGGTCGAGGCGTTCCTTGTTTACTTCACCGATGATGCGAATGCCGAGGCCTGGGCCTGGGAACGGCTGGCGCTGCACGATTTCACTTGGAAGACCAAGCTCGGCACCAATTGCGCGCACCTCATCTTTGAACAGTGTGCGAAGTGGCTCAACCAGTTCGAAGTCAAGGTCGTCTGGAAGTCCGCCAACATTGTGGTGGCTCTTGATGCCTGCGGTTGCTCCGCCGCCAGACTCAACGACGTCTGGGTACAGAGTTCCCTGTACTAGGAAACGAATTGGTCGGTTGTCGGCTTTTGACTCTTCGATTAGCGCGGTTTGAGCTTCTTCGAAGGTGCGAATGAATTCGCGGCCAATAATCTTTCTCTTGGTCTCTGGGTCGGTGACTCCCGCCAGTGCGTCTAAGAACTTCTTCTCGGCATCGACCACTACCAGGCGAATTCCGGTTGCTGCCACGTAGTCGCGCTCAACCTGCTCAGCTTCGTCTTGGCGCAGTAGGCCATGGTTCACGAACACGCAAACCAGTTGGTCACCAACTGCCTTGTGCACCAACGCTGCAGCAACCGCAGAGTCCACGCCACCGGAAAGGCCACAGATAACGCGGTCGGTTCCAACCTGCGCGCGAATCTTTTCAACCTGTTCGGCAATAACATTGCCCGAGTTCCAGGTTGCTGGAATGCCGGCAGCGTTGTGAAGGAAGTTTTCCAGAACGTTTTGGCCGAACTGTGAATGCTTAACTTCTGGGTGCCACTGCACGCCGTAAATCTTCTTTTCCGAGTTTGCGAATGCCGCTACCGGGGTGGTTTCGGTTGAAGCCAAAACTTCGAAACCGGCTGGTGCTTCCATAACCTGGTCGCCGTGGCTCATCCAGCAAATCTGGCTAGCAGGCTGACCGGCAAGGATCTCTCCCCCGGACCGAACGCTAAGTTCGGTAGCTCCGTATTCGCGCTTACCGGTCTTGTCGACTCGTCCGCCGAGGGCATTGGCTAGGGTTTGGAATCCGTAACAAATGCCGAGCACAGGGATGCCAAGCTCCAGAATTTCTGGGTCCAGCTGTGGCGATGCGTCTTCGTAAACCGATGACGGTCCACCCGAAAGAATGATGGCCGCTGGGTTCTTAGCCTTGACCTCGGCAGCGGTGATGGTGTGGTGCACGATTTCGCTGAACACGCTGGCTTCGCGAACGCGGCGGGCAATCAACTGAGCGTACTGAGCGCCAAAATCAACAACGAGTACTGGCTGGTTCATGCTTAGCCCTTCAGGGTTTCAAGTTCGGTTAGAGCAATTTTGCGGAAGTGGCGTTCGGCAAAGAACGAAAGCAGTGGAACCACACCACCGGCAGCGATCAGCAAGAAGCGACCTAGGTTCCACTTCAGTAGCGACCAGAGGCGGAAGTCGGTGTAAAGGTAGAAGACGTAAAGCCAGCCGTGCACAATAAGTACGATCGAAGTGAGGTCAAATCCTTCGGTTGGGAAACCGGTCTTGAAGCCGTCGGCGTCCACGATGAAGTGCTCAAAAGTCAGGAAGCCGTGCGGACCAGCAAGCCAAAGGTCGGTTGAGTTGGTCAAACGAATTACAAAAAGTGCTGTGATCAGCAGCAAGAAGTAACCGGTGATGTTGGCCGCAACGCGGTACTGGTTCAAAACCTTGGTTACGGTTTCTTTGAGTTCTGGTTGGGCTGGCATTAGTTAATTCTACCTTCCACAAATCTCGTGGTCTCCTTGAACTTAGGTTTTCTCGATGGCATACTGGTAGGAGCAACGAGAACCTTATTCGCAAGGAGGGGAACTCGGAATCCCAACTTGGCTACGGCAGTTGGGATTTGCTATTTAAACAGGGTTTCAAACGAAAGTTTCGTTTTACCTAAAATCGACTGCCTCGCCGAATAGGCAACAACGTCGGCGGCCCAAAGGCATTTTTCATCTCTAGTCTTTGCAAAACAAACTTCTCGTGATTGAAATTGTGGATATTTTCGGCTGTTTTCTCGAAGACTTCGCAAGTCTGCTTCCATTTGGAATCCATTGGGCCTAGCTTCAAAAATGATTGCTGTCGAAGGGGCAGAATCAAACAGAATTTCACGAATAAGTTGAGATCTAGAGCTCTCTCCTAGTTTGTCGCTCCAATCAATCGGATGTTTGCTGAACGTAAAGGGCTTTGAATTTTTTCGAATGTATTCGGCGATTTCTAAGTACTTTGAAATGCCGGTTTGAGTTTTCATTGCTTCGGTGGTGTGCCAGTAGTCGCTTCCTACTGTTTGCTTCAAACCGTTTTCGAAAACCTCTATTTCGGAAGTGGTAACTTCAACCCCACCAAAAATGTAAAAGGGGTGCCAATTTTGACGATTTGACACTTGGTAACTCTCGTCAAGGAACCAAGTGCATTTTTCCAGCATGAGTTGAAACTAGTCTCTGGATTAGGATCAGGGTCACCAGAATTATCAGTTGGGGAAAACTACTGGGCTCGAAGGCGAATGACTTCGTCCTTGACCAATCTTCCCCAGAGGAAGATTGCAAAGCCTGCAAACAGGGTCCACTCAACTGCATAAAAGGCGGTCAGCCAGTTGAATACGGTTGAGCCAGGATTATTTCCGATGACGATTTTCTGACCCTCGCTAAGTGGCTTTTGAACGATTACAAAACCGGCGTAGGCATCAACGTCTTCTGGCATTCCAGGTTGGTTGATGATTTGCGCGATCGAAAGCGATTCGAAAACATTGCCATCGGCAGGTCTAGGGTCTTCGGTTGGCTCGTAAATTCCGGTAACCGAAACCAACATCATGTCTTCGGCCAGGGTTTTGTATCGGTCCGCGCGAGCTTTGGCTTCGGCTCGACTCTCGAACCACCCAAGCGCCAAAGTAATGACCTTGCCTTCGTCGGTGGTGGCTGGGCGAACCAACCAATAACCGTTTTTGGAACCGCCCTGACCATCCAACTGAATGCGGTTGCTGACCACATAGGCAAGCCCAGGGATGGGAGTTACCGGCGCGGAAATCAAGCGATCAACTTGACCGGCTTCAAAATCAGCCGAAGATTTTGCAAGGTCTGTGAGCGGGACCACCGTTTGGTTGGTTGGAGCCTTTGGCACATAGCGGTAGGTGCGGTCGGCTTGCCATTGCGCGAGCGAGGCGAAGATTGCGCCCACCGCGAGCGCGAGTAAAAGAGCGCCAACCCATTTCGGTCGCGTAGCGACCTTAAAAAATGTTGGCTCGCTCATTTAGGAGTTGTAAGGAGCAACCACGACGTCGACGCGCTGGAATTCCTTCAAGTCGCTGTAGCCGGTGGTGGCCATTGCGCGCTTCAGTGCACCGATTAGGTTGGTGGTGCCATCTGCCGAAGACGATGGTCCAAGCAAGATCTGCTCGAGAGTTCCCGAGGTTCCAACGTTTACACGGTGACCGCGTGGAAGTTCCTGGTGGAAAGCTTCCTGACCCCAGTGCCAGCCCTGGCCTGGAGCTTCGGTGGCTCGTGCGAGCACCGAACCAAGCATCACGGCATCGGCACCGCAGGCAATTGCCTTCACGATGTCGCCCGAGGTTCCAAGACCACCATCGGCGATGACGTGAACGTAGCGGCCTCCCGATTCGTCCATGTAGTCACGGCGAGCGCCAGCAACGTCGGCGACCGCGGTTGCCATTGGTGCGTGAATTCCTAGAACCTTGCGAGTGGTCGACGCCGCTCCGCCGCCGAAGCCAACGAGTACACCGGCTGCACCGGTGCGCATTAGGTGAAGTGCTGCGGTGTAGGTCGAGGCCCCACCAACAATTACCGGAACATCGAGTTCGTAAATGAACTGCTTGAGGTTTAGCGGTTCAGCAGTTTTCGAAACGTGTTCTGCCGAAACAGTGGTTCCACGAATTACAAAAAGGTCAACGCCAGCCTTGATCACAGTCTGGTGGAATTCCGCGGTGCGCTGCGGTGAAAGGGCACCGGCCACGGTCACTCCGGCATCGCGAATCTGCGCAATACGGTCGCGAATTAGCTCGGCCTTGATTGGCTCTGCGTAAATCTGCTGCATACGAGCGGTCGCGGCTTCCGGTGAAAGCTTCGCAATTTCGTTTAGCTGCTGGGTTGGGTCTTCGTAGCGAGTCCAGAGGCCTTCAAGGTCGAGTACACCTAGACCACCAAGCTTGCCAATGGCAATTGCGGTCTCTGGCGAAACCGCGGAGTCCATTGGAGCTGCCAGTACTGGTAGGTCAAAGTTATAAGCATCGATGTTCCAGTTGGTTGAAACATCCTGTGGGTCGCGGGTGCGACGCGATGGCACTACGGCCACGTCGTCGAAGGCCCAGCTTCGGTGAGCGCGCTTGTTGCGGCCAATCTCGATTTCGGTCAAAGTCTTTTCCTATCGGCTCTGGTAGTTCGGAGCTTCGGCAATCATCTGCACGTCGTGCGGGTGGCTCTCCTTGAGACCAGCCGCAGTGATGCGAACGAACTTACCCTTTTCCTGTAGTTCTGGAATGGTTTCTGAGCCCACGTAACCCATCGAGGCACGAAGGCCACCGACCAGCTGGTGAACCACGGTCTGAACGGTTCCACGGTAAGGAACACGTCCTTCGATGCCTTCAGGAACTAGCTTGTCTTCGCGAAGCACGTCGTCTTGGAAGTAGCGATCCTTCGAGTAGCTCTTGGCTTCTCCGCGCGACTGCATGGCTCCAAGGGAACCCATTCCGCGGTAGGTCTTGTACTGCTTGCCGCCAACGAAGGTGATGTCGCCTGGAGCTTCGTCGGTTCCGGCAAGTAGCGAGCCGAGCATCACTGCGCTCGCGCCAGCCACCAAAGCCTTGGCGATGTCGCCCGAGTACTGAAGACCTCCGTCGGCGATTACTGGAACACCGGCTGGCTTACAAGCAAGTGATGCCTGGTAAACGGCAGTGACCTGAGGAACGCCAACACCGGCAACAACGCGGGTGGTGCAGATCGAACCTGGACCGACGCCAACCTTTACTCCGTCTACGCCAGCGTCAACGAGTGCCTGAGCACCTTCGCGAGTGGCAACGTTTCCACCGATTACGTCAACGTTCTTGGCGAACGGTTCGGCCTTAATCTTGGCCACCATTTCTAGGACGGCGCGGTTGTGTCCGTGAGCGGTGTCTACAACGAGAATGTCGACGCCGGCATCGATAAGTGCCATCGCGCGTTCCCACGCGTCGTTACCAACACCAACGGCAGCTGCCACTAGCAGGCGACCTGAAGAATCTTTCGAAGCCAGTGGGTACTTGTCGCTCTTGTCGAAGTCTTTGACGGTGATCAAACCGGTTAGGCGACCGTTGTCATCAATAAGAGGTAGCTTTTCGATGCGGTGCTGAGCGAACAGGGCAATAGCGTCGTTCGGGTTGATGCCGGTCTTGGCGGTAACCAGAGGCATCGGGGTCATGATGTCCTTAACCAAAGTGGTCGGACGCTGAACTTCCAGAACGAAACGCATGTCGCGGTTGGTAACAATTCCAACCAAGATTCCATCTTCGTCCACGACCGGCAGACCCGATACGCGGTAACGACCGCAAAGTTCGTCGACCTCTTCAATGGTGGCTAGAGGAGTGGTGGTGACCGGGTGGGTGATCATTCCAGCTTCGGAACGCTTCACCATGTCGACGGCCTGAGCCTGACGCTCGAGCGAGAGGTTGCGGTGCAGCACACCGATACCGCCTTGGCGGGCCATGGCAATAGCCATACGCGCCTCGGTTACGGTGTCCATTGCTGAAGAAAGTAGCGGAACGTTGATTTCCACGCGTTTGGTTAGGCGGGTTCTGGTGTTCACCCCGCTCGGCACGATGTTCGATTCGCCAGGCAAAAGAAGCACATCGTCGTAGGTTAAGCCGACAAAACCAAAGGGATCGTTCTGGGTCATTTCCCAATTCTACTCTTGCTAACAACTATGTTTCTATCGCGTAAAAGTTGCTAATTGACTCTGGCAAATCTAGTAAAGTTGCGACTTAGATACGCGCCGAGGCATTCGGTTAGCGTTTTTAACCGAAGGGTTTAGCTTGAACCAGCTAGTTGCATCGCGAGTAACACGCGTCGGTCTGCTTTTTGCAGCCGTAGCAGTGTTTTTCTCAGCCTTAATTTCAGGGACCGGAGCGTCTGCCGCCCCGACTTCTCACACCAACATCAGCTTCCACAACACCGATCCGTCTGTTAGTCAGCTCATCGTTGGTGGAACTGTGAAGAACGATGGCAAGGGCGTTGCCGGCATCAAGCTGCACGTAACCGGTCAGGGCTTCGACGACATCGCCACCACCGACGAAAACGGTAAGTGGCAGCTAGTTGTTCCAACCAAGCAGAAGTACAAGGTAGAAATCGACCTAACCAGTCTTCCTAAGGGAGTTGGCCTTCGCGACCCGAACGTTACCGTTCGCGAGGCAGACGTTTCGGTCACCGATACCGCTGCCGTGCTTTTCCCACTGGGTAAGAGCACCCGCGTTATCCAGTCGTTCGGCGACCAGCTAACCATCCGTTTGTTCGCCGGACTAAACCTTGGTCTGCTGCTTGCTGTAGCTGCCATCGGTATTTCGCTAATCTTCGGAACCACCGGCCTCAACAACTTCGCCCACGGTGAAATGGTCTCATTCGGTGCGCTGATGGGCTACACCTTCGCTGTTATTTTCAACCTGCCATTGGTGGTAGCCGGTCTACTCACAATCTTGGCTTCGGCGATTTTTGGTTACTTCCAGGACGCAGCGCTTTGGAAGCCACTGCGCAAGCGTCGCGTTGGCCTAAACCAGATGATGATCGTTTCGATCGGTCTCTCGATCGTTATTCGCTACCTACTTCTTATCTTCTTCGGCGGTGAAACCAAGGTGCTTTCGGGAACCTTCGAAGCCGTGAAGTTAGGTCCAATCGACACCACCATGAGCACGATTTGGTCGATGGGTCTAGCGGTCTTCACCCTGGCCGGTGTGGCTCTATTCCTAACCCGCACCCGCATCGGTAAAGCAACCCGCGCGGTATCAGACAACTCGGCACTGGCCGCAGCTTCAGGCATCGACGTCGAGCGCATCATCAGAATCGTCTGGGTAGTTGCCGGTGGACTCACCGGTCTATCTGGTTTGCTCTACGGCCTTCAGTTCCAGGCCAGCTGGCTGACCGGTTCGCAGATTCTGCTCCTATTGTTTGCAGCAGTAACCCTCGGTGGTCTTGGAACCGCTCTCGGTGCAACCGTTGGTGCTCTAATCATCGGTTTTGTGGTTGAGCTTTCTTCGCTCATCCTTCCAGTTGACCTAAAGTATGCAGCCGCGCTGGTAATCCTGATCCTGGTCCTATTGGTCAGACCTCAGGGTGTCCTCGGTAAAAAGCAGAGAATCGGCTAGGGAAAGAATCATGGATCTATTACTTACTCTCAACCTCTCGATTAGCGAGCTAGTCAGCCCGCTAACTGCTGCCTACATTCTTTGTGCCATCGGACTTTCGGTGCACTTCGGTTACACCGGGCTTCTAAACTTCGGACAAGCTGCCTTCGCGGCAGTTGGCGCCTACGGTATGGCTATCGGTGTACTCACCCTAAAGCTTCCGCTATTGGCAGCTATGGGCTTCGCGCTGCTATGCGTCGTGGTTTTCGCTCTGATTCTTGGTATTCCAACTCTCCGACTTCGAGCCGACTACCTGGCCATCGTTACCATCGCCTCGGCTGAAGTTTTCCGCTACCTAATGTCGACCAGCGGTTTCTCAGAAGTCACCGGTGGTTCGAACGGTCTAAGCCAGTTTGGCTACGAGTTCTACACCTGGAACCCGGTGCCAAAGGGTCAGTACAACCTTGGACTATTCACATGGACCGAAGAAGAAGTTTGGCTACGTTTGGTCGCCTTCTCGCTAGTTGCCCTATCGGCCGTCCTAGTTTGGCTAATGATGCGCTCTCCTTGGGGCCGTGTAATGAAGGGTATTCGTGAAGACGAAGACGCCGTTCGCAGCCTTGGCAAGAACGTGTTCTGGTACAAGCTTCAGTCGCTGATCATAGGTGGTCTGTTTGCAGGTCTAGGTGGAATCATCTTCGTCATTGCCATGTCGAACGTGCAGCCATCAACCTGGGTGACCACCTTCACCTTCATGATCTGGACCGTGCTACTTCTAGGTGGTGCGGCCACCATCCTCGGCCCAATCGCCGGTGGCATGTTGTTCTTCGTGCTACTAACTCTCACCAACGAACTATTGGACGGCCTACGTGCAATCGGTTGGCTACCATTCCTAGACCAGCCACAGGTTGCTCAGATTCGTTTCATCCTGATCGGTCTCGCACTCATGCTGTTGGTTGTTTTCCGACCACAGGGAATTTTCGGCAACAAGAAGGAGCTGCGTTTCAATGCCTAATGACATTGTTGTTGGTAAGGCAGCACCTGGCTGCAAGAAGATTGATCCAATCGTGGTGGCTTCGAACGTGACCCGACAGTTCGGCGGAAACCTCGCCGTGAACGTTGAGCACCTTGAGATCCCTCGTGGCAAGATCACCGCGCTAATCGGCCCAAACGGTGCCGGTAAGACCACCCTGTTCAACCTGCTAACCGGTTTCGACAAGCCAAACACTGGCGAGTGGACTTTCGAAGGTAAAAACATTGCAGGAGTTTCCTCATACAAGGTTGCCCGCCGCGGAATGATTCGCACCTTCCAGTTGACGAAGTCGCTGAACGCGATGACCGTTATCGAGAACATGCGTCTCGGCGCCCAGAAGCAGCGTGGCGAAGGTTTCTTCAGCTCGCTGTTCAGCTTCCTTTGGAAGGGCGAAGAGGCTCGCATCACCGAGACCGCCGACGACCTGCTGAAGCGATTCAAGCTAGACGCCAAGCGTGAAGACTACGCCGGAAGCCTTTCCGGTGGTCAGCGCAAGCTGCTCGAAATGGCGCGTGCGCTAATGAGCAAGCCAAGCCTGATCATGCTCGACGAGCCAATGGCCGGTGTAAACCCTGCCCTAACTCAGAGCCTGCTTGAGCACATCAAGGGCCTGAAGGCTGGCGGCACCACCGTGCTATTCGTAGAGCACGACATGCACATGGTTCGCCACATCTCCGACTGGGTAATCGTTATGGCCGAAGGTAAGGTTGTCGCCGAAGGCGAGCCAAACGTGGTCATGAAAGACCAGGCAGTTATCGATGCGTACCTAGGTGCTCACCACGACACCGACCTTGGCACCATGAAGAAGGGCAAGTAGTCATGGCTAACTCAACTCCAGTTGTTCACGTCGACAACGTAACCGCCGGCTATCTACCTGGCATCAACATTTTGAACGATTGCTCGTTGGTTGCCAACGAGGGCGAGCTAATTGGCATCATCGGCCCGAACGGTGCCGGTAAGTCAACCCTGCTAAAAGCTATCTTTGGCTTGGTCAATGTTCGCGGCGGCAAGGTTTTGCTCAAGGGTGAAGACATCACCAACCTCAAGGCCAACAAGCTAGTTGAGAAGGGTGTTGCCTTCGTTCCTCAGAGCGACAACGTTTTCCCAAGCCTGACCATCGAAGAGAACCTTCAGATGGGTGTATTCCAGACTCCTAAGCGCTTTAACGAGCGTTTTGAGTTCGTTACCGGCATTTTCCCAGACCTCGGCAAACGTCGCCACCAGCGCGCTGGTAGCCTCTCCGGTGGTGAGCGTCAGATGGTTGCCATGGGTCGCGCACTCATGATTGACCCTTCGGTTCTACTGCTTGACGAGCCTTCGGCTGGTCTGTCGCCAGTTCGCCAAGACGAAACCTTCATTCGCGTGAAGGAAGTAAACGAGGCTGGCGTTACCGTAATCATGGTTGAGCAGAACGCTCGTCGCTGTCTTCAGATTTGCGACCGCGCATATGTACTAGACCAGGGCAAGGACGCACACACCGGAACCGGCCGTGAGCTTCTAAACGATCCAAAGATGATCGAGCTGTACCTAGGTAACCTAGCCGAGCTATAAAAATCACCGCAGCATAGCGGAACTAGATTTCCGTGCTCGCTCTCTCTGAGCACGGATAAGCGAATCCCCCCAAGCATTGCTTGGGGGGATTCGTCTGTCTATTCGACTAGAAGTTACTTAACCGAGTTACCGGCTACAACTTCCTGGAGGGTGCTAACGCCTGAGCCGTCAACGTACTTCCAGATACCGATCGATGCACCAGTTGGGTCACCGTTCTTGTCGAACTCGATTGGGCCAGAGAAGCCGGTGTAGTCGATGTCCTTGCCAGCCTTTAGAGCAGCTAGGCCTTCAGCGAACGACTTCACTTCTTCACCACCGGTCGAAACCGAGGTCATGTTGTTCATGATTGCTTCGCCCGAGTCGTTCTTAGCCTGCTCAGCAGCAAGTGCTAGCAAGATAACAGCGTCGTATGACTCAGCTAGGTAAGCGAACTCAGTTAGGTCCTTACCGTAGTTTGCCTTGTATAGGTCAGCTGCACGCTGCTTGAACGAAGCGTCAGTGTCACCACCAGGAAGGGTACCTTGGGCACCGGTTAGGTAGCCAGCCCATGCCTGGTCAGAGAAGTTTGCAAGGTTTCCGTCTACTAGGTAGATCTTTGAACCGTCGAACTTCTTCTTCTGTAGTGAAGGAACGATCTTCTTAACTTCGTCGTACGAAATTAGTAGAACCGAGTCAGCACCTGCAGCAATAACCTTGTCAACGATGGTGTCGAAGTTCGACTCGCCTTCAGGGAATGCTTCTGCAGCTACAACGGTTGCGCCAGCGCCTTCGATAACCGAAGCAGCCTTCTTCTCTAGACCCTGACCATAGGCGGTGTCCTGGAAGATGATGCCAACGTTTTCGTTACCGTCCTTGACGATCTGGTTTCCAACAACGCCACCCTGAAGTAGGTCAGATGGAGCGGTACGGAAGTAGTAACCGCCGTCTTTCCACTCTGATAGGTCAGGTGCGGTGTTCGACATCGAGATCTCAACGGTCTTTGCCTTGGTGATGGTGTCGATGATGTTACGGGTAACACCTGAAGCAGCAGCACCGATGATTGCGTCTACACCAGAAGCTAGAAGCTTCTTGGCTGATGCAGGTGCAACTTCAGCGTGGTCGCCATCGCTCGAGTCTTCTAGCGAGAAGGTCACAGGCTGACCTAGTACGCCACCAGCGTCGTTGATGTCCTTGATTGCTAGGTCGATACCAGCAATTTCAGGTGGTGAAAGGAATGCAAGTGCACCGGTTAGTGGAAGAACTCCACCAAGCTTCAGTACGCCGTCACCCTTGGCATAGGTTGGTGCAGGTGCTGCACAACCCGACAATGCAATAGCGGTTACTGCAACTGCAGCAACGGCGCTTAGTGCACGCTTAGCCGAAAAAGCGCTCATGTTTATAGCTCCTAATAGATTGAGGCAGCTAAGGATTTCCTTAGCCGTCCGTTTCCAATTTTACCGCGTGACTGTGACTATTCAGTAGGCACGGGAAACATAGCGTAACCAAATAGTTATGCCCATGTAAATTCTTTATTTCGCGCTGCGGTTTCGGACCAGATCGGTGCTGAGTAACACCAATGCCAACCAAACGAGTCCGAAGCCGATCCACCTAACCTGTGGCATTGGTTCGTGGAAGATGGTGAGTGCCATCACAAATTGAATTGTGGGAGTCAGGTATTGCATGAAGCCGACATATTTCAACGGAAGGTGCTGGGCCGCTAGGCCGAAGAAGATTAGTGGAACTGCGGTCATTACGCCGTAGAACCCTAGACCAGCCGCTCCCCAGAAACCGTGGGTCAGGAAGGTTACTCCTTGTGGAGTTAGCGAAACAATCCAAAGCTGCACCATGGCGACCGGAAGAAGAAGCCCCGACTCCAGCGCGAAACTGTTGACCGCCGAAACTTGGCCGCCAAGTTTGCTTTTAGCCAGCCCGTAAATTGCGAAAGAAAAAGCCAGGCTAAGTGCCAACCAGGGTGGTTGACCGTAGTCGATGGTTAGCACGATAACCGCAATCAGGCCAAAGCCCACTGCAGCCCACTGCAAGCGTGACAATTTTTCCTTCAGGAAAACCACGGCGAGCGCAATTGTCACCAGCGGGTTGATGAAGTAGCCGAGCGACGATTCGATGACGTGGTGGTTGACAATTGCAATTACATAAATCTGCCAATTGATCATCACTAAAACGGCAGCGGTAATAATCCAGCGGAGCTGTTTCCAGTTTTTCAGGATTACCCACAGTTGCTTGAAGTCTCTGCGAAAACCGATGATTGCGGCCGCGGTCAGGAAGCCGAAGACCACGCGCCAAACCACGATTTCCCAAGGACCGGCGAAAGCCAACATGGTGATGATCAGCGGGAAGCTTCCCCAGATCAAATAGGCACTCAGACCGTAGCCGAGGCCTTTCGCTGTGTTCTTTTCTTCCACCCGCGTAAGCCTACGTTATCCACAGTTTTAGGTTCATGTGTCTGGGACGAGCTGCGTTTTCTAGACTCATGAAATGGCGAAGCCAACCGCGATCATTTATGTCGATGGGCTGAACCTTTATCGACAATGCCTTTCTGGTAAACCCGAACTGAAATGGCTTGACCTTCAAAGGCTTTGCGAACAAATGCTATCGACCCATGAAGTAATCAAAATTAAATACTTCACCGCTCTAATAAAGGAACCAGTGAATAAACCTGGTTCCCAATTTAGGCAGCGCATTTACCTCCGTGCTTTGGCAGCACATATCCCGTCAATCGAAATCTTTCTTGGAACTATGAGGATCGATACAAAGCGGTATCGAATAGTGCCATTGAGTTTGGATCAGGACGGCAAACCCATGACTGCAAAAGTCCAAAAACTAGAGGAAAAAGGTACCGATGTGGCAATTGCAAGCCATATGGTTTTGGATGCAGCAGAAAATCGAGCGTCTTTAGTTGCCCTGATTTCAAGTGATGGGGATTTTGCGCCGACGATTCAAATAATTGGAGATTGCCTACATGTCGCGACTGGATTACTCTCGCCAAGTCGGCACATTACACATCCGCTTAAAGCCGCTAATCCAACACTCACCAAAGTCATTCGACCCGACACATTGAAATCATCGCAGATGCCCAACGACCTGAAAGATTCCAAAGGGATGATTCGAAGGCCAGACCACTGGATTTAAAAAATTAGGGCCTCCAGATTTCTCTGGAGGCCCGCTCCCGTTTGTCGAAACGCACGGGGAAGATGTTTCTATTTTACCGACTTTCGAAGTCGATTCAAGTGGTTGTTAGCGAACGACGATAGCTAGCACGTCGCGGGCTGAAAGCACTAGGTACTCTTCGTTGTTGTACTTCAGCTCGGTGCCGCCGTACTTCGAGAAGATAACCTTGTCGCCTACGCTCACGTCTACTGGAATACGCTTACCCGAGTCGTCTACGCGGCCTGGGCCAACAGCGATGACTTCTGCTTCCTGTGGCTTCTCCTTGGCGGTGTCTGGAATTACCAGACCCGATGCGGTTACGGTCTCTGCCTCTAGTGGGCGAACGACGATGCGATCTTCAAGTGGCTTGATTGTTACCGACACATTGACCTCTTCTTTATAAATCATTGGGATTTTGCCTCGTGGGCAATGGTTTAAGTGTAAATCACCGTTAGCACTCGCGCAAGTAGAGTGCTAGTTTTGGTTCATGCAGCGCGAAGACTTCGTGAAACTTCTCTCCCCTGAAGGGCAAGCCCTACTCGGTGAAGTCGCTGTCGATTCCAAACTAGACGTAGTCAAGACCGTAACTCGCCTTCGGGCGGCCGGGCATGACGCCGGTCTCGTAGCCACCGTGCTGACCCAGGCAAAGTTACGCGCTCGCGCGGTTTCCAAGTTCGGCGAGTTCGCAAGCCAAATGTTTTTCACGGAAGACGGCCTAGAGCAATCTTCACGCCTGCAGGTTTCGGCACTTCACGCCGGTCGCTTCCGCGATGCCGGCATCAGGCAGGTTGCCGACCTTGGCTGTGGAATTGGATCCGAATCGGTGGCTCTGGCCGCTCTGGGTATAGAAGTTGTTGCTGTGGAACTGGATGAAGTTACCGCCGCCTGCGCCACCTATAACCTTGCTCCATTTGAAAATGCCAAGGTGTTGAACGAAGACGTAACCAAAATAAACTTGGACGAATTTGAGGCGCAATTTTTTGACCCAGCTCGCCGAGAACTCGGCACCGGGCGTGAAAAGGCGACCCGCAAATTTGATCCAGCCGGCTTCTCCCCCAACTTCAACTGGGTTTTAGAGCAGGCAGAAAAGCGCCCGACCGGAATTAAACTCGGGCCCGGCCACCCGCACGAAGCAATTCCCGAAGGCGCCGAAGCACAATGGGTTTCAGTTGGTGGCGATTTGGTGGAACTGTCGCTTTGGTTTGGGAAGTTAGCGCGTCCTGGGATTGCTCGCTCGGCACTTTTGGTGAAAGGCGATCAACGTTTTGAAATCACCAGCCCCGAGACTGAGCAGCCTTCTGCAGATGTCCGCGAGCTTGGCGCTTACCTTTACGAACCAGATAACTCGGTCGTTCGCTCTCACCTGATTTCGGTTTTGGCAAAAGATTTGAACCTTGGAATCATTTCTCCTGAGATTGCCTACCTAACCGGCGACGCAGAGCTTTCCAGCCCTTGGCTTCGCGGTTTCAAAGTTTTGGAAACCATGACCTTCGACCGAAAGAAGTTGAAGGCACGCCTTCACGAACTTCGCGTGGGCGTCTTAGAAATTAAAAAGCGTGGCAGCGATGTTGTGCCGGAAGTGCTGCGCAAAGAACTTCAGTTAAAAGGCGAGAGAGCCGCCACCCTGATTATTACCAGAGTGGGCGACTCTCATCGCGCGCTTATTTGCGAAGCGCTTTAGTTACTGCTGAGGGGTAACGGTGATCGTTCCGCCGTCAACCTGAGGTTGAACTGGCATAGGAAATGGTCCACCTTGGTTTCCATCGCGGTCGAAGCGCATCATTCCGCCACCGCTGTGGTCGCCGAAGCCACCAACTGGAATTCCGTGACGAGCACCCCAGATGTTGATTGCGACCATCCCGACAGAGGCAAGAATCCAGAGTCCGATGACGGTGTAACCCGCTGCGATACCGGCAATTGCGAATCCGCGGCCAGCCTGGCCTGACTTCTTAATCTGAGCCAACGAGACGTGGCCGGTGATTACCGCGGCAGCTGCACCGAAACCGGTAACCGCGCTAGCGATCGAAACGATGGCGAGGGTGTTTAGGTTGGTGAAGTCATACTTTGCACGAGGAGCCTTCTTTTCAGCCTTCGCAGGCTTTGGAGCTTCGGTCTCGTAAACTGCTTCTTCGTTTTTCTTAGTGGCCATTGGGTTCTCCTTGTTCGGTTGGCTAGTTACAAGTTGACTTCCTGAACCTGTGAACCAACTGTTAAGGACCTGTGTGTCGGCTCAGCGTTAAAGAGTGTGAACGGTCTCAACCGAGAGAGTCGAATCCACTCCGAAGGCGAGGTTCGATGGCGCGCGGCCAGCCATGACGAGCTGCGCACCAAGGGCAGCGATCATCGCGCCGTTATCGGTGCAGAGGCTGAGCGCAGGGATTCGCAGTTCAATTCCGTTTGCCGCACAACGTTCGGCGGCTAGTTCACGAAGTCTGGCGTTTGCCACCACTCCCCCTCCGAGCAACAGGCGCTTAATGCCGTGCTCGTTACAAGCGGCTACCGCCTTGGCAGTGAGCACATCGGCAACTGCTTCGCGGAAGCTGGCTGCCACATCTGGCATTGAGAAGTCTTCACCCTTAGCCTCGGCCACTTCGACCCAGCGAGCAACCGCAGTCTTGAGCCCCGAGAACGAGAAGTCGTAGCGGTGCTTTTCCATATCTTTAGGCAGGGTAAGTCCGCG
>CANGEU010000004.1 GCA_947452985.1 Micrococcales bacterium
AAAACATAGTTTCCCATAGATGCTAAAACCTCGTTAGGGGAGTCTGGCAACCCCTTCGGGTCGTTCGGCTTCTCGCGGAAAGCTGAAATCTTCGATGAGTCAGCAGAGTCCACCTCAATGACACCGAACTGGTTTGCGAGACTCATCGGCTGACGGATAGCGGCAACAGTTACGCCTTTTCCGGAGGCAATGTGTGCTTCAATCATCTGGTCAAAATCCATACGGTAAACGTGATCGGCACCAATTACAACAACATAATCGGGAGTCTCATCAGAGAGAAGGTTCATGCTCTGCAAAATTGCATCGGCCGAGCCTGAAAACCATCTCTTCCCTAAACGCTGCTGAGCAGGCACCGAGGCGACATATGAACCAAGTAGGGGAGACATGCGCCAAGTTTGCGAGATGTGGCGGTCAAGTGAGTGCGATTTGTACTGGGTTAGTACCACGATCCTGCGAACCCCAGAATTTATCAGATTGGAAAGAGCGAAATCGATTAGACGGTAACTGCCGCCGAACGGAACGGCCGGTTTTGCCCGATCAGCTGTAAGCGGCATGAGTCGTTTGCCTTCTCCGCCAGCTAGGACCATTCCAAAGATTCTTCTTGTTGCCATATTTGGATGGTAATACCTTTCCCGAAAAAGTAGTTAACATTGCGTCATGAGAATCGATCTGATTACCAAGGAATATCCGCCATTTATTTATGGTGGAGCAGGCGTGCATGTCGCTGAACTAGTGAAAGTACTGCGCGAATCAATCGAGGTACAGGTTCGATGCTTTGGTGCTGATCGTGATGAAAAAGATACGAAATCGTACGCTCACCCAAACATTTTCGAAGAAAGCAATGCCGCCATTCAAACCATGGCTACAGACTTGGCTATGGTTGGCGACATCGCAGGAACCGATTTGGTTCACTCGCACACTTGGTACGCCAACTTCGCAGGACATGTTGCAGGTCAATTGCACGGAGTTCCTCACCTAATCACCGCACACAGCTTGGAACCTTTGCGCCCCTGGAAAGCCGAGCAATTGGCGGGTGGCTACGCGGTTTCAAGTTGGGTTGAACGCACCGCATACGAGGCAGCCACGGGTATCATCGCTGTGAGCCACGGGATGCGTGAAGACATTTTGCGGTCCTACCCGCAAATCAACCCTGAAAAGGTGTCAGTAGTTCACAACGGAATCGACCTTTCGGCATTTCAAAGTGCCAACAACCCAGACTTGGTTCGTGCTTTAGGTGTAAATCCAGATGCCCGCTCCGTAGTCTTCGTTGGTCGAATCACTCAGCAAAAGGGCCTTCCATACTTGCTTCAAGCAGTCAAGGATCTCCCAAGTGACGTCCAGATAGTCCTTTGCGCTGGAGCCCCAGACACCAAGGAGATGCAGCAGCGAGTAGTCGAACTGGTTGATGAACTTCAGGCCAAGCGTCAGGGTGTCATCTGGATTGAAAAACACCTCAGCCGCGCGGAGCTTATCGGAGTTCTTTCAAGCGCGACGGTCTTCGCATGTCCTTCGATTTACGAACCCCTAGGTATCGTCAATTTGGAGGCCATGGCCTGCGGTATTCCAGTGGTGGCCACCGCCACCGGTGGAATACCTGAAGTTGTTGAAGACGGAGTTACAGGGCTTCTTGTGCCTATTGAGCAAGTTCTAGATGGCAGCGGCAAGCCACTAGATGAAGCAAAGTTCATTCGTGACACCGCAAATGCCCTGGACTCTGCGCTCTCGAACCCAAATTTGAAGGCAATGGGCCAGGCGGGTCGAAAGCGTGTTGAAGGGCACTTCAGCTGGGACAAAATTGCGGCAGAAACCATTAGCGTCTACCGCAATGCAATTGAGTCTTTCGTTTAGGCTCGTTTCATGGCTCAAACAATCGATCTAAAAAACGTCACCGTCACCCGAGATGGCGTGGACATCCTCAAATCAATCGATTGGCAAGTTGAAGATAACCAACGTTGGGTGATTGTTGGCCCGAATGGTGCAGGTAAGACCACCCTCCTGAAAGTCGCAGCCGCACAGATTCAACCAAGCACTGGGACCGCGCGCGTTCTCGGTGAAACCCTGGGTAGCGTAAACGTATTTGACCTCCGCACCCGGGTAGGTTTCGCTTCTAGCGCATTGGTCTCTCACATTCCGAACTCCGAGACCGTACTGAACGCCGTTATGACCGCTAGTTACGCCATCACCGGTCGCTGGAACGAGTCTTATGAAGATATCGACGAGAAGCGCGCCCGTCGCGTTTTGAACGAGTGGAACCTCAATGAGCACGCCGACCGCGCCTTTGGTACCCTAAGCGACGGGGAGCGCAAGCGAGTTCAGCTAGCTCGTTCGGTGATGACTGACCCAGAACTTCTATTGCTCGACGAGCCGGTGGCAAGCCTTGACTTAGGTGCGCGCGAGCAAACCGTTCAGCTTCTAGGCGCATACGCATCTTCACCAGTAGCACCGTCGATGATCATGGTTACCCACCACCTAGAAGAGATTCCTACCGGGTTCACCCACGCACTTCTTCTAAACGCTGGGGAAGTCGTAGCCCAGGGACCGATTGCATCTATTATCACCAGTGATTTACTAAGCGAAACCTTTGGTTTTGGCCTTAATGTTTCCAATGACCGAGGTCGATTCCAAGTTCAGGCCAAGTAAGGCTAGTTACCGCACAACTTATTTGGTATAGTTTTTAGGTTGCCATCGCAACGACTAAGACTTTTTTTATGAGGATTTATTCATGAAGGCTGAAATTCACCCAAAGTACGAAGCAATCGTATTCCGCGACCTAGCTTCGGGAGTTGCATTTCTAACTCGTTCGACTATCACAAGCAACAAGACCATCGAATGGGAAGACGGTAACACCTACCCTGTGTACGATGTTGAAATTTCGTCTGAATCGCACCCGTTCTACACCGGAAAGCAGCGCATCATGGATGCCGCCGGTCGTGTAGAGCGCTTCAACGCACGTTACAAGAACTTCGGAGCCTAAGGCTCAGAAAAAAGCCCTCACCGAAACGGTGAGGGCTTTTTTTTATGCTCGAGGTTTTTCGGGCCACCCGAATGTTGGCTGAAAGTCAGGATTAATGCCTCGCATGAATTTGGCAAAGGATTCGTCTTGTTCTCGTGACCAAACTGCCTGGCTAGCGTGCAGTTGAGCCAAGGGGACATCTAATTCCACCGGAAACTTGGCAGCCATTGCCTGTGCTATGTGGCCAGCAGCGACTGCGTCAGCTGTGGCATTGTGAGCGTCATCCAACTTCACGTTGTAGTAACCAGCAACGATTTCAAGCCGACGCTTGCCTTTGCGGAATTGAACAAGCCTCTTGTCGAGAACTAGTGGGTCCAGGATTGGGCTCGGGTTTTCGGGCCACGCAATTCCGAAGTCCTCCGCATGCTGTCTGAGAATTGTGAAATCGTAGGGTGCGTTGTAAGCCACTACTGGGATTCCTCGCTCAAAGTAACTTCCGAGCGTAGAAATGATACTGGCGACGACGGATGCCAAGTCTTCACCCTGAGTTTGAGCAATCTCATCTGTGATTCCGTGAACTGCCGTGGCCTCTGCCGGAATTGGGATACCAGGATTAGCAAGCCATTCAACGTCGTTGCCACTGATTGAACCGTCCGGGTTTAGAAGAGCGGCACAAGCGGTAACAATTCTGGAGGTGCGGTGATCTAATCCGGTGGTTTCTAGGTCGAAAACCGCGATAGGTTTTTTGGCCCACTCCGGAAGCGGCTGTTCAATTTGAAATAGGTCGTCATTACTCACACTCAAAGACTAGGCGAGCCAATAGACATTGGAGTCTAAGCGAGACCAGCGGCTTCCAAAAGTTCTGAAGTCGCCTTGTGGTGGTTCAGGGTGAAGATGTGGATCCCAGGGGCGCCGCCCGCGATTAGTTCTTTGGTTAGTTCAGCAGAGAACCGCATTCCAATCGTGCGTGCCGCTTCGTCGTCTTTGGCTGAATTGAGTTCGTCAACAAGCGCCTTGGGAACCATTGCACCTGACATCTCGGCCATACGTAACACTTGTTTACTGTTGGCGATGGGCATCACTCCAGGAACAATTGGAATAGTGATGCCGGCGTCCCTCGCCGATGAAACTAAATCAAAGTATGCGTCAATTTCAAAAAAAAGTTGAGTCATTGCAAAGCTTGCCCCCGACTCTTGTTTAATTCTCAGAACTTCTAGGTCGTGCGCCAACGAAGGCGATTCGGGATGCTTCTCTGGGAATGCCGCCACACCAACTTCAAAAGTAGATCCATTTACAAAATTGACCAAGTCGTTCGCGGTGCGGAAGTCTCCAAGTGGATTCCCAACAAAATCCTTCGGCGTATCACCACGAAGCGCCAAGATCCCAGCGACTCCTGCTGCCGAATACGAATCTAGTAGCGCGTCGATTGTTGCGGTTGTAGCGCCGATGCAAGTCAAATGGGCAATGGTGGAAACTTGACCAGCAAATTCCTGAACGACCGCCAGAGAGCTGTCCTGATTACTTCCCATCGCGCCGTAAGTCACCGAGATAAAGTCGGGATTGAATTTTTGAAGATGCGCAAAAGTGCTTCGAAGTGTTTCGAAACCGGCGTCATCTTTAGGTGGAAAGAACTCGAAAGAGAGCGTTGGGCGTGCACCGCTAAGAAGCGAACTAATTGGTGCAGGCGCGTTATCCATCCCTAAATTTTATCAAGACGTTCGAGGGTAAACTTTTAGTAATGTTCAACCCAAGATCCCAAGCGCTGATTGACGCCATTCGCACCCGTGTTGTAGTCGCCGATGGCGCTATGGGAACCATGATTCAAGACGCGAATCCGTCGCTGGAAGACTTCGAGCAACTAGAGGGTTGCAACGAAATTCTGAACGTCACCCGTCCCGATTTGATCGCCGAAATCCACAAGGCATACCTGCAGGCCGGCGCAGAAGCAATTGAAACCAATACCTTCGGTGCCAACTTTGCCAATTTGACCGAGTACGGCATCCCTGAGCGCATCTCTGAACTTTCTGAGGCAGGGGCTAAAATTGCCCGACAGGTAGCCGAAGAATTCGGTCCAAATCGCTGGGTGCTTGGATCGGTTGGACCTGGCACCAAACTCCCAACTCTGGGACACGAGACTTTTGCCGTTCTCCGAGACGCATACCAAGAGCAAACCGAAGGCTTAATTCGCGGTGGTGCCGACGCCGTTCTAATCGAAACAACTCAAGATCTACTTCAAACCAAGAGCTCAGTTATTGGCGCTAAAAGAGCAATGGCGAAACTGGATCACAAACTTCCAATCGTTGTTTCAGTAACCATTGAAACCACTGGAACCATGTTGCTCGGCTCAGAAATTGGGGCAGCGCTGACAATGCTTGCGGCACTAGGCATCGACGCAATTGGATTGAATTGCGCAACCGGTCCTGCCGAAATGAGCGAACACCTCAGATACTTGGCTAAACACTCAACCTTGCCCGTTTCAGTGATGCCCAATGCTGGGCTCCCAATTCTGTCCGGCGATGGCGCCTATTACCCACTGACACCCGATGAGCTCGCTCTGGCGCAAGCTGCGTTCGTGCGCGAATTTGGAGCAGGCCTAGTTGGAGGTTGCTGCGGCACAACCCCAAGACACATCAAAGCCATTGCAGAGATCGTAAAAAACCAAACGCCTAAACGTCCAGCCTTCGAGTCTGAGCCTGGCTTGGCCAGTCTTTATCAGCTTCAGCCTTATGACCAGACTGTGACCTATTTCTCAATTGGCGAGCGCACAAACGCCAACGGTTCCAAGGCCTTTCGCGAGGCGATGCTTGCCGAAAACTGGGACGAGTGCATCGAAATCGCAAAGGCCCAAACTCGCGATGGAGCACATGCTCTTGATGTCTGCGTTGACTACGTTGGTCGCGATGGCGCCAAGGACATGCATGAATTGGTGAGTCGTCTGGCTACGGCGTCAACCCTTCCACTTGTTCTCGATTCGACCGAGCCAAATGTCCTCGCCGCCGGTTTGGAGGCTTACGGTGGGCGAGCCCTCATCAATTCGGTGAACTTCGAGGATGGCGATGGACCGAACTCTCGTTTCCAAAGGATCATGCCACTTGTAAAGGAGCATGGCGCTGCTGTAGTTGCGCTAACCATCGACGAAGAGGGTCAGGCCCGTACCGCCGAAACTAAACTTTCAATCGCGCGTCGACTTGTCCGAGAGCTCACCGAAAATTGGGGCCTTGCCCTTGCCGACATAATGGTCGACACACTAACTTTCCCAATTGCCACGGGGCAAGATGAAACTCGCAGGGATGGAATTGAGACCATCGAGGCGATTCGTTCCCTTCACCAAGAGTTCCCAGGCATTCAGTCGACGCTGGGTATCTCGAACATCTCATTTGGCCTAAATCCCGCAGCTAGACAAGTTCTGAACTCGGTTTTCCTTAGCGAGTGCACCAAGGTTGGTCTTACTGCAGCAATCGTTCATTCGGCAAAGATTCTTCCACTAAATCAGATACCGGCCGAACAACTTGAAGCTGCAATGGGCCTTATCTACGACACACGTACCTACGACGAAGATGGAAACGTTTCGTTCGATCCGCTAACCCACTTCCTCGACGTCTTTTCCGGTGTCGATGCCTCCGCGGCCAAAGCAACACGAGCCGACGAATTAGCTGCAATGCCCCTCAATGAGAGACTTCGCCAACGCATTATCGACGGCGAACGTAAGGGTTTAGAAGCTGACTTGGACGAAGCGATTGCCGAAGGTCAAAAGGCACTCGAAATTATCAACGTTCACTTACTTGCTGGTATGCAGATCGTTGGAGAGCTTTTCGGTAAGGGGGAGATGCAACTTCCTTTCGTTCTCCAATCCGCAGAAGTTATGAAAACTGCAGTCGCTCATTTGGAGCCTTTGATTGAAAAGACCGATGAGTCTGGCAAGGGAAAAATCCTTCTCGCAACTGTCCGTGGTGATGTTCACGATATCGGCAAGAACTTGGTTGAAATTATTTTGAGCAATAACGGTTATGACACCGTGAATATCGGCATCAAACAACCCATAAATGAAATCCTGGCAGCCGCCGAAGAACACAACGTCGATGTCATTGGGCTTAGTGGTCTGCTAGTGAAATCCACCTTGATCATGCGCGAGAATCTGGAAGAGATGAACGCTCGAGGTGTGGCCGAGAAGTGGCCGGTGATCTTGGGAGGTGCAGCTCTTACACGCGCCTTCGTCGAAGAAGACCTTGCAGAGATTTTCGACGGTGAAGTTCGCTACGCACGCGATGCATTCGAAGGACTTCGACTTATGGACGCCATGATGCAGGTAAAGCGTGGCGTTCCAGGCGCGCAATTGCCAAGTCTCCGTAAGCGAGTCGTCGCAAACGGTGCCACGCTAGAACGAACTGCTCCTGAGGACTTACCAAGTCGCTCAGACGTTGCAACCGATAACCGCATACCAAAACCACCTTTTTGGGGTTCCAGAGTCATCAAGGGCGTTCCACTGAAGGATTATTCGCAGTACCTTGACGAACGTGCGACCTTTATGGGGCAGTGGGGTCTAAAACCCGGTCGCGGTGAGGATGGTCAATCCTACGAAGAGCTGGTTGCGACAGAAGGACGACCACGATTGCGATCATGGCTCGAACGTATTCAAACCGAAGGCCTCATGGAAGCTGCTGTGGTCTATGGCTATTTCCCGGCCTATGCCGACGGTGACGATCTAGTGATTCTGCATCACCCAGCCGATGAATCAACGGATGGTGGTTCCGGGGGAGAAGCATTCACCGAACGCCTACGTTTCACCTTCCCAAGGCAATCAAGAGATAGACACCTTTGCCTGAGCGACTTTGTGGCGAGTAAAGAGTCGGGAAAGATTGATGTGGTTCCTTTCCAATTGGTGACCATGGGAGATCG
Source organism: Micrococcales bacterium (assembly GCA_947452985.1). GTDB lineage: Bacteria > Actinomycetota > Actinomycetes > Actinomycetales > Microbacteriaceae > Rhodoluna. The sequence goes on from CANGEU010000004.1 coordinate 7,850, forward strand.
AGTATCCGAGGTTACGGCAGAGCTTTATGCGGCGAATAACTTTAGAGAGTACCTAGAACTCCACGGGCTTTCCGTTCAACTAACGGAAGCTTTGGCCGAATATTGGCATCACCGAGTCAGGGATGAACTTGGATTTAGCAGCGAAGACCCGAAGGAAGTTGAAGGCCTCTTCAAGCTTGAATACCGTGGTGCACGCTACTCATTCGGCTACCCTGCATGTCCAGAATTGGAAGACCGAGTCAAACTGGTTGAGCTTCTGAAGCCCGAGCAAATCGGCGTTGTATTAAGCGAAGAACTGCAACTTCATCCTGAACAGTCAACGGACGCAATGGTTTTGCACCACCCGGAAGCTAAATACTTTTCCGTTTAGTTAATGAGCGTTGCTGGGTTGTAATTAAGGATCTTCCAGCCCGTTTCATCGTGGACGATTGTGGTTAGGGAAGCATTTCCGAAACGTTCGCCCTCCCGAGGAAATTCCCCGTTGCTGACTAGCCCAATCAGTTTTCGAATTAGAGCTCCGTGGCTCACAGCCAAAACGGTTTTTCCGGTGTAGACGGACAACAATTCATCCAAAAGTAGTTGTACGCGTACTTCAAGTTCTTCAACTGATTCGGCGCCTTCTGCGTTTATCCCAGCTTGAAGGCGTTCTTTCCAGTCCTCGTAGCTTGAGCCTTCAGCGTCGCCAAAAGAGCGTTCAAGTAGGAGTTCATGCACTGTGATTTCTGCCAGCCCCAAAGCATCAGCGACATAACGGGCCGTAACCTTTGCTCGAGACAGCGGTGACGAAATCACGTGATCCCATTGACCTTTTGAAAGTATTTCTGCCGCCATTTGGGCTTGATTGTGGCCGGTCTCATTCAGAGGGATGTCACTGATTCCCTGAAGTCGCATGTCAATGTTCCAGTCGGTTTGACCGTGTCGAAGTAAACCGATGACTGTTGACACTTTGCCTCCTGAAATAGTTGATGGCTCACCGAATTCGATGAGCCACCAGTGTGTGTCCGAAAGGGGACTTGAACCCCTACCCTCTAATGAGGACTAGCACCTCAAGCTAGCGCGTCTGCCATTCCGCCACCCGGACCTAATTACCCAACTTTACCATGCCAAAGAGTTGCGCGAGGGTGCTTCTAAAAAGTGGGCATGCGGACTATCTTTGGCATATGGCTAAAGACTCGCGTATCGCTCTGCAACATTTCATTGCTGCACTGGAGAATCACCACTCAGCCCTAGCGCAGCGCAGAGGAGAAGAGGACACTTCGGTGAGCCGAGCGTACGAATTACTAGAAACTGCTTTCTTGGACTACGAAGAGTCGATTCAAGATGCCTTTGAGGAACTTTTGCCGTTTGAATTAGCTGAGGACGAGTAATGGATCTGACAATAGCGATTTTGCTGGGTGTAGTTCAGGGTCTAACCGAATTCCTGCCCATCTCTTCTTCGGCGCATGTGCAACTTACTGAAAGCCTCCTACATCTGAACTATGACAAAGCGTCTTTGACGGCGTTTATTGCAACCATTCAACTCGGTACTGAGGCCGCAGTGCTGCTGTTTTTCTGGAAAGACATTTTGCGAATTGTTTCAGCATGGTTCAAGACTGGCTTCAGCAAGAAGCCAACTCAAGACGCCCTAATGGGTTGGTTGGTCATAGTTGGCTCGGTTCCAGTAGTTGTCGCTGGATTACTGTTCAAGAAATTCATCGAAACCGACCTAAGAAATCTCTGGGTAATTGCTTCCACTCTGATTATCTTTGGAATCATTCTCGGTGTAGCCGACTCAATCGGAAAGCGAACGAAACAGATTGCGGAACTTACCCCAGGGCATGGTCTACTTTTCGGTCTTGGTCAAATGCTTGCGGTCATTCCTGGTGTTTCCAGAAGCGGTGGCACCATCACTGTGGGCTTATTGCTCGGTTATACCCGTGAGGCAGCTGCTCGGTACAGTTTTCTACTCGCCATTCCAGCGGTCCTTGCAAGTGGACTGTATGAATTTGCAGGTTCGCTAGGTGACCTAAATCCTTCAGATCTCCTGGCAACGGCGATCGCCACAGTAATTTCATTTGTGGTTGGGTTGCTGGTCATCAAATTCTTCCTCGGCTACCTGAGCAAGGGTTCATTTGCCCCATTTGTGCTCTGGCGAATTCTCATCGGAGCCGCAATCTTCACTCTCTTGGGAGCTGGCCTAATTCAGGCTTAACGCTCGTCGTCGGCGTCGCGCAGAAACTTCTCAACCTCGGCCGCAATGGTTTCACCCGTAGCACCGTCAATTTCGTCGCGGGTCTTCTCCAGAGCTGCAACGTACTCTGCAAGATCTTCATCGCCTTCGGCGAGTTCATCAACCGCACGTTCCCAGGCAAACACATCGTTAGCTAATTCGCCATGATCAAACTCGATGTTCAGTTGGCTTTCGAGATGGCTAATAAGTGCCAAAGTAGCTTTAGGTACTGGGCCATTGTGAACGTAATGTGGCACCGCAGCCCAAAGGAACAAGGTTGGAAGTCCACGGGCCTCAAATTCTGCAGCAAGGACGCTCAAAATCCCAACTGGGCCTTCGTACATTGACAATTCGCTCGATGTCTCAAGAGATATTGCCTCGTTAGTAGTCGTTCTGGTTATCGAGATCGGCCTGGTATGTGGTGCATCTGCAAGCATTGCTCCCAAGAAGATGACTGAGTCGATCTCTTCTGAATCCACTGCATCAGCGATTTCCTTGGAAAATTCAATCCAATTTCGCGAAGGTTCAACACCGAGTAGGACCCGAAGATCGAAAAGGTCTGGGAGTTCTGGACGGAAAATCGAGGCCGTTGGCCATTTGAATTCCCTCTTGCCGAGAGCGTTCAGAAAAACCTGTGGCCGAGCGAATTGGAAATCGTAATAAGTTTGCGACACGGTCGAATAGACAGAGTGTCCACTGATGGCTTTGATCAGTAATCGAGCGGCGCCACTGGCAGCTTCTCCGGCATCGTTCCAACCCTCAAAGGCGACGATGAGGGTACGCCCTGAAAAGAGGCTCGATTCACTCATTTGTTCTCCAAAGGTCATAGAACCTTAAATCCTAAAGCAGTGTGAAAGGTAAACTTCACTCATGCTGTTCAATCGTCGTCCAAAAGCCGTCCTGTGGGACATGGATGGCACGCTTATCGACTCAGAACCTCACTGGATGAGGTCTGAACGAGAACTTGCCGCCAAGCACGATGCTGAGTGGACCGAGGAAGACGGAAAGTCTTTGGTTGGTCTTAGCCTGGACGCCTCATCGAAAATTTTCAAGGACAAACTCGGGCTGAAAATTTCATCCGATGAAGTCATTCAAGCTCTAACAAACTCCGTTTCAGAAGGGCTGAGGCAGGAGATTATCTGGAGACCTGGGGCCAAAGAGCTACTCAAACAGCTCAAGCGCAACGGTGTAAAAACCGCTCTCGTGACCATGTCTTTGCGATCTATGGCACTTCAAGTTGTAGAGGCGATTGACTTTAAGGCCTTCGACGTGGTGGTGGCAGGCGACGACGTTGTGCACGGCAAGCCCCACGCAGAACCATATCTCAAAGCGGCAACCCTTTTGGGCGTTGACCCTAAAGATTGCGTTGCTTTTGAAGACTCAATTTCAGGAATTCTGAGCGCCGAAGCCGCTGGAACTAAGGCGGTTGGAATTCCGAACGTCATGATGATCCCCGCCAGGGAAGATCGAATCCTCTGGGAAACCCTTGAGGGCAAAACACTAAAAGACCTGAGGAATCTCTTCAAATGAGCGAAAACTACCGCGAACAACCAACCGGACCATTTCGTGCGGGAGATAAGGTTCAGCTGACTGGACCGAAAGATCGGGTGTACACCATCACCTTGACCGAGGGTGGGCTATTTGGCACTCACCGAGGAGACATCAAACACGACGACGTGATTGGGCTTCCAGAAGGATCAGTTATCGTCAATGGTTTTGGGGTTGAGTACTTGGCGCTGCGCCCACTTTTGACTGACTTTGTGATGTCCATGCCACGAGGTGCAGCGATTATTTATCCGAAAGACTCTGCACAGATCTTGGTTGAAGGTGACATTTTCCCAGGTGCCAGGGTTATTGAGGCTGGCGTAGGTTCAGGCGCCCTCTCGCTGTACCTCCTTCGCGCAATCGGTCCTAGTGGCAAACTAGACAGCTTTGAACGACGCCAAGAGTTCGCAGACATAGCTAGAGCAAACGTCATCTCACACACTGGCCGCGATCCTGAAAACTGGTCCATCCATATCGGTGACCTTCAAGAAGAACTCCCAGGCAAGATTCCTAGCGGTGAAGCCGACCGATGCGTGCTCGACATGCTGGCTCCTTGGGAGTGCATCGAGCAGGTTGCCGAGGCTTTAGTTCCAGGCGGTCTGGTCCTCGGGTATGTCGCAACTGTGACTCAGCTTTCAAGGTTCACCGAAGCACTTCGTGAATCTGGCCACTTCGCCGAGCCACAAGCCTGGGAGAGCATGGTTCGCGGATGGCACTTGGAGGGTCTAGCAGTTAGACCGGAGCACCGAATGATTGGTCATACCGGATTTCTGGTCACCGCCCGACGCATCGCCCCAAATACCGTCTTGCCGAGCTTCAAAGCCAGGGCTGCTAAAAACAATGCCTCCGCTGAGGACATGGCGATTTGGAACCCAGAGGCCTTGGAAACTCGCAAAGTTAGTGAGAAGAAACTGCGTAAAACAGTTCGCGCGGCTCAATCCTCTGCCCAAGCAAAACTCGAACAACCCGAATAATCAGGCTTTTCCAACTAAAATTGCCTAGACCAATAAAGAAAGTTTCACATTGAAAAAAACACTAGTCGCGGCATTAGCACTGGCCACCGCACTTACCCTTACCGGATGCTCAAGCGCTTCACCAAGTCAGCAGATGTTCGACACCCTGAAGTCAAGTTGCGGAACTTTCAAGACCGGTAAAGAGGTTTCAAAGGTTAAGGTTTCTACCGACCTGAAAAAGGCCCCGACAGTTGATTTCATGACTCCGATTGACGCAGCGAAACCTACCCTGCAAACCTCCGTGGTAGTTGAAGGCTCCGGGCCAAAAATTACCGGTGGGCAATTTGTAACTTGGGAATATGCCGTATTTAGCGGACTCGACAAGTCTCAGATCACCGCTACCAAATTTGACGGATCTGACTCACCACAGCAGATGATTCCTGCCTCAGGCGATCTGTGCAAGGCTCTGGCAGGCGTACGAGAGGGCTCCCGTATCGCCCTTCTAGTTCCAAGTGAAGTGGCGGGCACCTCAGCCACTGGTGAAATTTCATCTCAGGTTTGGGTCTTCGACATCAAGAAGGTCTACCTGCCTCACGCAGTTGGCGACCTAAAAGCTGCCGAGAACGGAATGCCGGTTGTTAACCGCGCCACCGACGGACGCCCAGCCGTAACCATCCCCAAGGGTGAGGCGGCTACTAAATTCAAGCGTTCGGTGGTTATCGAAGGTAAAGGCGACGTAGTCAAGAACGGTCAGCAAATCCTTGTTCACTACTCTGGCTACCTTTGGAACGGAACCGTATTCGATTCAAGTTGGGAAGCCGGCCAGCCACAGACATTCACCGTGGACAACCAGCACCTTATCCCAGGCTTCGTAAAGGCGTTAACGGGAGTCAAGGTTGGCTCGCAAGTTGTAGCGGTAATTCCACCTGCCCTGGGCTATGGTGCGGCTGGAAACGGCTCAATCCCTGGTAATTCAACTCTCGTCTTCGTTGTAGACGTCCTAGGCATTATCAAGTAATTTCATGACCGCTCAGACTGGTTGGAAGCAAGAACCCGACGATCAGTCTGAGCGCCTTTACAGCCTCACACTGGCCTTGGTTCAGACCGAGGTTGGCTTAACCAAAGACGAAATCTTTATGTCGATTCGGGGATACCGACTCGATTTAGAGCGAGCTGGTGGATTCCACGGCGACTTAGTTGCGCTGAACAAAAAGTTCGATCGTGACAAAGAGAAACTGAGAGAACTTGGCGTTCAAATAGTGCCAGCTGCCAACTCTTCGGAAGGCGATTCTGATTATCGCTACCGAATTTCTCGCGAAATCTTTGAATGGCCAACGGGGACTACAATCACCTCGAAGCAACTTCAACTACTTGAACTGGCTGCAAGCCTCTGGGACCGGGCTGCCCTATCGCCAGAAGCGACGAACGCGATCACTCGACTGCGTGCAATTGCCGACCTTGGTAATGCATCCATTTCTCGGGGAATCGCTCCAAGAATCAACACGATTGAGCCCTCGTTCAGTCCCTTGAAAAAGGCGATAGAAGAGCGAGTGCAGGTATCTTTCACATATCGTCGCGCCGACGGGGTAGAAGCTATAAGAACTGTCGAACCTTGGCAACTTGCACACGTCAATGGGCTCTGGATGCTTTTAGGTTTAGATTTGGAACGCGGTGAACCGAGGAATTTCCTACTGAAGCGCATTCACTCGAAGGTTTCGAGGAGTAAACAAGCCATTATCGAGCCAACGCCAGAGCAAATAGCTTCCGCAAAAGCAGCACTCGCCGAGGTCTTTCAAACCAATGTTGCTCGTATTCGGGTACGTCCTGGAACAACTGCGTCCATGCATTTTGAAACTCACAACATGCCGCAGGGCGAGATTGAATTGCATTACTACGACCTAGCCCTACTCGCCGAAGAGTTACTCGAGTTTGGGCAATCTGTAAAAGTTCTCGCGCCACCAGAACTGACGAAAATGCTTCGCGAAACACTCGAACAGGTGGTCGCGAACCATGCCTAAACTAAAGTTTTCACTCCCAGGCGATGAACGCTACAACACTTTGATGTCGATTGTGGCGCTTCTCCAGCGTGAAGGTGAAATGCACATCGACGAACTGGCCGATCACTTCGAAGTGTCACGAGATTCAATGCGCGGCATGTTGGCGACCTTGAACACAACATCATTCATGCCGCGAAATGCGGAAGAACAATTGCCTTTCTTTATCGACCTTGAGCGAGTCGATGACGAAGATGGCGTGGTTTGTTTGGAGCTCGATAACGGCCCGCAGGGAGTTCCCAACATCACCTCCACGCAGTCGGTAGCATTACTCTCTGGGCTTCGTTACCTGAAGTCGATGCCGGATTTTGAAGACTCCGACGATGTTGACCATCTAATTTCGCTACTTAGTGGCTATCAACCCACGGTTTCCGGTATCGAGATTGAACAAACAAAGTTTGATTCTGATTTGAGCGTCTTGAAGAAAGCAATCCTCACCGACAAACGCATTGAGTGTCTTTATGTCAACAGCAAGGGGGAGCAGTCGCAGCGAGAAATCGACCCTCTGCTCCTGGTCTCCTCGGAGGATCACTGGTATCTACGTGGTTACTGCCTAAAGAACAAAGAAGTTCGTACCTTCCGATTAGACCACATGGTCGATGCCTCAATCTTGGAAATCCCTAGGGGCGAAGAGGCTCTAAACGCGGCAAAATTACTCGACGAAACTGCACCAATCTACAGCCCAAGTTCCAGTGACTTCGAAGTAGAACTTGAATTAGCTCCAGAGGCATACCAATTGGCGGGTCTGGTCGGCGCTGTTCGGGAGCCGGCCAAAGCGGGCGAAGAGCTTATTAGGGTCAGCATCAAACTGGGCTATCTGCCCGACCTAGGACCATTAGTCTGCCGTTACGGAACCCATGCCAAAGTGATTGGCCCTGAGGCTGCACGGGAAGTCGTTCGTAAGTTTGCACTGCAAGCTCTTAATGAAGATTCAAATTGGGGTGACCTAGATTGAATTCGAATCTTGCCTGGCTACTCCCACTAATCTCTTTGGCCATTTTCATCATTGTTCTAGCCCGACTAGGAAAAACTGCGTCACAGTTTCAGCGCCAGGCCAAACGACTAGAGAAGCAAATGGTAGCGTTTCAGGCCACCGATCACTCAGAGTCGGAAAAGCCTGTAAAGCGCAGGCCAAGCAGCCCAGAAGAAGCTCGTTCAAAACGTCGCGCTTATCTGAAGCAACGAACCAAAAACAAGGCCGTTAGACAGCGTAGGCTAGTAAAGAGACTTCGTAATTTGACGTCACAAGAAAGCGAGTAACCAATGGCATTTCTAGAGAAACCAGCTGTCTGGATTGTTCTATTGCTAGCCCTACTAATTTGGGGTGGACCAAAGCTTCCTGGATTAGCAAAGAGCCTTGGCGAATCTATGAGGATTTTCCGAAAGGAAATGAAGACCATGGGCGACGAAAAGGCGTCGGAGAAGAAAGATAAGGCCGAGGAAGACAAAACTTCCGATAAGTAATGGCTAAGAGGAATCCTGAACGCAGGATGAGCCTCGGTGGTCATCTTCGCGAACTTAGAAGTCGCCTTTACTGGTCCGCACTGTTTATCGGGTTAGCCGCAATAGGCGGTTGGTTCTTGTTCGAACCGGTGTTTCATGTCCTTCAACAACCATTTAAAGACCTAGCAACTAACAACGGCATAAGCGCGACCATCAATTTTGGCAGTATCACCTCGTCCTTCGATGTGAGAATGCAAGTTTCACTTTTCTTAGGCATCATCATCGCCAGCCCTTTCTGGCTGTATAACCTCTGGGCCTATATATCACCTGCCTTGGATATACGAACCAAACGCATTTCAAGAACCTTCGTAGCGATTGCAAGCCCGCTTTTTCTAACCGGCTGCTACCTTGCCTGGATACTTATCCCAACCTTCGTCAAGAGTTTGCTTGGATTCACTCCAACCGATTCGAGTGCAATAATCTCCGCGAATGACTACATACTTTTCATCCTGAGGATACTTATCGTCTTCGGTATAGCTCTCGTTTTGCCGGCAGTTCTAGTGCTGCTCAACTATTTAGGAGTGATGACTGCTAAGAGCATCCTAAAAGGCTGGCGCATTGCGGTTTTTCTTTCGGCTCTGGTTTCTGCCATTGCAACTCCGGTCAGTGACCCAATGTCGATGCTCCTGCTAGCTGTTCCACTAATTGCCCTTTATTTTGTGGCCGCAGGAATTTCGGTTCTCATGGACCGGCGCAAATCCAAAAAAACAGTTACACAAGATGCCTCCTGAGAAAACGCCAGCGGAGCGCTTCGCTGAGGCAAAGTTCAAAGCCAAGACATCCGAAGTGGATGACTTTGCCAAGCTTCTTAAATTTCCTCTGGACGACTTCCAAGAGGAATCGTGTCGTGCAATTGCCCGCGGATCGGGTGTGCTTGTCGCGGCACCAACTGGCGCTGGAAAAACCGTTATTGGCGAGTTTGCCATTCACTTGGCTTTGCAAAGAGGGCAAAAGGTTTTCTACACCACTCCCATCAAGGCGCTGAGTAACCAGAAGTACCAAGAACTCATTACGCGTTATGGCGAAGACCGCGTGGGCATCTTGACCGGGGATAACAATACAAATGCTTCTGCCGACATTGTGGTCATGACCACAGAGGTATTGCGAAACATGATTTACGCGAATTCGCTAAATCTAATGAACCTTGGGTTCGTAATCATGGACGAAGTCCACTACCTAGCTGATCGATTCCGCGGCGCCGTTTGGGAAGAAGTTATTCTGCACCTTCCTCGAGACGTTCGCTTGGTGTCACTGAGCGCAACGGTTTCAAATGCCGAAGAATTTGGTGCTTGGCTAGATGAAGTCAGAGGCAAAACCGAGATCATAGTCTCGGAGAAACGTCCGGTACCACTCAACCAACATGTTCTTTTCGGCGCCGAATTAATTGACCTTTTCCAAAACAACATGGGCGACAACCGAGTCAACTCGGAACTGGTTTCAATGCATGCTGCGAAATTACGAACTCCAGCTATAAAAAGCAATCGTCCTGGTCGCTATAAAGGCAGCTACCAAAATGAGCCGAAAATCCCAAAGCTCAGCAAGCCGGAGATTATCGAAGAGCTTGAAGATAACGACCTACTTCCAGCAATTTTCTTCATCTTCTCAAGAGCCGCCTGCGATGCAGCAGTAAAGGCCTGCCAACACTCGAACCTGAGGCTTACAACCACCGAGGAACGCAAAGAGATTCGCGCCATCGTTGAAGACCGTTGCCGAGAGATCGCTGATGAAGACCTTGCTACGCTTGGCTACTTCGAGTGGCTCTCGAACCTAGAGAGGGGAGTGGCGGCTCACCACGCCGGCATGCTCCCAGCATTCAAAGAGATTGTTGAAGGGCTATTCCTGAAACGTCTTGTGCGCGTGGTCTTCGCCACAGAGACCTTGGCGCTAGGCATTAACATGCCAGCCAGAACAGTGGTTCTGGATCGCCTAGATAAGTTCAATGGCGAGGGCCGAGTACAAATTACTCCAGGTGAATACACTCAGCTAACTGGTCGCGCTGGTCGTCGCGGAATTGATACCCAGGGTCACTCTGTTATTCAATGGGCTGGGAATCTAAACCCTGAGATGGTAGCCGGACTTGCCTCAAAACGAACTTATCCACTCGTTAGTTCGTTTCGCCCTACATTCAATATGGCTGTGAACTTGATCACCGCGTTCTCAAGAAGCAGAGCACGTGAAGTTCTGGAAACCTCTTTTGCTCAATTCCAAGCAGACCGTTCGGTGGTCCACCTGGCGAGAACAATTCGAGATCGAGAGATCTCGCTAGCCGGCTACGCAAAATCGATGGATTGTCACCTAGGTGACTTCACGACCTACGCCAAACTGCGACGAGAAATCTCCGACTTCGAACGAAACCTCAGCTCAAACCGACCACGAGACCGCAAGGGCAAAGACCTTCGACAGAATTCCGGCCGGGCCGATAGCGAACGCAAGTTAACTCAGCTAAAGCAATCGCTAAAGTCTCATTCTTGCCACCGTTGCCCCGAGCGTGAGGAGCACGCTCGTTGGGGTGAACGCTGGTGGAAACTTCGTCGAGAAACCGATGCGGTCATCGACCAAATTGAATCTCGCACCAACCAGGTCGCCAAAACCTTTGACCGAATTTGCGAACTACTTGTTGAATTTGAGTATCTCTCAACAGATTCAAGCGGTGAGCTAGAGATTACTGAAGCCGGCTCAAAACTGGCCCTCATCTACGGGGAAAGAGATCTCCTAGTTGCCGAATCACTGCGTACCGGAATTTGGGACCGCGTTGATGCTGCAACACTGAGTGCCATAGTTTCAGCCTTGGTGTACGAACCTAGACGCGACGACGAACACGTGCAGCCAAGATTTCCGCGCGGCGATTTTGAGACCGTTTTCCTTGAGACTCGAGAATTGTGGCGAACACTTGAGACCTCGACAAAGCGAAACAAGCTTCGACCTACGGAACCAATCGATGCCGGTGTTTCCTACGCAATTCATCGTTGGGTATCGGGAAGCAAGTTAGATAATGTTCTCTACGAAGCTGACTTGTTGGTCGGAGACTTTATTCGCCTCTGTAAGCAAATTATTGACCTTCTCGAGCAAGTTTCCAGAGCGGCCGACGAACCATTGAAGGCCACTGCAAACGTCGCCATTGATCTTATGAAGCGAGGGATTGTTGCTTACTCTTACTACGTCTAAACGAGCCTTCATCGCCTTGCTAGGTGGATTCATCGCCTACTTCGCCTATCCAAGTGCGAACTTTTGGCCTGCAATTTTCGTTTCGGTTGCCGGCCTTTATTTTTCGGTTAGGGGCCTCACTTTTTGGAAAGCTGTTGGCATTGGCTTTCTAGGTGGCTCGGCTTTCTACGTCGCCCAGATTTACTGGATTAGTCAATACCTAGGTCCGAGGCCACTGATTGCCCTAGCAGGGCTGGAGGCTTTGATTTATGCGCTCGTCGCCGGTTGTATTGGACTGATAAGTTCTCGCAATTTGTCACCATGGGTTCTTTCGCTTGCGGTGGCAGCTATCTGGACCGGAAGAGAATGGTTTGCCACTCATTTTCCTTACGGAGGCTTTCCTTGGAGTCGTGTTGCCATGTCTCAGGCCGACTCTCCGTTGGCTTTCTGGGTTTCCATCGGTGGTTTTGGACTACTTAGTTTCCTGATAGTCGCTTTCACTGTTTTCTCCTTGGAGTCATTATTTAAAGGCTTTAGAGCACACCTGAAGGTCTTGGCAATTACACTCGCTGCACTATTCGCAATTCCGATCGGGCTTGCCAGCCTTCCAGCCAGCACAACTGGAACAATGCGAATCGTTGGAATTCAGGGAAACGCTAACGCTGGTCTTTTCGCAAACGAAGTACGTGGCACGATTAGAGACAATCATCTCCATGCGACCTACGACTTTTTGAAAACAGGGGAGAAATTCGATCTAGTGGTTTGGCCTGAGAATGCCAGCGACTGGAACCCGGACGACGACGATGAAACCAAGCAAATTTTGACCGACCTTGTGAACAATTCACTAAAGAAACCCCTGATTTTCGGAACAATCACTACTGCCGGTGATCGAATGTACAACAGTTCAAAAATTTGGCTACCTGGCAGGGGAGAGGTCGACCAGTACGACAAAAAGCGACCGGTTCCTTTTGGAGAGTATGTTCCTGACCGTGAATTCTTCTATCAGCTTTCACCTGATTTAGTTGGGATGATTTCGCGCGGCTACGACTTCGGAACGCGAGATGGAATTTTTGAAGTTGATGGCGAGAAGCTCGGCATCTTGATTTGTTTCGAGGAAGCGATTGATGAACTCCCTAGGGACCTGGTGAGTGCCGGAGCATCAGTGATAATTGCTCAAACCAACAATGCAGATTTCGGTCATAGCGACGAAAGCGTTCAGCAGTTGGCAATAGCCCGGCTTAGAGCGATAGAGACCGGCAGGGCAATTGTGAACATCTCAACGGTTGGGCCATCGGCCATTATCGATAGCCACGGAAAGTTACTAGACGGGTCACCTGGCTATGTTGCCGACTATGTGATTGCAGATGTGCCTAAATCTCAAGCACTAACAATCACCATGCTTGGCGGTTGGATGTTTGACCCAGCAATGGCTGTGGTGGCAGGAATTTTGGCAGTTTGGTTGATCGTCGATAACCGGCGAAAGACTACGAGACTTTAGCCGTTTTTAGCTGCTGCTCGGCGAGCGCGAATGTCTTCGAGACGCTCCTGCAGAATCTCATCAAGTTCTTCGATGCTGCGGCGTTCAAGAAGCATCTCCCAGTGGGTGCGGGCAACCTTTTCGTCGCTGTCTTCCAATTCAACCTTGTTGCCATCGGCCAACAGGGTAGCGGTGGTTCCACAAACCTTGCACTGCCAGGTCTGGGGTAGGTCTGCCTCAGCGGCAAAGACCATTTCGGTTTCGTGGTTTTCAGCGCAGCGGTATAGGTGCTTGTTACGCTCTGCAAGTACTACGCCAGCTTCCGACTCAAGACTCTGAGTTCCCAAACGCATTCCGCGCATTGTCTGCTGTGCCATTACTTACCTCTTCCGCGGCTTTCGCCAAATCGTTCAACCATCATTTTACTCTTGTCGGTGACAATTCCTTTGGCACCTAGGGCTACTAGCCTTTTAGCTTCTTCAAAGTCGTTGATGGTCCAGTAGTGCACTTCAACACCAAAGCTGTTGATTTTATTCACAAATTCCTGGTTATCGAACCTAATTGGGCCGGCTTTTACAGGGACCTGCAAAGCGTCAATGGACTTCAAAGTCTTTGAGAGCACCTTCTCAGCACCAACCAGGTGCAGGAACCAGATACTTAGAAGCGTGGTGGCGTCTGTTGATGTAGCGACCCCTGGCAATTGCCGGATCGCGCTCAGCCGCCGTTTTTTAGAAAAGGATGAAACCAGAACCCGGTCCTCGGCTTTTGCTTCCCTTATGTCTAAAACAGTGGGTGTGACGGCATCTTTTGCCTTGATGTCGATGTTCCATTTTGCGTTTGGGAACCTAGCTAGAGCATCGGCGAGTGTTGGTATTTGAGCTTTAACAGCAGCCAAGATTGAACGAAGGTCCTGAAGCGTAAGGTCGGAGACCTTGCGCTGAACCCCAGCGATTCGACGCAGATCGGCATCGTGAAAAAGCACAGCAACACCATCTGCGGTAACTTGAACGTCGGTTTCAAGGAACAGAACCCCCGAGTCCAAAGCAAATCTGAACGCTTCTAAGGTGTTTTCAACGGCGCCACCTTCTGTGGAACCTCGATGAGCGAAAATCTTCAAGCCTGCAGGGGAGAGGTAAGGCTTCAACAACTATCTCCCTGCTGACGAATAGGCTTGTGCTTATGTCCAACCAATCTATAAGAACATTCTTGTTTCGATTCACGAAGCTGAATGTTGGTCTGTTTATTTATGGTTTGGGCATTGCCATGCTTGTGCATGCCGACATCGGCATTCCGCCTTGGGATGTGTTCGCGCAGGGAATCTCAATCAAGACCGGCCTTACCTTTGGATGGTCGACCGTTGTCGTTAGCGTCATCGTTTTGATCTGTTGGCTGCCACTAAAGCAAAAATACGGAATCGGTACTGTTCTGAACGGCTTGCTAATTGGCGTCTGGTGTGACGTCTGGACTCCTTGGTTGCCTTCCTTCACCGAATACTGGCAACATCTAGCAGAGTTCATTCTGGCAATGCTGATCGTTGCCACGGCTACTGGAATGTACATCAGCTCTCATCTGGGTAAAGGCCCACGTGATGGAATTATGGTTGGCACCGCAGAAGTTCTTGGCTGGCCGTTTTGGATTGTCAGAACCATGTTTGAAGCGACCGTTTTGATCATTGGTTGGTCTATGGGCGGGCACGTCCGCGAAGGAACCCTGATTTTCGCGGTGTGTATCGGTTACCTGATGCAAACCTCTATGAAACTGTTCGGTGTTCCTGCTCAGAAGCGTTCTAAGAAGTGACGCAGCCGGGCGAATTTCGCAAGACAGCTCGAGTGTTGCTCAGAAAGCCTTCTGGACAGCTATTTCTGCTGCTAACTCATTTCGACCCTGAGGTTGGTCTTCCAGCCCGCTGGATAACTCCTGGCGGAGGAATTGACGGTTCGGAAACGCCCAAACAAGCTGCAGTTCGAGAATTGTTTGAAGAAACCGGAATTGTCGTGTCTGGCGATGACCTGGGTGAACCAATCGCAGAACTCGAAGGAACTTGGAACTGGGCCGATGGAATCAATTCACACGGTTACCACGACACATTTTTTGAACTGATAGTTTCTGATTTTGTTTTAGACAACTCGTCGTGGACCGATGATGAACGCAGAGACGTTCTGGAGTATCGCTGGTGGACTCTGGCAGAGCTCAAAAGCACAACTGAGCCGGTTGGACCTCACGGTCTGATTGAATTCATAATGAACCGATAATGAACATTATGTCAAGTAGCGTTTTACGACTGGGTAGCGCTCATCCAGGCAGAAAGCTTTGCTTCGCCCCTACCATCTTGCAAAGCCTCGGTAACCTGAAGTAACGCGCTGTCGAAACGTTCCGTCAAAGGTTCTTCGAGTTTGGACGCATCTTTTGCCAATTCGTACGCAACCACACCGGCAGCTGCATTCAATCGAACGATGTCGACGATCGGTCCGGTTAGATTGCCTTCGAAAAGAGATTTCGCAATGTGCGCGTTATGTTGTGGGTCTCCACCAAGCAATTCATCAAGATGCGCCACAGCAATGCCCAGATGAGCAGGATTTAGTGTCGAATGACGTACCACTCCCCCTGCAACTTCCCAAATATCGCTCACTCCAGTGGTCGTAAGCTCGTCCAACCCATCATTTCCACGGAATACAAGCGCTGAGCGGCCTCGATTTGCCACTTCTTGGGCCATGAGTGGTGCAACTTCAACGTTGGCAACGCCAAGTGATGTGGCAATTGGCTGAGCAGGGTTAGCCAATGGGCCTAAGAAGTTGAAGGTTGTGGGAACACCTAGCTCGCGACGTATCGGTGCCACGTAACGCATGGCTGGGTGAAATACCGGTGCGAAAAAGAACGTGATACCCACTTCTCGGAAAACGTCGGCAACACGTTCTGGGGACAGGTCCAAACGTATCCCTAAGACTTCGAGCATCTCCGACGAGCCAGTTTTCCCACTGGCGGATCGAGAACCGTGCTTCATTACTGGAATTCCAGCCGCGGAAGTCAAAATCGACGCCATAGACGAAATGTTCACAGTACCGACCATGTCACCACCGGTGCCAACTATGTCTACTGCATCGCTGCCGGTGTCAAGAATCACTGCGTTGCGAAGCATGACGTCGACTAAACCGGCCAATTCATCGACGGTCTCCCCTTTTGAACGCAAAGCAAGCATGAAAGCGCCAACCTGGGCATCGCTTGCATCGCCAGCCATAATCTGAGTCATCGCCCAGTTAGCTTCTTCGCGCTCCAAAGCCTGTTTCTGAAGCAATTTGCCTAAAATTTCGGCCCACGAATTTGCAAGTGTCATAACTAGAAGTTTATTGCTCAAAACACCCCAAAATCCCCTCCTCGGACATCGTCCAAGCGTTATGATTTAGTTATGACTGCGACCACAGCTAGTTCAAAGCAAATCAATCGCCCTAGTCCAACCTCGGTGGGAACCATTGTTTGGCTCGGAAGTGAAGTTATGTTCTTCGCGGCACTGTTCGCGATGTATTTCTCACTCCGCACCTCATCCCCTGAATTATGGGCTGCCGAAACCGCGAAGCTGAACGTTCCGTTCGCTCTAACCAACACCCTGATCCTGGTAGCGTCTTCGTTCACAGCCCAGTTCGGTGTATTCGCCGCCGAGCGCATGCAACCACGCGCAACTGGCCTCTCCCCTATGAAATGGGGAATGGTTGAGTGGTTCCTGGTTTCCTATGTCCTTGGTGCCATCTTCGTATCGGGCCAGGTATGGGAGTACGCAAACCTAATCTCGGAAAATGTAGCTTTTGACTCAAACTCTTACGCAAGCGCGTTCTACCTGACTACCGGATTCCACGCACTTCACGTGACCGGCGGTCTTATCGCCATGCTAATCGTTGTCGGGCGCACCTTCGCGGCTCGCAAATTTGGTCACGCAGAGGCAACCGCTTCGATTGTTGTTTCCTACTACTGGCACTTCGTAGACGTTGTCTGGGTTGGTCTGTTCCTAATCATTTACGTCCTCAAGTAAGCATCGAGAGAAACCAAATGGCAAATAAATCAAAGAAGTTCTCGCGCAGGAGCCCTTTCGCTGCTGTCGTTGTTGTTCTAGCTGGATTGTTGGTAAGTGGCGGTTCTTATGTTGCGGCTACCGCGGCAGTAACCAACACCACCAAAGCCGAAGTAGATCAAGCAACCATCGACACCGGCAAGAAACTGTTCTTGGCTAACTGCGCAAGCTGCCATGGTAAGAACGCAGAAGGAACTGCAAACGCACCTTCACTTATCGGCGTTGGAGCAGCTTCGGTTGACTTCCAGGTTGCCACCGGACGTATGCCAGGCCAGGCTTCTGGCCCTCAGCTACAGGTAAAGCCAGTTCAGTTCAAGCAAGAAGACATCGATGCACTAGCAGCCTATGTAGCATCTCTGGCACCAGGCCCAGAAGTGCCTACCGACGCTTATCTTGCACAATCAGGCGACGCCACTCACGGTGGAGAACTTTTCCGTATCAACTGTGCAATGTGTCACAACGCGGTCGGTGCCGGTGGTGCACTAACCCAGGGCAAGTACGCACCAAGCCTCCGTAACACCAGCGCAAAGCACATTTATGAGGCAATGGTTACAGGCCCTCAGAACATGCCAGTGTTCTCGAACAGCAACCTATCCCCTGCCGACAAGACTGACATCATCTCTTACCTTCAGTACGTTCAGGAAAACCCTTCGATCGGTGGAGACGAGTTGGGGAATTTAGGACCTGTTGCAGAAGGTTTGATCGCATGGTTGGCCATGCTAGGTGGAATTGTCGTAATCACTATCTGGCTCGGCGCTAAGTCGAACTAACGTCAAGATAAGGAAAGAAAACCCAAGTGGCTAAAAACTCCAAGGACGTCGTACAGCACGAAGAAGTTGCTGAGCACGACTATGCAACCGGTCTTGCCGTAGTTAGCAAAGATAAGCTAACCGATCCTGGCATCGAGCCGCACCGCGTTCGTATGACCGACAAGAGCGTCAAGCACGAAAAGGCTGCTGCTCTTCAGGTTGCATTGCTTTTCACTCTTTCGATTCTCGGAAGCATATTTGCCATCTGGGCGTACTACGTATTCCCATTTGACGACACGAATGCCAGCTCACTTAGAATCAACACCCTGTTCCTAGGGCTAGGAATCTCACTTGGCTTGTTCGGAATTGGTATCGGTGCTGTGCACTGGGCAAAGACCCTCATGCCAGATGCTGAGGTATCTGAAGAACGCCACCTAACTCGTGGTACCGAAGAAGTCCGTGCAGCAGCACTGGAAGTTATTCGTTTGGCAGACCAGGAATCTGGATTCTCACGTCGCAAGCTAATTCGTCGAACACTGTATGGAGCACTTGCACTATTCCCAATTCCAGCAATCGTTCTTTTTTCCGACCTTGGCCCAAACCCTAAGGATTCACTACGACACACTATGTGGGGCGCAAAAAAGAACACTCGCCTGACTCGCGATCCTGATGGAACTCCAATTAAGGCATCAGACGTCCAGGTCGGTTCGGTTTTCCACGTGATCCCTGAGGGTCTTGAAAAGCTTGAAGCGCCACACATGCTAAATGAGAAGGCCAAGGCTGCAGTTTTGTTGGTTCGCCTTGACCCAAATGACATCAAGAACGATAAAGAGCGCGAATGGGGTTATGACGGAATCGTTGCCTATTCAAAGATTTGTACCCACGTGGGCTGCCCAGTGGCACTTTACGAGCAGCACACACATCACTTGCTTTGCCCTTGCCACCAGTCAACTTTCGACTTGGCAGAAGACTGCAAGGTTGTTTTCGGTCCAGCTAGCCGCCCGCTACCTCAATTGAAGATTGAAGTAGACGCGGAGGGCTACCTGGTAGCACCTGGCGATTTCGCCGAACCTGTTGGTCCAAGCTTCTGGGAGCGTAAGGCATGAGTAACGCAGTAACCGCAAAGAAAAAGGGTGGTTTCCTAGCCGGAACCGCAAACTACCTCGATGAGCGCGTCGGCATTGCCGGCATCGTCAAGGAATTTGGTCGCAAGATCTTCCCTGACCACTGGTCATTCATGCTTGGTGAAGTAGCGCTTTACAGCTTCCTAGTCTTGCTGCTTTCGGGAACCTTCCTAACCTTCTTCTTCAACCCAACCATGGCTGAGACCACTTATGACGGCGTTTTTGGCCCACTAAAGGGTGCTCACATGTCGAGCGCGTACGCATCGACCCTTGACATCTCATTTGAAGTACGTGGTGGCCTTCTAATGCGTCAGGTACACCACTGGTCTGCGCTTCTATTCGTTGCCGCAGCTGGCCTACACATGCTTCGCGTGTTCTTTACCGGCGCCTTCCGCAAGCCACGTGAAATCAACTGGGTTGTCGGATTCATGCTCTTCATTTTGGGTATGGCTGGTGGCTTCACCGGTTACTCCCTACCCGACGACCTGCTATCGGGTAACGGTCTTCGAATCATCGACGGAATGCTCAAGGGTCTTCCATGGATTGGTTCATACACCTCTTCCCTACTGTTCGGTGGAGAATTCCCTGGCAACCAGATCGTGCCTCGCCTTTACAGCTTGCACATCATGATTGTTCCTGCCCTGATCCTGGTCTTCTTGGTTATCCACCTATTCATGGTGGTAATCCACAAGCACACTCACTACTCAGGTCCAGGCAAAAAGGACACCAACGTTGTAGGTTACCCACTAATGCCTGTTTACGTGGCCAAGGCAGGTGGATTCTTCTTCATCGTCTTCGGTGTAATCATGCTTACCGCCGCGTTTGTGACCATCAACCCGGTTTGGAACTACGGAAGCTACGACCCATCACCGGTTTCCGCTGGAACCCAGCCTGACTGGTACATCGGATTCCTAGATGGTGCCCTGCGTCTTGCCCCAACTGGTATCGAAACCACCATTGGCAACGCAACGGTGTCTTGGAACATCCTTCTTCCGATGATTGTCGGAGTAGGCCTACTTGGTGTAGTTGCCGTTTACCCATTCGTTGAAGGTTGGATCACTGGCGACAAGCGTGAACACCACCTCCTCGACCGTCCACGTAATGCTCCAACTCGTACCGCAATTGGCGCCGCTGGTGTTACTTTCTACGCGGTTCTTTGGGCCGGAGCTGGTACCGACTTGATCGCAACTAACTTCAAGATGTCGCTGAACCAGGTTCTTACCACGATGCAGATTCTGTTGTTTGTTGCACCAGTGTTTGCGTACTACGTAACCAAGCGCATGTGCCTATCGCTACAGCGTAAGGATCGTGAAATAGTTCTACACGGACACGAGAGTGGCCGTATCATTCGACTACCTCACGGCGAATACGTTGAAGTTCACGAACAGGCTGACGCTTACCAAATTTGGAAGCTAACCGACTTCAAGGAGTATGCACCTACCTTGGCTCGACCAAACGAAAAGGGAATCATCACGGTTCGCGCTCGAATTCGTTCAGCCCTATCAAAGATTTTCTTTGAAGACCGCGTAAGCCCAGTAAGTCAAACTGAATTGGACGCTGCAAAGCACCACGGCGAACTTCACTAATTAATCGCGAAATGAGGCGCTCAGTAGTCTGGGCGCCTCATTTCCTTTAACCTGGCATTAGGTAGACTCCAAGAGTGTCAAGACCGAAATACAACCCACAGGCCCCGGACCTCCAACTGTCTAGAGGCGTGCGCTCGTTACTTGACGGGTTGGGAGATGCGCCAATCGGCACGCGTGAAAGAATGATTTTGCTGGCCATTGAGCAAATTGTTGAGCGCGGCCCAGTTGATTTCAACTCAGGTTTAGTCTGCGACCAACTTGGAATTAAGCACCCAATGATTAAGCATTATTTCGGGTCCAAAGAGAATCTCCTTTCGGAAGCTCTGCTATGGGGTTTTCGTGACTGGCATCGAGTTCTCAACGAATCGCTGGCGCCGAGCATGAAGAATCCAGAGGAACTTCTGAAACGGCGAATCAGAGCCGAAATTGAATGGGGACGGGCTATGAAAGCCATGGCCATTCTTTCTCACTATCCGATGGTTTCCGAGAATGCCAGACGAATTATCTCGGTATCACACACCAACGAAATGCAGTCGCTCTTTGAGTACCACCTGGCAACTCTCACCGAATTGGTCTTAGCCATTAGAGCCAAGAAGCAGTTCAAGTTGGATTTCAACGAAACGAACTACCCGAGAACCGAGGCAGTAATTATGCACCCGCAAGCATTCCTCGCGGCTACTAGCATTTCTTGGTCGACCCACGGTCTCGTCGTTTGGAGCTCGGGTGACCACCTTTCAACCCGCGGTTTCGTCAACGAAACGGTCGCCGGTATTTCGTCGAAGATTGCAATCGAATCGCATCTAAACAACATCCTCAAGATCGCAAAGGGTTAGCAATGGGAAAGTTATATTTTCGCCACGGCGCAATGAACAGCGGCAAGAGTACCGCACTCTTGCAAGTTGCATTCAACTACGAAGAACGTGGTCAACGAGTCTTGATTGCCAAACCCGCGGTTGACACGAAGGGAAACATGCAGGTCGTTAGCCGCTTGGGAATGGCGAGAGAGGTTGACTTTCTGGTTTTGCCAACCGATAACCTGCGGAGCAAATTGGCGGCAGTTGCCGGTACCGCACCCATCGATTGCCTTCTAATCGACGAAGCCCAGTTCCTATCCCCCGACCAAGTTGATCAGGCGATGGAAATAGCGGTTCTGGATAAAATACCGGTGTTGGCCTACGGCATTCGCACAGACTTCTTAACCAAGGGCTTCCCTGGAAGTATTCGTTTACTTGAAATCGCACACAGTCTGGAAGAGCTAAAAACAATTTGCCGATGTGGGAAAAAGGCGATGTTTAACGCTCGCCTAAAGAACGGCAACTTTGTTTTTGACGGCGATCAGGTTGCCATCGATGGCGATGAGGTCACCTACGAATCCCTATGCCCAAACTGTTACTACGCCAAGCTTGGCAAAACCTCATGATTCGCACTCTCAAGGACTTAGCTGGCGTTCCGAAGTTCTACCAGTTTTTTACAGCCCGAACAATTTCAAACTTTGGAAACGGAATCTCACCGGTTGCTCTTGCATTTGGTGTTTTGGGCATTCAGGGTGCAGATGGCGGATCACTAAGTTTGGTTCAGGGCGCTAGAACTCTACCTATCCTGCTTCTTTTGATTGTTGGGGGAACAATCGCCGATAAATACGGCAGAGCCCGAGTAATGGGCCTGGCTGACATGTGGCTCAGTGTGCTAATTCTTATCGCCGCCTGGTCCTTTATTTCCGGACACCCAAGCCTCTGGCTTCTAGTGGTTGTGGGTCTCCTAGCTGGGTTACTGAATGGCATCTGGTATCCAGCCTTTGCAGGACTGATGCCGATTCTCGTGCCACAAGAAAAGCTTCAGAGCGCCAATGCAGCAACCGGTTTCGGCTCCAATGTTGCATTCATGCTAGGAACGGCTAGCGGCGGTTTGGTGGTCTCCGTTTGGGGCGTGGGATGGGCGCTTGCCGTCGATGCGATTACATTTCTAATCGCTGGCGCCCTGGTCTACCCTTTGTCAAAACTTCATCAGAAGGGCCAAGTTGAGGCTGGCGAAAAGGTTAATTTCATCCGCGAATTGAAGCTGGGTTGGAACGAATTTAGAACTCGCTCTTGGCTAGTCGCAATCGTCGTCGCCTTCGCGATTCTAAACATGAGCTTCGAGGCAGTGTGGGCGGTTCTAGGAGCTCTCCAAACGCTTGACAAGTACGATGGCGCAACGACCTGGGGGTTAGTCCTCGGCTTCATGAGTTTAGGTTTTCTCTTAGGAACAATCATCGCCAACAAGGCGAGACCAAAACACCCGCTTCGCATGGTGATGATTTTGATGCTCGCCGATCCGCTTTTCTTACTGACTTTCGGAACCGCTCAGCCCCTTATGGCGCTACTAGTTTCCGCAGTTGCAGTAGGTATCGCCATGGACATCTTCTACGTTGTTTGGGCCACCACGATTCAACAGAATGTACCCGCTGAGTCCCTATCTCGAGTCAACTCTTACGACTCATTCGGCTCATTTGTGTTCGGCCCTATCGGAATCATTGTTGCCGGACCTCTGGCCGTAGCAATCGGAATACAGAGCACTCTTCTAATCGGTGCCGGGCTGTCAGTTATAGCGGTAATCGGTGCACTTCTGGTTCCCGACGTGCGAAACCTCGAAGCGAAGTTCAGCAACTAGACGTTTTCGATCCAGTAACGCCTAAGTAACCTACCGTTGTCGTCGACCTTATTTTCGATGACTCCCCCGTGTTTCTCAATCACCCTGATGGAACCTAGGTTGTCGTCGTTGCAGGTTATCAAAACCCTTTCAATACCGATGTCTCTAGCAATAAGGAGACTTTGCCTTAGCATTTCGGATGCATAGCCATTCCTCCGAAAAGCTGGACGGACCATGTAACCGATATGCCCGCCATAATTCAACAAGAAATCATTCAGCGTGTGTCTTATTGATATTCGACCGACCACCTCACCGGCCACCTCGGCAATAAGAAAAGAATCTTTCACCATACCCTGTGGAAGGTCGCGACCTTCAGAAAACTTGCTCACGGCGTCTAGATAGTTTTCAAATTCGGTTTCTGAACCCTCATAACCATGCAAAAGGAACCCTTGGTGTCCCTCCGATTCGAGCTCTTGGTGAGCCCGGCGAAGAATCGCCTCATCGGATCTCTCGGGCAATCTCAGAATCATCATGTGGGGAGTACGGGACTTGAACCCGTGACCGACGGATTATGAGTCCGCTGCTCTAACCGGCTGAGCTAACTCCCCTAGTCACAAATAACTAGCCTAGTCGTCCCTGCGAATGCTTTTCAGGATGCGCCTAAGCGAGTTACTCAGTTTTCTGCTTGCCTTGCGACTTCTGCGTTCAATTGAGAAGCGAACCTCGGAAAATGTTTCAACAACCGAACCACGAACATCGTCGAGGCGCTCAATAACACCGTTGGTGCTACGCTCTATGGTCTTTGAACTACGACGAACAAAGTTTGTGAAGCGCTTGGTGGTCGAAATAGGAGCTTCATACTCAGGTTCGTTATCAAGTGTCGTTACATCTACTGGTAAGCCCTTGTAGAGGCGCTCATAGACGTCTACGGTGGCTTCCAAGTCGTGAGACTCGATCAACACTCTCGATCCTTGGCTCAATCGAATGAAATCCAACTCGGGAATGCCAAAAATGTGCTGAATCTTGAGGGCCAAATCGGTAGGTGAGTCTGGTCTAAACAAGAAACCATTTTCTCCATCATGAACCAGGTGAGGTAATGCCATTGCATTGGCAGCAAGAATTGGGCGACCGGCGGCCATGGCTTCAAGAGTTGCCATTGACTGCAACTCTTGAATTGAAGGCATCACGAAAACCGAGGACTCCCCCAGTTTTCCAAGTAGAGCGGCATCCGAAAGTTCTCCTGAGAAATGCACGGAGTCTTGGATACCAAGTTCAGCGGCCAGTTTGGAGAGTTCATTCGCCTGAGATCCACTTCCCACAATCTCGAGAGCAACGTGAAAAGACTTTGGAAGTTTGGAAATTGCTTCCAGTAAGACGTAAACATGTTTTTCGCGGTCTAATCGACCAACGTAAAGAAGCTTCCTATCCGACTGGATCGGTTCGTCCAAGGTATTGAAGAGGTCGATGTCGACACCAGCTGAGATTGGCAACACACGTAGACCCTTAACGGAACTTTCCAGCATTTGAGCCGCACGCTTGGTCGGCGCCGCAATTGCTTCTGCCGCCCTAAAAACCCTTGCGGCGTCTTTGAGCAAAAGGTCCGTGAGGAAATTCTTTACAAAATTGGGGGCCAAAATTGCATTCTCAACCAGGTTATGGGCGTCAATGTGGCTGGTGGCAATTAAACGAATGTCGTTCTTAACTGCTGCGATTGCTGCGTGATGTCCAATATTGATGTGCGATTGGATGTGAACAACATCCGGCCTAATAGCTTTTAACAGACCGTTTAGTCTGCCTGTTAGGCGAAATGGACTTACAAAGCGCTGCGATGGCTGAAACGGTAGTCGGTAACTCTTTAACCTGTGAACAATAATGGGCACATCATCATGCTTTTCACGAAATGTGCCGTAAAGCTTGGAAGTAGCAGGAGCAATCACGTGCACCTCGAAACCTCGCTTTTGCAACGAGACTGCCAGATTCTTCGAGAAAGTGGCTGTTCCGTTGTGATCAGGTGCGAAGGTATCACAGGCTATTAGCGCGGTCATCGAACTCATCGTTGCGACTTCAATTCCGGATGCACTCGGGAAAGGAGCCAAACACCAATCACTGCTGTCGCTCCACTCGCGGCGAAGATGACCGAAATCAAAGTGCTAGCCGACGATGCTTCACCGAGCACGATGATGCCGATGGTAACCGCGACCATAGGATCAATCACGGTGAGGCCGGCAATTACTAAATCTGGCGGACCAGATGCGTAGGCGTTTTGAACAAACCAACCTCCTAGAGCCATGGCTAGCACGGCTGCTACTAAGCAGGTAATGGTGAGCCACTCAAAGTGTGATTGTTGAATTCGCTGAATAACCGACTTGACCAGGGTGGCAAGCAATCCATACAGGAGTCCAGCTCCGAGGATAAACGTCAGTGCGTTCATACGCTGGCGCTGAACCAAGAAGACGGTCCCAAAGCTCACAAGCAAAATCGCAAGGATTCCTAGGATGATGTAAAGGTTGGCGTCTGAAAGTTCCTTTTGGTCGCTAGCAATTCCCGTGGCGAGACTCACAAAGGTGGCGATGCCGCCTGAGCAGAGGGCTATAGCAACCCAGGTTGCCTTGGTGATTGGAGTCTTAGTGGAACGTGCATTTAGTAGGGCTGTGATAACTAGAGCCAAGGCGCCGATCGGCTGCACAACAATTAGTGGAGCCATTGTGAGTGCTGCAATCTGACAAAGTGCACCAAGCACCAGGAAACTCATACCGCCCAGCCATCTGGGATTCTTGAGAAGCCCAAGAATATTAGCCAGCCCGACTCCGCGTTTGGCGCCCTTGACCTTGTCGACGTTTTTCTCAATCGAGTCGTTCTGAAATTGTGCGCCAAAGGCCAGTGCTACGGCTGCGAGGAGAGACAGAATAATGGCAAAAGCGCGAATCATTTTTCTCCTAAAGACTTCGGCTTAAGCCTATCTTTTGAGCCCGAATCTGGTGGCAGGCTGGGTATCATTTCTAGATGACCATCAGACCCATAGTTATTGCCGGAGAACCGGTCTTACACACACGCGCCGCCGAAGTAACCGAATTTAACCAGGAACTTGAACAGCTTGTGGCCGACATGTACGAAACCATGGACAAGGCTCCTGGGGTTGGCTTAGCGGCGCCTCAAATTGGTGTGGGACTGAGGATATTCGTTTACAACTACGACGACGATGAGGGGAACCCACGTCGTGGTGTAGTCATTAATCCAACACTAAAACTCGGCCCAATTTCTAAAGAACCAGCAGACGAAGATACCGAGGTTGAAGGCTGTCTTTCGGCGCCTGGTGAGCGCTTCCCACTTAAGCGAGCAGACCACGTTGTGGTTGATGGTGTGAATCTAAAGAATGAACCAGTTCACATCGAGGCAGATGGATGGTTTGCGAGAATAATGCAGCACGAGTTCGACCATCTTGATGGATTGCTTTACTTGGACAAACTGGCCAAAGAATGGCACAAGGAACGCAAGCTGATGTATGCGGAAAACGAGTGGGCCTTGCCTGGCAAATCGTGGCTGCCAGGCCGCGACAACCTAGAAGGCTAAGCGCAGCAATGCTGCGGTAGCCCCGGCAACAATGACGATTACGATGAATGGGCTCTTTAGCCTTAGGAGAAGCGCAGCAACCAGTAACGCTGGTATGCGAGCATCGAATTCGAGTTGACCATTTCCGCTAAAGGTCTGAACGCCGACGAGCCCAGACAGTAGCGCAATCGTTAGAAATCCGGCAAGCTTCGACAGCATTCTGGACTCCAGAAGTCGGGCTGGCAGTAGGTAGCCAAGAAATTTCCAAGAAAATACGGCAATCGAACCCAGGACAATGGCAAGCCAGCTATTCATTCTTTGAACGCTCCAACCAGAATCCAAGAGCCACGGCAAACCCAGCTGCCACCAACACTGGGAAGCCTGAAGGAAGTACAAGACTGAGTAAAGTGCTGCCGATAATGGAAACTGCTGCAATCAGTGCACCAGTTGATTGTTGAATCCGAGGCCAAACGAGGGCGAATAGAGCTGCTGCCGCCGCCGCATCAAGTCCGAATACCTTTGGATCTGATAAAAACCCGCCCAACAAGGCTCCAAAGACAGTCGCTAGGTTCCAGAAAACAAAGACTGATAATCCAGTAAGCCAAAAACCTTTCCGCTTCTCAGACTCGATCTCTCTTGATGCAGAAACAGCCGTACTCTCATCAATGGTTAGCTGTGCCGCCAACACCTTCATTAGGCCTTTGGGGCCGATTCTGGGAGCGAGCGTGAGCGCGTAAAAGCCGTTACGGATACCAACCAACCATGCCGAAGTGATTGCTGCCGGTAGTGCGCTCACTCCCCCGGTTGCAAAAACTGCGACAAACGCAAATTGGGAACCGCCTGAAAACATCAGAATACTCAGCGCCATGGTTTGCCAGATGTCGAATCCAGCAGTAACTGACAGAGCGCCAAATGAAATCCCGTAAATGCCCGTGGCGAGACCAACACTGACTGAAACGGATGCTACCGACCCTTTACCGATACTCATTCAGAGCCAGCACTTACTGCTAGAAGTAGTTGATTGCGAGACGTCAAACCTGCCGCTTCGATCAGTGTGTCAATTAGTTGGGTGACTCGAGTACGCGCCATTTCCAATTGCTTAGCAATCGCTTGGTCGCTCTGACCGGTCAAAAATAGCTCGATTACCTCCGTTTGAATTGCATTCAATTCACTGAGTTTCAATTCGAGTTGATTTGAAGCTCTCAAAGGGCCGAACACGTTTGACATCGAAGCTAACGCACCAGGATCAACTACGAAGTCTCGCTTGACTACATTCCTAATCAGGGTGAGGAGTTCTTTCCCGCCTGAATCGAGGCCGATAAAGTCTTGGGATCCAGCAAGTATCGCCTCGTACCTTAGTTTCGGCGAAAAGAATGCATTGTAGGAAATAATTGCACACTCATTCTTGGCTTCAACCAAGGCCTGCGCTAGTAATTGAATAAATTGTTTTCCCCTTAGGCTGTGCTGGCTTGGGCCGACCAGGAGAACATCCACCAAATAGTCAGGCGCTCGTTCAATCGCTGATACAGGATCTGACTCTTCCAGTACTACCCGCATATCAGCCTGCGAGTTTATAATCATGGAGCGTCCGCTTCGGACCAGCTCGTTGCTGTCGATTAGGCCAATCCTCAGATCGTTCAAAATCAATTTCCTTGAGCGGCTAGGGACTTCAGGTTGGGGAAAATTGCTGAGAGCGTGAAACCGACGCCAGCAACGCGAGTTGCTTCAATTCGCCCCTTGTAAATGGCTGCTCGATCACGCAACGCAGCCAATGTAGCTCCGTCGAATTCGCTCACCAGCGATTCGAAATCTTCGTTTGCGTCGTAGCCCTCAATAGCTTCTCCGAGGGATTGTTTCTGACGATTGGAAACTTCTATGCCATTGTCCTTTACCAGAACCTGCAGACCATCTTCCACCCAGAGAAAATCAACACCAATTTCTGTTCCCAGAGGGGCATGCTTACGAACATTCTGAAGCGCCTCAAAAACAATTTTGTAAACACATAACTCCATACCGGCGTTCAATTCAAAACTTTGACCTTGTGATGAAATCACGGTGTTGAATCCCAATTCACGGTAAGCAACCGCCAATTCACCTAAATCATCAATCTTGAAGCTGGCCACGTCAGAGATAATAGCCGAATTCAGATAGTCGTAAAGTCGACGAAGTTCGGACTGCGCCGCCCTACCTGCTTCGTGGGACCGATCTAAAACTCGCTCTGCCGCACTTGGATCGGATGCAATTGCGTAACGGCCACCCTCGGTAACGCTGACGACAGCGCTGATTTTCTGAACTAACAATTCGCTTAAATCCTTGGCAATTTCCAGTCGCTCATTCTGTTTTGCAATTTCAAGGCGAAGTTTGCCGGCCCGAATGGCGCTGAAGGCGACGTCTTGGGGAGAACCGATGTGCCGCAGGCGAAGTAGGTAAAGATGACCCAAAACACCTGCCAAAGCGAAGAGCAGAAACGCTAGGAAGAAAACTACGGTGAGCGAGTTGAACCTAACCGCCTCCGAGTTGGCTTGGTAACCAAGCATGCTCTCAAGATAATTGCCTTGATAACCCAGCAGAAGGCCCATTGACACGGCAGTAATCGTTGAGGATATCGAACCCCAAATGCGCTGCCTGTCACTTGCAAAGACTGCAATTAGACCAATAACAAAAGCCAGCTCTAATGCAGCGAAGCTAGGAAAGGCTGAGTAAAGCGATAGTAGTAGACCCAAAACAGGGATAAGCCCAATCGAAATCCAGGCAAATTTCCTGGTCGCAATGGTGGCAACGCCAAGAAGAATAGAGAAAAACAGACCCAAATAGTTTTGTTTTAGGAGCTCGGACCCTGCCGAAACGAGTGCGAGCATTCCCGCATACATTGAAATGGAGAGCCATTTTCGGTCAAGAATCCAGCGAATCATGTACTGGCCTCCACTGTCTTGACCTGTTGGCTCCCCGGCTTGGACTCGAACCAAGAACCTATCGGTTAACAGCCGATTGCTCTGCCAATTGAGCTACCGAGGAATGTTGCTTGCGCAGTGTCTAACATTACCAAATTTTTTAGCGCTCCGCGCGAAGTCGAACAAGTTCCGTATCCAACTCAACCAGTTTCTTAGCGATCAGATTCGTGTCATCGGCTTTCTGAGCTGCCTGTGCCTGAGATAGTGCCTGAATTAGGTACTGTTTTTCAAACTCGACCGTTTGCAGCAAAGCACCCTGAACAACGCCCTCGGCGTACTCTTGCTTTCCAGCCTCGTCGACAACTGGCAGTCTGGCCATAAGTATTTCGCGCCAGGTTGAGGCTAGTTCATCCTGGAGTTCAGCCGTTACTAAATTTTGCGTGTCAGGTTGGCCAACATATTTCAGTAGCACCTTAGCCACGCCAACGTGTCTGGCAGCGGAAAAATACGACCTGAATATCCGCTTGAGCTTTGCTTCGTCGCAGAACTGCGGAAGCTGGGCCACAACCTCGAGCAGCCAGCGTTCCCTTCGATTAATTGGGTCGTTCAAATTTACCGGCGGTAGTGCGCTAGGTGCTGGTGGCTCAGTAACAGGTGTACGAGCTCCAGGTGTGACTGCGGCGCGACGGACACCGCGCACTAAATCGGAAACCATTTGATTTACTGCTGCACGATCCACGAGAGTGAGTTCAGAGAGGTGTTTTTCGTAAGAGGACCTAAGGATTGGGTCTGCTATTTCGGCTACGATGGAGGCCGCTGCCCTCACCGCCGCTACTTGACCATCTCGAGATGCTAGATCAAACGGCGCGATTGACCGCTCAATTGCAAATTCAACCAATGGCCGCTTAGCACCAATCATTTCAACGATTGCCGCATCTCCGCGCTCTTGCCGAAGGTCACAGGGGTCAAGGCCGTCTGGGCCGATTGCGATGTAAGTGAGCGCATTGAACTTCTGCGCAGAGGCAAATGCTCGCATCGCCGCCTTCTGGCCCGCTTCATCTGGATCAAAATTGAAAATCACTTCGGCTGGATTTTTGTCGTCGGCGACCAGTATTCGATTTAGGACCTTAATGTGGTCGTCGCCAAACGCAGTCCCACAGGTGGCTACTGCCGTAGTGATTCCGGCAAGGTGGCAGGCCATCACATCGGTGTAGCCTTCAACGACTACAACCCGTTGTGTTTTGGAAATTTCACGCTTTGCCAAATCGATTCCGTAGAGAACGCTGGACTTGTGGTAGACCGGCGTTTCGCTGGTGTTCAAGTACTTTGGTCCCTGGTCGTCTTCGAAAATCTTTCGGGCACCGAAGCCGATTACGGCATTGGTACTGTCTCGGATTGGCCAGATTAGTCGGCCGCGAAAACGGTCGTAGCAACCCTTGTCTTTTTTACTGGCTAGAGCCGCGACAATTAGCTCTTCCTCCGTAAATCCGAGTGTTTTCAGGTGATCAGAAAGACCGGTCCAACCCTTGGGAGCCCAACCAACACCGAACATTTCAGATGCGGTTTTATCGAACCCTCGACCTTGCAGAAAAAGTCGACCAGGCTCGGCCTCGGCGTCGTCTAGCTTGGAGGCGAAGAATTTGGCCGCAGCAGCGTTTGCCTCCAAAACTCTGGCGCGAACTGAAAGTTCTGGGCTGCTTGCCCCACCCTCTTCGTAGTTGAGCGTGTAGCCAACGCGGGCTGCGAGTTTTTCAACTGCCTCGACGAAATTTAGCGAGTCAATTCGGTTCAGAAACTGGAAGAGATTGCCACCTTCACCGCAACCAAAACAGTGCCAAACATTTTTTGTTGCCGAGACTCCGAAGGAAGCGGACTTCTCACCGTGAAATGGGCAAAGACCCTTGTATTCGCCATTACCAGAGGCTTTTAGGGCCACGTAGTCGCCAACTACCTCGACTATTGATACCCGAGAAAGCACTTCGTCGATGTCGGATTGCGGAATGCGCTTTGCCATTAGTTTGCGCCACCTACCAATTTCGCGTGGAGGTTCAAGGCTCCTTGATCGGTGAGGCAGGCAACCTGGTCAACGATAACTCGGTGCTTAGCGGTTTCGTCGCTGGCATTCGACCAAGCCAAGGTGCAATAGCTGTCTAGGTCGGCACCATTGGCTGCCAAAAGCGCGTCGGCAAGTTCGCCTAACAATTCGCGCTGGCGCTCATAGTATGGACGCCTTGACTCGTGAGACATCAGGAACGAAGACACCAATCCTTTGAGAACAGCAATCTCTGAACGGACCTCAGATGGCACGATTAGGTTGGCTCGATAGCGAGTGAGCAGCCCTGAATATTCTTCGCAGGTGGCATCTACCGTTCGCGAAACGAATGAACCGATAAGCGCACTGGTGAGGTTCTTCAGGTCGCCGTGAGCACGATCGGTTCCATCGAAAACAACAAGCCACTCGTCGAGATCCTGGAGTCTACTAAGCGCTGAATCAAGTTCAGCTGCAGTCTGAGACGAACCGGCCCACAAATGCATATCTTCCAGAAGTTGCTTACGGTATTCGGCTCGCCCTACTTCATCGAGCTTGATGAAACCCTCAACGATTGCATCTTCGTAATCGTGAACCGAGTAGGCCACGTCGTCGGCAAAGTCCATCACTTGGGCTTCCATGCTCTTCTGTCGCTCTGGCGCACCAACTCGTAGCCAGTTGAAAACCTCAAGGTCATCGTCGTAAACCCCGAACTTAGAAGAACGAGCTCCCCCGCCATCATCAAAAACTCCATGTTCGCGAGACCAAGGATATTTGCAGGCTGCATCCAAAGCAGCGCGAGTTAGGTTCAACCCAAGCGGTGAACCACCTTCCGAGAAAACCTTTGGTTCGATGCGAGTTAGCAAACGCAGAGTCTGAGCGTTACCCTCGAAGCCACCAAAGTCTGCCGACCAGTCGTTAAGTGCTTTTTCACCGTTGTGCCCAAACGGTGGGTGACCGAGGTCATGTGCCAGACAGGCCATATCAACCAAATCTGGGTCAATGCCAAGCGTTAGTGCCATCTCACGACCAATTTGGGCAACCTCTAGAGAGTGGGTGAGACGAGTTCGAGCGAAGTCACCTGAAGTCGGTGAGAGTACTTGAGTCTTGGCGCCCAAACGACGAAGTGCCGAAGAGTGTAGAACTCGGGCGCGGTCACGACTGAACTCATTTCGGCGCTGAGTGCCACTGCGCACCTCGGTGAGCATCCGTTCTTCATCGACCAGTCCGTAACCGATTGGAGGAAGACTAACCACCAGACACCCCAATCTCGGCCTCGAGCAGGTCTGCACTGGCCTTCGAGTCAAGTGTGCGTGAATTCAACCAGTTCTCTGGCAATGAACAGACCTTTGCTCCGCCGAGGCGGCCACGAGGACCCTCTGCCTCCGCCCCTGGATAAGGTTGATCACCGTCAAGGGTTGAAAGAATTTCGTC
Source organism: Micrococcales bacterium (assembly GCA_947452985.1). Taxonomy (GTDB): domain Bacteria; phylum Actinomycetota; class Actinomycetes; order Actinomycetales; family Microbacteriaceae; genus Rhodoluna. Next base: position 40,785 of record CANGEU010000004.1, read on the forward strand.
CATGTGTGAAAGCGACTCAACTTGAGCCAGAGCGGCTCGGAATTCGCCACCAACCGGATAACCCTTGAAATACCAAGCAACGTGCTTACGAATGTCACGGCAGGCATGCATTTCGCTTTCAAAAAACTCAACCAACAATTCGGCATGACGTTTGAAAGCTTGACCAACTTGGCCGAGTGAAGGCTGAATCGGGTTGATGGCTGCCTCGGAATTTGGGTCACGTAGGTATTCGTCGAAGGCCGCCTGCAGGTCTCCAAAGAGCCACGGACGACCAAGACATCCTCGGCCCACCACAACGCCGTCGACGCCGGTCTCACGCATCATTCGAATTGCATCGCCCGCTGACCAGATATCGCCGTTGCCCAGAACCTGAACATCGGGCAAAGACTCTCGAAGCTTGGCAATTGAATCCCAGTCGGCATTGCCCGAATAGTAATCGCTGGCGGTGCGACCGTGAAGAGCGATTGCAGTAACCCCAGCGTCTCGGGCTGCCTTGCCGGCATCAAGGTAGGTCAAGTGATCGGCATCGATTCCCTTGCGCATTTTTACCGTCAATGGGATTTCCCCAGCGGCCTTAACTGCGGCGTTGACAATATCGCTAAACAGATCCGACTTCCAAGGCAGGGCTGCTCCCCCGCCCTTGCGAGTGACTTTAGGAACCGGACAGCCGAAATTTAGGTCGATGTGATCGGCCCGGTTTTCGGCGACCAACATCGTTACCGCTTCGGAAATGGTCTTTGGGTCAACGCCATAGAGCTGGACCGAGCGAATGTCTTCGCTTTCGTGGTGTCCCACTAATCGCAGCGACTCTTCGGTTCGCTCAACCAAGGCTCGTGAGGTAACCATTTCGGATACAAACAAACCTCCACCGAATTCGCGACAGAGTCTACGAAACGCGGTGTTGGTGATTCCAGCCATAGGCGCAAGCACTACGGGAGTTGCAATTGCAAGTTTCCCGTATTGAAGTGCTGGCTTTAGGCTGACCTGGGTCACTCTTAGCCGAGAAGTCTTTCTGCAAGGTAGCCGCGTAGTTTGTCGAGCGAGACTCGCTCCTGCTGCATGGTGTCGCGCTCGCGAACGGTAACCGCCTGGTCTTCAAGAGTTTCGAAGTCTACGGTGATGCAGAACGGAGTTCCGATTTCGTCTTGTCGACGGTAACGTCGACCGATTGCGCCTGAATCATCGAAATCGATGTTCCAGTAGCCGCGTAGTTCCTGTGCGAGGTTGCGAGCAACTGGAGACAACTCTTCGTTGCGGCTCAGTGGAAGCACAGCGGCCTTCACCGGAGCTAAGCGATAGTCGAGGCGAAGCACGGTGCGAACATCAACGCCACCCTTGGTGTTTGGTGCCTCGTCTTCAGAGTAAGCATCAACCAGGAACGCCATGAGCGAGCGGGTTAGACCGGCGGCTGGCTCGATTACGTATGGGGTCCAACGCTCGTTCTTGTTCTGGTCAAAGTAGCTGAGATCCGAACCTGATTCGCGAGAGTGAGTGGTTAAGTCGAAGTCGGTGCGGTTAGCAATACCTTCAAGCTCACCAAACTCGCTGCCAGGGAAACCGAACTTGTACTCGATGTCTACTGTTCGCTTTGAGTAGTGTGAAAGTTTTTCCTTGGCGTGCTCGTAAAGACGCAGGTTGTCTGGGTTAATACCCAGGTCGGTGTACCAGTTCATTCGCTGTTCGATCCAGTAGTCGTGCCACTGTTCGTCGGTGCCAGGCTCTACGAAGAACTCCATTTCCATCTGCTCAAATTCGCGGGTGCGGAAGATGAAGTTTCCAGGAGTGATTTCGTTTCGGAACGATTTACCAATCTGCCCAATACCAAACGGAGGTTTCATACGTGCTGCGCCTAGGACGTTTGCGAAGTTCACAAAAATTCCTTGAGCGGTTTCCGGGCGAAGGTAGTGCAGCCCCTCTTCGGCAGCAACTGGACCCAGGAAGGTCTGAAGTAGGCCGTTGAAGGCCTTTGGTTCGGTCCAAGAGTCTTTACCACCGCAGTTAGGGCAAGCAATGTCTGCCATGCTCTCCGGCGCGCGGCCCTTCTTTTCCTCGAAGGCTTCTTCCAGATGGTCCTGGCGGAAACGCTTGTGACAGCTGGTGCACTCGATTAGCGGGTCGGAGAATTCACGAACGTGACCAGATGCCTCCCAAACCTTGCGAGGAAGGATTACCGATGAATCCAAACCGACGATGTCATCGCGGCTTTGAACCATGGTTCGCCACCACTGCTTTTTGATGTTCTCTTTGAGTTCGACACCGAGTGGTCCGTAGTCCCAGGCTGAACGGCTTCCGCCGTAAATCTCTCCAGCTTGAAAAACAAATCCGCGACGCTTTGCGAGGGAAATTACCGAATCTAGACGGTTTGGGGTGGCCACTTGAACTCCATGTTTCTATCGGTCTACTGGATGTAAACCAATGTGTGTGCGAAGTCTCAATTCTACTTAGAAGCAGGACCTTTTGGGCTGTCGATTGCTTTACCGAAGCGACGAGAGCGATTGCCGAATTCCTCGATGGCCTGCCAGAGGTGTTCTTTACGGAAATCGGGCCAGAGAGTTTCATCGAAAGCGAATTCGGCATAAGCCGATTGCCAAAGCAAGAAGTTAGAGGTGCGCTGCTCTCCAGAAGAACGAAGGAAAAGGTCAACGTCGGGAAGGTCTGAGGTTTGCAGGTATTTCTGAACAGTTTTTTCGGTGATACTTCCGGCGCGTAGTTTGCCACTGGCTACGTCTTCGGTGATCTGATTCATGGCGTCGACAAGTTCAATTCGGCCGCCATAGTTGACGCACATCGTCAATGTAAGTGTTTTGTTTTTCGCAGTAAGTTTCTCGGCGTCTTGCAACTCCTGAATAACGCTCGCCCAAAGCTTCGGACGACGCCCTGCCCAGCGAATGCGAACACCCCAACCGTTCAAGGTGTCTCGACGTCTCTGCAGAACCTCTCGGTTGAATCCCATCAGGAATCGAACCTCGTCGGGCGATCGCTTCCAGTTCTCGGTGGAGAAGGCATAGACGGTCAAATACTTAACTCCGGCTTGAATGGCGCCCTCAACAACGTCCAGTAGCGCAGCTTCTCCAGCCTTATGACCTTCAACTCGAGTTAGCCCGCGTTCATTAGCCCAACGACCGTTGCCATCCATGACGATGGCCACGTGAGTGGGAACTTTACTGAATTTAGGAACGTTCGACATGTTGTAGCGATTTTAGTCCGCGTTCGATGTGCCATTGCGAATATGCCGCAACTACACCTGAGGCAGAGGCCCTTGTTGATTCATCGGTTTGATCCGCAAATTCCCAGTCGCCAGCAAGTAATGCTCCTAAAAGCCTCGCACTTGCCTCATTCAGCTTGACAGCACCCGCAATACGGCAGTCTGAGCAAACCATACCTCCGGCTTGAAGCACGAAGTGCTGGTGCAGGCCAGGTTTGCCACAGCGCGCGCAATCGGTGAAGTTTGGAGCCCAGCCGGCAACCGATAGGGCCCTAAGCAGGTAAGAGTCCAAAATCAGACTCGAGTCGTGATCCTTGTTGGCGAGCGCACGCAAACCTCCTACCAAGAGGAGATACTGCTGCGGAGAGGTTTCACCACCGGCAAGTTTCTCTGCAGTTTCCACCATGACGGTTGCCGAGGTGTAGGCCGGATAGTCCTCAATAATCTGCCCACCGTAAGCGTTCAGGGTTTCGACCTGATTCACGGTGTCTAAATTGCGACCCTCGTGCAATTGAATGTCGACCACCATGAATGGTTCCAGCCTCGAACCGAACTTCGACGTGGTGCGCCTGACGCCTTTAGCAACTGCTCGAATTAGACCGTGATACCGCGACAACATGGTGACGATGCGATCGGCCTCCCCCAATTTATGGGTTCGAATGATCACTGCCTCGTCGCGATAGACCGGCATCTTTAGCGCAAGGAACGGTTGACTGCAGAGATGAGCGCCTTTAGTGAAGCGGTTGCGATGTCGCCATCGATTCCAACACCCCAGAGGGTCTGACCGGATACCTCTAGCTCGATGTAGGACGCTGCCTGGGCATCGCCACCGGCACTCAGGGTGTGCTCCACGTAGTCAAGCAGACGAGTCTCAACACCCAACTGACCTAAGACATCGATAAACGCCGAAATCGGGCCATTTCCGGTTCCGTGCTTGGTAACCTCGCCAGTTCCATCACGAAGGACTACATCGAGCTCAACAGTGCCATCCATGTCTGAGTTCGTGGCAATTTTACGAAGCTCGAAGCGACCCCACTTCTGGGCATCGTTTGCGGCTGGAAGATATTCGTCGGTGAAAATGTCCCAAAGTTTTTCGCTGGAGACCTCACCACCCTCGGCGTCGGTCTTGTTCTGCACAACGCGCGAGAACTCGATCTGCAGTTTGCGCGGAAGGTCTAGGGAATGATCGCTCTTCAATAGATAGGCAACCCCGCCCTTACCCGACTGGGAATTCACACGAATAACGGCTTCGTACGAGCGACCAACGTCTTTAGGGTCGATTGGTAGGTAAGGAACGGCCCAAACGAGGTCATCAACGGAAACACCCTTTTCGGCTGCCTCCTTGCCCATGAGCTCAAAGCCCTTCTTGATGGCGTCTTGGTGGGAACCTGAGAAGGCGGTGTAAACCAAATCGCCACCGTAAGGCGCACGCTCTGGAACCGGTAATTGGTTGCAATACTCAACAGTTCGCTTGATTTCGTCGAGGTCACTGAAGTCGATGTGTGGGTCGATGCCTTGGCTGAAGAGGTTCATACCCAAAGTAACTAGGTCGACATTTCCGGTGCGCTCGCCGTTTCCGAAAAGGCAACCCTCGATGCGGTCGGCGCCGGCAAGATAACCAAGTTCGGCAGCGGCAACTGCGGTTCCGCGGTCGTTGTGAGGGTGTAGCGAAATAAGTACGCTCTCACGACGGGCGAGGTTGCGGCTCATCCATTCGATGGAATCGGCATAAATGTTTGGCGTAGCCATCTCAACTGTGGCAGGTAGGTTCAAAATCATTTTGTGCTCTGGGCTTGGATTGATGATTTCCACTACCGCGTTACAAACCTCAACAGCGTACTCAAGTTCGGTTCCGGTGTAACTTTCAGGCGAATACTCGTAGTAAACAGTGGTGCCCTCAAGCGTCGACTCAAGGTGTTTACATTTACGGGCAGCGTGAAGAGCAATTTCCTTGATGCCAGCTTTGTCTTGGTTGAAAACAACGCGGCGCTGCAGCACCGAGGTTGAGTTGTAGAAGTGCACGACCGCCTGCTTCGAACCCTTCAAAGATTCAAATGTTCGCTCGATGAGGTGATCTCGGGCTTGCGTTAGCACCTGAATAACTACGTCGTCCGGGATGTGCCCGTCTTCAATTAGTAAGCGAACGAAGTCGAAGTCGGTTTGGCTGGCGCTAGGAAAACCAACCTCAATCTCCTTGTAACCCATGTTCACGAGCAACTTGAACATTTTCAACTTGCGCTCAGGGCTCATTGGGTCAATCAGAGCCTGGTTGCCATCGCGAAGATCCACCGCACACCAAATTGGCGCCTGCTCGATACGCTTTGAAGGCCAAGTGCGGTCGGCGAGTTCGACATTGATTTGCTCGTGGAACGGCTGGTACTTGTGCACCGGCATGCCTGAAGGTTTTTGTTGATTGCGCATTTGCTGCTCTTTCGTTTGTTTGTCTATGACGATTTATCTAGCTGCAAGCGAAACTCCGCGACTAAGGATGGCTAGGTTAAGCCTCGTCGCGGCCGCTAAGCAGGAGTAGAGCAAACATGGATTTAGGTTAGCACCAATAAGTCTTAGAAGCCCAGACGGCCAAGGGCCTTAGGATCGCGTTGCCAATCGGCAGAAACCTTGACGCGCAAACTCAGAAAGACCTTACGACCGAGTAGTTGCTCGATTTCTTTGCGAGCTTTTGAACCAACATCTTTGAGTCGCGAGCCGCCCTTACCGATGATGATTCCCTTTTGTGAATCGCGTTCCACCCAAACGTTTGCGTGGATGTCGTATAGGTTTCCACCCTCACGCTCCCCCATTTCATCGATGGTCACTGCGATCGAGTGCGGAAGTTCGTCGTGGACACCTTCGAGCGCAGCTTCACGCACCAACTCACAGATACGCTGTTCCATCGACTCATCGGTAGCCACATCAATCGGATAAAGCGCCGGCGAAACCGGAAGCATTTCAATTAACAGTTCGGCAAGCTCGACAACCTGTTCACCGGAAACGGCCGAAACTGGGATGATCGCCTTCCAATCGCGCAGGTCTGAAACCGCCTGCAGTTGCTGCGCAAGCGCATCACGAGAAACTGTTTCGCTCTTAGTGACGATTGCCACTAACTTTGCGCGACGGTATTTAGAGAGCTGCTCGTTGATAAAACCATCGCCTGGGCCGATCTTCTCATTGGCAGGAATGCAGAAACCGATTACATCGACGTCACCCAAAGTGGTTTCAACCAAGCTGTTCAAGCGCTCACCAAGAAGAGTTCTTGGGCGGTGTAGCCCTGGGGTGTCCACCAAAATCAATTGACCTGATTCACGGTTGGCAATGCCACGAATTGCCCTACGGGTGGTCTGCGGTTTGGCACTGGTAATTGCCACCTTCTCCCCTACCAGCGCGTTAGTCAATGTTGATTTACCAACGTTTGGGCGACCCACAAACGAAACAAATCCGGATCTAAAATCGGTCATTCTTCTTCTCCGAGCGTTAGTACTGCTTGATCAACTTTCACCAGAATGGTGACAAGTCGTTTATCTCTGCCCTCAAAGCGTTCCGCGGTGAAAGTCAAACCTGAATGATGCACCTGATCGCCACCACGTGGAAGGCGGCCAAGAAGTTTGGTAACCAAACCGCCGACACTATCGATGTCGTCGTCGTCTAGCTCCAGACCGATGTGCTCACCCAGTTCGAAAAGCGAAGACTTAGCGGAAACTCGCAAGATATCGTCCGCTAGCTGTTCGATCTCTGGGCGCTCGCGGTCGTATTCGTCATTGATTTCACCGACGAGCTCTTCGATTACGTCTTCCATGGTGACCAGACCGGCAACACCGCCGTACTCATCGACCGCAATTGCAACGTGAGTCGCCTTAACCTGCATTTCTTTTAAGAGCTCTTCAACCGGCTTTGAATCGGGAACAAACATTGCCTTCCGAGCGAGAGCGCCAGCGGTCTCAACTTCAAGCCTCTTGAAATCGTCATTGAAGGCACGCGCTACATCTTTCAAATACAAAACACCAACCAGGTCGTCGATGTTCTTGCCTCTAACCGGCAGGCGAGAGTAACCAGACTCCATGAATTTCTGAAGGGACTCTTTCAATGTTCTCTCGGAACCAATGACAACCATATCGATCCGCGGAACCATGATCTCTCGAACCACGGTCTCACCAAAATCCTCAACCGAATCCATGAACTCCTGTTCAAACTCTTCAGGTTCCTCAATGGGCTTTGATGCGATTGGCGTAAAAATGAGATCGATTGATTTGACCAGCGGCTTAGCGAAACGTGCCAAACCCTGCCCAAACTTGCGGTGACCAAGTGATTTGGCGAGAAGCTGTGAACCAATAAGCAATAGACCGGTAATAGCTAAAACTATTGATGTGAGCCAGTACCACTTCAAATTCAAAGAAGCCAGACCCTGAGTGATCACCACCCCGAAGGCACCGACCAGAGCTAATCTCAAAAACCCGAGCGACTCATGCCTTGAAAATTCATTTAGTTCGCGTTTCATAGCCGCTGCGAGGATCGACAAGACAACTACCGCAGCAGCAATCAAAATCGAAACCCATAACGCGATGGTTAGCAAACTACTTGTTCTCCGATACGTAGAAGGCTTCCAAGATTTCGCGCTGAAGACCAAACATTTCTTTTTCTTCGTCGGGCTCAGCGTGGTCAAAACCTAGGAGATGCAAAATCCCGTGAGTGGTAAGCAACAGGATTTCATTGATTGGTTCATGACCTGCTGCGACCGCCTGAGCTGCTGCCACCTGAGGGCAAACCACGATATCTCCGAGTAACCCCGGCCCACTAATTTCAGCGTCATTACCCGGACGAAGTTCATCCATTGGAAAAGACAGAACATCGGTCGGGCCAGGTTCATCCATCCACTGCACGTGAAGAGTAGTCATGGCATCTTCGTTCACAAATTGGATAGCAAGTTCGGCATCAGGGTGAATCCGAAGTCGATCAAGTGCGAAACTAGCAAGTTCTAGAACGCGAGCTTCGTCGACCTTATGGTCTGATTCATTGTTGATTTCGATGGTCATTTCTTTGTGCCTTTCAAAGCCAACTTCTCTTCAAACTTTCCATACGCGTCCACGATTTTGGCCACCAAATTATGGCGAACCACGTCTTCGGAAGATAGCTCGGCAAAGTGCATGTCGTCGACACCCTTGAGCGCCTCGCGAGCTGTCTTGAGCCCAGATAGTCCGCCCGGTAGGTCAACCTGAGTGGAGTCGCCGGTGACCACCATTTTCGAATTGAATCCGAGACGAGTCAGGAACATTTTCATTTGCTCTGGTGTGGTGTTCTGGGCTTCATCCAAAATCACAAACGCGTCATTGAGGGTTCGTCCTCGCATGTAGGCCAACGGAGCAACTTCGATAGTTCCAGAGGTCATCAGCTTTGGGATGGTTTCTGGGTCAAGCATCTCGTGCAAGGCATCAAATAGCGGACGAAGATATGGGTCGATTTTGTCGTTCAAAGTGCCAGGTAAGAAACCAAGACGTTCACCGGCCTCCACTGCTGGTCTGGTCAGAATAATGCGGCTAATCTCTTTGCGCTGCAAAGCCTGAACCGCTTTGGCCATGGCTAGGTAGGTTTTACCGGTACCGGCTGGACCAATGCCGAACACGATTGTGTTGTTGTCGATGGCGTCGACATAAGCCTTTTGTCCAATTGTTTTAGGGCGAATCGACTTGCCCTTAGAACTCAAAATACTTTGGCTCAGAACCTCTGCAGGCCGCGCCGCCTGGTTAGCCGCAACCATGCTGGTAGAACGACGAATATCCTCGGAACCGAGGCGAAAGCCTGTGGCTGCCAAATTGGTTAACTGCTCGATAATCCTTTTGGCCGATTCGCAGTCGGCCGAGCTGCCGCGCAACGTGATCTGAGATCCTCTGGCAGTCGCTTCAAGCCCGGGGAACTGGATTTCCAATTCTTTGAGAAGAACATCGTTAGGGCCAAAGATTTCGGCGACGGAAGTATTCTCAATTACTAATTCAAATGCACCAGCAGGTTGTGAAGTCATCTAAGCCTTCGGAGTCTTGCTAGTGATGTGGCCATGGGCGTGGAAAACGGTTTGACCAGCTTCTACACCGGTATTGAACTGGAAGCGAAATGATCCTTCGGAAAGCTCGGCCGCAACTTTGCTGCCGAGACGCATTACGTCTAGCAGCACGTCTTCGTTTCGCATTGTCAGGTCGGCGACATCAGTGAAGTGTTCGCGTGGAACGATAAGAACGTGAATCGGCTGCGCTGGCTCAATGTCATTGAAGGCGATGGCGTGCTCAGATTCAGCTACCAACTTCGACGGAATTTCACCGGCAACAATCTTGCAAAACACGCAGTCACTCATGGTTTTAGTCTATTCCGCGCTATCCCAGAGACCGCTTGAGCCAACCAAATAGGATATCGCGGCAAGGCCGGCAGTTGAGGTGCGAAGAATTCCAGAACCTAGATGAACGCGCTTTGCTCCAGCGGCTTCCAATTCCTTCAGTTCGTGTTCGTCGACCCCACCTTCCGGGCCGACCACGATTGCGATGCGTCCGCTAAGTTCACCAAGCCCTGCGATTGAAGTGTTAGCAGTTGGATCGAGTACCAAAACTAGTTCGAAGTCTTTTACTAAACGAGTAAGTTCTTTGGTTGAGACGACCGCTTCAACTACTGGCTCCCAGGCTCTTAGTGATTGCTTGGCAGCTTCGGTTGCAATGGTCTGCCAGCGAACCTGTCCTTTGAGAGCCTTTGGGCCTTCCCAGCGAGAAATCGAACGCGTCGCCTGCCATGGAATTATCGACAAGCCTCCAAGTTCGGTGGCGGCCTGGACTGCCAGTTCGTCGCGGTCACCCTTGGCTAGTGCTTGAACTAGGGTCACCTGAAGCTTGGGAAGAGCCTCAACCAAGGTTTCAGACACCAATACGGTCACACTTGAGCCGTCAACTTTAGAAACTTTTCCAAGAACTCGGCATCCTTTGCCATCAGTGAGTTGAATTGATTCCCCTACTCGCATTCGGCGAACCACGGCGGCATGTTTACCTTCCGGGCCGTCCAGCTCAAACTCACTACCTGGAGTTAGGGAAGTTACCTTCTCAGCGAAAAATAGCGGAGCAACCATTAGCGGCGCTTACCGAAGTGACCGTGTGAGTGCTTCTTGAGCGCTGGTGAGTCGTTCTTGCGGAGCTTGGCTAACTGACGAAGCAGTTCTTTCTGTTTACTGTCGAGCTTCTGTGGGGTGTCAACCTCAATGGTGACCACTAGGTCGCCACGCCCCTGGTGCCGCAGCTTCTGTGAACCCTTACCTTTGACGGTAATTGAATCGCCAGACTGGGTTCCTGGCGAAACTTCCAGGTCAACCTTGCCGTCGTAAGTTTCGATTGAAACCTGGCAACCTAGAGCCGCCTCATGCATTGGAACCGTTAGCACGCAAGTAAGGTCATCCCCCGAACGACTAAAGGTGTCGTCTGCCTTCACTCGTATGTCAAGGTAAATGTCGCCGCTTGGACCGCCGGCAAAGCCAACTTCGCCTTGGCCAGAGAGTTGAAGGCGAAGCCCGTCTTCAACTCCGCCAGGGATGTTGAGATCTAGGCTACGAGTTGCACGAACACGACCCTGCCCACGACATGAGACACATGGACTCTCAACAACCTGACCGAAACCCCGACATGCGTTACATGGCTGCGAGGTCATTACATTTCCAAGAAGGCTGCGAACCTGGCGCGAAATTTGGCCTCGGCCACCACAAACATCACAGGTTCGAAGGTCAGTGCCAGGTTGGCAGCACGATCCGCTGCAACTTTCACAAAGCACTGCGGTTTCGATTTCAATTGACTTGGCAACTCCAAATACAGCTTCTTTGAGAGTTAGGTCGATGCGAAGCAGGGCATCTTCACCTCGCTGCTGGCGCGAACGTGGACCCGTTTGACCGCCACCGAAGAAAGAGTCGAATATGTCTCCAAAGCCAAAATTTGCGTTTCCGCCGAAGGGGTTAGAGCCGCCCATGTCATAGTTTCGACGCTGTTCAACGTCGATAAGCACCTCATAGGCGAAAGTGACCAACTTGAAACGCTCTTGAGCCTCTGGCTCCGGGTTTACATCTGGGTGTAGTTCACGCGCAAGCTTGCGGTACGCCTTTTTGATCTGATCTTCGGTCGCGTCTCGCGAGACACCAAGGACGTCGTAGTGGTCGGCCAATTTATGCTCCTAGGCTCTTGGAAAGGTAACGAGCGATTGCTCGAACGGCTGAAATGTTGGTGGAATAGTCCATGCGCGTTGGGCCTAGAACGCCGACTTTCGCCAATGGCTCATCTACGGCTCCGTAGCCGGAAACTAGAACGCTGGCTTGGCTGAGGCCCTCAATGCGGTTCTCCGAACCAATTAGAAGGCTCACGCCGTGCTGATCGGCTTCCATTTCCGAAATCAGGCGAAGCAATACAACCTGCTCTTCAATGGCGTCTAGCAGTGGCGAAACATTGCCACCAAAATCGACTTCGGAGCGAACTAGATTGGCAGTTCCCGCTAGAACTAGCTTGTCTTGGCGGTTGGCATCGACCTGATCCTGAAGGCTAGCAACGACTGCCGTTACAAAACCACGATCCTTCGTCTCAAAATTCTCGGCAACCGACGAAGTGGCTTTTGCAACATCTGACAGAGCAAGTCCCACAATTTGTTCGCCGATACGGCCACGTACCTGGACCAAAACTCTGAGGTCGATAACTGAACCAAATTCCACAACATGCTGCTGAATTCGACCATTATCAGAAATCAACATGACCATAACCTTGGTATCGGCCACCGGAACCAGTTCAAATCCGCGAACTTTTGCCTTTCCGAGGGTTGGATACTGAACCATGGCGACCTGATTGGTCAACTGGGAGAGCATGCGCACACTGCGACCGAGAATTTCGTCTAAGTCGGCGCTGCCCGAAAGCAAAGTTTCCATTGCCTGACGCTCAGCGCCGGAAAGCTGTTTCAACTCGTTGAGACGGTCTACAAAGAGCCGATAGCCGCTATCGGTTGGCACACGACCCGCTGACGTGTGTGGTGCGTGAATGAGACCCTCTTCTTCGAGGATTGACATGTCGTTTCGAATAGTGGCAGATGAAACACCGAATCCGTGGCGTTCAAGCAGTGCTTTGGAGCCAACTGGCTCACGAGTGCTTACATAGTCTTGAACGATTGCACGAAGCACTTCGAAACTGCGTTCCGAGATCATGGCACCTCCAATTAGCACTCGTTACTCCTGAGTGCCAATATTACCCGTGATTTGGCTATAGTCCCAGAAGTTTGCGCAGCACAAAATCGGCAAGTAATCGACCTTGCAGAGTCAAGACGGCGTGTCCTTGCAGAGCGGCCTTTCCTTCAATCAGCGTCGCCGCGACCAACTCAGAAATCGCCTGAGCGTGATTGGCATTTAGACCTTTCACAACATCCAGCGAGAGACCCTCTCGGAGGCGCAGTTCAAGCATTGCCCGCTCTTCCTGCATTTCCAGTTCCGAAAGGGTTTCCCCGTCGGTACTAGGTAGTGCCAGCTCGGCCAGCATTTTTGCGTAAGTGGTTGGGTGCTTCACATTCGACCAACGACGCCCGGCCACGTGACTGTGAGCGCCTGGTCCGAAACCCCACCAGTCTCGACCTTGCCAATAGGCAATGTTGTGCTTCGAAGTGGACGCATCTCCCCTGGACCAGTTACTAAGTTCGTACCATTCGAATCCAGCATTGGCTAACTCAGAATCTAGCCACTCGTACTTGTCTGCCTGGAGATCTTCGTCTGGTTCTGATTTTTCACCAGAGGCAATCTGTCTAGCCAGTTTGGTTGCTGGTTCAACAATTAGTGCATATGCCGAAATGTGATCGGTTTGCATACTCAAGGCAACCCGAACCGATTCCTGCCACTGTTCCATGGTCTCGCCAGGAGCGCCGTAAATCAGGTCAACAGACGTCTGGAAACCAAGTCGCTTAGCAATAGCAACATTGGCGGCAACCGCAGCCGGGTTGTGGGTGCGCTCGAGGGTCGCCAAAACTTCTGGAACTGCCGATTGCATACCGAACGACAGACGATTGAATCCGACTTCCTTCAGGACCTGAAGGTAAGCCTCGTCGACGGTGTCCGGATTGGCCTCGGTCGTTACCTCAGCCTCGCCTGCAATCCCGAAGTTTTTGCGTAAAAGCTCGAGAGCCTCAGCCAATTCAGTTGCGGGAAGTAGTGTTGGGGTTCCTCCCCCAAAAAATACGGTCTGCAGTTCCCGCTTACCTACTGATTGCTTAGCTAGCTCGATCTCCACCTGCAAATTCGAGATAAATGCGGTTTGCGGGTAGCCCTGAAGTTCGGTAGCGGTGTAGGTGTTGAAGTCGCAGTAGCCACAACGGACCTTGCAAAACGGCACATGGACGTAACCGTGAAAAGTAGACATTACTTTTTCTTGTCGCCCTTTTTCTCGTCGCCGGTGGAAAGCGCGGCAATGAAGGCTTCCTGAGGAACCTCAACGCGACCAACCATCTTCATGCGCTTTTTACCCTCTTTTTGCTTTTCGAGAAGTTTGCGCTTACGAGAAATGTCACCGCCGTAACACTTAGCTAGAACGTCTTTACGCATGGCACGAATCGATTCGCGGGCGATGATTCGAGCACCGATGGCGGCCTGGATTGGCACCTCAAACTGCTGGCGAGGAATTAGTTCACGAAGTTTCCCGGTCATCATCACACCGTAGGCGTAAGCCTTGTCCTTGTGAACGATCGCACTGAACGCGTCAACCTGGTCGCCTTGAAGCAGGATGTCGACCTTTACAAGTTCACCTTCGGCAAGGCCAGCTTCTTCGTAGTCGAGCGAGGCATACCCTTGGGTCTTGCTCTTGAGCTGGTCGAAGAAGTCGAAAACGATTTCTGCAAGCGGCAGGGTGTAACGAAGCTGAACACGGTCTTCACCTAGGTATTGCATGTCGATCATGACACCGCGACGACCCTGGCAAAGTTCCATGATTACACCCACGTAATCCTTTGGCGCCAAGATGGTTGAACGAACCATTGGCTCAAGAACCTTCTTGACCTTGCCGGTTGGGAACTCAGACGGGTTGGTAACAGTAATTTCGGCACCGGTATCCATGGTCACCTCGTAAACAACCGAAGGTGCTGTGGCGATAAGGTCTAGACCAAATTCGCGCTCTAGTCGTTCGGTGACGATTTCTAAGTGCAAAAGACCAAGGAAACCACATCGGAAACCAAAGCCCAGAGCGACAGAGGTTTCTGGTTCGTAAACCAAAGCAGCATCGGACAGCTTCAACTTGTCAAGCGCCTCGCGAAGGTTTGGGTAGTCGGACCCATCAATCGGGTAAATACCTGAGAACACCATAGGAAGTGGCTCTGAGTAACCCTTCAGCGCTTCGGTGGCTGGCTTGGCAACGGTAGTTACCGTGTCACCAACCTTCGACTGGCGAACATCTTTTACACCGGTGATTAGGTAGCCCACTTCACCAACACCGAGACCCTTTGTTGCCTCTGGTTCTGGCGAAGAAACACCAATTTCAAGAGCTTCGTGGACGGCGCGGGTAGACATCATTTGGATTTTTTCGCGCGGGGCCAGGTGGCCGTCGATCATTCGTACGTAAGTGACCACGCCTCGATAAGAGTCGTAGACAGAGTCGAAAATCATTGCGCGTGCTGGGGCGTTAGGGTCGCCGACCGGGTTGGGAACGGTTCGAACAATCTTGTCGAGAAGTGCGTCAACACCAACACCGGTCTTACCCGAAACACGGAGGCAGTCTTCTGGGTCACCACCGATAAGGTTGGCAAGCTCTTCGGCATACTTTTCAGGCTGCGCGGCTGGAAGGTCAATCTTGTTAAGTACTGGAATGATCTGGAGATCGTTTTCCATGGCCAAGTAAAGGTTCGCAAGGGTCTGAGCTTCGATTCCCTGGGCGGCATCAACGAGCAGAACTGCACCTTCACAGGCAGCCAGAGAGCGAGAAACTTCATAGGTGAAGTCCACGTGACCTGGTGTGTCGATCATGTTGAGTGCGTAGGTCTGGCCCTCAAGCTCCCAAGGCATACGAACTGCCTGAGACTTAATTGTGATACCGCGTTCACGTTCAATGTCCATGCGGTCTAGGTATTGAGCACGCATCGAGCGGTCGTCTACGACACCGGTGAGTTGCAGCATGCGGTCGGCAAGTGTTGACTTACCGTGGTCGATGTGAGCGATGATGCAAAAGTTGCGAATGAAATCCGGATTGGTTTTCGCCGGCTCTAGCCTGGTTTTAGCGCGTGGCGACAAAATTTACCTCTTGGGATTGTTTCTCGAAGTGTTGCGATGGCAACTAATACATTCTCGCATAAATGGTTGCCCTTATGGCCTAAGCCCTGATAGGCTAGATGTTTGTTACGGGTGAGTGTCTCCATCCGAAGCGAATCCCAAGCAAAACTTTTTTCGAAAGTGAAACATGGCAAACATTAAGTCGCAGATCAAGCGTATTGGCACCAACGCCAAGGCAGCAGAGCGTAACAAGGCAGTGAAGAGCGAAGTAAAGACCGCTATCCGCGCCGTTCGTGAAGCAGCAACCGCTGGAGACAAGGCAGCAGCAACCGAAGCTCTTCGTACCGCAGGTAAGAAGATCGACAAGGCTGTTTCTAAGGGTGTTCTACATAAGAACCAGGGTGCAAACCGCAAGTCGGCTATCGCCAAGAAGGTTGCAGCTCTCTAAAGCTAAACGTACAAAAAACCCGTCGATGAAAATCGGCGGGTTTTTTTATTGAATGACTTTCGGCCTACCAGCAAACCATGCTGCTACGACCTGCACTGCCGTTAAAGCAATCAAGCCCGAGACACTTATCTGCCAGTTGCCGGTGACCTTAGCGAGCCAGCCGAATAGGAAAGTTCCGCTTGCCGCCAAAAGATAGCCAACGCCTTGAGACACCGATGACAACATGGTGGTGAGGCGCCCAGAGCCGGCTCGGGTTGAAATCAAACTGAGCGACAGTGGGAAGCTTGAAGCCTGCCCGATTCCAATTACGATCACGGCTGGAACCCAAAGGTGCAAAAGCAGTAACACCATTCCAGCGATAGTCACCATTGAAATCAAGGCACCAACTGGAGCGAGGTTTTTGAATCGCCCAAAGTTTGATGAGAGGATCAACCCCACCGGTACTCCGACAACGGTCATCAGCGACAGCAGTGCCCCCGCATCGGATGGATTCATCCCAGAGTCAATCGCAAAGTTTGGAAGCCAGGCCAGTAGCGCATAGAAACCAAGCGATTGAATTCCAAATAAGCCAATGATTGACCAGGCAATCGGAGATCGGCTGATTAGTTTGAAGTCGCCAGCATGTCCGTCAGTTTCGGGGACCAATCTCTCCGACTTTTCACTCAAGAAAGTAAAAGAAAGACCCAAGGCTAGCAGCGCAGGTAGAGCCCAAAGTTCAAGTGCCATCTGCCAACCGTAATTCGAGGCACTTGGATAACTGAATGCGGCAGCAAAACTAGCCGAGGCGGCCAAAATTGTGGTGTAGCCAGCCGTAAGCGGAACAACTTTCTTGGGGAACCGAGCTCGCACGATTGTAGGTAGTAGAACGTTTGCAACCGCAATTGATAGACCAGCGAGTGTTGTTCCCACCAAAAGACCAACGAAACCCAAATACGGTCTTGCTGCAATTGCCATAAATAGCAAAACCAATAAGCCGACCATGGTCTGGTTCTCTCCGAATCGACGAGCCAACGCCGGAGTTGCAAAAGCACCAAACCCGAAGCAAAGAACAGGAATCGCTGCCAATAAGGCGGTTTCGGTATCGGTGAGTGAAAGCTTGGATTGAATTAGGTCAAGAATTGGACCAATTTGAGCCACGGGCGGTCTTAGGATCACCGCGATAACCAAGATTGCAATTACGACCCATATCGGTCGAACTTTGGTCACGCTCTCCCCCGATTCGCGATTGAAATAATTAGTTGCTCAAGTCGGTACTCGGGTTGACGTTCGGCACCTTTCGCTGCGGCGTCGGCGTCGGCGATGAGTTGCAAAACACGAATCATTCCATCATCGTCCCAGCCATTGGTGGATTTTCGGATTCGATTAAAAACCCAATCGGTGAGCCCAAGGGTGGCTGCATTCGCGCGTGGATCGTTCAAAATAGTTGCCATGCGTTTCACGCTGGAAGCAATGCCGCTGATCAGGCGAATCGGGTCGTCTCCGGTTTGCAACGCATGACGAAGGAGCACCAACGCCTCCCCGGCATGGCCTTCAATAGCCTTATCGAAAACATTCCATGAAGTGGCTTCAATACGACCACCGAAATAGCGGTTGACGAGTTCTTCATCAATCTGTTCGGCGCTGTCGGCCAAGAGCTGATCGCAGGCGGCAGCCATTTCAGAAATGTCGTTTCCGAAGGCATCCACAAGTGCACGAATTGCCGATTGAGTGTATTTGCGCCCGGCTTCCATGAAGTGGGCTTGAACAAAGCCAGGCTTATCCTTGTCGGCAATTTTGGCGCAGGCAATTTCGATCGCCTGGTCGTTGCTGCGAAGGCCATCCAAGAGGGCTTTGCCACGGGTGCTCGTGCCGGCGTGCTGGAAGATCAAAGTGGTGTCAACCAAATCAGAAATCTCGAGGGCTTTGCCATCTTCAATCAAGGCATCAGAAGCACGTTCAACGCCATTGATGATTACCAACTTAGGGTCAGAAAACAACGATGGGCTGATCATGTTGAGTAGGTCGCCAGCGTTGTATTCGCCGGCATCCACTTCATAAATTTCTAAACCGGTCTGGCTGTCTTTCAGCTCATCTCGTATTCGTCGAATCGCCGAAGAAGAGAAGTACTCTTCAGAGCCGAAGACAAGAATGAGTGGCGAAGCTACTGCTTTACGCCATTCGATGATTCTTGCTTTACCCACGAAGTACAGCCTACCTAGCGCCTGCGACTATGGCTTCGATTCCAACATGGTTTACGGCTACCGAGATTGCTCCTTGTTGGTCGGTTCGGAAAACCTTTACATTGATGTCGTCCAAAATCTTCAAAATCTTCGCAGTTGGATGACCATAGGAATTTCCTACACCGACCGAAATCAATGCCAAGTCCGGTTGGATTCGTCGATAAAACTCGGCCGACTGATCCGCTGAACCATGATGTGAGACCTTTACGATAGTCGGTTTGGAAGAAGCCGACACAGCGCCAATCGCTTTGGATTGAGCCACTTCATCTAGATCGGCAAGTGTATAAATGACCAATTCACTGTCTTCGAACCTAATCCCAAGTGAACCTTGGTTCGCGGTTTCTGCCGCATCTCCAAGTGAACTAAAGACGGTCCAATTGAGTCCTTCTAAGTTGCCAGAAAGCCCTGGTCCAGCTTGAACCACCTGCCTGGCAGTAGTTTCCAGTTCTCTCCTCATGAACATTGCCGTAGGGCGATCGTCTGGAAATGGTGAAATCAGGGCCAGGCTGATGGTTCGGCCCCGCTCGGCTCCACTCAAACCGCCGACATGGTCGAAATCGAAGTGAGTTAGAACTAGTAGATCGATTTGTTGAACTCCCAAGCGATCTAGGCAATGGTCTACCAGCTCTGGGTCTTTGCCGACATCGATCACCGCGAAACGATTGTGGCTACGAATTACAAGCGAATCGCCTTGACCAACATCGCAGGCAACTACATCCCAGTTCTTGATCGGCCAAGCCAACTTGGGGATTGCGCTTCCGAGGGAGCTTCCTAGCCAAAGTAGAACTAAAAGGACGCTGATGAAGAATGCTTTGAATCGTCTTTTCAAGATCGCGATCGACGTATTCACGACAAATAGAGCGATGAGTATTATCCCGAGCAGGTTGGTAGGCAACTCAAGTAGTGATCCTGGACCTTGGGACAGTGAATTCGCTACAAATACGATCCACCCGGCAAACCAAGAACCAATTGTCATGCAAATGTTTCCAAGTGCCGGAAACCATGGACCGAAAAATGATGCCAAGAGCCCGAGCAATGTGATTGGTGCAACGATGGGTTCACTCAACAGATTTGCAAGTATCGAATACGTCGTGAACCCACCTTGCAGAGTTGCGAGCAAAGGAAGACACCAGAGTTGCGCAGCAATGGTTGCAGCCAAACCAATTGCTAACGGTTTGGGAAAATGAAGTTCAAACCAACTTGTCAAAGCGGGAGTGAGTAAGACCAATCCGAGTGTAGCTAGGACGGAAAGCCAGAAACCATAATCGGCAATCAGCCATGGATCACAAATCAGCAAGATTGCAGAACCTAACCCGAGGGCCGCAGGGACCCAAACTCTGCGCCCGAATTCCAATGCAGCCAATACCGTAGTCATCATGAAGGCAGCCCTTAGAACCGAGGCTTGTGGACCAACCAATGCGACGTAACACAACAAGGCGGTGACCGAGGCGATGAACCTTGTGTTTCTCCCTAAGCGAAGTCGTTTTCCCAGGAACCAAAATGCTGCCAGCACGATTGCGCAGTTTGCTCCCGAAACTGCGGTTAGGTGAGTTAGTCCAGTCGCCTTCATATTGACTAAAAATGAGTCGGAAAGCCCTTGATCAAGCCCAATCGCCAAGCCTGAAACAAGGTTTGCAGCATCCCCTTTGAAACTAGAGGAAAAGGTACGCATGGAGTTTATAAATGAGAGCCTTTCGGAGTGACGAATTGGCTGGGTCACTTCTTTCAGTGAAGCCTTGAATGCAAAACGACTGAATCCTTCGATTCGACTCAACTGCAGTCTTCCGGTCAGGCAGTCCCCAATTTCAAGTTTGGTCAACCTTCCCGAAAGCAGACCGACCGAACCTTTTGCTAATTCGCCATTGGTCGTAGTGATTGACCAACGATCCCCCTGCTGACTTTTCACACAAAAACCAACGCTAACCTCGTTGAAGTCGGCGGCCGCCTGCTTGGCTGCCAACGGCTGATAGATTGCGGTTTGCAACATTAGAGAACAAAAATAGAGCGACGAAAAGACCATCAGCAGATAAATGATTCGACGCTTCAAAGTGTTACCAGAGCTTTGATCCCCGCGAAAAGTTTGTCTCCGATTCCACTCACGCGCCTAAGGTCATCTACAGACTTAAATCCGCCATTAGCCTGACGCCAGTCGACGATTCGAGCAGCCAAAGTTGGGCCAATTCCTGGAAGTTTGTCGAACTCAGACGCAGCTGACTTATTTAGATGAATTAGGCCATCTGAAACCGACGCTCCCCCAGAACCGGAAACAATAATCTGCTCGCCGTCGGTCACGGTTCTGGCAAGGTTCACGCTTTCGCGATCAGCCTTTGCCGTAAATCCGCCGGCTAGGGCGATTACCTCAAAGAGTCGCATACCTATTGAAATCGGATAGACACCTGGACTTTTCACAGCCCCCGTAAGGTGCACAAAACCCGACTTAACTTCAACCTGAGCGCTTGACTTATGTTTACTGATTTTGATTGGCATCGACGAGGTTTGGCCAGAAACTAGAAGAGCAATTGTGACTACCAAGCCAACTGCAATGATCAAGAGCTTTCGTCGCGCCGACTTATCGCCAGCACTAGCCTGCACCCAATGATTCTTTAGCCACTCCACCGCCAAAGACTAAAGCCATCCGATTACTCGAATGGCTTCAGTTTCTAATCTGTGAATTACTTAGTTGCGATGCTGACCAGTTTTGGTTCACGAACAATGATGTTTGCGATTTCCTTGTCGCCGATTGCACGCTTAATGGCGTCCGAGTTCAACGCCCTATCCTTCAGTTCATCTGCAGAAATGTTGGTGGCAACTTCGAACTTGTCGCGCAGCTTTCCATCGACCTGCACGATGGCAACGATTGAGCTTTCAACCAAAAGCGATTCATCGGCTTTCGGCATTCCGGCAAGAGCAACACCAGGCTGGTGACCCAAGATTGCCCACATGTCTTCCGAGGTGTAAGGAGCAAAAAGCGATAGGCCAATGGCAACGGCTTCAGCGGCTTCGCGAACCGCAGGGTCTGCTCCCCCGGCTTCGCCGTCGATGGCTTTACGAAGCGCATTCACTAGTTCCATAACCTTGGCAACACCGACGTTGAACTTGAAGTTCTCGATTAGCGGACCGAAGTCACGTAGGAAGGTGTGAGTAGCCTTACGAAGTTCCTTGTTTCCGGTCGTGAAATCGACACCGACGGCGCTGGTTACATCCGACGCGGCACGCCAGGCGCGCGCCAAGAACTTTGCTGAACCGGCTGGTGAAACATCAGCCCAGTCGATGTCGTCTTCTGGCGGACCAGCAAAAGCCATGGTCAGACGGATGGCATCAACACCGTGGTCTTCCAGCTGATCGCTTAGACGAACCAAGTTGCCACGCGACTTCGACATCGCCGAGCCGTTCATCTGAACCATTCCTTGGTTGAGCAAGCGGGTGAATGGCTCGTTGAAATCGATCATGCCCATGTCGTTTAGGACCTTGGTGAAGAAGCGGGCGTAGAGCAGGTGAAGAATCGCGTGAGTTACGCCACCGACATACTGATCGACCGGAGCCCACTGCTTGGCAGCCTCGATTGGGAACGCTTCGGTTTCACTCTTAGGTGAGAGATAGCGCAGGAAATACCAAGACGAGTCGACGAATGTGTCCATAGTGTCTGAGTCGCGCTTGGCTGGCTTGCCACAACTAGGACAAGGCACGTTGACCCAGTCTTCCGCGGCACCGAGTGGCGATGAACCCTTCGGCTTTAGATCCAGGCCTTCAGCCGATGGAAGTTCTACCGGAAGTTGGTCTTCAGGAACCGGAACCTCACCACATGATTCACAGTGAATGATTGGGATTGGGGTTCCCCAGTAACGCTGACGAGAAATCAACCAGTCGCGGAGGCGGAAGTTTTTAGCCTTGTTACCTTTGTCTTGCTCGGCTAACTTGGCCACAATTGCGTCGCCGGCAGCTTCGCGCTCTAGTCCGTTGAATTCTCCGGAGTTGATTCGTGGGCCGTCGCCGTGGGTGTCTTCGCTGTCGGCAACGACCGAGACTATTGGAAGGTTGAATTTGACTGCGAATTCGCGGTCACGGTCGTCGTGGGCTGGTACGGCCATGATTGCACCGGTTCCGTAATCGGCTAGTACGTAGTCAGAGGCCCAAATTGGAAGCTTCTCACCGTTGACCGGATTGATTGCGTACCTTCCGGTAAACACACCGGTCTTTTCGCGGTCAGTCGCTAGGCGCTCGATGTCGTTCGACTTCTTGGTCTTCTCCAAATAGGCATCGAACTCGGCTTTGATTGCTGTGTCGGCATTTTCAACCAACTCAGTGGCCAGCGCTGAGTCAACCGCAACCACCATGAAGGTTGCGCCAAACAAAGTGTCTGGGCGAGTGGTGTAAACCGTGATGGCTTGCGAGCTAGCTTCAATGTCGAAAGAAACTTCGGCACCGTATGAGCGGCCAATCCAGTTGCGCTGCATGTTTAGAACCTTTGAAGGCCAGTTGCCTTCCAGCGTGTCCAGGTCGTCTAGCAGACGATCGGCGTAGTCGGTTACCTTGAAGTACCACTGGGTTAATGCCTTCTTGGTAACCGCAGAGTCGCAGCGCTCACAAAGACCCTGAACAACCTGCTCATTGGCAAGCACGGTCTGGCAGCTTGGGCACCAGTTCACAGCGCTGTTCTTACGATATGCAAGGCCGCGCTTGTAAAACTCTAGAAAAAGCCACTGGTTCCAACGGTAGTAAATCGGGTCAGAGGTGACTAGTACGCGGTCCCAGTCGAATGAACAGGCATAGCGGCGCATCGATGAACGCTGCTGGGCGATGTTGTCGTAGGTCCAACCTTTAGGGTCTAGACCGCGCTTGATGGCTGCGTTTTCGGCTGGCAGACCGAACGAGTCCCAGCCGATCGGGTGCATTACATTGAAACCCTTTTGAGCCCAGTAACGAGCAATGACGTCGCCAAGTGCATAGGCCTCAGCGTGACCCATGTGCAGGTCGCCTGAAGGGTATGGAAACATGTCCAGTACGTACTTCTTTGGGCGGTCGTCGCCAGGTTTTCCAGAGTCGAAAGGCTTCAGGTCATCCCAAATCGGCAGCCACTTCTCTTGAATGGCTTGGACATCATATTCGTGCTCAGTAGACAACAGATTCACTCACTGGTTTGGGGAAAGTTTTGTTTCCCTCAAGGTTACCAATTACCCCAGCAGGTTGGGTGCTTTAAGTGCCCTGAGCATAGCCTGCGCCTTGAGCTTGGTCTCGGCGAGCTCAGCCTGTGGGTCGCTATCGATGGTGATACCGCCGCCTACACCAAAGGTGATTTTGTCGCCTTCAAAAACCAGAGAACGAATGACCATTCCGAAATCGGCTGAACCGTTATCGCCTAGGAACCCAGCGATACCCGAATAAACACCACGACGACCTGCTTCCAAGTCACGAATGATTTCAATTGCCCGGATTTTCGGGGCGCCGGTCATCGAACCGCCAGGGAATGCGGCATCAATGACGTCACTAGCATTTTTGTCTGAGGCAAGCTTGCCCTGCACGGTACTTACCAACTGGTGAACGGTGGCGTACGTTTCAACATCAAATAGTTTTTCAACGGTGACGCTATCTACTTCACAAACCCTCGATAAGTCATTTCGCATCAAATCGACAATCATCAGATTCTCGGCGCGTTCTTTTTGGTTCGTAGCCAACTCTTTGATGATGGCTTGGTCCAAGTGCCCAGTTTCGCCGCGCGGCCTGGTTCCCTTGATTGGCTTCGACGAAACCGCTCCGTCGACACCTACCTGAATGAACTGTTCCGGAGATGAAGAAACCAGAACTGTCTGCCCAAACTTGAAGTAACCTGCATAGGGAGCCGGGCTGATTTCACGAAGAGCGATAAACGTAGCCAGCGGATCGGCTTTAGCATCAACTTGGTATTGGTTGGTCAAACAGAGTTGATAGACATCACCTTCTGCGATGTGCTGCTGAGCCTTGGTAATCAGCGATAAATAGGCTGCATCACTATGGCGCGGGGTTACCGATACAACTTTGGGTTCGGCTACGCCTGCCAAATATTTGAGGCTCTCTCCCCCGATGAGTCCGATTCGAAGCAGTGCCGCATCTAGCCACCGTCGGAACTTATCTTCGCTATCGGTTTTGGCGATCAGATACAGGTGGCGGTTGTCATGGTCGAAAACCATGGCACTTTCGACCCGCAAGAATCTAGGGTTCTGAAGCTCGAAATCCAACCAACCAACCAGACCAGGACGAAATTCGAATGGCAAGTCGGCATCGTCATAGTTTTCCAGGTTTTCGGCTAGCTGCTCGATTCCATCAAAAACTACTTCAGAGCCGGTACCAATCACGCTAAACCTGCCTGCCTTAGCGAATTCGCGGTCTAACCAAAAGGCATTGGCACTCTCGGAATAAAGCGCGATGAACGCATTAGTTGGGCTTACCCAACCTTTTAGCGTTTCAATATGTAACTTCATGGCACTTTCCGAAGGCTTCCTTTCACTAGATTAGACGGAAAGAACTTTTACGAAAGGAGTGAGCGTGAACGAAGGCATCTACGTTTTCGACGGCCACTCCCTTCACCTGGTTGAAGCCTATGACCACCCAATCCAGGTCGCCGACTCATTTTTGGTGATTGAGGGTCGCGTTCGCTCTCTTCATAAGCATCAGGCTCGCTTCAATTCGTCCGCCGAAAAACTAACCGATTTGGATCTGGACGCCTTTTGGGAAGAGGCCGTAAAACTGATACCTCGCGAAGGCTACGTGTTCCCACGACTCGAACTTTCCAACGAGAACCTAGTTTTAAGGCTTCGTGAACCAGCCGAATTCAAGCCTGCGGTAGCACTTTGGTCAACCGACGAAACTGATGACCGCACCGACCCCACCACCAAGGGTCCGGACCTTGCCTACGGAGCGATTCTTCGACGTAAGGCAAACCTGCACGGAGCCGATGAAGCCATCATTTTGAACGATGACGGCTACGTTGTGGAAGGTGCGCTATCAAGCCTGCTTTGGTGGCGTGACGACGTTCTGTACGGTCCTGACGAGAACACCAGGTGGCTACCTAGTGTCACCCGCTCCGATCTTTTCGACATTGCCAACCAGGCTGGATACACGTCTGGCACCGAAAATGTTCGACCTGAAGATTTGATTGGCCTAGAGCTCTGGGTTGTAAGTTCCCTTTCGGGTATTCGCCCGGTTACCGACTGGGTAAACCTCGGCGGACTGGTTGGACCACAGCGTCACCTTGAATCTTTCCAACGACGTCTAAAACTAATGTCATCGGAGCTGTAATCATGTGCGGAAGATTTGTGGTCGCGAAGACCGTTGGTGAAATTCTCACCATTTTTGAAGCGGACGAAATCGTCGGTGACGTTCCAGGAATCAGCTACAACGTGGCGCCCACCCAGCCGATTGCCATTGTGGTTGATCGCTCTTTCGAAAAGGCTCCAGATGGTTCACCGATTGGAGAATTGCACCGCGAAATTCATTCAGCCCGCTGGGGTTTGGTCCCTCGCTGGTCGAAAGATGCCGCTGGTGCTCCGCTTATCAACGGTCGAATCGAAAGCATCCTAGAAAAACCTTCCTTCAGAGACTCAGTAGTTCGTCGACGCTGTGTAATCCCAGCCAGCGGCTACTACGAATGGCAGGTTAAGCCAGATGGCACCAAGCAGCCGTTCTACATTCACGCCGGCGATGAGGGCATGTTTGCCCTGGCCGGTCTTTACGAGTGGTGGAAAAATCCGACCGACGGCAAATGGCTCCTTTCGGCAACCACGCTCACCAAGGACACAGCTCCTGAACTTGCCCACATTCACGACCGCAACCCGGTTTTGCTGACCCCAGACACCTTTGAAGCCTGGATTGACCCGCACATCGAAGGCGATCTTGACCTGCTGAAGGCAGCAGCAGCTGGTTCAGACGAGGTAATGCAGGAGGTTTTGTTCCAGCCGGTTTCTTCAGAGGTTGGCAAGGTTTCCGTGAATAACGAGAGCCTCATCAAATCTATTTAGGCAACACGCCGTAGCCGATTTGCAATGTCGGTGGTCCTTCATACACTCTTGATATTCGAACAATTGTTCGAATGACTTGAGGGAGGGTTACGCATGATTCGCGTAGATGAAAAGGTAGCCGTTGCCGTGAATGGCACCGGTGAACCAATTGGTTTCAAGTGGCGAAACGCCAACTTCCTGGTAGCAAACAAGCCGATGCGTTGGTTCGCTAGGCGTGAGTGGTGGAAGGAAGCCAGCCGCGCTCAACGAGGCATCGGCACCGACATCATCGAGGTCGAAATGTGGCGCCTATTAGCCAGCGACCTACACCAGAAGAGCTGCCAGCAATACGAACTGATTCACACCGTAAACGGCGACGACTGGCGCCTGATTCTGGTCTATCCGTGAGCTTTACCCACCTACACGTAGCTTCGGCCTTTTCGGGTCACTACGGGGTTACCAGGCCCGAACTGCTTGCCGAGGCGGCAGCGGCTAGGGCCGAGCGCGCTCTGGCGATTACCGATCGGAACGGACTCTACGGAAGCATCAAACACATCGGTGCCTGCCTGAAACTCGGGCTAAACCCGATTGTCGGGGTCAGCTTGAACATATTGAATAACCAGGACGAACCGCTCGCCCGCTGCGTGATTCTCGCTCACGGTGGCGATGGCGGAATCGGTTGGTCTGCCCTATGCCGCCTGGTTTCGGACGCGAACACAACTAAACGCAAAGAAGCCGGGATTCGGTTAGACAAACTTGCGAAACATGTTGACCGAGACGGACTCACCGTGGCCACCGTGCTACTTGGCCCAGACAGCAACTTTGGCAGGGCTGCGCTCACGGAAGATCGAACAACCGCAGCCGGACTTCTGATTCAATGGCTCAAGACCCTGCCAGGCAAAGGCGCCCTCGCGGTAGAAATAGCCACCCACCTCACCGAACCCGGCACAGCCTATTCGCTAACCCAAGCCAGGCGCATGCTGCAGTTGGCCGACAACATCGGCGTGCCCACCGTTCTAACGAATGCGGTTCGATACCTAACCCCCGACGACGCGCTAACCGCCGACGTCCTCGATGCCGCCAGACACCTAGAGCCGCTCGGCAACTTCGAACCACAACCGAACGCGCAAGGCTGGCTGAAGCCCGCCAAGATGATGCACAAACTTGCCGAAGAAATCACCGAGGATCGAACCCGCGCCAAGAAACTACTGGACACCACCGAACTGCTGGCGCAAAAGTGCGAACTTAACCCCGAGAAAGACTGCGGTTGGGGTAAACCGAAAACTCCCGAAAAGGCTCTACTCGGAATTGATGGCAACCCGTTCGAAGTGCTCTGGCAAAAGGCTCACACCGCCATCGACTGGCGCTACCCGCACGCCAAAGAGAAGAAACTGCTCGATGTAAAACACCGCCTGAGCAAAGAACTGATCACCATCAACCAACTCGGCTTCGCCACATACTTTCTCACCGTCGCCGATGTTGCGCAAATGATTCGAGACATGCGAATTCGCATTGCCGCCCGAGGTTCCGGAGCTGGCTCCCTTACCAACTATTTACTCGGCATCAGCGGAGTTGACCCGATCGAACACGACCTGCTGTTCGAACGCTTCCTATCTACTGAACGGTCCAGCCTGCCAGACATCGACATTGATGTTGAGTCGGCCAGACGCCACGACATCTATCGAGCGATTTTCAAGCGCTATGGCTCACAGCGCGTGACCTTGCTCTCCATGCAGTCCACCTATCGCGGCCGCGGAGCCATGCGCGACAGTGGTCTTGCGTTAGGCCTCGATGAAGAAGAGATCGACGACATCGCCAAAAATATGTGGCGGTTCAGCGCCAGGAAATTCCGCGACGCCGCCGAGAGCAAACCGGAACTCGCCAAACTAAATGCCGCCCTAGAGTCCGATCGCAAAATGAACCTGCTGGTCGACATCACCGAACGGCTCGACCGACTTCCAAGACACATATCGATGCACCCTTGCGGGGTAATTCTCGGCGATGGAAACCTGCTGGATCTAACCCCTGTCGAAACCAGCGGCATGGGTCTGCCGATGAGCCAATACGACAAAGACGACATGGACCCAATGGGTATGTTGAAACTCGATGTGCTCGGCGTTCGCATGCAAAGCGCCATGGCCTACGCGGTGCGTGAGATAGAAAAGACCAAAGACATTGTTCTGGAACTCGACGACATTCCGAAGGACGACCAGCAAACCTTCGAACTAATCAGAACCACCAACACCCTCGGCATCTTCCAGATCGAGAGCCCAGGACAACGAGAGCTAACCGGCAAACACCAGCCAACCGAGTTCAATGACCTGACCATTCAGATTTCCCTGTTTAGACCAGGACCCATGAAGGGCAACATGATTGCGCCCTATTTGGACGGCCGTCACGGCTTCGCCAAAGCTGAGTACCTTCACCCGGACCTGAAGCCGATTCTGCAAGAAACTTTCGGCGTGGTCATCTTCCACGAACACGTGCTTCGCATTTTCGACAAGATGACCGGCTGCGGGCTCGCCAAAGCCGACGAATTCCGTCGCAGTTTGGAAGACCCACGAGTAGCTCAAAGTGTTGAGCGGTTCTTTAAAACCCAAGCAACTACCCGAGGTTACGACCGAGACACCATTGAAAAGGTTTGGACCATTCTGGCTAGCTTCTCGAGTTTCGGTTTTTGTAAAGCACACGGCGCCGCCTTTGCACTGCCCACCTACCAGAGCGCTTGGCTCAAGACCCACTACCCCACCGAATTCCTGGCTGGTCTTCTCACACACGATCCAGGCATGTATCCGAGACGCCTACTGGTTGCCGAAGCTAGAAGACTTGGGGTGAAATTACTACCGATCGACGTGAATAAGTCTTCCGACGAATTTCTCGTGCAACCGGTTCCCGGAACCCGTGAATTCGGGGTGAGAATGTCACTCACCGATGTGAAGGGAATCAGCGACACCGAGGTTCAGCGGATCATCGCAGAGCAACCCTACCTAGACATCGCCGATTTCTATCTGCGAGCAAAACCCAGCCGCCGAACCCTAAGCAATCTCGCACTGGTTGGCGCCCTAGACGAACTCGCCAAACACTCCGGGCACAACCGCGGCGACATCATGCAACGAGTCAAGGAACTGAACCTTCTCAAGAACCGAACCAAGGAAGACCCGAATCAGTTTGCGTTCGACTTCGACCTGAAAGAACAATTACCGAGGGGTGAAGACCTCACTAAGGAAGAGAAACTTCAAGCCGAGCTGGATATCTTGAAGATGGATGTGACCGAGCATCAAATCGAACAGTTCCGACCAATGCTCGATGCCATGGGTGTGATCAATTCAAGCGAACTTCTAAGCGTTAGAAACAAATCGGAGGTTCTAATCGCCGGCGTGCGAGTTGCCACCCAAACTCCACCAATGCGCTCCGGTAAACGAGTGGTGTTCATCAGCTTGGACGATGGCCATGGAACCGCCGATGCCACTTTCTTTGACGAAGCTCAGGCGCGTTCCAGCCACATCCTGTTCAACACCAGGTTGCTGCTAATTGCCGGCAAAACTAGGCGCACGGGAATCAACGGAGTTTCCCTAATGGCGGAGAACGCTTGGGATCTCAGAGCTCTTTGGAGCGAGTGGTCTAAGCAGCCTGAATTGAGCGCTTAGAAAGACCCATGAAGTAGCCGGCAATCTTCTGATCAACCGGAGCTTCTGGGTTGGTAGCGGCACCAAGAGTGATGAACAACGGGGTGAAGTGCTCTACGGTTGGGTGCGCGTAAGGCATTCCAGGGGCTTGGGTTTTGTAGTTGATCAATGAATCAACATCACCCTTTTGCATCGCCTCAAGCGACCATGCGTCAAACTCGGCTGACCAGGCTGGAGCATCGGCATCAATACGCCAGTCGCGAATAAATGGCAGACCGTGAGTCATGAAGCCAGAGCCAATGATTAGAACACCCTGATCGCGCAGCGGCTTCAAACGAGCACCAAGTTCCATCAACTTCACTGGGTCGCTGGTTGGCATCGAAAGCTGAACGACCGGAATGTCAGCGTCTGGGTACATCACCTTTAGTGGCACCCAAGCACCGTGGTCCAAGCCTCGGGTGGCATGGCGGTGTAGCGGCTCGTTGTCAGGCATCATCGATGCCACTAGGTCGCCCAGCGAGGTTGCGTCCGGAGTTTCGTACTTCATGTTGTAGAACTTCGGCGAGAAACCACCGAAGTCGTAAATCAATGGAGTGTTAGCGGCGGTTGCCGAAATAGAAATCGGAGCCGACTCCCAGTGGGCTGAAACTATGACGATCCCTCGCGGCTTACCCACCGAACCAGACCACTTGGCCAATTGGTTCATCCAGAGCTCGTCGTCTAGTAGCGGCGGAGCTCCGTGCGATAAATAAAGTACTGGTTGCTTCTCAGTCATGACTTAAGTAAAGCACACCTTGACTAGATTTTTGAATCAAATTCCTCAAGAATCGAAAGAGTGCCAGAAGCGCCAACACGGGTTGCGCCAGCCTCAACCATATCGATGAGCTGATCCAGGGTTCTAACCCCTCCAGAAGCCTTCACGCCGAGCCCTGGCACAGTCTTAGCCATGAGCGATACAACGTGAGCGTTCGCTCCTCCAGAGGCAAAGCCGGTTGACGTTTTAACATAGCCAGCACCCGCATCACGCGAAAGCTCACAAGCACGAACAATCTGCTCATCCGTCAGCTCAGAAGTCTCAAGAATCACCTTGACCAGTGCACCATCGGCTGCCTCAACGACCGCTTTGATGTCGGCCAAAACCAAATCATCGCGACCCTCAATGAGGTGGCCGATGTGAATCACCATGTCAATCTCATTCGCGCCCTGCGAAACTGCAAGTGACGTCTCAAAAGCCTTCACGTAAGACTCGTTGGTTCCATGCGGGAAACCAACCACGGTTGCCAAATCAACCGATGAATCGACAAGTAATTCCTTAGCCAAAACCACGTCTGACGGACGGAAGCAAACCGCAGCAACATTAGCCTCGATAGCAACCGCGACTGCCGCTCGGATGTCATCAGAGGAAGCAGCCGGCTTCAAAACGGTGTGGTCAATAAAGCCAGCAATTTGCTCTCGTGAGTATCCGCGGTAATTCATCCTCCAAGTTTAAAGGAATCACTAGGCACACTTTGCATAAATAGAAACCAAGTGGCAGTAACGAAGGTTGCGCTATTCAGAATATAAATAAAAATTGACTCAAATTTAGTTTTGACAGCTACCAAAAAGCACATCGCACTAAGAGATAAACCGATCAGTGGGATAAAGAGGGCTATCCCAAACGCGATTCCTGAAATTACTGGAACTAAAAACCTTAAAACGGGCCGCAAGCTGTCGACCCAGAATAAGACCCCGAAACATATCCTGTGATTCGCCCACAAGGATAGACGGACTGAACATTCCAACCGACTAAATTCAGGTCGAATCGATACTGCCCGTAGATACGCGCCGTGTTGCTATAGAGACTTGCGCCCTTATCTAATAGCCCAGAAGCAACCCAACCAGGAGCTGTGAAAGTAGGAAATACGGTCACAACCTTTGGCGAACTTACCGAACTGAAAAGGCCACACCAGCTTCCTTTGATACCAAATTCCCAAAGCGTGATTCCGAAAATGTCTTGACCAGATCTATAAAGTGTGCCCGAATAGCAACTTGGAGAGACAACAGCATAGGAACTAACGAGAGGCGCAGGTGAAGCATCGGATTTCACAAAAGTTGACTCGTAAGAACTTACCTGATTTGAAACTTTGAAAATCTTCAAATCATCTAAGTTGAGACCCTGGAGAAATGCAGACTTATCAACTGATTGTGAAAATTCGTCCATAATTGCCGCAGCCCGATCTTTTGTCCGGACATCCGCTACTATCCCTGAGACGTCAAGTTGCTCGAACGTCGATAAAAAATCGCTTGGGCCTTGAATTGTTGCTGAGGCCGACGTCCCGGAGCCGATGACCAAAACAAAGGCTGATAAATACATAATTAATTTTTTCAAAATTCCCCCTAAGAACATAACCAAAGTCTACCCCTGCACCACGGGAAGAAAAGAAGACCCGTTTGAAGTAATTGCCCTTACTAAACTCAATCTCATGCGAATTACCGTCACCGTGAAACCAGGTTCCAAGAAAGGGCCATTGGTTGAACAAATTGACGAGCAATACACCGTCTACGTTCAAGAACGAGCCGTAGACGGAAAAGCAAACGACGCGGTAATAAAAGTTCTAGCCTCACACTTAAACCTCAAACCCAAGAACTTCACCTTGGAAGCTGGTTTCACCAGCAAGATCAAGCGAATCAGAATCGAGAACTAATGAAAATTGCAATGGCCTCAGACCACGCTGGTCTCGAACTGAAGAAGACCATCACCAAACTTCTCGAAAGTATGGGTCACGAAGTCCATGACTTTGGAACCCACACCTCAGACGCAGCCGACCTCCCCGACTACGTCTACCCCGCCGCCCTAGCCGTTTCAAACGGTGAATGCGAACGTGGCATCTTCGTGGATGGAGTTGGATACGGTTCCGCGATGATCGCCAATAAGGTCAAAGGTATCTTCGCAGCAGTCTGCCAGGACTCATTTTGCGCAGAGCTAGCTCGCTCTCACTCAGACACAAACGTCCTCTGCATCGGCGGAAAAATCATCGGCGAAGCTATCGCCCTGGAAATCGTCAAAGTTTGGATGACCACCGAGTGGATGGGCCTCACCGAAGAGAAGTATGCCCGTCGCGTGAACAAGGTCAAAGAGATCGACGCCAAACACTGCTGCTAAAAAGAAAAGCCACTCCGAAGAGTGGCTTTTCTAATTTTGGTGGACCTGAGGGGATTTGAACCCCTGACCCCCTGCATGCCATGCAGGTGCGCTACCAGCTGCGCCACAGGCCCGGATTGTTGCCAGGCAACTTCTCCACTTTACTACAAAAAGCTATTCGGTGATGTCCAGTTGAATGGTTGGGCAACTGCCGAATAGTCGTTCGTGGGTGTAGTACATGCGCTCTTCTTCGTGCATTACGTGAACTGCTAGGTCGCCGAAGTCGAGCATGATCCAGCGACTCGTGGTCTTGCCTTCGCGACGACGAGCTTCAACCCCAACTTCCTGGAGCTTGTATTCGATTTCGTCGGCGATTGCAGAAACTAGGCGCTCGTTCTTTGCTGAAACCCAGAGATAAACATCGTTCAAAGGATTGACCGACGTGACGTCGATTGCCACTAGCTGTTCACCTTGCTTATCGGCTGCTGTTTGTGCTGCGAGGTTGGTGATTTTGATTGCTTCTGGAGTGGCTGTCATGTTCCTTTTTCGTTTTAGAGTAGCCCGAGCCAGTTGGCGGCAATTAGACCGGCACCTAGAGCAACGAGCAAGATTGAGGTGGTCGCAAGCAGAATAGTCTGACCTTCACTACGACGGTTTTTAATTGGAAGAACGCCAACTCGAGCGCTTGAGTTCATTACCGAACCAGAACGGATCGGTGGGATGCCGCCGGTGGTTTCATCACCCATGTCCGCTTTGATAGCTTCTTCATCCACTTCATCAGGGGTGATCGTGATGATTGGAATGCTGCCGGTGTTGCTAAGAATCGGCATGTCAATCGCGCCGGTCTTTAGGATTTCTCCGGATTCGGTAACGATGTCAGCGTTTAGCGCATCTGGAACCTCAGGCACGATGATCGAATTAGTTTGAGGCTCCTTGAAAAGGCTTGCCGAAAACTCAACCTCTTCTTCGTCTAATTCTTGGACTTCGGGAAGCACCTCGGGCAGCTGTACTTCCGGAGTTACAGGAACTGGAGGCTCGGTAAGAGTCACCTGCTCGAACGGCACGAAGACATGAGTTTCGTCTTCGTATTGTGAAACGTCTTTAGAGACCGGTGAAACCGGGGTTGGTGGAAAGAACTTAGGCGGTTCAGCAATCGGTTCCGGGGGTGCCTGAGTTATCACCTGAGGTTCCACAACGGGTACTGGGGTTTCAACGACCGGTTCGTCGTCGGCCATCATGGCGGCCCATAGCTCGTAGTCTGCGTCGTTTGTCATCGATTGGTTACCTGATAAAGGTTATGTTTACCAATATATTGCACCACACCGTCGGGAACCAGATACCAAACCGGTTCGCCGCTAGCTACGCGAGCACGAACATCAGTCGACGAAATGGCTAGGGCTGGAATTTCAAGGACGCTGATGGCTCCAGCCGGAGCCTTTGGAAGTTCCAATTTGTGACCAGGGCGGGTAACGGCAACAAAGTGAGCCAAAGGCCAAATGTCGTCGACATCTTTCCATTCGAGGATCTGCTTGATCGCGTCGGCGCCAGTAATGAAGAACAACTCAGCGTCCGGGTAGGCAGCCTGGATGTCTTTTAGAGTGTCGACTGTGTAGGTGGGTCCGTCACGATCGATATCGACTCGGCTAACGGTGAAGCGTGGGTTAGATGCAGTAGCAATAACCGACATCAGGTAGCGGTGCTCGCTATTCGTGACTTTGGCTTTCTGCCAAGGCTCACCAGTTGGAACGAATAGAACGCCATCAAGCTTGAAAGCTGAGGCTACTTCGCTGGCTGCAACCAAGTGACCGTGGTGGATAGGGTCAAAAGTGCCACCCATCACTCCCAAACGTGTCATGGGTATGCACCGGTCGCACTAAAGCGACTTAGTGGTGACCCTTCGAGTCGTGCGACTTGTTTTCGTGACGGTTAGCTACGTCGCGGTAAGACCAGGTAACGAATCCAAGCAGAAGGAAGATGGCGATAGCGATAACGCCGTAAACCACGGTTGGGAAAGGTGCTACAAACTTGGTTGTTGCTTCTGCTACGTACTGCATTTCGTCTCCTATTTGAGTTCTGCTAATAGTTTAGGCGCGAATCTGGCCATTGCCACGAATAAGCCATTTGGTGCTGGTCAGTTCTTGCAAACCCATTGGTCCGCGGGCGTGAAGCTTCTGGGTCGAGATACCAACTTCGGCACCGAAACCAAACTCGCCGCCGTCGGTAAATCTAGTTGAAGCGTTGACGATAACTGCCGCAGAATCCACCTCAGCCAAGAATCGCTCAGCATGTGCTTCGTTTTCGGTAATGATCGACTCGGTGTGGTGGGTCGAGTACTTGTTAATGTGGTCGATCGCTTCGTCTAAGTTTTTGACAACCTTTACCGAGAGCTCTTGAGCAAGGTACTCGGTAGCCCAATCAGCCTCGGTGGCTGGAATGACGCTTGGGTCGATTTTGGTAACTGTTTCATCGCCATGAAGCACAACGCTCTTCTCGGCCAGTTTTTCGAAAATCTTTGGAAGGATGCTTTCGGCAATCTTTTCGTGGACGAGCAAGGTTTCCAGAGAGTTGCAGACGCTCACACGTTGAGTCTTTGAGTTGAAAACGATGTCGATTGCCCAGTCTTCGCGTGCTGTTTCATCAAGGAATACGTGGGTAACGCCGGCCCCTGTTTCAATAACCGGCACCTTAGATTCCTCAATCACAGTTTGAATTAGGTTTGCCGAGCCTCGAGGAATCAGAACGTCGATAAGTCCGCGGGCATGCATCATCGCGGTGGCACCTTCACGACCGAAGTCGTCGACGGTTTGTACTGCATTTCGAGGAAGACCCACCGATTCGAGGGCATCCTGAAGTAGCTTGACCAGAACACGATTGGTATTTTCTGCGGCAGTTCCACCGCGGAGTACGATTGCGTTTCCGGTCTTGATAGCCAGTGCAGTTAGGTCAACAGTTACGTTTGGGCGGGCTTCGTAAATTGCTCCGATTACGCCAAAAGGTACGCGAACTTCGGAGAGCTTCAAACCATTTGGCAAGGTGCTGGAGCGCACGACTTCACCAACTGGGTCGTGGAGGGTAACAACTTGGGAGATTGCGTTAGCAAGTGAGGTGATTCGTTCTTGGTTGAGCATGAGGCGATCCAGCAGCCCATCGCCAATTTCTTTCGCGATTCCGTTTTCAATGTCGATGCGGTTAGCGGTGATAATTTCATCAGCGCGAATTGGAAGCAAATGAGCAATTGCTTTCAGAGCATCGTTCTTCTTTGAGGTCGTGGCAACACCCATGGCCGTGTAAGAGTCTTTGGCCAGACGGATGTTGTCGAGAGCGCTCATGACTTAAGCCTAACTTTCCTGCTGCTCAAACCAGGTGCCAACTCGGCCGCCGGCAAGTGCCTCGGCAACCTTGTGAGTATCGGTTAGGAGCACAGGAATACCGTGAGAGTTGGCAAGCTTTGCCGCGATAACCTTGGTTCGCGCTCCCCCGGTACCAAAACCGGTAGAGGTGTCACCAATTTCAATACCTTCAAGTTCATCTTCAAAGGTGACCCACTCGATTCGCTGAGCGCCTTCGATTTTTGGAGGTCGGTCGTAAAGGGCATCGATGTCACTTAGCAAAATTAGAACATCAGCGTTTAGGAGAATCGCAACCTGAGCAGCTAGGTTGTCGTTGTCGCCGAAGCGAATTTCGTGAGTTGCGACCGTGTCGTTCTCATTCACGATAGGCAGAACCCGAAGTTCCAACAGACGATCCATGGCACGCTTGGCGTTTTCCTTGGTTTCGATTTGTTCTAGGTCTGCCGCTGTAAAAAGCACCTGACCAGCCACAATCTTCGACTTCTCTAGTTCAGTCTGGTATCTGGCGATGAGCCGGCTTTGGCCAACCGATGCTAGGGCTTGGCTGGTAGCAAGATCTTCAGGCTTGGATTCTAGATTTAGAAGCGGCATACCGGTTGCGATAGCGCCCGAAGAAACTAGGACAACTTCGCTGCCATTGGCGTGAGCTGCGGCGAGAGCCGAAACCAGTGTTTCCAGCTGGCCGGCGTTGGCACCGCTAATTGAAGACGAGCCAACTTTGACAACGATGCGCTTTGCGGTTGGAATTTCGCGGGCGTCGAAAATGGCCATTACTTATCCCCCGAAATTTCTCGGTCAACACTCCATTTGCCGGCTTTGCGTTCTTTTTCGAACTCGTCACGAAGTGCTGCGCGCTGGTCCATCATCTCTTCGTAGTCGGCACGACGTTCCTTAGTGGTGCGACGCTCGCGAGTATCGATTCGAGCATCGGTTCCACGAGGGCCGGAGATAAGTTCAGCAGCAGCGTTGATGGTTGGCTCCCAGTCAAAGACGACGCCATTACCTGGGCCAATTACCACGGTGTCGCCACCGATGGCTCCGGCACGGTATAGCTCATCTTCGATACCAAGCTTGGCTAATCGGTCGCCTAGGTAACCAACTGCTTCTTCGTTACCAAACATGGTTTGAGCAACCCAGCGCTCTGGTTTTGAACCAACGATGCGGTAAACAATTTCGTCTCCCCACATTTCCTGGGTGACTTCGAATTCCTTTTCGCCACTACGACGCTTGGCCTGCATCAGCTGGACCTTTTGGCGAGGTGGTGCGCTGGCGGCAATATCTTTGCGGTGGTCTTCGACAAGCTTGGCAAGCGCGTAATTGAGCTCTTTGAGGCCCTCGCGGCTAACTGCTGAAACCTCGAATACCTGGTAGCCACGCGCTTCAAGGTCGGCCTTTACAAACTCTGCCATTTCCTTGGCGTCTGGCATGTCCACCTTGTTCAAGGCGATTAGCTGTGGACGCTCTACAAGTGGAACCTGACCCTCTGGCACTTCGTATTCACGAAGCTCGTGCAGGATCTTGTCTAGGTCGGTGATTGGGTCGCGGTCAGACTCCAAGGTTCCGCAGTCGAGAACGTGTAGCAAAGCAGCGCAACGCTCAACGTGACGCAGGAATTCAAGGCCGAGGCCCTTGCCCTTGCTAGCACCTTCGATGAGTCCTGGAACATCGGCGATTGTGTAACGGCTTTCACCGGCCTGAACCACACCGAGGTTTGGGTGCAAGGTGGTGAATGGGTAATCGGCAATCTTTGGGCGAGCTGCCGACATAGCGGCAATCAAGCTTGACTTACCGGCGCTTGGATAACCGACCAAAGCAACATCGGCAACGGTTTTAAGTTCAAGAATTACGTTTCCAGACCAACCTGGAACACCCAAAAGTGCAAAACCTGGAGCCTTGCGCTTGAGGCTTGAGATCGCGGCGTTACCAAGACCACCCTGACCACCTTCGGCCACAAGGAGGGTCATGCCGGCTTCGTCTAGGTCGGCAATTAGCTTGCCCTTGGCGTCCTTAACGACGGTGCCAACCGGTACCGGAAGGATTACGTCTTTGCCGTGCGCGCCATTGCGGAAGTCTCCAGCGCCATCGGCACCATCGCCACCCGATTGATTTGGGCGGAAGTGGTATTCGAGCAATGTGGTTACGTCTGGGTCGGCAACAAGGCTGATTGAGCCACCGTTGCCGCCATCGGCGCCGTCTGGGCCAGCCAGTGGCTTGAACTTCTCACGCTTGATCGAAACACAGCCGTCGCCGCCGTTACCAGCGCGCAGGTGAAGGGTCACCTGATCAACGAATTGAATCATTACCTACACCTCTCTAAAAAGATAGAAGGCGAGCCAATTGGCTCGCCTTCCAAAAGTCTTGTCTTTCGACTAAGCCGCAACGATGTTTACGACTCGGCGACCACCCTTGACACCGAACTCAACGGCACCAGCAGAAAGAGCGAACAGAGTGTCGTCCTTGCCGCGGCCTACGTTTACGCCCGGGTGGAAGTGGGTGCCACGCTGACGGACGATAATCTCGCCTGCGTTTACAACCTGGCCAGCGTAACGCTTGACGCCTAGGCGCTGTGCGTTTGAGTCGCGGCCGTTACGGGTAGAGCTAACACCTTTTTTGGAAGCCATTTTTGCTCAGTCCTTACTTGATCTCGGTGACCTGGACGCGGGTTAGGTCCTGGCGGTGACCCTGGCGGGTCTTGTAGCCGGTCTTGTTCTTGTACTTCTGGATGATGATCTTTGGACCACGTAGGTCGCCAAGGACCTTTGCGGAAACCTTTACCTTGGCTAGAGCCGCAGCATCGGTGGTTACCTTCTCGCCGTCAACTAGCAGAAGAGCTGGAAGGGTGATGGTCTCACCTTCAGCCGACTTCAGACGGTCAAGGGTCACGATGGTGCCAACTGACACCTTCTCCTGGCGAGCGCCAGATCGAACAACTGCGTAAACCACGGTTTTACCTTTTTCTAAAAGACTTGATGACCACCCGCGAATACACAGCGGGCAACTACTCAACTTTACAGGCAAACCTGCCCGCTAGTCAAACAGGTTTAGTCGTTCTTTTCGGTTTCTGTTTGTGCTTGAGGGGTAACTATGCCGCCCGAGGTTACTCGTTTGGACTTCTTTTTACTCGCACCAGGCACGGTTGGCTCTGGAAGAGCTTCAAGTACCTTGTCGAGAGTCTTTTCTTCTGCAGGCGCATTTGCAATGGTGCTGGCAGCAATTTGAGCTACAACACTGTTGATCTGAACGGCAGTTTCCGCAGTAACAACCTTGGCAACTTCTTGCTTTGGTGGCTGGTTGCGGTTCTTTTTGTTCTTGCCACCACCATTGTTGTTGCCGTTGCCCGACTCCTTTGGAGCCTGCTCCGAGCGGTTGTTGCTTGGACGCATGTGTGGCTCGTGGTG
Source organism: Micrococcales bacterium (assembly GCA_947452985.1). Lineage (GTDB taxonomy): Bacteria > Actinomycetota > Actinomycetes > Actinomycetales > Microbacteriaceae > Rhodoluna. Next base: position 80,345 of record CANGEU010000004.1, read on the forward strand.
AACGATCACACCGCGGCCGGCACAAATATCACAGGCTTCCGAGAAAGTTTCCAATAGCCCGATACCGAGCTTCTTGCGAGTCATCTGAACCAAACCGAGTGAGGTAACTTCTGCCACCTGGTGCTTAGTGCGGTCGCGGCTGAGGCATTCCATGAGACGTCGCTGCACTAGGTCGCGGTTGTTTTCCAAAACCATGTCGATGAAGTCGATGACGATGATGCCACCGATGTCGCGCAAACGAAGTTGGCGAACCACTTCTTCGGCAGCTTCCAAGTTGTTCTTAGTAACTGTCTCTTCCAGGTTTCCACCGGAACCAACAAACTTTCCGGTGTTGACGTCGACCACGGTCATAGCCTCGGTGCGGTCGATAACTAGTGAACCGCCCGATGGAAGGTAAACCTTGCGCTCAAGCGCCTTGTAGATCTGCTCCCCTACGCGGTATTCATCGAAGATATCGCGGTCGCCGGTGTAGTTCTCAACACGCTCCTGTAGGTCTGGTGCAACAGCGGCTAGGTAGCTTTCGATTGCTTCGCGGGCGTCGTCGCCAGAGATAACCAACTTTTGGAAGTCTTCGTTGAAAACGTCGCGGATGATCTTAATAAGTAGGTCAGGCTCGTGGTGTAGCAGAAGTGGCGCCTGAGACTTGGCGACCTTCTTCTGAATTTCGTCCCACTGCTTCTGCAAACGCTGAACATCGAGGGTTAGCTGCTCTTCGGTTGCACCTTCAGCTGCGGTACGAACGATTACGCCGGCATCTTCAGGAAGTACTTCCTTCAAGATGCGCTTTAGGCGAGTGCGCTCGGTTTCCGGTAGCTTGCGTGAGATCCCGTTCATGCTGCCGTTTGGCACGTAAACCAAGTAGCGACCAGGAAGCGAAACGGCCGAGGTTAGTCGGGCACCCTTCTGCCCTACCGGGTCCTTGGTTACCTGAACTAGGACGGTGTCGCCAGACTTCAGTGCAAGTTCAATACGGCGTGGCTGGTTTCCGGTCTCTGCCAACTCCCAATCAACTTCACCCGAGTAAAGTACTGCGTTGCGGCCGCGGCCGATGTCTACGAAGGCTGCTTCCATTGAAGGAAGTACGTTCTGAACCTTGCCCAGGTAAACATTGCCAATTAGCGATGCTTCAGAGGACTTGGCTACGTAGTGCTCAACCAGAATGTTGTCTTCGAGAACACCGATCTGAATTTTGCCGTCTTTTGAGCGCACGACCATGGTGCGGTCAACAGCTTCGCGGCGTGCCAGGAACTCGCTCTCGGTCACGGTGTTACGGCGACGACCAGCGTCACGGCCGTCACGTCGACGCTGCTTTTTAGCTTCTAGGCGGGTTGATCCGCGAACCTTCTGTGGCTCGTTGCTCGGCTCTTTAGGTTCGCGAGGGGTGCGCACCTTGACGACTGCGTTTGGTGCCACTTCACCAGGAACATCTTCACCAGAACGGCGACGAGTGCGGGTGCGGCGGTGGCTGTCATCGCCAGCCTTATCGTCAACTGGCTTGTTGCGCTTTGGGTCAATAACCGGCGTTGGAAGATCTGGAGCCATAAACAACAGCGAAGTAGCTGAAGGTGGGGTTACCTCGGCCTTTGGCGCCTTGGCAGCCTTCGGCGCTTTAGCAACTAGGGCTTCGACAGGTGCTTCAACCTTTGGCTTACGCGCGCGAGTTGGCTTCTTTTCCGCTGGAGTTTCTACTACAGGAACTTCTACAGGTGCTTCGGCTTTTTTTCTAGCCATGGTGTTTCTCCGTGCCGCAATTTTCTGGGCCACACTCACCAGAGCAATTGCTCAAATATCAACGATCAACCTTTTGGTTGACCAAACTTCTCTACTCGGGTTCTGCCTAGGCTGCCTACGTGGGTCTTACGCTGTCATCGGTTTCCCCGAAAAATCTTTAGCTTCATCGCGTGTGGTGCGATTCGGAGCTAGTTCAAGTATGACACGGTGCGATACTTAAATGGTGAGCAACATTCAAACCACCGACGATGTCGTCGCGAGCCCATCAAAGTCTTTTGCCGTCGGAACCATCATTTATGGCTTCATCGGCCTATTTGCAGCCTTCGCGCTTTCGGTTGAAAAAATCCACCTGCTCCTAAACAAAGACGCCGTCCTGAGTTGCGACATGAACCCGTTCATTTCCTGTGGCAAGGTAATGGCCAAGGCTCAAGCCAGCCTCTTCGGCTTCCCAAATTCGTTCATTGGGCTGATGGCATTTACCGCCCCAATCTTCGTTGGTTTCGCGGTTCTAGCAGGCGCAAAGTTCCAACAGTGGTTCTGGAGAATGTACCTGGTCGGCATTTCGATGGGACTGGTTTTCGTTCTTTGGCTCTTCACACAGAGTACTTTCGTGATTCACGTGCTCTGCCCTTACTGCATGGTGGCTTGGATTGCTATGATCCCATTGTTCTGGAAGACGCTAATTTGGGCGGGCGCCGAGGGAATCATCGATGTCCCGGTGAAAACCGTTGGCTTGTTTGTGCGATCTGAAGGCTATGCCTGGGCGTACATCCTTGGAACCGAGTTTCTAGCCGTAATTGCCATCATCATCTCCTTCTGGAGCAGCTGGCACATTCTTTTTGGGAGCTAAACCCTAAAACCAGAGCGCAAGCTCGCGAGCAGCTGACTCTTCCGAGTCGCTTCCGTGAACCAAGTTCTGCTGAACCTTTAGACCCCAGTCGCGTCCTAGGTCGCCACGAATGGTTCCAGGTGCCGCAGTGGTTGGGTCGGTGGTTCCGGCTAGCGAGCGGAAACCCTCAATGACTCGGTTACCCTCCAGGCGAATTGCTACAACAGCGCCGGATAACATGAACTCAACTAACGGCTCGTAGAACGGCTTGCCTTCGTGCTCGGCGTAGTGCTGCGCCAGAAGCTCTCTGGTTGGGTGAACCAGTCGAAGATCGGCAACTACATAACCTTTGGCTTCGCAGCGAGCGATGATTTCACCGATCAGGTTGCGCTTTACGCCGTCTGGCTTAACTAAAACTAGGGTTGCTTGGCTCATTTGTTCTCCTCGATACCATTCTGCTCATCGGCTTGATTTTGTAAAACTCGGTTGGCTGCATCGACTGTGCTTCCGGCAATCATTGCCCAAGCCCAGACACCAATGAAAATAAGCGAAAAGACCAGGTAGCCATAACCCAGCGGACTATACGCAATTGTGAAGATTGAGATTCCAAGAAGAAGAACCTGAAGTGCCCAGCCGAACGCGTAGGTGCCTTTTTTGCCAAGCACGCCCGGCAGCAAAATCATTACGATCGAAATACTCAAACCAATAACCCAAACGGTTGCACCATCGGCGAGCTTCAAACCGAAGGCGGCCAGCATTGCGAAAAATACGACAAACGATTCGAAAGCCAAAGCCATCGAGCCAAGGCTGCGCTTGAGTGATTTAGTCTTCATTGTTCTCCTCTTGAACCATTGCCAGAGCTTCCCCAACGACGCTAAGTGAACCGGTTACCACGATTGCCTCTAGGTCTGATTCGGCCACAAGCTCACGTGCATCCTGAATCGCTTTAGAAACACTCGATGAGACTGAAATCGCTTCGGCTCCCCAGAATTTTGCAGCCATGCCTGCAAGTTCCTCTTTATCGACCGAACGGTCAGATTTAGAAGCTGTAATGATCACGTGTTCGAAACTTGACGAAAGAGTCTCAAGCATCTCGTCGACGTTTTTACCGTTCAAAATTCCAACCACACCAACTGCACGAGGAGCATTGAAACTCTGCTTCAAAGCCTTGGCAAGCGAAGAGACACCGTGCGGGTTGTGAGCGCCATCCACAATTGTTAGAGGCTCGCGACTGACCACCTGAAGTCGTCCAGGGGATGCGATGTCTGCAAAGGAAACACGAACAATGTCGTCCAAGATTCGACGCTCGCCGTTACCGAGGAATGCCTCTACCGCGGCAACCGCAAGCGCGGCGTTCTCGGTTTGGTGCTCTCCGTAAAGCGGCATGAATAGGTCGGTGTATTCCCCAGCCAAAGTTTTCAGAGCAAAGCGCTGACCCTTGACCTCAGGAATCACGTTGAAAGCTTCGAAATCATTTCCGTTAGAAACAAGTCGCTCGGCGATCTCTTTAGTCTTAGCTTGCAGCTGAAACATAGCTTCCGGGGACTGCTTTGCCGAAACTACTACAGCGCCTGGCTTAATGATTCCGGCCTTGGTCTTAGCGATTTCGGTAATTGTGTGACCCAGGCGGTCGGCGTGATCGATAGCAATCGGTGTGAATACAGCTACGTCGCCATCGGCTACGTTTGTGGAATCCCACTCGCCACCCATTCCAACCTCGAGCACCAAAACATCGACTGGTGCATCTGCAAAAATCGAGAATGCCAGCAACGTCAAGGCTTCGAAGTAGGTAAGGGCCTGCTCCCCTTCGGCATCCAACTCGGCGTCAACAAGTTTTAGAATCGGTTCAATGTCGTTCCAGATTTCAACCAAAACTTCATCGGTCACCAAGTCGCCGTCGATGGCAATTCGCTCATTGAGCTTAGTTAGGTGCGGGCTGGTGAAGCGCCCAACTCGAAGTGAGTGCTCACGCAAAATGCGGTCAATCATTCGAGTGGTAGAGGTTTTACCGTTCGTTCCCGTTACGTGAATAATTCGGTAAAGCTTCTGAGGGTCGCCGAGCAGCGCAGCAGCACGAGCAGTTGGCTCAAGACGCGGGCGCAACTCATGCTCTGGCATTCGAGCCAGAAGTGCCTGCTCAACGTCTTTTACGGTTTTGATCAAAGCTTGGCCACCGAAATCTGAGCATCTCCGGAAGTCAGTGACGTAACCAATTCGAGGGTCAAAGTCTCCGACTTGATTAACTCTTCGTGCGCAGCAATTGCATTCAATGTGGCTTCATCGGCAGCGATGGTCAAACGAATGCGATCACTAACATCAAGTCCGGTGTCTTTACGGGTCTGCTGAATCGCACGAATCAGGTCGCGGGCGGCACCTTCAACTTCCAGCTCTGGAGTTACATCTCCATCGAGAATTACGAAACCGCCAGAAGGCAAAATGCCAATCAGGTTTTTGCTGTCGCCCGATGAAAGGTCGGCAACCAGAGCCAATTCGTATTCCTCTTCGAGAAGTTCAACGCCATCGACAACAACCTTGCCATCCACTAGCGACCAGGCACCCGACTTGGCTCCTCGAATGACGTGCTGAACACCAGCACCCAGGCGTGGACCAGCCACACGAGAGTTCACGGTTAGTTGCTTTACAACGCCGAAACGCTCGCCAGAGGTTTCGTCTAGCTCAACCAGTTCAATTGCCTTCACGTTAAGTTCGTCGGCAAGTAGCGAGGTGAACTGCTCGAGATCGCCCGAGTCATTCGTGACCACAGTTAACTTGGCAAGTGGCAAACGGTTGCGAAGCGACGCTGCCTTACGAAGCGCGTTAGAAACCGATGACGCCGAACGGATCTGGTCCATCGCCGAAACCAGCTTGTCGTCGGCTGGGAAGTTCTTAGAGTTTGGCCAGTCGGTTAGGTGCACCGAACGACCGTTGGTTAGACCCTTCCAAACTTCCTCGGTGACCATCGGAAGCAGTGGAGCGGCAACTCGGCAAAGGGTTTCCAGCACGGTGTAGAGAGTGTCGAAACCTTCCGGTGAACCATCCCAGAAGCGGTCTCGCGAGCGGCGAACGTACCAGTTGGTTAGAACATCGGCAAAGTCGCGAAGCAGGTTGGTGGCAACGTACGAGTCGTACTTTTCCATCGCCTTTTCGACGTTCACGATTAGGTCGTGAGTCTTGGCCAGTAGGTATCGGTCAAGAACGTCGGTCGACTCAGTAGAGAATTTCGCTTCGTAGCCAGCGGCATTCGCATACAGGCTAAAGAAGTAATACGAGTTCCACAGCGGTAGTAGCAACTGGCGAACACCCTCGCGAATACCCTGCTCAGTAACGATTAGGTTTCCACCACGAAGAATCGGGCTGGAGAGCAAGAACCAACGCATGGCATCGGCGCCGTCGCGGTCGAATACCTCGTTGACGTCTGGGTAGTTGCGAAGCGACTTCGACATCTTCTGGCCGTCGTTACCAAGGATGATTCCGTGGCTGATCGCGGTCTTGAACGCCGGACGATCGAATAGCGCGGTGGCTAGAACGTGCAGGGTGTAGAACCAGCCACGAGTTTGGCCAACATACTCAACGATGTAGTCGCCAGGGTTGTGGCTCTCGAACCATTCCTGATTCTCAAACGGATAATGCACCTGGGCAAAAGGCATCGAACCAGATTCGAACCAGCAGTCCAAAACTTCTGGAACACGGCGCATGGTGGATTTACCGGTCGGGTCGTCTGGGTTTGGTCGGGTCAGGTCGTCGATGATTGGTCGGTGGAAATCACTAGGACGAACGCCAAAATCGGCTTCGAGCTCGTCTAGCGAACCGTAAACATCGACGCGCGGGTAGGCAGGGTCGTCCGACTTCCAAACCGGAATCGGTGCACCCCAAAAACGGTTGCGGCTAATCGCCCAGTCGCGAACATTTTCAAGCCACTTACCGAACGAGCCATCCTTGGTGTGATCTGGAGTCCAGTCGATTTCCTGGTTCAGCTCCAACATGCGGTCGCGAACCTTGGTGGTTTCCACAAACCATGACGAAACCGCCTTGTAGATCAGCGGGTTCTTGCATCGGTAGCAGTGAGGGTATGGGTGGTCATAGGACGCCTGCTTGAAGAGGCGACCGTTTTCCTTGAGCCAAACAATGATGTCCTTGTTGGCATCAAACGCGTGCTTTCCAGCGAAATCGGAAACGATTGAATTGAACTCGCCGCGCTCGTTAACTGAGATGATGACTGGAATTCCGGCAGCTTCACAAACTCGCTGGTCGTCTTCACCATAGGCAGGGGCCTGGTGAACAATTCCGGTTCCGTCGCCATCGCCAACGTAGTCATCGACGACAACCTTCCAGGCGTTTTCGGTTCCAAACTTCTCAGTGTCTGAGTAGTAGTCGAAGAGGCGCTGGTAGCGAATGCCGTCAAGTTCTGAACCCATGACGGTCTCGGTTACAGCAGCTTGGGCATCTTCAACCGACTCAAAACCAAGTTCCTTGAAGTGAGCGCCAATTAGGTTCTTCGAAAGTAGGTAGCCGTTTACAACCGCATACTCAATGTTCGGGCCAACGGCCAAAGCAAAGTTGGTTGGAAGGGTCCAAGGAGTCGTCGTCCAGGCGAGCAGCTTCACGCCAGCGAACCGCTCCCCCTCAAGAATTGGGAAAGTAACCGTAACGGTCTGGTCCTGGCGGTTCTTGTAAACCTCGTCGTCCATTCGAAGTTCGTGGTTCGAAAGCGGCGTCTCACAACGCCAGCAGTAAGCCAAAACCTTGAAGCCTTCGTAGATCAGGCCCTTCTTGTGAAGCTCCTTAAACGCCCAGAGCACGCTCTCGGTGTAGTCCTTGTCCAGGGTCTTGTAGTCGTTGTCGAAGTCGACCCAGCGAGCCTGGCGGGTGATGTACTCGCGCCATTCCTCGGTGTAGCGGAGAACCGACGACTTGCAGGTGTCGTTGAACTTTTGAATGCCGAACTTCTCGATCTCGAGACGACCGGAAATACCTAGCTGACGCTCGGCCTCAACCTCTGCGGGAAGACCGTGGGTGTCCCAACCAAAGCGGCGCTCGACACGGAAACCCTTCATGGTCTTGTAGCGAGGGACCATGTCTTTCGCATAACCGGTTAGGAGGTGACCGTAGTGAGGAAGGCCGTTAGCAAACGGAGGGCCGTCGTAGAAAACGAACTCGTTGTTGCGATCACGCTGATCAATCGAGGCCTGAAAAGTGTCGTCGCTCTTCCAAAAAGCCAGAATTCCCTGCTCAAGCTCTGGGAAACTCGGAGAAGGATTAACACCGGGCGTTGCAGAGTTTTGGCTCTTTGGATACATTTGGGGCTTTCTGGCTTACAAAAGGTTTTCTAAGTCAATGTTAACCTTATTAGAACGCTAGTTTTGGAGACTCCCACGTGACTGAACATTCTTCTGCATTCCTCATGCCTGCCACCGCACCCGAAAAGGTCAGCGTGGAAGGTCTCGAGACCAAATGGGCCGAAAAGTGGGACGCAGACTGCGTGTACTCATTCGATCGCAATGCCGAGCGTGCCAACATCTATTCGATTGACACACCACCGCCAACCGTCTCCGGCTCTCTTCACGTTGGTCACGTTTTTAGCTACACCCACACCGACGTCGTCGCACGTTTCCAGCGCATGCTGGGCAAAGAGGTCTACTACCCAATGGGCTGGGACGACAACGGTCTACCGACCGAGCGCCGCGTTCAGAACTTCTTCGGCGTTCGCTGCGACCCGAGCCTTCCTTACGACGCCAACTTTGTGCCTCCATTCGAAGGCGGCGACAACAAGTCGTCCAAGGCAGCCGACCAGATTCCAATCAGCCGCCGCAACTTCATCGAACTTTGCGAGAAGCTGACCACCGAAGACGAGAAGCAGTTTGAAGCGCTGTGGCGTCGTCTCGGCCTTTCAGTCGACTGGTCACAGACCTACCAGACCATCTCCCCTGACGCCCAGGCGGTTAGCCAGAAGGCGTTCCTAAAAAACCTTGAGCGCGGCGAGGCTTACCAGTCGATGGCCCCAACCCTTTGGGATGTCACCTTCCGCACCGCGGTAGCTCAGGCAGAACTTGAAGACCGCGAGCAGCCAGGCGCTTACCACCGCATTGGCTTTGATGGCCCAGACGGCAAGATCTTCATCGAAACCACCCGACCAGAGCTTCTTCCAGCCTGTGTTGCCCTAGTTGCCCACCCAGATGATGAGCGTTACCAGCCACTATTTGGCAAGACCGTGACCACCCCCTTGTTCGGTGTTGAGGTTCCAGTAGTTGCTCACCGCCTGGCCAGCCAGGAAAAGGGTTCCGGTATCGCCATGATTTGCACCTTCGGAGACGTCACCGACGTTATCTGGTGGCGCGAACTCGACCTACCAAACCGCGCAATTCTGGGCTGGGACGGCCGCATCATTTCCGAGGCGCCAGACGCAATCACCAGTGATAAGGGCAAGGAAATCTTTGCCGAACTTGCCGGCAAGACCACTTTCTCGGCCAAGCAGCGAATCGTTGAACTGCTTCAGGAATCGGGCGACATGATGGGCGAAGCCAAGCCAATCACCCACCCGGTCAAGTTCTTCGAAAAGGGCGACAAGCCTCTAGAGATCGTTTCAACCCGTCAGTGGTACATCCGTAACGGTGGCCGCGATGAAAACCTCAAAGAAAAACTAATCGCACAGGGTAAAGACCTAGCGTTCCACCCAGACTTCATGCGCGTTCGCTATGAGAACTGGGTCAACGGTCTCACCGGAGACTGGCTAATCTCTCGCCAGCGCTTCTTTGGTGTTCCAATCCCTGTCTGGTATGCGCTAGATGCCGATGGCAACCCAGATTTCGACCAGGTTCTAACCCCAAGTCACGAATTACTTCCGGTTGACCCATCTACCGACGTTCCTGCTGGCTATACCGAGTCACAGCGCAACCAGCCAAACGGCTTCGTTGGCGAAGTCGACATCATGGACACCTGGGCAACCAGTTCGCTGACCCCGCAACTTGCCGGTGGTTGGATCTCTGACCCAGAGAAGTACGCCAAGGTTTTCCCATTCAACCTTCGCCCTCAGGGCCAAGATATCATTCGCACCTGGCTCTTCTCGTCCCTACTTCGCAGTGAACAGGAAAGCGGCGAGCTACCTTGGTCGAACGCCGCTATCTCTGGCTGGATTCTCGACCCAGACCGCAAAAAGATGTCGAAGTCGAAGGGAAACGTAGTTGTCCCTGCCGAACCGATCGACAACCACGGCGCCGACGCGGTGCGCTATTGGGCTGCCTCAGCACGTCTCGGCACCGACGCCGCCTTCGACGAAGGTCAGATGAAAATTGGCCGTCGCCTTGCAATCAAGCTTCTCAACGCCAGTAAGTTCGTACTGAGTTTCGAACCTGCCGAAGGTATCACCGAAGTAACGGAAGCCGTCGACCAGTCACTGCTACTGAACCTCGCTGAAGTGGTTAGAGATGCCACCACCGCATTTGAAAACTACGACCACACCAAGGCGCTTGAAGTTGCCGAACAGTTCTTCTGGAACTTCACCGACAACTACCTTGAACTAGTCAAGGAACGTGCCTACGGCCAGGGTGATTACACCCCAGCCGAGCAGGCATCGGCCGCGGTAGCCCTTCGTAAGGCACTTCACACCATGCTGCGCTTGTTCGCGCCATTCCTGCCTTTCGCAACCGATGAGGTTTGGAGCTGGTGGCAGACCGATGCCGGTTCAATTCACCGCGCAGCCTGGCCAAAGCCTGAGGAACTCACCCAGAACCTCGACGCCAGTAACCTACAGGTTCTTGAACTAGCCAAGGAAGCCTTATTCGGCCTACGCAAGGCAAAGTCAGATGCGAAGGTGTCCATGAAGGCAGCCGTGGAATCGGCTACCCTGGTCTCCCCTGCGGCCGTTTTGACTACCTTGCGACTGCTTGAAGCCGACTTCAAGGCCGTTGGAAAGATTGCCGACCTAGCGTTTGAAGAGGGCGAAGCATTCTCAGTTGAGAACGTAGTTCTAGCCGAAGTAGAAGAAGAAGCCTAAGCTCGCTTCCGAAGCACAAGCCAAACCAGAACACCGGTTAGCAACGCCCAGAAGGCAGCTCCAATTCCCCACACCGAGAATCCGGAAGCGCCAACCAAAAAGGTGATGATCGCTGGTAGTCGAAGTGAAATATCTTCGGTGGCGGTAGCCAGAGCCGACGTGATTGTGGCAAACAGTGCAATACCCGCCATAGCCAAAATTAATGTGTGTGGAACGTTTAGAACGATTGCGATAAACGGAACCGCCACCAACGCCAGTGCAATGTAAACAAGTCCGCCGTAAACCGAAGCCAAGTATCGCTTGGACCGGTCTGGGTGAGCATGCTCATTCGCGTTCAGTGCCGCGGTAATCGCCGCGTGGTTGAACGCGAAACCGCCAAAAGCCGAGGTCAAAACAGTAGCCAAGCCGGTGGTGACCATCAGCGGCTTGAATGGGACCTCAAAGTCAAACGACTTCATGATCGCAATTCCAGGAATGTTCTGCGACGCCATGGTTACCAAATAAAGCGGAATTGAGATTGAAACGAAACCAGTCAAAGTGAATTCCGGCATGGTGAATTCGATGTGAGGCACCAAAGAGAAACTGGTTACCGGAATTGGAACCGTCAAGGCAATTGCAATACCCATGACAGCAATCGCCGCCGGAGCGGCCCAAATTGTGGCGAAGCGATAGAGCACCAACCAAACCAACAGAGCAGGCAAAATCACCCAGGGGTTAGAAGTGATTACTTGGAATGGCGACAAACAGAAACTAAAAATCACACCGGCCAACATCGCCGAGGCAATTGGCTTAGGGATAGAGGAAACCACTCTGCCGAGAGCCGGCCACAAGCCAGTCAAAGTCAAAAGCGCTCCAGCCATGATGAATGACCCCACCGCAACGTTGAAACCTAAATGTAGCGCTCCAGCAGCCACCAACATGGCTGCCCCGGGAGTTGACCATACGATCGAGATTGGCATTTTGTAACGAAGCGAAAGAACAATCGATAGTAAGCCGTAAAAAAATGTGGCAACAAAAACAATTGAAAGGATTTGCCCTGGAGTTGCTCCCAAAGCCGTCATCGCGGCAATTACAACACCTGTTGAAGCAGCTACGCCAGTTATGGCAGAAACGCCACCAGCGAGTATTGGCGCCTTGGTAGACAAACTAGGCCGACTTCTCCTGAGCGCGGAATGGCACAACCTTCGGCGCAACCTTGTCGGTTACAACCTCGGCGGTAATCTTCACGCGACCCTGAACGGCACTTCCAGGAAGTTCATACATAACCGGGCCAAGGACTTCTTCCATGATGGCTCGAAGACCACGAGCACCGGTAGCGCGCTCCAAAGCTAGATCAGCCATGGCTTCAAGAGCAGGCTTCTCAAACTCAAGCTCAAAGCCATCAAGTTCGAACATTCGCTGGTACTGCTTGGTTAGCGCGTTCTTTGGTTTGGTCAAAATCTCTAGAAGCGCCGACTTGTCTAGTTCGGTGACATTGGCGATTACGGGCAAACGACCGATGAACTCAGGGATCAAACCAAACTTACGAAGGTCTTCTGGCTGAACATCCGCAAAAATGTTCTTAGTTTCAGCCTTGTTAGCAATCGGTGAACCGAAGCCGATCCCCTTCTTGCCAGCACGTGCCGCAATAATCTCTTCAAGCCCCGCAAAGGCGCCGGCAACGATGAACAACACATTGGTGGTGTCTAGCTGAATGAACTCCTGCTGAGGGTGCTTGCGGCCGCCCTGAGGTGGAATCGAAGCAACGGTACCTTCAAGAATCTTTAGCAAAGCCTGCTGCACACCTTCACCAGAAACATCGCGAGTAATCGAGGCATTTTCTGACTTACGAGAAATCTTGTCGATCTCGTCGATGTAAATGATGCCGGTCTCGGCTTTCTTCACATCGCCATCGGCAGCCTGAAGTAACTTCAGCAAAATATTTTCAACGTCTTCGCCAACGTAACCCGCCTCGGTTAGTGCGGTGGCATCGGCAACGGCAAAAGGAACGTTCAAACGCTTAGCTAGCGACTGAGCCAGGTAGGTCTTTCCGCAACCGGTTGGCCCAACCATGAGGATGTTCGACTTGGCAATCTCGATCTCGTCGTGTGCCTTTCCAGCAGTGGTCAAGGTGCCACGAGAACGCAAACGCTTGTAGTGGTTGTAAACGGCTACTGCCAGCGCCTTCTTGGCCTGGTCTTGGCCAATCACATACTCGTCTAGGAAAGACTTGATCTCGCGTGGCTTAGGAAGTTCGAGCTCTTCAATGCCGGAATCGATGATCCCCTGGCCGAGTTCTTCTTCAATAATTTCGTTGCAAAGCTCTACGCACTCATCACAGATGAATACGCCGCCACCGGCGATTAGCTTGCGAACCTGCTTCTGGCTCTTTCCACAGAAAGAACACTTCAGGATTTCGCCCGACTCTGACAACTTGCTCATTCAATAACTATATATCGCAGGGTAGACAAAACGGGCGAGCAACGCCCGCCCGTTTCGCTCAAAACCTACGCGTTTTTGCGGCTGGTGAGAACCTGGTCGATTAGACCGTATTCCAAAGCTTCGCTTGCAATAAGAATCTTGTCGCGGTCTAGGTCGCTCTTAACCTCAGCAACCGAACGCTTTGAGTGCTTTGAAAGGGTTTCTTCCAACCACTCGCGAAGGCGCATGATCTCTTTCGCCTGAATCTCGATGTCCGATGCCTGACCACGGCCCGACTCCCCTGCCGATGGCTGGTGAATTAGAACGCGAGAGTTTGGTAGAGCCAAACGCTTACCTGGAGCACCCGCGGCCAACAACACTGCAGCAGCCGAAGCAGCCTGACCCAAGACAACTGTCTGGATCTGCGGACGGATGTACTGCATGGTGTCGTAAATCGCGGTCATCGCGGTGAACGAACCACCCGGTGAGTTGATGTACATGGTGATGTCGCGGTCTGGGTCTTGTGACTCCAAAACCAACAACTGCGCCATGATGTCGTCTGCCGAGGCGTCGTCAACCTGAACACCTAGGAAGATGATTCGGTCTTCGAACAACTTGTTATATGGGTTCTGTTCGCGGTAACCGTAGCTGGTGCGCTCGGTGAACGACGGAAGAATGTAACGACCCTGCGGGTTTAGAAATTCTGAATTCATGGCTATCCCTTAGTTACTTCCAACGCCGGTAGAACCTGCGGCGTGCTTCTGAATGTGGTCGATGAAGCCGTATTCCAAAGCTTCTTGGGCGGTGAACCAGCGGTCGCGGTCTCCGTCTTTCATGACCTGCTCAACAGTCTTTCCAGTCTGATCAGCGGTGATCGAAGCTAGCTGCTTCTTCATCGAAAGAATTAGTTCAGCCTGGGTCTGAATGTCATCTGCAGTTCCACCGAAACCACCCGAAGGCTGGTGAAGAAGAACACGGGTGTTTGGGGTCGCATAGCGCTTGCCCTTAGTTCCCGATGAAAGCAAGAACTGGCCCATCGAAGCACACATACCAATACCAACGGTGACGATGTCGTTTGGTACGTACTGCATGGTGTCGTAGATTGCCATACCGGCAGTAATCGAACCGCCTGGTGAGTTGATGTAAAGGAAGATGTCCTTAGTTGAGTCTTCTGCCGCCAAAAGCAAAATCTTGGCACAAATCTCATTCGCCATGTCGTCGCGAACTTCACTGCCTAACCAGACAATGCGATCTTTCAATAAACGTTCGAACGCGCTATTGCGATCAAATCCTGCGTCAGCCATAGCTAATCTCCTTCTTCGTGTTGCTAGTAAACGATAACCGCCAACCCCGACAATTCGGGTGCGTGTTCGCCAATGGCAAAACCCCGAGCCAAAAAGACCCGGGGTTTCACAAAAGTTCTATTTAGTCGTGGTCGTGACCTTCGTGCGAGTCGTGCGACTCAGCTGCGGTACCGATGAAAGCGGTTAGGTCTACAGCCTTACCCTTCTTGTCAACAACTTCAGCCTTTGAAAGAACGTGAGCTAGCGCCTTACGACGAGCAACCTCGCCAACAAACGAAGGAATCTGGTTGTTCTGGTCAATGATCTTGATGAACTCGTTTAGGTCCATGCCGTACTGCTGAGCAGACTGCGACAAGTACTCAAGGATTTCCTGCTCAGAAGGCTGAACCTTCTCAGTCTCGGCAACCTCGTCTAGAACCATCTGAAGCTGGAATTCGCGGGTTGAGTCAACGGTAACTTCCTTGCGGTGAGTCTCGTCTTCCAAACGGCCTTCGCCCTCTAGATGACGGTTAACTTCCTGCTCGATTAGCTTCTCTGAAACTGGAACCTTCACAAGCTCAAGAAGCTTGTCGGTTAGCTTGTTACGAGCCTCAACGCCCTGCTCATAGGTCTTGCCAACAGCAACCTGGGCCTCAAGACCTTTCTTTAGTTCAGCAATGGTGTCAAATTCGCTGTAAAGCTTTGCAAACTCGTCGTTAGCCTCAGGAAGCTCGCGCTCCTTGACCGAAAGAAGCTTCACGGTAATCTCAGACTCTTTACCAGCAGACTCTCCGCCAACAAGCTTCGACTTGAAAACAGTGGTCTCACCAGCGGTAAGAGTGTCTAGAGCCTCGTCGATGCCATCAACAAGGTTTCCCGAACCAATTTCGTAAGAAATGTTCGAAGCCGAGTCAACATCTTTGCCGTCGATTGAAGCAGCTAGGTCGATTGAAACGAAGTCGCCCTTCTTAGCAGCGCGCTCAACGGTCTTTAGGGTTCCGAATCGAGCACGTAGCTTGTCTAGTTCCGCATCGATCTCAATTGGAGCGACCTTAACTTCAGCAACCTCGAGCTTGATGCCATCTATCTTTGGAAGTTTGATTTCCGGACGAACTTCAACTTCCATGGTGAAAACTAGGTCACCCTCGAAAGTCTTCTCATCAGGAGTCGAAACAACCTCAACCTCAGGACCAGAAAGCGGACGAAGCTTCTCAGCCATCATTGCTTCCTGGAAAAGTGGGTTCAAACCATCGTTGATGGCGTGAGAAAGAACAGCAGCACGGCCAATTCGCTGGTCGATGATTGCTGCTGGAACCTTACCCTTACGGAAACCTGGGATGTTTACACCCTCAGCAATGTGCTCGTAGGCGTGGTCGATGCTTGGACGAAGATCCGTTGGGTTCGCTTCGATGGTTAGCTTCACACGAGTTGGGTTAATACGCTCGACAGATGTCTTCACAGGTTTCTCCGTAGGTTGGCCAATCGGCCAGTAAATAAAACGACCACAATCAACTGGTCGGGATGACAGGATTTGAACCTGCAGCCCCCTGTTCCCAAAACAGGTGCGCTACCAAATTGCGCCACATCCCGTTGCCGCTCTGAAATTTCTCAAAACAAAACAACCTAAGTAACTCTATCGCATAAGATAGTTCGGTAAGTGAGATTTCAGAAAAAGAAATCACTTGCGGGTGTAGCTCAATGGTAGAGCCTCAGTCTTCCAAACTGATGGTGCGAGTTCGATTCTCGTCACCCGCTCCAAAATAACCGGGGATCGGGGATCTGATGGCTAAGTCTTCAGACGTTTTGGCGTACATGAGCGTTATGGACTATCGCAATGACTATACGCATAAAAGATTCAAAATGTTCAAGCTTTTCCTAAAGAAACACCATCCCAAACTTCATCAGCTTTATTTCGTCCCAGCTTGGATTACAGCTGGGTTTGCCGCAATTTGGTTGGCTCTCATGTTTAGCGTTCCGGAATTTGCCATGTCTTTGCTCCCAGTTCTTATCAGCCTTGCAGTCGTAATGATTGTCAATGGACTTATTTGCCAATACATTGGGGTATCAAGGCTTTTAGACAGCGGCCTTATCGACGACATAGATCCGGAGCACATGCCTTGAAACCATCTCGTAAAGACATCATTTTGTTCATGATGGGAAACGACGCTCGTTTTCGCTCTAGCGACCGAAATGTCCTAACCAAGAAGATTCTCAAGACCCTCAAGAAGGAAAACCCTAACCGTTATTGGGGTTTTCACGGGTCTATTTACGGGCTCCTAGCTGTTTTACTAATCGTTGCTTATTTCATGGTTCAAGATGCCTACGGTGACGTAATGCCGTACGCGTACACGATGCTAGCGTTGATGTTTGCTGGTATTCCATTACTCGGCTACACGGGTTTCAAGATGTATGAAACATACTTCGCTAAGCACCCAGAAGACTTCCCGAGGGACTAACGCTGACACTTTGGGCAGAAATAGAGCTTCCGCCCGGCCATAACCTCTAGAACAATGTTCGTTTTGCATTTGCGGCATGGTTCGCCGTTTCGCTTGTAAACATGGTGACGTTCCGGTTTACCTGGGTCTTCATCGAGGAAACCATCGCGGGTGAGCATGACTCCGTGAATTACTCCAAGTGCGAGTAGGTGCACGGAATCTTTCCAGAGTTCTTTGATTTGCTTTGGTGTGAGCTGGCTACCTGGAGTGTGCGGGTTGATCTTGGCCCTGTAAAGGATTTCGGCGCGGTAAACATTGCCGATACCGGCGATTACGTCTTGGTTCATCAGCAGCAGGCCGATTGCCGTTTTTGATGTGCTGATGTTCTTTTGGAAGCGTTTGAACTCTGTTCCGTCGTCGGGGTTGAGTGGGTCTGGTCCGAGTCTTTGCATGAGCTTGGCCAGTTCATGAGTTTCGATAAGTTCGCAGATGGTTGGTCCACGAAGGTCGGCCATGTCGGTTTTGGTGAAGAAGCGTGCTCTCACTTGACCTTGAACTTCGGGTAGTTCTCCGTCTTGGAGTTTGACGAAACGCCATTTGCCATAGATACCGAGATGGATGCGCAAGGTTTGGCCGTTATCGAAGTCTAGAAACATCTGTTTGCCGATAGCCCAGGCTTTGGTGAGCGTGTGGTTGGAGATGAGCTTGGCGCTCGCAGTGAAGCGGCCTTGAGGTGAATCTACGGTCAGTTTCCTGCCGGCAAACAGTTCGTTGAAGCTGTTTGCTATTCGGTGGACTGTGTGACCCTCAGGCACTTAGATGTGTACTTCGCCTGAAGTTTCGTAGATGCCGATCTTGTTGATTCGGCGAACGTGGCGTTCATCGTTGCTAAAAGGTTCGGCGATGAAAAGTTTGATGAGGTGCAGAACCTCTTCTTGCGAGTGCTGGCGGGCGCCTACGGCGATTACGTTGGCGTCGTTGTGTTCACGGGCAAGTTTGGCGGTTGATTCGTTCCAGACCAGTGCTGCACGAATACCTTCAACCTTGTTTGCTGCAATCTGTTCGCCGTTTCCCGAGCCACCGAGGACAATTCCGAGTGCTTGCACGCCTGCTTTTTGGTCGGCGGTCACCGCGAGCGCTGCATTAATACAGAAACCTGGGTAGTCATCCAGTGCGTCGTAGTGGTCTGGACCGTGGTCGAAAACGTTGTGGCCATCCTTGGTTAATTCCTCAATTAGATAGTGAGAAAGTTCTAAACCTGCGTGGTCGGTGGCGATGTGGATGCGCATAGTGTCTAGGCTAGTGGAGAACCCTTTATTGGATTGACAGGAAACTATAAATGCCAGGCGAAAACCTAACCAGAATTGAAGCTGCCGATCGTGCCGGACTACTCACAGTTGAGTCGTACCGCATTGAGTTGGACCTAACAACTTCAGAGACCACATTCCGTTCGAAGACCACCGTTCGTTTCGGTTCCTCATCGGTTGGTGCTTCTACCTTCATTGATGCAATTACCTCTTCGGTTCACTCGATCACCTTGAACGGTGAATCACTGCCGGTTTCGTTGGCCGATGGGGTTCGCATTGAGCTTCCTAACCTGGCTGCAGCTAACGAGCTAGTTGTTGACGCTGACATGTTCTACATGAACACCGGTGAAGGTCTGCACAGATTTGTTGACCCAGCCGATGGTGAGGTTTACCTTTACTCGCAGTTCGAGGTGCCAGACAGCCGCCGTGTGTTCGCGGTATTCGAGCAGCCTGACTTGAAGGCAACCTTCCAGTTCGTTGCTACTACCCCAGCTCACTGGACGGTTATTTCTAACCAGACCACCCCAAAGCCAGTTTCTTTGGCGGACGGCAAGTCGCTTTGGGAGTTCTCTCCTACCCCACGCATTTCTTCCTACATCACCGCGCTTATTGCCGGTCCTTACGTGGGCGAGACTTCGTCGTTGGTTTCTTCAAATGGCAAGACCATTCCTCTGGGCTTCTGGTGCCGTTCATCTTTGAAGCAGTACCTAGATCACGACTACTTGTTCGAGATCACTCGCGCCGGCTTTGAGTTCTTCGAGAAGACCTTCAGCACTCCTTACCCGTTTGAGAAGTACGACCAGATCATGGCTCCAGACTTCAACGCCGGTGCGATGGAGAACGCCGGTGCGGTTACCTTCAACGAGATTTATGTGTTCCGTGGCGCTTCTTCTGAGGCCATTCAGGAGCGTCGTGTTGTGACCATCCTGCACGAGCTTGCTCACATGTGGTTCGGCGACCTAGTAACCATGCGTTGGTGGAACGACCTATGGCTAAACGAGTCATTCGCCGAGTACACCTCAACCTTGGCTACCGCTGAAGCAACTTCATGGGACGAAGCTTGGACCACCTTCGCTTCCGGCGAGAAGGCTTGGGCTTACCGTGCCGACCAATTGTCGACCACTCACCCAATCGTTGCCGAGATCAATGACCTCGAAGACGTAATGATCAACTTCGACGGCATTACCTACGCAAAGGGCGCTTCAGTTCTAAAGCAGCTGGCCGCTTGGGTTGGTCGCGATGCTTTTGCTGCCGGTGTTGCCGAGTACTTCAAGAAGCACGCATTCGGTAACGCCGTGCTTGCAGACCTACTGGTTGAACTTGAGAAGTCTTCAGGTCGCGACCTAAAGGCTTGGTCGAAGCAGTGGCTAGAGACCGCTGGTGTGAACAAGCTAGAGCTAGATCTAGGGGTTGACGCTTCTGGCGTTATCACCAAGTTCAACATTTTGCAGTCGGCGATTGCTGAATACCCAACCATTCGCGATCACCGCATGGCTGTAGGTTTCTACAACCTGGTTGACGGCAAGATCATTCGCACCGACCGCGTGGAACTAGACGTTTCTGGTGTTTCCACCGAGGTTCCTTCGTTCGTGGGTAAGGCTCGTCCGGATCTAATTCTTCTAAACGACGACGACCTGGCTTACGCCAAGATCCGCCTCGACGACTCGTCATGGAAGTTCGCACTTGAGAACCTAGACAAGTTCGATGACTCGCTTGCTCGCACTCTAATCTGGATGGCAGCTTGGGACGCAATGCGCGATGGGGAGACTCCTGCCCGCGACTTTGTTGACCTTGTTTTGAACAACATCCAGTCGGAGACCCAGGGTTCGGCTCTTCAGACCCTAATGCGCCAGTTGGTTACCACCAGCGCCTACTACGTTGCTCGTGACACTCAGGATGCCACCTTTACCAAGATTGCCAAGCGCCTTTGGGAACTGGTTTTGGCTGCTGAAGCCGGTAGTGACGCTCAGTACATGTTCCTCAAGTTCTGGGCTATCTATGCTCGTGGAGAGTTCGCAGACACCATGGAACAACTAATGTCCGGCGAATTGCAGCTTCCTGGCCGCGAGATCGACCAAGACCAGCGCTGGTGGCTCATCATGTCGCTGGTTGCAGTTGAGCGACTTGGCAAGGCGGACATCGAAGCTGAGTTGGCTAAGGACAACACCGCTAACGGTCAGAAGTTCGCCTTCCACGCTGAAGGTGCTCTTCCTGGAAACAAGCAGGCATACTTCGATCGCCTAGTGAACGACAAGGAACTATCGAACACCCTGATTGGTGAAGGTGTAATTGCCTTCCAAGAGCACTGGGATTCGAACGACTTTGTTCCATTCGTTGACCAGTACTTCGACATGGTTCTGCCTGCATGGGAATCCAGGACCTTCAAGATTGCCGAATACCTAATCGAGGGTCTCTACCCAACCGCTCTGGCATCGGAGTCCTTGGTGAAGCGCACTCAGGACTTCATCAACAGCCCAGAGATTTCCTCGAAGCCTGCACTGAAGCGCATCTTGATGGAAAACTTGGATAACGTAACCCGAGCACTCAAGGTACAAAAGGCCGATAAGTAATGAACGCCGCTTGGTTCACTGAATTCTGGACTAACTACCAGACCCCAATTCACGTTGTGCTGATTCTGCTGATTGCAGTTATCGGTCGAGCGTTGCTGTTGGTTTCAGTGCGCCGAGTGGTTTCCGGTGTTGTTTCAGGTGTGAAGTCGGAAGCTAAGGCTGTTGCCGAAGATTCCGAATCTCCATTGGTGAAGGCTCGCGTAGTTCAGCGAACCAAGACCATTGGTTCGGTTCTTTCGAACTTCATCACCTGGGGCATCGCACTGATCACGGTAACCATGCTTCTAAACGAGCTAGGCGTTCAGGTGGGCGCCCTAATTGCCGGCGCTGGAATCTTGGGTGCTGCGGTTGGTTTCGGCGCTCAGTCGCTGGTTCGTGACCTAATTAGCGGTCTGTTCATCGTCTTCGAGGACCAATACGGCGTTGGCGATGTGGTTGACCTTGGTGAAGTCAAGGGTGCCATCGAAGCGGTTGGTCTTCGGGTAACCCAGGTTCGCGACGTTGAAGGAACTCTTTGGTATGTCCGAAACGGCGAGATTGCCCGCGTTGGCAACAAGTCGCAAGGGTTCAGCCGAGTAATCGTTGACCTTTCCTTCGACCCTTCGGTTGATGTTGAGAAAGCCAAGAAGGCGATGTTGGCAGCAGCCAGCTCGGTTACCAAATCCAAGGATGTTGGCTCGCTACTTGTTGGTTCGGCCGAAGTTTGGGGCATCCAAGCACTATCGGGCGACTCACTGGTTATCCGCTTGGTGCAGCAGGTCTCCCCTAAAGCCGTCGACGATGTTGCTCGCGAAGTTCGCGCAGCCCTAGTGTCGGAATTGAAGAAAGCAAAAGTTTCACTCGCTTCAACCGGCAACAGCTTCACCGTGAACCTAAAGAAATAACTTGGACGAAATCTTCTTCGAGCAAATAGGTGGAACGCAAGTATTCACCAAATTGGTCGACAAGTTTTATGAAGGCGTGGCCGAAGATCCACTTCTTCGCCCGATGTATCCAGAAGAAGACCTAGGACCGGCCAAAGAACGCTTACGCATGTTTCTAGAGCAGTATTGGGGCGGACCTCACACCTACTCGGAACTTCGAGGTCACCCACGGCTTCGCATGAGACACAATGTCTTCCCAATTACCCGTGCCGCCAAGGATGCCTGGCTAAAGCACATGCGTGCCGCGGTCGATACTCTTGAGCTTTCGCCATTAGACGACGCAACGCTTTGGGACTATTTGGATCGAGCAGCGCACTCGCTGATCAATACTCTCGGACGCTAGCTAAGCTCTTTCAGCCTGGCGTCGATGATCTTCTTCACAAGAGCCTTCGGAAGAATTTGATCAGAAGCAAATTGGAACGAGTTCTTAGAAACAACAAAACCTTCAAGGTCTGCAGCCAAACCTGCCAACACTTCAGCGCTAGGAGTTGAAAAGCTCATGTGGTTCTTGTGAGCACACATTCCAACCACAATCTTGTCGTTGAACTTGAACTGAGCCGACTTCCACATGATTGCCTGTTCTAGCTCAGGCTTGATCTCGAGAATGAGCTCGCGCATGGCAATCAGGGTTGAGCGCTTTGGCTCATCTTGGGCTTCGATGTATTCGGTAACTTCTGCAACTGACATATTCAGATTTTAGTCACATATGAACTGTTGTTTATCGATACATTGTTATACGATACAAATACCAACAAATCAGGGGGTCTGAATGAACACAATTGAACGCATTTCCTACATCGCAGGAAGCACTCTCCTTTGGCTGATTTTTGCCATGGGTGGTCTAGTCACTGCCGTTATCGTTCCCATTTTGAGCAGCGACCTGGTTACCACCTACAGTGAATACGCCAACGACCGAGTGGTGATTCAACTTCTTATGACTATGCCGGCACTGATTGGCATGCTCATTGTCTTAGCTGTTTTGCTGCTCCTTCGACTCATACACAATGACCGAATTCTTAGCGTGAGTGCTTACAAGTGGGTTCAAGCGTTATCGATCAGCGCTTTCGGTTTGGCGTTTTCCCTACTAACCATCGGATTCTGGTTGAACAGTAAAAACACTTTTCCCCCACTCATCGCAGTCATCGTTGCAACCGGTTCACTAATTGCCCTTGCGGTTGGTTTTGTGACTTTGACCTTGCGGTCATTACTAAAGCGAGCTACAACTGCTATCGAAGAACTTGAGGGTGTCATCTAATGCCGATAATTGTTGACTTTGAAAAACAGCGAAAAAAGCGCGGTCTGACCGTAGCTCAATTGGCGGATCGAATCGGAATAACCCAGGCAAACCTTTTTGTGTTGAAGAGCAACCGCGGCAAAGCCATCCGATTCAGCACTCTGGAAGCGCTCTGCCGAGAACTGGATTGCCAACCAGGAGACATACTCACCTACGTGAGCGAGGAAGCCTAAAGACTCTGAGCAATCTTGGAGAGAATGTGCCCATTCATTGGGCTTAGTCGAACCCAGCCCTGAGTTTGGTAGATCGGAACGACTTCGTTTTCGGTTAGGAAACCAAGCCCAGCTGCCACGAATGCCGCTCCGGTAGGAACCGGCGAATCGCCTTCCATTGAGCGACCCCAGATTTCACCTCGAATACGGGCGGCAATTGGTCCGCCAACCGACTCAGGAAGCGAGTCGGCAACCTCGGCGATTCCATCCTTAGCAATCTGGGTTAGAACTTCTTCTGAAACTTCACCGACAAGTTCCCAGCCGCTTCTCGGAGGCTGAATGCCAGACCATGGAGCACGAACCGAATCCGGAAGAACTACGAGGTACTTCCCTTT
>CANGEU010000005.1 GCA_947452985.1 Micrococcales bacterium
ATTCGCCTACGTACCATCATCGGCTGGCCATCTCCGACCAAGCAGAACTCAGGAAAGATTCATGGATCTGCACTAGGTGCCGATGAACTTACCGGGCTCAAGAATGTTCTGGGATTCGATCCAAACCAGACCTTCCAAGTTGATGAAGACGTGATTGCACACACTCGCGGTTACCAAAACTTTGCAGATGAAAGTCGCAAAGTCTGGGAAGCCTCCTTTGATGTTTGGGCATCAGAAAATCCAGAAAAAGAGGCCCTCCTGAACCGATTGCAAGCGGGCGAGCTTCCAGCTGAACTAACTGCTTCGCTTCCAATTTTTGAGGGCGGTACCGAGGTTTCCACTCGAGCTGCCTCTGGCAAGGTGATCAACGGCATTGCAGGAGTCATGCCTGAGCTTTGGGGAGGTTCAGCGGACCTTGCCGAATCAAACCTCACAACCATCAGCGGAGCTAAGTCCTTCATTCCGAGCGAATGGTCTACCCATGAGTGGTCTGGCGACAAGTATGGTCGCGTCCTTCACTTTGGTATCCGCGAGCACGCCATGGGTTCAATCCTGAACGGCATCACCCTTAGCGGCCACACCAGACCTTTTGGCGGAACCTTCCTAATATTCAGTGATTACATGCGCCCAGCGGTTCGCTTGGCTGCCCTTATGGGTGTTCCATCCATCTTTGTCTGGACTCACGATTCCGTGGCCCTTGGTGAAGATGGCCCAACTCACCAGCCAATTGAACAACTAGCGACTTTGCGAGCCATCCCAAACCTTGCGATCGTTCGTCCAGGTGATGCGAATGAAACTTCCTTCGCGTGGCAGGGAATGCTTGAACACAAGGATGGACCTTCGGGTATTGCTCTGACGCGTCAGAACATCCCTGTTTTCAAACGTGGCGAAAAGGACTCAACCGGTGTTGTGATTGCTGGAGCAGAAAACACTTTGAAAGGCGCTTACGTTCTAGCCGACGGATCGAATGGCAAACCAAAGTTGATTCTCATTGCAACCGGATCTGAACTGCAGCTTGCAGTTGAGGCTCGACTTCAACTGGAGGCAGCAGGTGTTTCAACTCGTGTGGTTTCTGCACCTTGTTTGGAATGGTTCGATGAACAGTCGGTTGAGTACCGCGAATCGGTTCTACCTTCAAATGTTAAAGCTCGTGTTTCCGTAGAAGCTGGCCTCAACCTCGGTTGGAGCAAGTACGTGGGACCGTTCGGTGAGTCGGTTTCAATCGAGCACTTCGGAGCATCTGCCGATTACAAGACCCTATTCCGTGAATTTGGAATGACTGTCGAAAATGTTGTTGCTGCCGCCAAGAGCAGCCTAAAGAAAGCGTAAGAAATCATGACCAGTCCCCTAGCTCAACTTGACGCCAACGGCGTAAGCATTTGGCTCGACGACCTTTCTCGCACTCGCATCGAGTCGGGAAACCTTGCATCTTTGATTGAGACACGTTCTGTGAGTGGTGTTACCACCAACCCGACCATCTTCGCCCAGGCATTGGGCAAGGGTGACGGCTACGGTCAACAGGTCGCCGAGCTTGCCACCGCGGGTAAGTCTGCTACCGAAGCAATCTTTGAAATCACCACCGTCGATGTCGCCAACGCCTGTGACATCTTCAAGGGTGTCTATGAGAGCTCTAAGGGCTTTGACGGACGCGTTTCGATTGAGGTAGAGCCAGGTTTGGCCCACGACACTGAAGGCACCGTCAAGCAGGCGAAAGAGCTTTTCGCAAAGGTAAACCGCGAGAACGTGATGATCAAGATCCCTGCTACAAAAGCCGGTCTAGCAGCAATCACCGCGGTAATTGCAGAAGGCATTAGCGTCAACGTAACCCTTATCTTCTCGCTGCAGCGTTACCAGGAAGTTATTGCCGCGTATGTGGCTGGAATCAAGAAAGCAAAAGCCAACGGGCACGACCTTTCAAAGATTCACTCGGTTGCTTCATTCTTCGTTTCACGCGTAGACACTGAGATCGACAAGCGGTTGGAAGCCATTGGCACCGATGAAGCTCTTGCGATGAAGAGTAAGGCTGCTCTAGCGAATGCTCGTTTGGCATACCAGGTCTTTGAACAGGACTTCGCGACTACAGAATGGTCGGAACTCGAGGCAAGCGGCGCAAACAAGCAGCGCCCGCTGATGGCATCAACCGGAGTTAAGGACCCTGCACTTCTAGACACCCTCTATGTAACCGAACTTGTTGCACCAATGTTGGTAAACACCATGCCGGAAAAGACCATGGAGGCGGTTTTCGACCACGGAGTTATTCCTCAGAACTCGATTGTTGCTCACTACGCTGAGTCAACCGCCGTTTTGAACCAGCTGGCAGCACTTGGTGTTAGCTACGATGACGTCACTGAACTTCTTGAAACCGAAGGCGTCGAAAAATTCATCATCTCTTGGAACGAACTTGTTGAAAGCATTGAAGCCGCACTAGAGGCTGCCAAGTAATGGGTATCAAGGTTGCCGTAAGCGGCAAAACTTCTGCTGCAGTTGAATCGGTAATCGATCAACTAGTTGCCGATAAAGTTGCCAGTCGAATTGCTGCCAAGGACTTCACGCTTTGGGGTAAAGACGCAGAGTCTGAGAGCTCGATCCGACTTGGCTGGACCAGTTCTGCTGTTGAGTCTCAAGAACTAGTTACCGGCATTTTGCAATTGAAGGATTACTTCAATGCACAAGGTGTTACTCGTTTCGTGCTTTGCGGAATGGGTGGCTCATCGCTTGCCCCAGAAGTTATTACCAAAACCGCGGGCGTTGACCTCGTTGTCCTTGATTCAACCAACCCTGAGCAGGTTGGACATGCTCTCGCTGGGGATCTTTCACAAACCGCAGTAATCGTATCTTCAAAGTCTGGTTCGACAGTAGAGACCGACTCACAGAAGCGTCTTTTCGAGCAAGCATTTACCGCTGCTGGCGTCGACAAAACCGATCGCATCGTCATTGTCACCGACCCAGGTTCACCGATGGAAGCCGCTGCTAAGGCAGACGGCTATCGTATTTTCAACGCAGATCCAACCGTTGGCGGTCGCTACTCTGCTCTAACAGCGTTTGGGCTTGTACCTTCAGGTCTTGCCGGTGCAGACATCCAGACTCTTCTGAATGACGCGGTAGCCGCATCAGAGCTATTGGCTCAGGACTCTGAAGGAAACCCTGGACTGGTTCTGGGTTCAGTGCTTGCTAGAACCGCTAATGGTGTTGGTTTCGCTGACAAACTTGGTCTAGTCGAAGCTGGAACATCAATTCACGGACTTGGCGACTGGGCGGAGCAGCTAATTGCTGAGTCGACTGGAAAGCTTGGCAAGGGTGTTTTGCCGGTCGTTTTGGAGGCTTCCGCGCCGGAATTGACCAATAAGCCGGCCGATCTTGTTATCGCTCGTCTTGTTGCTGATGCTAGCCACGCTAACCATGATGAAGTTTCGGTTTCGGGTTCGCTCGGTGCGCAGTTCCTCCTTTGGGAGTATGCCACCGTCGTTGCATCACGTCTCATCGGCATCAACCCATTCGACCAGCCGGACGTTGAGTCGGCAAAGATTGCCGCTCGCGGAATGTTGGAGAACCGAGCTGCCGAGTTACCTGCCGCCTTTGTTGAAGCCGGAATTGAGGTTCGCGCCAAGGGTATTGCTTTGGACGGCATTGACACCGTAAGCGGCGCAATTTCTGCGTTCCTAGCTACCGGCGAGTTAGACAGCTATGTTTCGGTTCACGCCTATCTGGACCGCGTTGGCTACCCAAGCGCCGCTGGTCTTCGTTCCGCCTTTGCAGAGCAGTCAGGTCGTCCAACCACATTCGGATGGGCCCCTCGCTTCCTGCACTCAACTGGTCAGTACCACAAGGGTGGACCGGCGCAGGGTCTATACATACAGATCGTTTCGAGAGCATCAAAAGACATTTCCGTTCCAGGTCGCGACTTCACCCTTGGTGAACTTATTGCGTCTCAGGCTGCTGGTGACGCCGAAGTTTTGGCTTCGCATGGTCGCCCGGTTTTGACTCTCACCGTGAGCGATGTCGAAGCCGGACTGGCTTTGATTTCAAAAAGTCTTTAGGAGAAACACTTGAGTCCTGCAAAGTTGGCCGCTGGCCACAATCCGCTGCGAGATCCTGATGACCGTCGTCTGAATCGAATCGCTGGTCCGAGTTCTCTCGTAATCTTTGGTGTAACTGGCGACTTGTCGCGAAAGAAGCTTATGCCTGCGGTCTATGACCTAGCCAACCGTGGTTTGCTTCCACCAGGTTTTGCGCTAGTCGGTTTCGCTAGACGCGAGTGGGAGAATCAAGATTTCGCCCAAGTAGTTCACGATTCGGTTCGCGAGTACGCGCGCACGCCATTCAGCGAAGAAGTTTGGCAGCAACTCTCCGAAGGCATTCGATTTGTCCAAGGTGACTTCGACGATGACGAAGCATTCGACCGACTCAAGGCAACCATCGAGGAACTAGACACTAAACGTGGAACTAACGGTAACCACGCGTTTTACCTCTCAATTCCACCAAAGGCTTTTCCGTTGGTGTGTCGCCAACTTAGCCGCAGTGGTCTTGCCGACCCAAAGCCGGACGAGTTCAGACGTGTCGTCATTGAAAAACCTTTTGGTCACGACCTGAAATCGGCTCGTGAACTAAACGAAGTGGTTGAAACTGTTTTCCCTGCGGATTCGATCTTCCGAATCGATCACTATCTAGGTAAAGAGACTGTTCAGAATATTCTGGCGCTTCGCTTTGCTAACCAACTTTTTGAGCCGTTGTGGAATTCAAACTACATCGACCACGTTCAGATCACCATGGCCGAGGACATTGGTGTTGGCGGTCGTGCCGGTTACTACGACGGAATCGGCGCAGCTCGCGACGTCATCCAGAACCACCTTCTTCAGCTTCTAGCTTTAACCGCAATGGAGGAGCCGGTCTCCTTCGATGCCGCCGACCTTAGAAATGAAAAAGAGAAGGTTCTCCAGGCAGTTCGCCTCCCGAAAGACCTTGGTAAATACACTGCCCGTGGCCAGTATGCGGGTGGATGGCAGGGTGGCGAAGAAGTTCTTGGATTCCTGCAGGAAGACGGAATGAATCCAAAGTCGGTTACCGAGACATACGCTGCGATGCGTCTAGACATCAATACCCGTCGTTGGGCCGGTGTTCCGTTCTACCTTCGCGCTGGAAAGCGACTTGGACGACGTGTAACTGAAATAGCAGTTGTCTTTAAGCGCGCACCACAGCAACTATTTGCTGCGGACCAGACTTCCGAGCTAGGTCAAAACGCACTAGTTATTCGAGTCCAGCCTGATGAAGGTGTAACCATTCGTTTTGGTTCGAAGGTCCCTGGTGTTGGAATGCAGGTTCGCGATGTAACCATGGACTTCGGTTATGGGCACGCATTCACCGAAGCGAGCCCAGAAGCCTATGAGCGCCTAATTCTTGACGTTCTCTTGGGCGATCCTCCCCTGTTCCCACGTCACGAAGAAGTCGAGCTGTCTTGGCAAATTCTTGACCCAATTGAGGAATTCTGGGAGAAGCAAGGACAGCCTGAGCAATACCGTCCCGGCACCTGGGGGCCTGCCTCTGCCGACAAGATGATGGAACAAGACGGAAGGGCGTGGCGTCGTCCATGATCGTTGAACTAAAAGACACCACAATCAGCAAGGTTTCGAAGGCCCTCGTTCAGATTCGTGAACAGGGTGGCGCAGTTGCACTAGGTAGAGTACTCACGCTGGTCATTCAGACTGACATCGATGGCTTTGAATCTGCAGTCAAGTCGGCAAATGAGTCATCCCGCGAACACCCTTGTCGAATCATTGTTCTAGCTCACTCAAAGCCAAGTGCAACCGCTAAAGCAAAATTGGACGCCGAAATCCGTGTCGGTGGCGATGCTGGTGCTTCTGAAGTCATCGTGCTTAAGGCACATGGTGAAGCCGCTAGCGACCCTGAACTTCTAGTGACTGGGCTTTTGCTACCAGATGCACCGGTGGTTGCTTGGTGGCCGTCTGAGGCTCCCACAAAGCTTTCAACGTCGCCGATTGGACGTATTGCTACTCGAAGGATTACAGATTCGGCGCGGCAGCCAGACCCTCACGCTTTCTTGAAGAATCTGGCCAAGGGCTACCAACCTGGTGATTCGGATTTCGCATGGACCCGGCTCACTCTTTGGCGCGCACAATTGGCAGCAATCCTAGATCAGCCGCCTTTTGATCCGGTGACCGCCGTAGAAGTAACCGGCGCTCCTGATTCTCCTAGCACCGACCTGTTGGCGGCTTGGCTTGGTTTGAAGCTAAAAGTTGAGGTTACCCTGACTCACCAGCCACGTGGAGCATCGGTTAGCGGCATCAAAGCCGTAAAACTTATTAGAGAATCTGGCAACATCGAAATCGTTCGAAGAGTTCCCGACGTAGCAACTCTGATTCAACCAACCCAACCAACTCGAGAAATTTCCTTGCCACGACGAAGTGACCGCGATTGCCTGAGCGAAGATTTGCGACGTTTGGACCCGGATGAACTATTTGGCAAGGTAATCAAGTGGTTCGCCCGATAGTACATCGTTTCAAAGATGCCAACGGTGTAGCAAATGGGGCAGCCTCGGATCTATTCGACTTCGTGACTGCAAGGCTGTCAGAACAGGACAGGGTTGACGTTGCTGTTACAGGCGGCACCGTTGGAATTGCGACTTTGGCTGCCGCAGGATTACTCGAATTCAACACTTTGGAACTCAGTCGTCTTCACATTTGGTGGGGCGATGAGCGCTTTGTGGCTTCAGACAGCGACGACCGCAATGCAAACCAGGCGCATTCGGCGTGGCTTAGAGAGCTAAACATCCCTTTGGAAAATCTCCATTCGTTTCCAGCGAGTGACGAGGGACTCTCTTTAGATGAGGCTGCATCGAAGTTTGCAGGGCGCTTCGATTCGGTGGGCATCAATTTTGATCTGATGCTTATGGGAATGGGGCCCGATGGACACATCGCCAGCCTTTTTCCGGGTAAAACTGCTGGCGAATCGACTAATTCGGTGGTGGCTGAACATGATTCTCCTAAACCCCCTCCACAGAGACTCTCATTCAACTACGCCACAATCAACAACGCTAAAGAGATTTGGTTCACAGTTGCGGGCGCTGACAAAGCCGAGGCGGTTTCAGTTGTTTTCGGAGATGAGCCAACCCAGCTTCCTGCAGGCAGGATTATGGGCAAAGAAAAGACGGTCTGGTACGTTGACCAGACCGCCGGAAATCTTGTTTGGGGTTGCTAAGCCGAAGCAGTAAATCGTGCAAATAGTCCCAGTGCCACGATAATTACAACCCAGACAACACCCAAAATGATGGTGATTCGGTTAAGGTTTCGCTCGGCTACACCCGAAGACTGCATTGTGGTAGAAACACCGCCACCAAACATGTCGGAAAGTCCGCCGCCGCGACCCTTGTGTAGAAGAATCAGTAGCGTTAGTAGCAAACTGATAATAAAAAGTAGCACTGCAAGTGCGATACGAATTGCGTCCATGTTTAGTCTCCTGAAGCCTTAATTCTACAATGCTAGGTGGCTCTGGAAGCGAGCAATACCTGCGAACTCGTCTGAGTCTAGGCTGGCACCACCAACGAGCACACCATCTACTTCTGGGCTCCTTAGGAAGCCTGCTACATTTGCAGCCTTTACGGATCCGCCATAAAGGATACGAACCTTATCGGCAACATCGCCGTGAGAACTGCGGATAGCCTCACGGATTTTTCCGCAAACGCTTGCCGCCTGTTCAGGGGTTGCCACCTGACCGGTACCGATGGCCCAGACAGGTTCGTATGCGATAACAAAATCTCCAAGTTCAGCGTGACCAGCAAGTGCAGCCAAAGTCTGTCGCACTGGCACAGCCGCTGCGCCTTCAGCCTCCAGCTCTTCAAGGGTTTCCCCTACACAAATTACCGGAGCAATTCCATGACGGAAGGCTGCAGCTGTTTTCGCCTGAACTACTTCATCGGTTTCGTTGTGATATTGGCGACGCTCGCTGTGCCCGGTAAGAACATAATTAGCATCCAACTTCTTGAGAGCAAGGCCGGAAACCTCTCCGGTGAAAGCTCCCGAATCGTGTGCTGAAATGTCTTGAGCGCCAAGTTTGATGTCAAAGTTATCTGCATCGATAAGTGTCTGAATAGAGCGGAGCGACGTGAATCCTGGGAATACCGCGACTTCGGCTTTCGAGTAGTCGAAATTTGCATCCTTCAAGGTCCAAGCAAGCTTTTGAACCAAAGCAATGCCCTGCTGGTGATCTAGGTTCATCTTCCAGTTTCCGGCGATAAACGGAATGCGGTTAGTCATTTAGGACCTCCAGGCCGGGTAGTTTCTTTCCTTCAAGGTATTCAAGGCTCGCGCCACCGCCAGTAGAAATGTGGCCGAACTGCTCATCCTTGAAACCGAGAATTCGAACTGCAGCGGCAGAGTCCCCGCCGCCGACAACTGATAGCCCAGAAACCCTAGTTAGGGCGTCTGCAACTGCCTTAGTTCCATTTGCAAATTTGTCGATTTCGAAAACGCCCATTGGGCCATTCCAGAAAACCGTCTTTGCTTCCGCAATTTCACGCGCAAAGTTTGCGGCTGAATCCGGACCGATGTCGAGTCCGAGGCCGGAAGCTCCGAACGGCGACGATTCGATTGAATCTGCCGACGTTACTGCCACTTCTGCGTCAGCGCCGAATTTGCTAGCAACAGTGATGTCGGTAGGAAGAACAATCTCTACACCAAGTTCCTTCGCCCGCGCGATATAGCCCAAGACGGTAGGAATCTGGTCTGTTTCTAGAAGTGAAGAGCCAACCTTGTACCCTTGCGCTGCGAGGAAGGTAAACACCATTCCTCCGCCAATCAAAAGTTTGTCGACCGTAGGTAGAAGGTGGTCAATTACGCCAAGTTTGTCACTAACCTTTGAACCACCCAACACAACCGCATAAGGTCGCTCAGGGCTCGTGGTTAGGCGCTGCATGACATCTAGTTCTTTTTCAACCAGGAAACCTGCATACGATGGCAGCAATTGCGCCAATTCGTAGACAGAAGCCTGCTTTCGGTGAACTACTCCAAAACCGTCGGATACGAAGATATCTCCGAAAGCAGCCAGTTTCGAAGCAAACTCACGTCGCACGTTTTCGTCTTTTGAAGTTTCTTCGGGGTTGAAGCGAAGGTTCTCAAGGACCACTACCCCACCGCGGTCTTGAACCTTCAATGCACCCTCGGCCTGAACCCCGACCGTGTCAGCGGCAAAAAGTACTGGTTGCCCAAGCAGTTCGCTCAAACGATCTGCTGCGGGTTCTAGCGAATACTTCTCGTCTGGAACACCCTCTGGGCGTCCAAGGTGGCTGATGACAACCACCTTGGCGCCTTGCTCGACTAAATACTTAATGGTTGGCACAGATGCCACAATGCGTCCGTCATCGGTGATGCGCTTGCCGTCCAGTGGGACGTTTAGATCGCAGCGAATGATTACGCGTTTACCGTCAAGCGAGCCAAGCTCAGAGAGTTTTCTCATGATTTAGAGCTTTGAAGCTACTAGTTCAGTTAGGTCAACCAAGCGGTTTGAGTAACCCCACTCGTTGTCGTACCAAGAAGAAATCTTGACAGTCTTGCCAATTACCTTGATGAGACCGGCGTCAACAATCGACGAGTGTGAATCGGTAACAATGTCGCTCGAAACGATTGGGTCTTCGGTGTACTTCAAGATTCCCTTTAATGGGCCACTGGCAGCAGCTTCCTTGTAGGCAGCCTGGATTTCTTCAACGGTTACTTCGGTCTTTGAGACCAAGGTTAGGTCGGTGATCGAGCCAGTTGGAACTGGTACGCGGAATGCGTAGCCATCTAGCTTGCCCTTTAGTTCTGGAAGTACAGAACCAATTGCCTTTGCGGCACCTGTAGACGAAGGAACGATGTTCACACCGGCAGCGCGAGCTCGGCGTAGGTCGCCGTGTGGGCCGTCCTGAAGGTTCTGGTCAGCGGTGTAGGCGTGCACGGTCGTCATTAGGCCATTCTCGATACCGAACTTGTCGTTGAAGACCTTAGCGAATGGTGCTAGACAGTTAGTGGTGCATGAAGCGTTTGAGATGATGTGGTGCTTCTCGCTGTCGTACAGGTGCTCGTTTACACCGATAACGAAGGTTGCATCTTCACCAGTTGCAGGCGCAGAAATAATTACCTTCTTGGCACCAGCCTTGATGTGTGCTCCGGCTTGCTCAGCGTCGGTAAAGCGACCGGTTGACTCAATAACGATGTCAACGCCTAGTTCGCCCCATGGAAGATCTGCAGGGTTACGCTCGGCTAGAACCTTGATGACTTTGCCGCCAACAACGATGCTCTGACCGTCAACCGAAACGTCCTGGTTTAGACGACCGTGGACAGAGTCGTACTTCAAAAGGTGTGCAAGCGATGCTGGGTCGCTTAGGTCGTTTACAGCAACGATTTCTAGGTCAGTGCCCTTAGCAAGCTCTGCACGAAGGTAGTTGCGTCCGATACGGCCAAAGCCGTTAATTCCAACACGAATAGCCAATTTATCTCCCGAATATTTATGAACCGAGGCGTTTGAACGCCCGGAGTTTATTTGTTACAAACTGCGGACTTTGCTACGCATCGTTGGGAGCAAGAAGTCTTCTTTTAGCCTACCAAAAGGCCCTTGGTTTTTGCGCGAGCCAACTCGAAACGAGCCGAAACGTCGGACCAGTTGATGATGTTCCAGAAGGCCTTCACGTAATCACCCTTGACGTTCTGGTAGTCGAGGTAGAAGGCGTGCTCCCACATGTCGAGCATGAGTAGCGGAATGCTCCCTGTAGCCACGTTTGACTGCTGGTCGTAAAGCTGTTCAATGATTAGACGTGAACCCACCGAGTCCCAGGCTAGAAATGCCCAGCCGCTACCCTGAATACCCATTGCAGCTGCATTGAAGTGGGCTTGGAAGGCTTCGAAAGAACCGAAGAATTCGGCAATTGCGGCCGCTAGCTCGCCCTCAGGTCGGTCGGTGTTTGTAGGAGCAAGGTTGGTCCAGAAAATCGAGTGGTTGATGTGTCCAGAAAGGTGGAACGCCAAATCCTTCTGCAACTTGTTGATGACTGCGAAATCGTTCTTATCGCGAGCCTCAGCCATTTGCTCAAGAGCCGCATTGGCTCCAGCGACATAGGCAGCATGGTGTTTCGAGTGGTGAAGTTCCATGATTCGAGCCGAAATGCTCGGCTCTAGGGCAGCGTAGTCGTAATTAAGTTCTGGCAGTACGTATTTGCTCATCTTTTGTCCTTAGTTTGCTTGTTTCTCTAAATCTTCGAACTGCGGAGAATTATTCCGCGCTGTCGTCGCCTAAATAGGCTTCGGTGTTGGGGATACCCAGCTCTTCTGCTAATTTGTCTGCCATTGCCAACAACCGACGAATGCGTCCGGCAACGGCATCTTTAGTCATTGGCGGTGAGGCTAAGTGCCCAAGTTCATCGAGGGACGCGGCCTTGTGCTGAAGTCGTAGTTCACCTGCGTATTTCAAATGCGCTGGAATGTCTGGGCCAAGGATCTCAAGCGCGCGGGCAACGCGAGCTCCCGCTGCCACAGCCGCCTGGGCCGATCGGCGCAGGTTTGCGTCGTCAAAGTTAGCCAATCGATTTGCAGAGGTTCGAACTTCCTTTTTGACGCGAAGTTGGTCCCACTTTTCTTGAATCGATGTTGCCCCAATTAGCTTCAGTAAGGTCGAAATCTCGTCGCCCTCACGAATGACTACTCGGTGAACTCCCCTGACCTCTCGAGATTTTGCTCCGCTGATGCCGAGACGCTTCGCAAGACCTACTAAGGATGACGCCGCCTCGTTACTTGGGCAAGTTACTTCCAGTGAAGAAGAACGACCAGGGTCGGTGAGTGAACCGTGAGCTAAGAGAGCTCCACGCCATACGGCGGCTGCTACGTCTGCGGAATCCGAGATGAATCGTGAATGAATTCCACGAACGGGTTTTCCAGTTGGGTAATACAGCCCCGTCTGACGGATCAATAAGTCGGTTTGTTTGAGAACTCTGAGATTGTGTCTAGATGCCTTGCGGATCCCAGAGGCGTGCAAAATGTCAACCTTAGAATCGATTCCGAAAAGCTCCTGCAGCTCAGATTTAACTCGATTAGCAAGTTGCGAAGAATCGAACTCCGCTTCGAGGATCATCGTGGCGTTCACCACGTGAACTGATGCTGTGAAGCGCAGAATTACGGAAAGCTCGGCAAGTCGAAGTTCGCCTGCAGTTGGCTTCAGTCGCGCAAGTTCATATTTCAAGTCTGCTGTAAGTGCCAACCCCTACTCCCTTCCTAAATCGCGGTGCTTCAAAGTTACCGAAATATCAGGTAGCTGTTCTAACAAATAAGCAATCCGTCGCGAAACCGCAACAGAACGGTGTTTTCCCCCGGTGCATCCAATAGCGATCGTTGCGTAACGTTTATTTTCGTTTACATACCCTTTTAGTACTGGCTTTAGAGCAGCAACGTAGTTTTCAATAAACTCTTCGGCGCCATCCGCACTTAAAACATAATCGCTGACAGCAGTATCTTCGCCGGTGAACGGACGAAGCTCCTCTTTCCAAAATGGGTTCGGAATAAAGCGCGCATCAGCAATGAGGTCGGCGTCAGTAGGTGTTCCGTATTTGAAACCAAACGACTCGACGATCACCCTCAGTTTCTTTGCTTGGTCAAAACTAAAGTGTTCAGACGTCACGTTACTGAGCTGGTGAATGTTTAAGTCAGAAGTGTCAATGATGAAATCAGCACTCTCACGAACAGCTAGTAGTTGCTGGCGCTCTGCCGCGATGCCGTCTAGAAGAGTTCCATCAGCCTGCAGCGGATGCGGGCGACGGACGTTTTCGAAGCGTTTGACTAGAGCACTGTCAGTGGCCTCTAGAAACACCAGACGCAGATTGATTTCCCGACCTCGTAACTGAGCGAGGCTATCTAGTAATTCAGTGAAAAACTCACGTCCGCGAACATCGATAACAACAGCCAACTTTGGGAGTGGCGTTTTGGCTAGGGAAAAAAGATCCGAAATTGGAGCCAACATTTGTGGTGGAAGGTTATCAACAACATACCAACCGAGATCTTCTAGAGCATTTCCAACCGTTGAGCGTCCTGCACCGGACATGCCGGTGACAACGATTAGTTCGTGACTACTCATGGTTTGGTTCCTCCTGCCCAAAAGTCTATAAGCAAGGGCGACACGCCGAGTTATAAAAGGAAACTTAATTCTCTAAAGCGTTATGAATTGTTTGCGCAAGCGAACTTCCAATGCCAGGAATATCACTAAGTTCTTCAACCGAAGCTTGTCTAACTCGAACGGCCGAACCGAAGTGCTTAAGAAGCATTCGAACCCTATTTGGCCCAAGTCCTGGAATCTCTTCAAGGATGGAAGCGATTGTCGCCTTGCGTTTAAGCCTTTGATGGCCAATAGCAAAACGATGCGCCTCGTCTCTGAGGTGCTGGACTAGGTAAAGTTCATCGCTTGCTCTGGGCAGGATTACCGGAAAAGGGTTAGCTGGTTGCCAGAGCTCTTCAAGCCTTTTAGCGATCCCAACTATCGGAAGGTCATGGATTCCAGCCGAGATAGCTGCCTTGGATGCGGCGGTTACTTGAGGCCCAGCGCCATCAACCACAATTAAATCTGGTTTGGCATCATCTTCCAGCATGCTCTTGAAACGTCTTGAAAGAACTTGATTCATGGCATCGGTGTCATCAGTTGCCGAAGCCAATGAATACCGACGGTAAAGATCCTTTTGAGGACGACCGTCTACAAAGACAACCTTCGATGCCACAATGCCAGTACCAGCAAGGTGAGACACGTCGAAGCACTCAATCTTCAATGGAGCTTTTTCAAGCCCTAGAGCGTCTTGCAGGTTCGATAGGGCAACCGAA
The DNA here is from genome assembly GCA_947452985.1 of Micrococcales bacterium. GTDB lineage: Bacteria > Actinomycetota > Actinomycetes > Actinomycetales > Microbacteriaceae > Rhodoluna. The sequence goes on from CANGEU010000005.1 coordinate 13,839, forward strand.
CGTGACGTGAAATCAGTTGCTCGCTTCAGCTTTGCATTCCGAAGCGAATGTTCCGCGTTGGTAAGGGCAGTCTCGAGCAAGGACTTCTTATCTCCACGCATGGCAACGCGAATCGAAAGTTTTGAACCTTTGGCATTTGATAACCACTGTTCGATTTCGGTTAAATCGGTTGGTAGCTCCTGCACTATTACCTCGCGAGGGAAGTCATCATCCTCCGCTGAATAGCTGTTTTGCAGTGTGTACTCGATAATTTCTGGAAGGGATCGCTCCAGTTCTAAATCAACTACCCAACCTTTAGCACCTCGGATTCGTCCGTCTCTGACTTTGAACATGTTGACCGCAGCCGTGTAACCATCCATAGCAACCGCGTAGACATCTGCTGAAGTGTTGTCTTCAAATACAACTGCGCTCTTGGCGCTCACCGCTTCAAGTGCATTGATCTGGTCACGGAATTTGGCTGCCAGTTCATACTGTTCGAGCTCGGATGCCTCGTTCATTTTCTCGCGCAAAGAACTTATATATGAGGTGTCAGCTCCACTGACAAATGAGGAGAAACGATTTGCAAGTTGTCTGTGATCGTCTGATGAGATACGACCGACACACGGTGCTGAGCATTTTCCGATTTCTGCCAACAAGCAGGGACGATTGCTTCTCTCGGCGATATCAAATGTTGATTTGCTGCAGCTACGAATTGGAAAGACTTTGAGAAGGCCATCAATAGTCTCGCGTATTGCCCAAGCCTGAGTGTAGGGACCAAAATATTTGGTCTTTCCCGGTCTCCTACTTCGAGTTGAAAAGACTCTCGGAAATTCTTCTTCAAAGGAAATCGCGAGATACGGGTACGACTTGTCGTCACGGAATTGAACATTGAATGGCGGATTGAATTGTTTTATCCAGGTGAATTCGAGTTGCAGCGCTTCAAATTCAGTTTTAACGATGGTCCAGTCAATACGAACGGCAGTCTGAACCATTCGTCTAGTACGTTCGTGGAGCGCCTCTGGTTTCGCGAAATAACTAGTCAGGCGAGAGCGAAGATTCTTTGCTTTACCCACATAAAGGATGCGATCGTGTTCGTCGTACCAGCGGTAAACGCCTGGGTCAATCGGAATTGATTCGGTATTTGGAAACCAACTGCGCGTGGCGGTCATGTTTGCTAAAGCAGCTCTTTCAAGAATCCGCCAGTGAAACTCTGCGACATCTCGGCGACCGCCTCCGGCGTGCCTTCAGCAATAACCAGACCACCGCCGGCTCCGCCTTCTGGACCCATGTCTATAAGCCAATCGGCACATTTGATTACGTCGAGGTTGTGTTCGATAACGATCACAGTGTTTCCTTTATCAACAAGGCTATTCAGTACTTCAAGCAATTTCCGGGTGTCTTCAAAATGAAGTCCAGTAGTCGGTTCGTCTAGGACATAGACCGACCTACCGTTGCTTCGCTTCTGAAGTTCGGTTGCCAACTTCACTCGCTGAGCCTCTCCGCCGGAGAGCGTGGTGGCCGACTGGCCAAGTCGAACATAACCCAAACCTACGGATACCAAGGTATCCAAATACCTCGAAATCGCTGATACCGGCGCAAAAAATTCAGCAGCTTCCGCAATTGGCATCTCGAGAACCTCCGAGATGTTTTTACCCTTGTAACGTACCTGAAGGGTTTCGCGGTTGTAGCGCTCGCCATGGCACACCTCGCAGGCGACATAAACGTCTGGAAGGAAGTTCATTTCGATGCGCAGAGTTCCGTCGCCGCTACAAGCCTCACAGCGCCCACCCTTGACGTTGAATGAGAAGCGGCCCTGTTGGTATCCGCGGACTTTAGCCTCGGTGGTTTCGGCGAACAACTTGCGGATGTGGTCGAAGACACCTGTATAGGTAGCTGGGTTCGAGCGTGGAGTTCGGCCAATTGGCGCCTGGTCGACGTGAACCACTTTGTCGAGCTGCTCTAAACCCTCAACTCGACTGTGCTTGCCAGGAACACCTTTAGCACCGTTGAGCCCATTGGCCAAGACTTGATACAAGATGTCGTTTACCAATGACGATTTACCAGAGCCACTAACACCAGTTACCGCGGTAAGGATACCTAAAGGGAACTCGGCGTCTACGTTCTTAAGATTGTTTTCACGAGCCCCAACAACTTTGAGTTTCCGCTTTGGATCGATTGCTCGTCGTTGTGAAGGTACCTCAATCTTCATTCGACCCGAAAGGTAAGCGCCGGTAACCGAATTCTTGTTGGTCAGGATCTCCTTGTAGGTGCCAGAATGAACCACTTCCCCACCATGGACTCCAGCACCTGGGCCGATATCAACAACCCAGTCCGAAGCGCGAATAGTGTCTTCATCGTGCTCAACCACGACCAGCGTGTTGCCGAGATCGCGAAGTTTGACGAGTGTTTCGATTAGCCTGCGGTTGTCTCGTTGGTGAAGACCAATCGAAGGTTCGTCTAAAACGTAGAGAACACCGGTCAGACCAGATCCAATTTGTGTCGCCAAACGAATTCGCTGGGCTTCCCCACCGCTTAGTGTGCCGGCTGCTCGTTCCAAACTTAGATAGTCAAGACCCACATTCAGAAGGAAAACTAGTCGCGCTTGAATCTCACGGAGAACTTGGGCGGCAATTTTGCCCTCACGTTCGTCTAACTTCAAGTTTGTGAAGAAATCGCTGCAGTCACGCAGGCTCAAACTCGCAACATCTGCAATTGAGCTCCCATGGACCTTAACTGCAAGAACTTCTGGCTTTAGGCGAGAACCGCCGCATGCCGCACATGGTATTTCGCGAAGGAAACCTGACCAGCGTCCACGTTGAAAATCGTTTTCGCTTTCGAGCCATTTACGCTCGATGTAAGTTAGGACGCCCTCGAATCCAGAGGTGTACCTAAGTTCGCGACCGTACTTATTTTTCCATTTCACTTTTACGTCGAAGTTATTGCCGTGAAGAACAGCCTCGCGAACATCCTCACTAAGAGTGTTCCAAGGTGCGTCTAAGGAAAATTCGAGTTCCTCGGCGAGGCTGGTCAGGATGCGGGTGAAGAAACCGTAGAGCCCCTTGCCAGGTGTTGACCAAGGCAATAAAACACCATCGTTGATGCTGGCACCTGGGTCGCCGATTACCAACTCTGGTTCAACCGCCATCTTGGTTCCAAGCCCGCTGCAAGCCGGACAGGCGCCAAATGGAGCGTTGAATGAGAACGTGCGAGGTTCGATTTCGGTGAGAGTTAGTTCATGTTCATTCGGACAAGACATCTTCTCGCTGAAACTTCTTTTTGAATCGTCGCCCTTGAGGTCTACAAGGTCGAGAATCAGCCTTCCACCCGCGAGCTTCAGAGCTGTTTCAACCGAATCTGTAAGTCTTTGCACGATGTCGTTCTTAGCCACGAGACGGTCGACAACCACGGAGATGTCGTGTTTGAAAGTCTTCTTAAGCGGCTTTGCGTCGGCCAGTTGAATGGTCTCACCGTCAACAGTTACACGTGAGAAACCTTGCGCGGTCAGCGATGAGAAGAGATCAACAAATTCGCCCTTTTTCTGGGTGACAATCGGAGCCAAGATTTGAAAGCGAGTCCCCTCTGGCAATTCCAAAAGTTGATCAACAATTTGCTGAGGAGTTTGTTTAACAATCTTCTCGCCACATTCGGCGCAGTGCGGAACACCAATGCGAGCCCACAGAAGTCTCAGGTAATCGTGAATTTCCGTGATTGTTCCTACCGTAGAACGAGGGTTACGGTTTGTCGATTTCTGGTCGATCGACACGGCCGGAGAAAGACCTTCAATGAAGTCGACGTCTGGTCGATCTACCTGTCCAAGAAATTGACGTGCGTAGGCAGAGAGTGACTCCACATACCGACGCTGGCCCTCAGCGAAAATGGTGTCGAATGCGAGTGAGGACTTTCCAGAGCCACTAAGACCGGTAAAGACAACGAGTGAGTCACGAGGAATCTCTAAGTCAATGTTCTTAAGGTTGTGGACTCTGGCACCTTTTACGTGCAGCTTGTTCTCAGAATTTAGTTGACTCACCTTAGAAGTCTAATTCTTAGGCGTGAGTATCGAAGTCTCGCAGGACTCGTTTCAGGTCAGAAACTTCATCGCGGAGACGTGCGGCAAGCTCGAACTGCAACTCGGTTGCGGCCTGGCGCATTTCCGCTTCCAGCTCAAGAACCGTATTGACGAGTTCGTCCACGTCCTTAGTCTTCCCGTTCCTTGCCTTACCCTTGCTCTTTCCAGCTCTAAGAGACTCAACCAAAGTCGCAGTATCTACTTCTTCGCGGTGAATCTGGTCGGTTAGATCCGCAATTTTCTTTCGAAGCGGTTGTGGATCAACACCGTGAAGAGTGTTGTAAGCCACCTGTTTGGAACGTCGTCGATCGGTTTCGTCGATAGCCTGCTCCATGGCGGGAGTCAGTTTGTCCGCGTACATGTGAACTTCACCGTTGACATTGCGGGCCGCACGACCGATCGTTTGGATGAGGGAAGTAGCCGAACGGAGGAATCCTTGTTTATCGGCGTCCAGGATTGCCACCAGAGACACCTCGGGAAGGTCTAGCCCCTCACGTAGAAGGTTGATACCGACCAGTACGTCGTAGATGCCGGCACGAAGCTCGGTCAGGAGTTCAACACGGCGAAGGGTATCAACATCACTGTGAAGATAGCGCACTCGGACGCCTGCCTCTGTAAAGAATTCGGTTAGATCTTCGGCCATCTTCTTCGTGAGAGTAGTAACTAGGACACGCTCGTCTCGACCGGCACGGATTCGGATTTCTTCAAGAAGGTCATCGACCTGACCCTTGATTGGCTTGATGACAATCTTTGGATCCACAAGTCCGGTTGGGCGAATGATTTGCTCAACATAGCCATCTCCCCTAGCAAGCTCATACTTTCCCGGGGTCGCCGAAAGGTAGACAGTTTGACCGACACGCTCTTCAAACTCAGAGAACTTCAGCGGCCGATTATCAAGTGCCGATGGCAGACGGAAACCGTGCTCAACCAGTGTGCGCTTGCGGCTTGAATCGCCCTCGTACATTGCACCGATTTGAGGAACGGTAACGTGCGATTCGTCGATAACCATTAGGAAATCATCTGGGAAGAAATCGAGAAGACAACTAGGCGCGCTACCTGGCTCACGCCCGTCGATGAATCGTGAATAATTCTCGATCCCTGAACAAAAACCCAGTTCGCGAATCATTTCTAGGTCGAATGTCGTGCGCATTTTTAAACGTTGGGCTTCAAGTAATTTTCCTTGACCCTCAAGCTCTTTTAAACGCGAGGCGAGTTCGTCCTCGATTGCTTCGATTGCCCGACCCATTTGCTCGGGCGGGGCAACATAGTAACTGGCTGGAAAGATTGCAACATGAGGAATCGTAGACACAATTTCACCCGTCAAAGCCGAAAGCGAATAAATCGCCTCGATTTCGTCGCCGAAAAATTCGATTCGGGTTGCGAGTTCGTCGTAGACGGGAATGATTTCGACGGTGTCGCCTTTGACGCGGAAATTTCCACGCGAGAAGTCAAAATCATTTCTCTTGTATTGCAAGTCAACGAATTTGCGAATTAGATCGTCACGATCAATCCGATCACCAACTTGGAGAGATACTGATTGATTCAAATATTCGGCCGGGGCTCCGAGACCATAAATGCAGGAAACGGTTGAAACAACGACGACATCGCGTCGCGACAACAGACTCATGGTCGCTTTGTATCGAAGGCGCTCGACCTCCTCATTGATTGATGAGTCTTTCTCAATGAAGGTATCCGTCTGCGGAACATAGGCTTCTGGCTGGTAATAGTCGTAGTAACTAACGAAGTATTCAACAGCGTTATTTGGCAGCAACTCACGGAACTCGTTTACTAATTGAGCCGCAAGCGTCTTATTGTGCGCCAACACCAAGGTGGGTCGTTGAACCTGCTCGATTAGCCAAGCCGTCGTTGCCGACTTTCCAGTACCGGTGGCACCGAGCAGAACGATGTCCTTCTCGCCGGCGTTCAGCCGTGCGGTTAGTTCGGCAATTGCTGTTGGCTGATCACCCGACGGTTTGTATTCACTGATAACTTCAAATGGGAAAACTTGGCGCTTAGCTTCAACCGACATTTTCTTGCGCCTTTTTCTTTGCGAGCGATTCCAGCTCTTTGAATAAAATCTTGGCATCGTTCAGCAAAAGCGCGAGCGACTGATTTGAACTCAAAATTCGGTCGGCGACATTCGCCCGTTCGGCTGGTGAGGCCTGTGAACCGACTCGGGCTAACGATTCTTCTTCTGTCATCCCTCTGGTGTCGATCATTCTCTGCACTTGATCTGACACTGGCGCCTCGACCGCAACTACGAAGTCAAACGGCAGGTCTGAGGCGCTTTCAACTAGAAGCGGAATGACGTAGACGACAACGTGCGCTTTGGCATTGAATAGACGCTGTAGTGCCAGTTCTCTAATGAGCGGATGTGTGATCGATTCAAGTTGCTTGCGCTTCTCAAAATTTGCAAAAACAATGTTGGCAAGCTCTGTTCGGTTGAGTGAGTTGTCGCCATTCAGGACACCGTGTCCAAATGTTTCAACTATTCGCGCAAGCCCTAAGGAACCCGGTTGCACTACCTCGCGAGCAAGTTCATCAGCATCTACAATCTCAGCACCTAGAGATTGCCAAAGGTCGGCCACAGTGCTCTTGCCTGCAGCAATTCCACCGGTGAGACCAACTAAAAACATAAGACCAGCCTAGTTAAAGACTTTGGGCCGACCCAATAAGGATCGGCCCAAAGTTGATGAACGATGTTACTCGGCGCTCTTTAGCTTGTCGCGAAGCGCTGCAAGCGATTCGTCGGCGGCTAGAGTTCCGGCGTCGGCGTTGCCTTCGCTTGAGTAGCTTGCATTGCTGTCGCCAGCAGGAGCGGTGTCAGGAAGGGTTGCGGCTAGCTCGTTAGCAGCCTTAACCTGACGCTTGTGCTCTTCCCAACGGGCGTGAGCTTCTGCGTATTCCTTCTCCCACTTGGCGCGAGCTTCCTCGAAGCCAGGCTTCCACTCGTTGGTGGTTGAGTCGAAACCTTCTGGGTACTTGTACTGTCCAGCATCGTCGTAGTCTGCAGCCATACCGTAAAGCGCTGGGTTGAATTCGGTGCCCTCTGGGTCAACCTCTTCGTTAGCCTGCTTTAGCGATAGCGAAATGCGGCGACGCTCCAGGTCGATGTCGATTACCTTGACGAATACGTCCTGGTTTACCGAAACAACCTGCTCGGCTAGCTCAATGTGCTTGGCCGAAAGTTCGCTGATGTGAACTAGACCCTCGATGCCGTCTGCGACGCGAACGAATGCACCGAAAGGAACCAACTTGGTGACCTTACCTGGAGCGTACTGTCCGATTGCGTGGGTACGAGCGAATACCTGCCATGGGTCTTCCTGAGTGGCCTTGAGCGAAAGCGATACACGCTCACGGTCCTGGTCGACTTCAAGAACCTCAACAGTTACTTCCTGGCCGATTTCAACAACTTCAGAAGCGTGTTCAATGTGCTTCCATGAAAGCTCTGAAACGTGAACTAGACCGTCTACGCCACCAAGGTCAATGAAGGCACCGAAGTTGACGATCGAAGAAACGACACCGGTACGAATCTGGCCCTTGGCAAGGTCAGCTAGGAAGGTGGTACGGCCAGCAGCCTGGCTCTCTTCTAGAAGTGCACGACGTGAAAGAACTACGTTGTTACGGTTCTTGTCTAGCTCAAGAATCTTGGCTTCAACCTTCTGGCCAAGGTAAGGACCTAGGTCGCGAACGCGGCGAAGTTCGATAAGAGATGCAGGAAGGAATCCACGAAGACCGATGTCAACGATTAGACCACCCTTGACAACTTCGATAACGGTACCTTCAACGGTTCCGTCTTCGTTCTTAACCTTCTCGACATCGCCCCACGCACGCTCGTACTGAGCACGCTTCTTAGAAAGGATTAGGCGGCCTTCTTTGTCTTCCTTCTGAAGAACAAGTGCCTCGATTGAATCGCCAACAGCAACGATGTCGCTTGGGTCTGCGTCGTGGCGGATTGAAAGCTCACGCGAAGGGATTACACCTTCGGTCTTGTAACCGACGTCGAGTAGAACCTCGTCGCGGTCGATCTTAACAACGGTTCCGGCGATTAGGTCGCCGTCGTTGAAGAACTTTAGGGTTTTTTCGACTGCTGCTAGAAAGTCTTCTGCAGAACCAATGTCGTTAACGGCTACCTGCTTGACAGCCTTTGGGGTGTTAGTCATATTTTGTTTTACTCAACGGACATGCTCGGGCTTTGGCAGTTTCCTGCAAAAGCGGTGGATACGAATTAGGGCCAAATGGCACTTCTACTAGCCTATCGCCTATCTGACGGCTAGGCAATTACTAGTGACCGGCGGTTTCCCAGGTTTTTCCGATACCGATGTGAACATCCAGTGGCACGCTTAGTTTTACAACGTGTTGCATCTCATTGACAACCAAGTTCTGCAGTGTTTCTAGCTCGCCAATGGCGACTTCAAACACCAATTCGTCGTGAACCTGCAACAGCATTCGACTCTTGAGTCCAGCCGTTTTCATCTTGTGGTCAATGCGAATCATGGCCAATTTCATGATGTCGGCCGCGGTTCCCTGAATTGGCGCGTTTAACGCTGCTCGTCTAGCGTTTTCACGAATTTGGAAGATCGGCGACTTCAAGTCATCAAAAGGGCGGCGACGACCGAAGGTCGTGACCGTATAGCCATTGAGTTTGGCGCCATCGACAACGGAAGCAAGATAGGTGCGAACGCCCCCAAAGCGGTCGAAGTAGTCGTTCATCAACTGCTTTGCCTCGCCATTGCTGATCTTCAGCTGCTTGGCCAGACCGTATTCGCTGAGACCGTAGACCAGCCCGTAGCTCATCGCCTTCACCTTGGAGCGCATGGCCGGGGTTACTTCGGAAGGACTGACACCAAATACTCGCGCACCAACGAATCGGTGTAAGTCTTCTCCAGCATTGAAAGCCTCGATTAGCCCCTCATCTCCGGACAAGTGGGCCATGATGCGCATTTCAATCTGTGAATAATCGGCCGTGAGTAAGGTTTCAAAGCCCTTCGCTACTTGGAAGCAGTCGCGAATGGTTTTACCGATTTGGCTCTTGATTGGAATGTTCTGAAGATTTGGGTTTTCCGAGGACAGGCGACCGGTCGATGTGCCGGTCTGAACGTAACTCGTGTGAACTCGACCGTCCTCGGCAACTCCCTTGACGATGATTTCAACCATCTGTCGCATCTTCGTAACTTCGCGGTGTTCAAGTAGCTTCTCTAGGAAAGGATGTCCGGTTTGTTCAAATAGCGTGGTCAACGATTCGGCGTTAGTCGAAAAACCAGTTTTCACTGATTTTGTGCCGGTCATACCAAGATCTTCGAAGAGAACAGTCTGAAGTTGCTTTGGTGAACTGAGGTTGATTTCCTTGCCAATAATCTCAAACGCCTCAGACTGAACCTGAGCGATTCGCTCCCCTAGTTCCAGTGACAACTCTTCAAGCCGCGTCTTGTTAACTTCAATACCCAGGTGTTCCATGTGGCCGAGAGTTTGCGAAGTTGGAAGTTCAATGTCGTTTAGAACCGCAACCTGCTCGGTGGCTTCCAGTTTCGATACGAGGTTTTGGTGCAACAATTCTGTGAGCCAAGCGCATTGGGCTTGAGTCTTCGATTCAGGTTCATCGAGCTTGAAACCCAGAAGGTCTTCGCAAACCTTCAGTAGGGAATAATCACGCCGAAGCGGGTCGATCAGATACGTTTCCAAGAGCGGGTCAGCCGTTACCCCGCTCAGTTCAAAGCCTTTTTCAAGCGCGTTTCGCAGGTGATTCTTGGAGTCGAAAACCACCTTGGGCGTTTCTGATCCAAGCCATTCCCATGGGATCGTTTCAGACTCCACAAGTTCTACACCATCGAAAGCCGCGAAAGTGTTACCGAAGGCAACCGATACCGAGCCACCTCGCGAGGTAAGCCAATTATGCAGTTTGTCGGCTTCGAATGTTTGAACGTCTGGTGCTACCAGCGTTTCAAATGGGCTGGCAACCTCGGCAGAAATTTCGTCGGAAGAAGTCGATTGGCTTGCGCCCTTGAGTTTGAGAACGCGTTCGGTGAGGCTCTTGAAGCCAAGTCGTGCAAAAACATCACGCACTTGGGATTCATTTACGCCTACCAACTTTAGGTCTTGGAAGTCCACACCCAAGTCAAGATCTCTAACTAAGTGGTTTAGTCGACGGTTGCGAATTGCGTTCCCTTGATGCTCACGCAATTGCTCTCCCACCTTGCCGCCGATTAGGTGTGCGTTGGCAAGGATTCCGTCGAGACTTCCATACTCGGTAATCCACTTCGCAGCAGTCTTAGGACCAACCGAAGGAACACCGATCAGGTTATCGCTGGCCTCTCCGACTAGGGCCGCCATGTCGGGATATTGCTTGGCATGGATTCCATATTTTTCAAACACTGCAGCGTCATCCATGCGGGCGAGATTTAGCACGCCCTTGACCGGATAGAGAATCGTGGTCTCAGGGCGAATCAACTGGAAAGTATCTCGGTCACCCGAGACCAAAAGTACTCGGAATCCCTGGTCAGCTGCTTGATCCGCAAACGAAGCGAGGACGTCGTCGGCTTCGTAATTGACACGAGTGAAGGTACGGATGTTCATTGCAGCCAAGGTTTCGTGTAGCAATTCGGTTTGTCCATTGAATTCTGGTGGGGTTTCGCCTCTGGTCCCCTTGTAGGCAGGGTATTCAACAGTTCTGAACGACTCGCGAGATAAATCAAACGCGACTGCAATGTGGCTCGGCTTTTCAGCTCCCAGTATGTTCAAGAGCATCGAAATAAAACCGTGCACCGCATTGGTGTGCTGACCATTTGGAGCCCGGAAACTGTCTGGACTCAGTGCGTAGAAGGCACGAAAGGCCAAAGAGTGCCCATCAATTAGGAGCAGGGTAGGCTTTGGACTATCGGTCATGAAGTAAGCCTACTTCCCCACCCTGAAAGGAATTGGATTGAAGGATATCAAGCTTTCGGATGATGCAAAGTCACTTATGCAGAATCGTGGTCTCGGTGAATTGGCCGAGCGCATGGGCATTGAACTGGTTGAACTAAGTTCCGACTACACCGAAGCAACCATGCCAGTAATTGGTAATCGCCAACCCCTCGGATTGGTAAACGGCGGCGCATACCTAGTTCTCGGGGAAACTTTGGGAAGTTTAGCGGCTAACGTTTGGGCTCACACCCTGGGAAAAGTTGCCGTAGGCATCGAAATCAATGCTTCGCACAGTCGATCTGCGACCAATGGAATGGTAAAGGCCATCTGTAAACCAATTTCGCTTGGCAAGTCGGTAACCGTTCACGAAATTCTTTGCTACGACGAAGACGGCAATCGACTGAGCACCGTGAGAATCACGAATTTGATTCGAGAAAAGAAGAACTAAGACTTCTCGGCTAATTGCTCGATTATGGTCTTAGCGACATCTTTCATTGTTAGTCGGCGATCCATAGAAGCCTTTTGGATCCAACGAAAAGCTTCCGGTTCATCTGGCACCAGTTTCTTTGAGAGCAAAAGACCTTTTGCTCGTTCAATCAATTTCCTGGTTTCTAGACGGTCGTTTAGGTCCGATACTTCCATCTCTAGTGCACGGAGTTCTGAGTGCCTATGGAGTGCAATTTCGATGGCAGGAAGTAAATCATTTGGATTGAACGGCTTGACCACGTAAGCCATTGCACCCACCTGAGCCGCCTGCTCGAAGAGTTCCTTTTGAGAAAAAGCGGTTAGCAACACCACCGGAATGTGCAACTCAGCCAATTGCTTTGCGGCAGTAATGCCGTCCATTCGTGGCATCTTGATGTCCATGACAACTAGGTCGGGGTTGAGAGCTGTTGCTAGTTCGACAGCCTCCTGGCCGTCGGCAGCCTCAGCCACGACGTCGTAACCGCTATCACGAAGAGTTTCGACAATATCCATACGGATAAGAGCCTCGTCTTCGGCTACCAGGACCCTCTTCATTACGGTTTCAGTCATGCGAACAAGCCTAGCCGAATGACTTCAGGTATTATTGAGAAGTTGTGTTGGCCGGGATGGCGAAATGGCAGACGCGGAGCACTCAAAATGCTTTGTCGAAAGACGTGTGGGTTCAAGTCCCACTCTCGGCACAAATAAAAGAAGCCCGGACCAAGCGGTCCGGGCTTCTTTCATAACCGTTAGTTATGGGTCGGTTCACCGATTCTGTGAACTCGAAGCGAGTTAGTTGAACCAGATACGCCTGGAGGGGTTCCAGCGACTACCACCAATTCGTCGCCGTCCTTGCCCTTGCCGAGGCCGACTACAACATCTTCGACCTGCTTAATCATCTGATCGGTGTGCTTCACAGGCTCTACTAGGAAGGTTTCAGCTCCCCAAACGAGAGCCAGGCGGTTACGAATCTTTTCGCTAGGTGTGAACGCCAAAATTGGAATATTTGAGCGTAGACGGGATACTCGGCGGACCGAGTCACCCGACTCAGTGAAGACACAGACGTACTTGAGCGCAAGCAATTCTGCGATTTCAACTGCTGCCAGAGAAACAGCACCAGAGTGTGTGTGAGGTCGGGTTCCCAGTGGAGCGATTCGGTCCATGCCGTTTTCTTCGGTAGCTTCAATGATTTTCGCCATTGTTGCAACAGTTTCGACTGGGAACTCACCCACTGAAGTTTCGCCAGAAAGCATTAGCGCATCGGCGCCGTCTAGAACGGCGTTAGCAACGTCGCTAGCCTCTGCGCGAGTCGGACGTGAAGCAGTGATCATGGACTCAAGCATCTGAGTAGCAACGATTACTGGCTTCGCCCAGCGGCGACAAAGCTCAACTGCGCGCTTTTGAACCAATGGAACCTGTTCCAGAGGTAGCTCGACACCAAGGTCACCTCGGGCTACCATGACACCGTCAAAGGCGTCAATGATTTCTTCAAGCGCAGCGACTGCTTGAGGCTTTTCAACCTTCGCGATCGTAGGAATGAAAACACCCTCTTCTCGCATAATTTCGTGAACGCGAACAATGTCCTTGGCGTCACGAACAAACGAAAGAGCAATCATATCTGCACCAAGCTTTAGAGCCCAGCGAAGATCGTCTTCGTCCTTCTCAGAAAGCGCTGGAACATTCACAGCCACGCCTGGAAGGTTGATTCCCTTGTTGTTTGAAACGACACCGGCCACCTCAACAACTGTGGTGACAGTACGGTCGTCCACTGCCGTTGCACGAAGGCCCACTTTGCCGTCGTCGATTAGCAGTGCGTCGCCCACTTTGACATCGCCAGGAAGCCCCTTAAAGGTGGTTCCACAAATGTTGACGTCACCGTCTACATCGTCGATGGTGATTTTGAAAGTGGCACCCTTTTCAAGCATTACTGGACCATCTTTGAATCGGGCTAGGCGGATCTTTGGACCTTGAAGGTCAACTAGCACGGCGATGGCCTTGCCAGTGTCCGCTGCTACCTGGCGCACGTTTTTGTAAACAGCTTCGTGTACTTCGTAAGAACCGTGACTCAGGTTCATTCGAGCGACGTTAACACCAGCGTCGACAATGCCTTTGATCTGTTCATAGCTTGAAGTTGCTGGGCCTAGTGTTGCGACGATCTTTGCGCGTCTCATTATTTCCTCTTCATTTGATTTGGTATTACTAAATTGATATTGGTCGGTCAGTCGGTCGCACTGGTCTTGGAAGCACGGTTTCACCGGTTAGCCATTCATCAATCGCTGCTGCGGCTGCGCGGCCTTCGGCAATAGCCCAAACGATAAGGCTTTGGCCGCGACCAGCATCTCCAGCAACGAAAACATCCTCAAGATTAGTCGCCCAATCAGAGTTACGTGCGATGTTGCCACGCTTGTCGGAAAGAACTTCACTCTGAACCCCTAGAAGTTCATTCTCTGGGCCGTTGAAACCTAGAGCCAAGAAGACCAGATCAGCTGGCAAGACTTTCTCAGTGCCGGACTTCGGAATGCGTTTACCGTCCACGATCTCGGTTTCCGCAACTTTGACTCCGGTTAGTTTTCCGTTTTCACCGACGAATTCGACAGTCGAAGCCAAATACTTGCGCTCCCCAAATTCCTCGTGAGCGCTAGAAACCTCAAAGAGAGTAGGGAATGTAGGCCAGGGCTGACCAGGTGTGCGTTCTGATGCGGGTTGCTTTCCGATTGCCAAAGTGGTTACCGTAAGGGCTCCTTGACGGGTCGCGGTGCCTAGACAGTCGGCACCAGTGTCTCCGCCACCAAGAATAATGACGTGCTTTCCTTTAGCCGAGATTTGCCCATCAACCGAAGCACCAGAAACTACCTTGTTCGATTGAACTAGGTAGTCCATAGCAAAGTGAACACCCGCTAACTCACGGCCCGGTACTTCAAGGTCACGCGGAATAGTTGCACCCGTTGCAATTAGAACCGCATCGTAACGACTTCTGAGTTCTTCCCAGGTGATGTCTACACCAATGTTTTGACCAGTTCTAAATCTCGTACCTTCGGCGGTCATTTGCTCGATACGACGATCAATGTGGTGCTTTTCCATTTTGAAATCAGGAATACCGTAGCGAAGAAGCCCACCGATCTTATCGTCACGTTCAAATACTGCGACAGTGTGACCAGCGCGGGTAAGTTGTTGAGCTGCAGCCAAACCGGCAGGGCCCGAACCAACAACGGCGACGGTTTTTCCGGTTAGTCGCTCTGGTGCGTGCGGAAGAACCAATCCGTCATTGAACGCTTGATCAATGACCGAAACTTCGATCTCCTTAATGGTGACCGCAGGTTGATTAATTCCAAGGACGCAAGAACTTTCACAAGGTGCTGGGCATAGACGACCGGTGAATTCCGGGAAATTGTTGGTGCGGTGAAGGCGGTCGATTGCGCCTTTGTGGTCTTCTCGCCAAACCAAGTCGTTCCACTCAGGGATCAAATTTCCAAGAGGGCAGCCCTGATGGCAAAAAGGAACCCCGCAGTCCATGCAACGGGAAGCCTGCTTAGCGATGACGCCTGGATCGCGAGGTTCGTAAACTTCTTTCCAGTCATGGATGCGAACTTCTACCGGACGTCTCTTGGCAGTTTCACGTTCGGTTACTTTGAGAAAACCTCTAGGGTCAGCCATTAGTTACCTCCAAAATACGTGTCCAAACCTCTGGGCTGTCGGGGTCTTCCCCAGCGTCGGTAGCCAAACGACGAATCTCCAGAACATTGGCATAGTCGCGTGGCACGACCACGGTGAAGTCCTGTGCAACGGCGTCGAAATTGTTCAACATTTCGACAGCCAGTTTGGAGTCAGTGTTCGCTACGTGCGCTTCTAGTAAGGCCTTGAGTCTTGATTCGCCAGTCGCATTCAGTTTTTGAAGTTTCAACTCACCAGACGCAAGCGCCTCATGGTTCACGTGATCTGCGCGCAACTTGTAAACAAATGCGACGCCACCTGACATTCCCGCACCAAAGTTTCGACCGGTACGTCCAAGAATCACTGCCACGCCGCCGGTCATGTATTCCAGTGCGTGGTCTCCGACACCTTCGACGACGGCTGAAGCACCCGAGTTTCGAACTAGGAATCGCTCGCCAACAATGCCACGCAAATACAATTCACCGCTGGTTGCGCCATAACCAATGACATTTCCAGCAATGGTGTTGTGTTCGGCAGGGAAAATTGCTGAGAATGAAGGGCGAACCGAGATAGTTCCGCCTGACAAACCCTTGCCCACATAGTCGTTGGCGTCGCCAACCAGGGCTAGCTTGACTCCCCGAGGTACAAAGGCGCCAAACGACTGACCAGCTGAACCAGTCAAAGTTACGTCGATGACGTTGGCGGCTAGTCCATCGGCGCCGAAACGTTTGGTCAGTTCGTTGCCTAACATGGTACCGACGGCCTGGTCTACGTTGGTAATGTCCAGTGAAATCTTTACCGGGGAGCCATCAACCAGAGTTTGCTGGGCTGCAGCAATCAACTTGTAGTCGAAATGCTTTTCCAATTCGTGATCTTGAGAGGACACATTTCGAACTTCGGCGTTTGCGCCAGCCGAAGGTGCAGCGAGAATCGGACTTAGATCGAGGCCGTCAGCCTTCCAGTGTGAGATGGCGCGGTTTACATCCAGAAGTTCACTATGACCAATCGCCTCAGAAATTGAACGGAAACCGAGTACAGCCAAGTGCTCACGAACTTCTTGAGCCAAGAATTCAAAGAAGTTGACAACGAATTCTGGCTTTCCAGTAAATCGCGCTCTCAACTCAGGGTTTTGGGTGGCTACTCCAACCGGACAAGTATCCAAGTGGCACACGCGCATCAAAATACAGCCTTCAACAACGAGTGGAGCCGTCGCGAAGCCGAACTCTTCGGCTCCTAACAGTGCCGCAATCACAACATCGCGACCAGTCTTCATTTGGCCGTCAACCTGAACGGAAACACGTCCGCGCAGCCCATTGGCAATAAGTGTTTGCTGAGCCTCGGCAAGACCAAGTTCCCAGGGTGTACCCGCGTGCTTCAAAGAGTTCAGAGGGCTTGCGCCGGTACCACCGTCGTGACCCGAAACCAGGATTACATCAGCCTTAGCCTTGGCTACACCGGCGGCAACAGTGCCGATACCTACCTGACTAACGAGCTTTACGTGAACACGGGCAGCTCGGTTGGCGCGCTTCAAGTCAAAAATGAGTTGCTTGAGGTCTTCGATTGAATAAATGTCGTGGTGCGGTGGAGGGGAAATTAGTCCAACACCGGCGGTTGCGTGACGGGTACGGGCAATCCAGGGATAAACCTTATTTGGAGGAAGCTGGCCACCCTCGCCAGGCTTTGCACCCTGTGCCATCTTGATCTGAATGTCATCGGCGTGAGTCAAATACATCGAAGTAACACCGAAGCGGCCCGATGCAACCTGCTTGATTGCGCTGCGGCGCCTAGGGTCGAGTAGACGTTCTAGGTCTTCCCCACCTTCACCAGTGTTGGATTTACCACCAATCTGGTTCATGGCAATGGCTAACGTTTCGTGTGCTTCTGGGGAAATCGAACCGTAACTCATGGCGCCGGTAGAGAACCGCTTCACGATTTCACTAATCGGCTCAACTTCATCAATCGAAACCGCAGGGCGCACACCTTCACGGAGCATAAAGAGACCGCGCAAAGTCATCAATTGTTCGGCTTGGTTATCAACCAGACCGGTGTATTCACGGAAGATGTCGTAGCGCTTCTCGCGTGTTGCATGCTGAAGTTTGAAGACAGTTTCTGGGTTGAAAAGGTGTGGTGCACCGTCTCTGCGCCATTGGAACTCGCCACCGGTAGTTAGCTCTTCATGTGCATTGGCAGCCTTCTCCAACGGGTAAGCACTGCGGTGACGAGATGCAATCTCGGTGTGAATAACTTCCAGGCCGATGCCGCCAAGTTGGCTGGTGGTGCCGGTGAAGTAGGTGTCAACGAATTCTTGAGAAAGGCCAATTGCTTCAAAACACTGGGCTCCGGCGTAGCTCGAAACGGTTGAGATGCCCATTTTCGACATAATTTTGAGGACGCCTTTTCCGAGAGCCTTCAAAAGGTTGTAGATGGCTTTGTCGACCGTCAAGCCAGCGATGTAACCGCTCTTGACCATCTGTTCGACAGTTTCCATGGCAAGGTAAGGGTTTACCGCAGCCGCGCCGTAGCCAATCAATGCAGCGACGTGGTGAACCTCTCGAACATCTCCAGCTTCAACAACCAGTCCGACGCGCGGACGGTTGCCAGTTCGAATCAGGTGATGGTGAACAGCACTGATAAGAAGGAGTGAAGGAATTGGAGCGAGATCGTGGTTGCTGTCACGGTCGCTCAAGATAAGGAATTTAGCACCGTCGCTCACGGCCTGGTCTACCTCGTCGAAGATTTCACGAATTCGAGCAGCTAGGCCGTCTTCTCCGGTTTCAACTCGATACAAACCACGAACAGTGAAAGCAAAGCCAAGCTCCGGACGTTCATCGATGTGCTTGATTTTTGCCAACTCATCGTTGGTTAAAACTGGGAAATCTAAAATCACCTGACGAGCGTGTTCAGGTGTGGCGTCAAGAAGATTAAGTTCAGGTCCAATTCCGGTTGAAAGAGAAGTAACTACCTCTTCGCGAATTGAATCCAATGGTGGATTGGTTACCTGAGCAAATTGCTGCACGAAGTAGTCGAATAGCAAACGGGGACGATCCGATATTGCCGCAATAGGAGTGTCGGAACCCATCGCGCCGATTGGCTCAATTCCATTGCGTGCCATAGGCGCGATCATGATTTTGAGTTCTTCATCGGTGTAGCCGAAAGTGCGCTGACGTCGGTTAACCGAGGAAGCGGTGTGAGCAATGTGTTCGCGCTCTGGAAGGTCGGTTAGGTTGATGCGATTTTCTTCTAACCACTCACCCCAGGGTTCGAGGGCAGCAATCTCGGCTTTGATTTCGTCGTCGTCGATAAGTCGACCACCTACGGTGTCGACAAGGAACATCTTTCCTGGCTGAAGGCGACCCTTTCGAACTACCTTGGAAGGATCGATGTCGGCAACACCGGTCTCCGAGGCTAAAACGACGAGACCATCCTCGGTGACCAGGTAACGTCCTGGTCTAAGACCGTTACGGTCCAGAGTTGCACCGACTAGTGAGCCATCGGTAAAGATTACTGCTGCAGGGCCATCCCAAGGCTCAATCAGCATGCTGTGGTACTCGTAGAAACTCTTTCGAGCCGAGTCGATGTCGGTCTGCTTCTCCCAAGCCTCAGGGATCATCATCATCATTGCGTGCGGAAGTGAACGGCCAGACATGTAGAGAAGTTCTACAACTTCGTCAAAAGAAGCGGAGTCGCTTCCATCTGGAGTGACGATTGGCAAAAGACCTTTGAGGTCACCCAAGAGTTCCGATGACATCTGTGACTGACGTGCAGCCATCCAGTTACGGTTTCCCTTAACGGTATTGATTTCGCCGTTATGCGCGATTAGTCGGAATGGATGAGCCAAAGGCCAGGACGGGAAAGTGTTTGTTGAGAAACGTGAATGCACCAAAGCTAGAGCTGATTCAAATTTGTCGTCGCTCAGGTCAGGGTAGAAAGGTTCGAGTTGCAAGGTGGTGACCATGCCCTTGTAAACCATGGTTTTCGCCGACAGCGAGCAGTGATATGCGCCGAGTGTGCGTTCCGACATTTTGCGAAGACGGAATAGAGCACGCTCTAGGTCCATGTCGCGCTGATCATTGGCGCCAACAAAAACCTGAACAATTTGGGGCATAGCGGCGCGTGCAAGGTCACCCAAAACTTCAGGTCGTACAGGAACATCGCGCCAACCGAGAACCTTCAAGTTCTCCTTTTCAGCAAGGCTCGTGAAACTTGCCTTGAAAACTTCAACGGACTCATCCTGGTGAATGAACACAAGACCAGCGGCGTAAAGACCCAGTGGAGGCAATTCAAAACCAGCGACACTACGAAGGAATTTGTCTGGCAGTTGGGAGAGAATTCCAGCGCCATCACCGGTTCCGGCGTCTGAACCAACCGCACCACGGTGTTCAAGATTTGTTAGGGCACTTAGAGCTGTTTCGATAATGTCGTGACCGACTGAACCGCGAAGTGTGGCAACCATAGCCAAACCACAGGCGTCCTTATCGCGGCTAGGGTCATAGAGACCAGTCGCGTCGGGTGCAGTGTTGAAGCGCTTGAAAGCAGAGACATCACTCATGTTGCACTCCCCAATATTTATCGAATCGGAGGGACAACACTGGCCCTTTGGAACTTAGCTCAATTGCCTAAAAAGTCTAACCTAATGACTATTTACTCGGTGACTTTTCGGTAGGTTCCGACAATTGAGGCTTTAGGTAGACCGAACCTTCAACGCCGGGGTGGCGCTTGGCCTGAACATACCAAAGCACCGCTCCAATCAGGATTCCAAAGATTGCTGACCACTGATTGGTTCGGTATCCGAAGAAAACCTCGCTCGGATCAAGTCGGATTGACTCAATAAAGAAGCGACCGATCGAGTAGACGACTAGGTAAAGGGCAAACACCTTGCCCCACTGCAATTTGAGGCGACTTGAGATCCAGATAATCGCTAAAGCTCCAAGGGTGTTCCAGATGAACTCGTAGAGAAACGCTGGGTGAAAGAGAGTGCCATCGGGGAATTCGACAGGGAAAGCTGAATTTCCGGCTTTTTGAATAGCCAAACCCCAAGGGAGGTCAGTGGCTTGACCAAATAGTTCTTGGTTGAAGTAGTTGCCCCAACGGCCAATGCCCTGGGCAATTAGAATTCCGGGCGCCAAGGCGTCGAGGATGCTAACGAATCGAACGCCCGCACGCTTGGCACCAATCCATGCGCCAATCGAGCCAAGGATTACTGCACCGTAAATTGCTAGGCCGCCTTCCCAGACAGCAATTACGTGCATAAATGTTTCTTGGAAGGTTGGGTAACGACCAATGTAGTCACCCAGGTGAGTAACTACGTGGAATAACCGCCCGCCGACGATTCCGAATGGTACTGCCCAAAGAACTATGTCAAGAAGGGTTCCCGAATCGCCACCACGGGCCTTGAAGCGAGCTGCCCCAATGACGTAAGCGACCACAATTCCAGCGAGAATGCACAGGGCATACAAGTGAATTGTCAGTGGACCTAATGCGAAACTACTGAAAGGAGGATCAGGAAATTTAGTAATAAATGAGTGCATGTTTATCTTTCTTCTAACTGCCTGATAACTCTTGGGTAACGCGCTTTAGTTCTGAAATGCCGCCGTTCGCATATGCTCGCACAAACACCGAACCTACGATTGCTCCGTCGGCGTAGGTGTTCACCTCGGACACTTGAGCGGCCGAACTAATTCCAATTCCCACGGCAACATTTTGGTTGGCCCCTGAGGTTCGCACTTTCTCAACGACCGCACGTGCCTTTTTGTCCAAGTCATCACGGGCGCCAGTAATGCCCATCGTGGAAACAGCGTAAACAAAGCCCTTTGACGCTTGCACCGTTCGGTCCACTCTTTCCTGAGACGAGCTCGGTGTCGCCAAAAATACCCGGTCCAAATCAAGACGATCACTCGCTTCTAGCCAACCTGACGCTTCATCAACGATTAGGTCTGGGGTGATAAGACCTACTCCCCCGGCTTCCTTGAGGTTTTCTGCAAATCGGTCAACACCGTATTGAAGTACCGGATTCCAGTAAGTCATAACCAAAACCGGTGTCGAAACCCTAGCGGAGATAGCTTTTACCAGTTCGAATACCCTGGACAGTTTGAAACCATTTTGAAGGGCAAGTTCGGTAGCTTCCTGAATAACAGGCCCGTCCATAACGGGATCGCTGTAAGGAACACCTAGTTCAAGGATGTCTACACCCGACTCACACATAGTGACGCATGCTTCTAGCGACTCGTCAAAGGTTGGGAATCCAGCGGGGAAATAACCGATTAGGGTCTCTTTTCCGGCAGCACGATTGGCTTCAAAAATCTCAGTAACTGTGGACATCAGGCATCCAACAATCCGAAGTATTTGGCTGCCGTTTCCATGTCTTTATCGCCACGACCTGAGAGGTTTACCAAGATTGTTGAATCAGGGCCAAGTTCCTTACCCAATTTCAAAACGCCAGCAAGGGCATGGGCAGTCTCGATAGCCGGAATAATGCCTTCTGTGCGACTAAGTAGTCGAAGTGCATCCATCGCCTCGGCATCGCTGATCCCACGATACTGTGCTCGACCCAAATCCTTTAGCCAAGAATGTTCAGGCCCCACACCTGGATAGTCGAGCCCAGCACTGATTGAGTGGCTCTCTACGGTTTGCCCGTCTTCGTCTTGAAGCATGTAACTTCTCGCGCCATGCAGAACTCCAGGCCGACCATAGTTAAGCGTTGCTGCATGTTTATCTGTACCCATGCCTTCGCCAGCTGCTTCAAAACCGAAAATCTGAACTTCTGGGTCGTCTAAGAATGCGTGGAAAAGTCCGATCGCGTTCGAACCTCCACCGACGCAGGCAGCCAGTGCTGTTGGTAGGTGGCCGAATTCAGTTAGCATTTGCTCCCTGGCTTCCTTGCCAATTACCGAATGAAAATCACGAACCATTTCCGGGAAAGGGTGAGGCCCGGCAACCGTACCTAGAAGGTAGTGGGTGTCGTCAACGTTGGTAACCCAATCGCGCAAAGCTTCATTAATGGCGTCCTTGAGGGTTCTACTTCCAGTCGTCACTGGGACAACCCGTGCGCCGAGCAACTTCATTCGGGCAACGTTCAAAGCCTGTCGCTTAGTATCAACTTCGCCCATGTAGACAACACACTCAAGACCAAAAAGTGCTGCGGCAGTAGCGCTAGCCACGCCGTGCTGACCGGCTCCTGTTTCAGCGATGATTCTTTTCTTACCCATTCGCTTGGCCAACAGAGCCTGGCCCAGGACGTTATTGATTTTGTGCGATCCGGTGTGGTTCAGGTCTTCGCGCTTGAGGATGACCCTGGCGCCGCCGGCATGTTCAGCGAAGCGTTTCACTTCGGTGAGGATGGATGGGCGTCCGGTGTAGGTTCTGTGAAGTTCGGCCAGTTCGGCTTGGAAACTTGGGTCGCTCTGAGCTATGCGGTAGGTAGCCTCGAGTTCATCCAGTGCGGCCACCAAACTCTCTGGAACAAAGCGGCCACCAAACTCACCGAAATATGGACCCTGCTGGTCGCGTAGGTTTCCGGTTCTTGTCATGTTTCTATTAAACCTCAAGGAAGGATGTCAAAGAGGCGATTGGGTCAGAAGTTACTAAAGCCTCGCCTACCAAAACAACATCCGCCCCAGCTTCGCGGTAGTGGCGCACATCGTCCTGGTTTCGAACCGCCGACTCTGCAACCTTTATAACGTCCTTTGGAAAGAGGTGAACCAGTTCTCCAAAAAGATTGCGATCGGTTTCGAAGGTCGATAGGTCTCTCGCGTTCACGCCAACGAACTTTGCCTCAAGCTCTAAGGCTCGTTCGAGTTCAAACCTGTCGTGGGTTTCCAAGAACGGGGTCAAACCTAGGTCGATAGCGAAAGTCATGAGTCGACCTAATGTTGTCTGGTCTAACCCAGCAACGATCAGAAGTGCGATGTCAGCCCCAAAAGCTCTGGCCTCGAGCAGCTGGTATTCGGTAGCGATGAAATCCTTCCGAAGAAGTGGTACGGAAACCTTTGCCCGAATTGCTTGCAGATCACTGAGAGTTCCTTTGAATTTGCGCTGCTCAGTTAAGACGCTAATCCCGGTTGCGCCACCTTGAGCATAGAGACCAGCCAAAGCTGAAGGGTCTTCGATTGAAGCAAGATCGCCTCGAGAAGGACTGGCTCGTTTGACCTCCGCCAAAACGTGAATGGTCTCGCGAGGTTTGAACGCTTCAAGCGCGTCAATAGCAGGCTGCAAACCGGAAATAATGCGCTCAAGGCTTACCACTGGAGTGTCGAGTTCGCGAACGCTGGCGTCTTCTAGGGAACCCTTGTATAGACCTTCAAGCAAAGAAACTAGTTTTTCTTTTTGCCGAGACCGAGTGCCGAGAGAATTGGGCCTAGAACGGAACCAACTGCGATAACGGCAATCGAGGCCCAAGTAAGAGTTTGGTCACCGATGTAGAAAAACAAGACTAAACCGGCGAAACCGACGATGACTACGGTAACCGAGGTCCATGCTGCTACGGTATCGCCGTGGTTGGTGTCTTCTGGGTGGTCTGCCGACATGATTGCCTCTCGTGATTCTTTGTTCCTAAGTTTATCGTTTGCTGGTTACCAGCTGGGCAATTTGTCGATTCGTGTAACCAAATTTGCTGTCTTTTCGCCTGGTCGCCTCGCCCAAAGCAAGAAAATGAGACTTGCAAACCAAGATATAAGGGCAATCACAAACAAGTCGGCGGCCAAGTGATTATAGAAACTATCTTGAAGTAGCTCACTCTGTCCTAGCCAATCGCTAATTCCTGTCGCTTTAGAAATCTGCGGGCTGAGAATTGCCAAAGAACCGGAGGCAGATTCAAACCAAATTGGCGACGCTGTTGCAAACAGGAGCAGAGTTACTGCGCTAGTTAGAAAACGGGCGAACAGTGAGTTCAAATAGCGCGTGAGCCAGAGAATCAAAATTCCGGTCAAGAGGATGAATGTGATTTGCGGATAAGCGTCTAGGCCTGAAATGACCAATCTATTTCCACTTTCCGCAATGGTGGAAGAAGCCCAAATTTGAGAGGAAAAAGCCCAGGTCAGAACTAATGACACTAGGTTAATTGCTAAAAAAATTCTTCTCATGAATTTAGAGTCGCTCGGCAGAATTAGCGGCAGAAATAGAACGCAATGAAGCCCTAGCCTTGCTCTTAGTCTCTTCAAACTCAGACACGGGATCGGAATCTAAAACGATTCCGGCACCAGCTTGAACTGTTGCAATGCCGTCGCGAATCACCGCAGTTCTAATGGCTATAGCAAGATCAGAGTTTCCCGCAAAATCAAAGTATCCGGCAACCCCGCCATAAATGCCACGTGCAGTTGGTTCCAAATCGGTGATTATTTCGAGTGCTCTCGGTTTTGGTGCACCTGAGAGCGTGCCTGCGGGAAAAGTAGCTCTAAAAACATCCACAGGAGTTAATCCTGAAGCTAATTCTCCTTCAACCGTTGAGACAAGATGCATAATGTGGCTGAACCGGTGAACCTTCATAAACTCACTCACAGTGACCGAAGAAGGCTTACAAACTTTCAACAGGTCATTTCGAGCTAAATCCACAAGCATTAGGTGCTCAGCGGTTTCCTTTTGATCAGAAACCAGTTCTGCCTCGAGCTGGTGGTCTTCCTCCCAGTCGCGACCTCTGGGTCTTGAGCCAGCAATTGGGTGGGTGGTGACTCGGTTCCCGCTAACCGTGACGAGCGACTCTGGCGATGCACCGACAACCGAATAAGGGCCTTTGGAATCACTTCCATTCAAGAGGTACATGTACGGGCTTGGATTCACCGACCGCAAAATTCGGTAAATCTCAAGTGGGCTCGATTGAGTTTTAGTTTGAAACCTTTGCGAAAGTACTACTTGGAAAACGTCCCCCACCCGGACATGCTGTTTGGCCTTCTCGACAATTTTGATGAAAGCGTCTTTGGTTTGATTGGAGTTTATTGACGGCTCAACGGTCAAATCGATATTTGCAAGATATGGCTTGGACCCGCGACTGAGCACTTGAATCATGTCGTCAATTGCCGTATGAGCATTCTCGAATTGGGCCCGCAGCAACTCTTCCGACTGCCCTTCAAGAAATATGTTTGATATGAGAATTAGCGATGCCGAGTGGTGGTCAATGACAACTAAATCCTGAATTAGCGAGAAACTGATTCGAGGGACGGGATTGTCATCTGTTGGACCAGCCGGGAGACTCTCAAGATCCCGAATGATGTCCCAGCCAATTGTGCCAATCAGTCCAGATGTGAGTGGAATCTCAGTGTCTATCCCCAGGTTTCCCCAGGATTTCTGAATAGCCGCAAGCGCTTCCAGCGGTGTTCTGGGTAGCTCCGCACCAAGATCAGCCGGTAACGGACCAACCCCATTGGAACTTATCCAACGAACATCCGACTCCGACTCTTGAACAATTCGCCCGCGTACCTTCACTCCAACGAACGAGAATCGAGACCAGACTCCCTGTTCAGCAGACTCTAATAGAAAGGAACCTTCGTTGGTTTCCGCGAGCATCTCGTAGATACCGAGCGGAGAAAGTGAGTCAGAAAAGATTTGGCGCATAACCGGAAAGACTCGGTTTCCGTTCAGGGCACCTAGGAGGTCTGAAAATTCACTGTCTTTCATACCAACTAGCCAACCATAATCTCAGCAGTGTCGAAGCAAGAAACCAGCCCAGTGTGGCACGCAGGACCATTGGCATCGACCTGTATTAGTAGGGCATCCGAGTCACAATCGACGGAAATTGACTTGACAGTTTGAGTGTTACCGCTCGTCGAACCCTTGTGCCAAATTTCTTGACGGCTTCGAGAGTAGAACACTGATTGACCGGTTTCTATAGTGAGCAAAAGCGATTGGTGATTCATCCAGGCAAACATAATCACTTGTTTAGTTGTTTCATCTTGCACGATCGCAGGAATTAGGCCATTTGCGTCAAAGTTCAGAGTAGAAATGTCGGAGACAATCATCGAACTAAATACCCCTCTGCCAATAAATTCTTTTTTGCTTCTGCAATCGTAACCGTGCGGTTGTGGAAAATTGATGCCGCAAGTACCGCATCAGCACCTGCCTCTGCTGCTGGAGCGAAATCTTTGGAACTTCCCGCTCCTCCCGAAGCGATGAGTGGCAAGCCAGAAACGCCTCGAACAGAAGAAATGAGGTTCAAATCGAAACCAGCCTTGGTGCCGTCAGCGTCAATGCTATTGACAAGCAATTCACCAACTCCAAGGTCCGCACACTTGGAAATCCATTCCAAGGCGTCAATATCGGTGGAAATACGACCACCGTGCGTTGTTACTATCCACCGGTTAGAAGCGTTGGTTCGAAGCTTTAGGTCAAGTGAGAGAACCAAGACCTGATTCCCATAGCGATCCGCGATTTCAGAAAGGAGTTCTGGTCTCGCAATCGCTGCTGAAGAGACACTCACCTTGTCGGCTCCGGCAGCCAACAAATTCCCAACGTCGCTAACAGTTCGAACACCCCCACCTACGGTAAGCGGAATAAAAACCTGCTCGGCAGTCCTAGAAACAAGTTCATACATGGTTGAACGGTTATCGACCGTGGCATTAACGTCTAGAAACGTAAGTTCGTCGGCTCCAGATTGGTAGTAATAGTTCGCAAGTTCAATCGGATCTCCCGCATCACGTAAGTTTTCAAAATTGACACCTTTGACAACTCGACCCTCCGCCACGTCTAGACAGGGAATTACCCTAACTGTTAGAGACATCAGATTCTTGCGGCGTGGATAGCACTGACGAGGATAGCTCGCGCACCAAGTTCGTATAGAGCGTCCATGGTGCTATTGGTCTCAGAAGTCCTCACCAAAGCTCGAACTGCAACCCACTCCTGGTCCCGTAGCGGAGAAATTGTAGGCGATTCAATTCCAGGGGTTATTTCGGAAGCTCGGTCTACAAGTTCTGCAGGGCAATCGTAATCAAAAATCACATATTCGCGGGCAACAACAACTCCACGAAGCCGTCTGAGCAGGTTAGCTGCCACAGCCGACTTGCCAGGTGCACTAATCAGGTGTGCTGTTGAATGCAGCATGACTGGCCCAAAGATCTCAAGGCCGGCTTGTCTGAGGGTGTTGCCAGTGGAAACTACGTCTGCGACGGCGTCGGCAACTCCGAGTCGAACCGCTGTTTCAACTGCTCCGTCAAGCTTTACCAACTCCACCGAGACGCCAACTTTGGCTAGAAAGTCTTCGACCAGCTGCACATAGGCGGTAGCAACACGCTTGCCTTCAAGATCTTTAAGATCTTTGAACGCTCCCACAGGACCAGCAAACCGGAACGTGGATTCTCCAAATCGAAGGTCTTCAACTAATTCCGCCGGTGAACGTGAATCCAGGAGGAGATCTAGACCGGTTAGACCAACATCTAGCGATCCGGACCCGACATAAGTGGCGATGTCCCTCGGGCGTAGATAGAAAAACTCGATGTTATTGACGCTGTCAATGACATGCAACTCTTTAGGGTCACGTCTAGTTGCGTAACCAGCTTCCCTGAGCATAGTAATTGCGGTGTCGGAAAGTATCCCTTTATTCGGGATTGCAACTCTTAACATTTGTACCTCTAGAGCTTAGATTCGACTTCACTAAGGCTGATGCCTTTAGAAATCATTAGAACTTGGACGTGGTAGAGCAACTGGCTGATTTCTTCAGCAGTGCGTTCGTTCGATTCATGTTCGGCAGCCATCCAAACTTCTGCGGCTTCCTCAACAATCTTCTTGCCGATGGTGTGGACACCTGCGTCCAACCACTTGACCGTATGTGAATCTGCAGGGCGCTCTATTGCCTTGAGTTGCAGTTCACTGAAGAGTTCGGAAAAAGTGGTCATACCTCAAGGTTAACCTACGAACTATTGGACCTAGTTACCGAAGTTTCTGTTTGCTACTTCTCGAAGCGTTCGAATCTGTTGATTGCGATCCGATTTTGAGAATATTGAGCTACCGGCGACGAACGTGTCTGCGCCTGCTGCCGATGCAATTTCGATGGTATTTTCATCAATACCGCCATCAACCTGCAGTCGAATGTCCAAACCAAGTCGAACAATTTCTGCGCGTGCGGTACGAACCTTGTCCATCATTTCTGGCATAAATCGCTGCCCACCGAAACCTGGCTCGACGGTCATGACTAGAACCATGTCGAACTCGTTTAGGTGGTCCAAAACAAAGTTGAGACCCGTACCCGGTTTTACGGCAATCGCAGCCTTCGACCCAGCCCCCTTAAGCGCTCTTGCCAGTTCGATTGGAGTTTTGGATGCCTCTTGATGGAAAGTTACGCTTGCTGCGCCCGCATCGGCATAACCAACGGCAAGAGTATCAACGTTCTCAATCATGAGGTGAACGTCGATTGGCAGCGTTGAAATTTCGATGAGGCGTCTTACTACCGGTAATCCAAAAGTTAGATTTGGAACAAAATGCCCGTCCATGACGTCCACGTGAACTGCGTCGGCGTCCGTAATAGTTGCGAATTCTGATTCAAAATTCGCAAAGTCGGCTGAAAGAATGCTCGGATTGATGTGCGCCGTCATAGTTCTAAACTACTTTCGTTTCTGAACGAGGGCAATGAACATGGCGTCGGTGTCGTTCCGATGTGGCCACAGTTGAACGGTTTTCCGCTTGGGATTCAGATTAAGCAGAGGATTAATCTCCGTGAGAACCGACGTAGCGTCCAGGAGTGCTGAATCTTGGAACGTACGAAGCAACCACTCGATCTGACCAGTAGTTTCTGTTGGGTGCGGGGAGCAGGTTACGTAACCCAACACTCCCCCAGGCGCCAAGGCCTCCCAGGCCGAAGTGATTAGTTCACGTTGCAAAACCGATAAGTCTTTAAGGTCTTCGGCGTTCTTTCGCCACCTGGACTCAGGCCTCCGACGTAACGCACCGAGCCCGGTGCATGGAGCGTCGAGCAAGATTCGATCGAACTTTGTCTTACTCGGAAGCGCTCGACCATCAACCTGCAGTTGCGTGGCTTCGAAACCACTGTGGCGAAGAGCAGTGGCTACTAATGTCGCTCGATGCTCGGATACCTCATTGGTGGTCAGGTGCGCTTTCGACTGCTTGGCAAGTGCCGCCAGTAGAACAGCCTTTCCGCCCGGTCCGGCACATAGGTCAAGCCACTCCACGGAAGCGCTTCCTGTGGAAACATGAGCGAGTGCTAACGCAGCGAGTTGAGAACCTTGGTCCTGAACTCGCATGGCGCCGGTTGAAACACCATTTAGTTTGCTTGGGTCGCCGTAATTTAGAACATAACCAATTGGTGAAGCGCCTTCTTTTGAAAGTGTGGATTCCAAGTTTGTTGATTTTCCAGGCAAAGCGACGAGGTTGACTTTGGGAGCCTCGTTATCGGCGAGAAGTGCAGCAACCAATTCGTCCGCGGCCCCTTCAGACTGTAAAGCCAACTTCAATGCTCTGGTCACCCAGAGGGGGTGGGAAAATTCAATGCTGGTAATTGCCTCGGCATTCAACCCGGAATTCTCTAAGCGTTGAATCCAATCTTTTCTTGAGCGTTCTGAAATTCGTCTAAGAGCGGCGTTTATGAATCCAACTACGGACGCCTTTAGTCGCTTCTTTGCCAAATTGACCATCTCGAAAATGGCCGCGTGTGCAGGAGTATTGAGCTCGAGCAACTGGTGCGCTCCTAAGCGAATTACGATCAGGGCGTCGACATCAATGTAAGCCGCTTCCCTGCCGGTTGCATCCTCGATTATCCAATCGTAAAGTCCCTGCCATCTGGATGTTCCGTAGGCAAGTTCGGTAGCAAATGCAGCATCAACATTGGCAAGTCGGGCTTTAGCTAAAGCTTTTGGTAGCACCAAATTTAGGTATGCGTCTTGACGCTCAACGGCTAAAAGTGAATCGAACGCAACTTCTCTAGAACTAGTCAATGTCGCCTATTTTCAAATCAGGACCTTGAAGTCCGCGGAACCAATCGGCGGCAGCCATTCGATTTTTGCCGGCTGGTTGAACTTCGACCAACTCCAAAGATCCGCTACCGCAACCAACGAAAATCTTGCCAGATTCAATTTCGAGCTGACCGATGGACCCGCTTCTCGAAACGTCACGGACAATCCATAGCTTCAGGGTTTGGCCACGGAACGGTATCCACGCTCCAGGTTCAGGTGTTAAACCGCGAACCCGATTGGCATTTTCACGTGAAGCTAAGGTCAAATCAATTCTCCCGTCAGCCTTGAAAAGCTTTTTGGCAATGGTTTGACCAGAATCGTCTTGTGGTTTGAGGTTTATGAGACCCGATTCAATTTGCGGAATTACTTCCAGTATCAACGAAACGCCCAAGAGTGTGAGTCTCTCCAATAAATCGCCAGCATTCTCAGACGGTGAAATTTTCGTTGGAAGAGACGAAACAATTGGGCCGGTATCAAGACCCGCGTCAATCTGAAACACCGTAATGCCAGTTTCACTGTCCCCAGCCATTAATGCATGCTGCACCGGCGCTGCTCCCCGCCATCTAGGTAAAAGGCTGTAGTGCAAGTTGAACCAACCCTTTGGTAGCGCGGTCAAGGCCTGATTCTTTAGGAGGACGCCAAGAGCCACAACGATTGCGAATTCAACGCCATGAGATTGAATCTGAGCAATCTCGACTTCATCTACCTTGTTCGACTTGATAGTCGGTATGTCGAACTCTGCTGCTACTAATGCCACCGGCGATGGCGTAATCGCTGCTTTACGCCCGATAGGCGCGTCGGGCCTGGTTAGTACGAGGGAAATTGGTGTGCCAGCTTTAAGTAACTCACGAAGAGTTACGGCAGCGTTTTGCGGGGTACCCGCGAAGAGAATCGACACCTGTCCAGCCTAAAGTACTCGTGGGTCATCGAACTTGATGGTGACTGGTCGAAGTGTCCGTCCACTTTTCGCACTCGTCCGCAGCGATTTAGAACCCAGACCGACCAAGAACTCTCTCGCAGTGGCGGCAACCTGATTGCCGCTGCCATAGGCAAATGAGGCGATGAGTCGAAAATCGGCGTCGCTTGAAGTGCTCTGTGCCGCGGCAATTCCCAGTACGGTAACCCCAGGGATTTGAACTAATTTTTCACCTAACTGACCCACCAATTCACGAGACCCAGTTGCACTTACTATCCGTTTCGACGGAGGGAAACCAAGTTCTTCACGTTCAGCCAACATTTTTGACGCAGTTTCGATAACTTCGCCTAGAGAAAGCGCCTTTGACACTTCCTCGGTGGCTCCAACTGCAACGGCTACACCCGATTCGCGCATGAAACCTAAAGCGTTAAGCCAGCTTCGAAGAGCATCTTCGGGAGCACGAAGCGAATCACGACTTAACTGTGACTGACAATCAATCAAGACAACAGCAGAGTATCCTTCGGGAGCGATGGGCTCAATCCCCGGTGTTGTAACAACAATTTGCGGTTTGGAAGAGATCTCGAATGGCCCGTTCTCCGAGGTGACTTCTCTAATTAGAATGCCTGGAAAAGACTTTCCAAGTTGGCTAGCCCAGCGAGTTGCACCGGCTGCACCTTGGGATAATTTTGCTTCACCACAACTCCTGCATTTGAAATCGTGATTTAGGCGGCCACACCACCTGCAAACTATTTGGTGAGTCGCGTTCATCCAAAGTGGCCCGTTGCATTTGCCGCATTGAGACCTGACATTGCAAGCCGCGCAATACAAGGAACGGGCGGATCCGGGAGCAGCCACTTGGAACAAGACCGGCCCGGTTTCGAGACCCTGCTTTATGACCTTGAAGGAAGTTGCATCTAGACCACGTCCTTCTGAAATAGCTACCTTTGGCCGCCAGGACGAAATTGGCGTCTCGACCAAATAGCCGATTTCAACCAAGCGCTGAACCTCGGTGCTGCGCGCATGTGACAGGAAGTGAAGAGGTGCCTCAAATTGCGATTGCCGAATCAGTGCAATGTCGCGAGTGGTGAGGTAAGGAGCTTGTTGATCCTGATGACTTTGATCACCGTCATCCCAGACTATGATCGCGGCATCTTGGCTAACTGGAGAGTAGATGGCCGAGCGAGTTCCCAGAACGATTTTCGGAAATGGCTGTAACTGAGCCATAAACGATTCATAGCGTTTAGAGCCCAAATCACTCGAGTCAAGTATTACTAAATCGGCGCTATCAAATGCGACGGATAATATTTGGGAAAGTCCCGAAACATCCCTAAAGTCGGGCACACAGATGATTACTGACCGCCCGCTTAGGAAATACTCATTAGCGAGACTGACAATCCGAGACATAAAACGTGGACGAGCCGTCTCGTTGTCGAAAACTGGCCGAACCAACTCAGCGAATTTACCACCTGCTGGTTGTGTGTTTACCTCGAGGTCATTGAGTGTAAAAGCTTTCTCAACTCGGACCGAGCGTTTTGGTACTGCGTTATCGAGCAACTCACCGACACTGCAACACTGACGGATTGCTATGGCCTTTAGGAGTTGATAAACGTGTGGTCTAAGGACAGACAGTGACGACGTAACGGAAGAGATGAGGCTCAGTTTTCCAGGAAACTCTCGTTCATTATCTAGAGAAACTACAAATCCTTCTTTGGATTGTCCCGCGAATGGGACCTTCACTCTACAACCAACGGTGACCGCTGATACTAGCTCTTCCGGAACCACATATTCGAACTCACGATCGAGAGCAGGCAATGGGGATTGAAAGACAATCCGAGCATAAATCTCGGATCCCATTTAGACCTTTAGGGCTTTTTGAAGGTCATGTACGCGATCGGTGCGTTCCCAAGTGAAATCCGGCAACTCGCGTCCAAAGTGCCCGTAAGCGGCAGTTTGTGCATAGATTGGGCGAAGCAAATCCAAGTCGCTAATTATTGCCTTTGGGCGAAGATCGAATACCGCTTGAACAGCTTTGGTGATTGCTGTCAGTGAGAACTTTTCGGTTCCAAAGGTTTCTACATACAGACCCACAGGATTTGCTTTACCAATGGCATAGGCCACCTGCACCTCGGCGCGATCAGAGAACCCTGCGGCAACGATGTTCTTGGCAACCCATCGCATCGCGTATGCAGCGGAGCGGTCGACCTTAGATGGATCCTTGCCAGAGAAAGCCCCTCCGCCGTGTCTTGCCGCTCCACCGTAAGTATCAACAATGATCTTGCGGCCGGTAAGCCCGGCATCTCCCATTGGGCCACCAATTTCAAATCGACCAGTTGGGTTAATCAAAGCTGAATAGTTGTCGAAATCGAACCCACTTGCGGTCAAGATTGGCTCGATCACGAAATTCTGCATATCGGTGCGGAGCTGTTCGGTGGAAACCGAAGGGTGGTGCTGCGTGGAAAGGACTACCGTTTCAACAGTTTTGGGTACCGAACCTTCAAACCCCATAGTCACCTGAGTTTTGCCATCGGGGCGAAGATATTCGAAGACTCCCTCTTTGCGTACTTCTGCTAATTTGGCACTCAACTGGTGAGCAAGCCAAATAGCGGCTGGCATAAGAGTAGGGGTTTCATTGCTAGCGTAACCAAACATGATTCCCTGGTCGCCGGCGCCTTGACCATCTAAGTCTTCACCCGAGTTACCCTCGCGAACCTCGAAACCGCTATCGACGCCTTGAGCGATGTCTGGGCTTTGCTCGCCAATCGAAACGCTAATTCCACAACTGTTGCCGTCGAAGCCAATGTCAGAGCTGGTATAGCCAATCGCATTTACGCGGTCTCTCACAATTTTGGGAATTTCAACATATGTATCTGTGGTGATTTCACCAGCAACATGGACCAAACCAGTGGTGACCATGGTCTCAACAGCTACGCGTGCGGTCGGGTCCGACTCGAGAATGGCGTCGAGGATTGAGTCACTTATTTGGTCACAGACTTTGTCAGGGTGACCTTCGGTGACAGATTCGGATGTGAAGTAGCGTAATTCAGACATTGGTCTAAGTATATTCGCCTAGGCGACATCTATCGGTTTATAGCGTCAAAGATAGCCTTGGCAATAACTCGCTTGCTACCAGAAACCAGTTGCTGGCTGTTTGAATCAATCAAAATAACCTGATTCGAATCGTTGTCGAAACCAAGACTCTCAGATACCTGATTGGCTACGACTAGGTCTAAACCCTTGCGGATTAACTTACCCTTGGCCAAATCTAACAATTCGTCTCCACCGACTGTTTCGGCGGCAAAACCAACAACCTTCGCCGAAGGATTCACCTCTCTGATCTTTTTAGACAGATTTGAAATTACATCAGGATTCTGAATGAGTGAAAGCTCGAGCCTTGCTCCGGTAGTACTCTTCTTCAACTTCGATGAGTTGGGATTTTCCAACCGAAAATCGGAAATCGCTGCTGGCATCACGATGTAGTCAAAAGCCGTTCCTAGTGCATCTATGGCTACTTCTAATTCGGCAGTTGTAACCACGTTGGTTATGACTGCTTCAGGAGAGTAATAGGCGACGTTTGCAGCAACTAGCTGCACCTTTGCGCCTCGAGCAATGGCTTCCTCAACGAGCGCAATCCCCTGCTTACCCGAAGAGCGGTTTCCGATGTAACGAACCGGGTCAATCGACTCTCTCGTACCACCGGCAACAACAAGAACGCTCTTATTGGCCAAATCTTTGGCTACAACTTTTGACAGTGCGCTTTGAACAATGTATGCGGGATCCGGTAATCGGCCGACTCCAGTATCTGTCCCGGTTAGGCGCCCCACCGCTGGGTCAATTACCAATACACCCCGGTCACGAAGCGTGACAACGTTCGCCATGGTTGCAGGATTTTGCCACATTTCGGTGTGCATCGCAGGGGCAACTACCAACGGTGCTGTGGAAGCGAGGACGATGTTACCAAGGAGATCATCGGCGACTCCGCTAACAGTTCTAGCCAAAAAACTAGCCGTTGCTGGCGCCACCAGAATTAGTTCTGCCCACTTGGCAAGTTCAATGTGCCGAACCTCTTCAACATCTGAATAAAGGTCGACGTGAACTGAATTATGAGTTAGTGCTTCAAGGGAGGCAGCACCGATAAATCGAAGTGCGTTGAGCGTTGGAACAGCCCGAACTTCGTGACCAGATTCGGTCAATTCGCGAATTATTTCTGCAGCTTTATAAGCAGCTACACCACCGGTTATACCAACCAGTACGCGCATGATTTATTAGACGGTAGCGGTCTTGACCAGTTTGTCCTGGTCGATCTCGCGAAGGGCAATGGTAAGTGCCTTCTCGTCAACGGTTGCAGAGACCAATGGACCTACGTTGTTGAAGAGGCTACCGGCCTGAAGTTCAGAGTAGTACTGGTTGATCTGACGTGCGCGGTTAGCGGCAAACATCACAAGTTCGTACTTTGAGCCAACCTTGGTTAGCAGGTTGTCAATTGAAGGCGAAACAATGCCGTGTAGCGGTTCGGTAGTCATGACATCAATTCTACGACTTGGGCGGCACATTTAGCCACCTCATCGTTGACTACCTGATAATCAAAGTCTTCCGATGAAGCGAGTTCAACCTTGGCGGTAGCCAGACGGTTCTGTTGCTCAGCGGCGTCTTCTGTTCCACGTGTGCTGAGTCTTCTTACTAGTTCGTCCCAACTAGGAGGCTGGATAAAGATGGTAACTGCCTCTGGCATGGCGGCCTTAACCTGCTTAGCGCCTTGGATGTCAATTTCTAGGACGATGTTCTCACCACGCGACAAGGCGTCCTCAACGGGCTTCCTAGGCGTTCCATAGCGGTTTAAGCCATGAACTGTCGCATATTCCAAAAGCTCATGGTTCTTGATTGCTTGGTCGAATCGTTCCTGAGTCCAAAAGAAATAGTCAACGCCATCGACTTCACCTGGTCGAGGCGAGCGTGTGGTTGCCGACACCGACAATCGAAACTCGGGATGCTCTGCCAAGAGATGGCGAACGACGGTGCCCTTGCCAACCGCAGTAGGGCCAGCAATAACGGCGAGTCTGGAAGTCATTTCTAAAGCCTACTTATTAAGTCCGACGGCTAACTGTTGATTGGCCTTTTCGATTGAATCGACAATTCCAGTCGGCCCTGCCAGTAGAACTGATCGGGAAACCGAGTAAGCGACGTTCTTGGCCAATCCACCATAAATCCTCGAAGCATCGGAAAGTAACGCCCCCTGCGCCCCGAAACCAGGTGCAAGAATCGGCACGTTCTGGACAGTTTGATCTATACCGAATGAAGTCAAATCGAGGGTTGCACCAAGAACTGCGCCAAAAGGACCAAACTCTTGACCGTTGAGTGCCGAGAGTTGGGACCACTGATCGGCAGCAAGCGAACGATCGTTTACGGTTGCCCTTTGAACACTCTCCCCCTGTGCGTTAGAAGTGGCAACCAGTGAGTAGATGCCTTTGCCCTGGGCAATCCACTTTTCGAACACCTCCGAAGTAGCGCCAAGACCGAGATATGGCGAAACGGTTAAAGCATCGGCGTAGAGTCCGGATTTCTCCCCGAACCAGGCTTCCAAATAGGCGTCCATCGTGGTGCCGATGTCGCCTCTCTTGGCATCGGCAATCACTACAAGTCCGTGGCTATGCGCCAACTGTGTCACTTCCGCAAGAACCTCGTAGCCCTTTGCACCGAAACGCTCGAAAAACGAAACTTGAGGCTTGATGACTGAAACACGTGAGACACAGGCTTCGACAACCACCAAAGAAAATTCGCGCAAGCCGGCGATGTCGTCGGATAAACCCCAACTTTGCAACAGTGCCGAGTGTGGATCGATACCGACGCAGAGTTGACCTAAGGCTTCTTGAGCCTCGGTCAACTTCGCACCATACAGATTAGCCAAGTTTCGCCGCACGATCTAAGGCGTGTTGCTGTAAGGATCTAACCTCAAATGGTCCGTCGATAACCTTCTCGAAAGAGCCGATTGCCGCACTCAATTGTGCAATCGTCGTGAAGATTGCCTTGTCCGCTGCAGTTGTGGCTGCTCGAATTTCGTAACCATCTTTACGTGCGGACGATCCGGATGGTGTGTTCACGATTACGTCAACCTTCCCATCGTTGATTAGATCAACAATCGAAGGTTGTTCACCTGGACTGGAATGCTTTCGAACGCTTTCTACAGCGATACCGTGGCGCTCTAAGATTGCGGCAGTACCTTCAGTGGCCAAAATTCTGTAACCGAGCTGCTGCAATCGACGAACCGGCAGAATGACCTGTGGCTTATCGCGGTCGGCAACCGAAATAAAGATTGTTCCGCTGGTAGGTAGCGATGTGCCAGCCGCAGCTTGACTCTTCGCAAAAGCGGTTGGGAAATCAACATCCATTCCCATAACTTCTCCGGTTGAGCGCATTTCTGGGCCGAGAAGTGAATCTACGAATCGACCGTCCTTGGTAGCAAAGCGTTTGAACGGGAGTACCGCTTCCTTTACAGCAATGGCAGAACCCGCAGGAATGTGAGTTCCATCTGCTGGTGGTAAGTGACCGCCAGCAACCAATTCGCGAATGGTGCGTCCAACCATCACTAGCGAAGCAGCCTTGGCAAGGGTGATCCCCAATGCCTTTGAAACGAAAGGCACTGTGCGAGAAGCTCGTGGATTCGCTTCTAGAACGTAAAGCACATCGCTGGCAATCGCGAACTGCACATTGATAAGCCCGCGAACCCCAATACCCTTCGCAATCTCCTCAGTGGCTTTTCGAACACGTTCGATTTGGCCAGCAGAAAGGGTAATCGGAGGCAACGTACATGAGGAGTCTCCCGAGTGAATACCGGCTTCTTCAATGTGCTCCATTACGCCACCGACATAGAGTTCGTGTCCGTCGTATAGTGCGTCAATGTCAATCTCAATGGCAGCATCCAAGAATCGGTCTACCAGAAGCGGATAGCCAGGACCGATTAGGCCGTATTCAGCAATTCGGTCGAAGTAGTCAACTAGCGAGTGTTGGTCGTAAACGATTTCCATACCGCGACCGCCGAGAACGAAAGATGGACGAACCAGAACCGGGTAACCGATTCGGCCGGCAATCTCGGTGGCTTCGGCAAGGTTGATGGCAATACCGTTGGCTGGAGCAAGCAAGCCTGCGTTATCTAGAATTTCGCTGAACAAGCCACGCTCTTCGGCAAGGTCGATGGCCTCTGGGCTGGTTCCGAGAATTGGGATGCCGGCTTCCTTCAGGCCCTTAGCGAGTCCAAGTGCGGTTTGACCACCGAGCTGCACGACTACGCCGACAAGCTCACCACTTTGACTCTCTGCGTGAATAACCTCAAGCACGTCCTCGAGCGTTAGCGGTTCGAAGTACAGGCGATCTGAGGTGTCGTAGTCGGTTGATACCGTTTCTGGGTTGCAGTTGATCATGATGGTTTCAAAACCAGCATCCGAAAGCGCGAACGAGGCGTGAACACATGAATAGTCGAACTCAACACCCTGACCAATGCGGTTTGGTCCGGAACCGAGAATCACTACTTTGCGACGGTCCGAAGGAATAACTTCGGTTTCCTGCTCGTAGGTTGAGTAGTGGTAAGGAGTAAGAGCTGGGAATTCCCCAGCACAGGTGTCCACGGTCTTGTAGACCGGGCGAAGACCAAGTGAGTGTCGGATTGCACGGACGTCAGACTCACTGAGTGAACGAAGCGAAGCGAGTTGTGCATCGCTGAAACCATGTTCTTTACCCAATTTGATTACTTCATCATTGAGCTCTGGAGCTGACTGAATAGTTTCAGCGACCTCGTTTATTAGAACGATTTGGTCGATGAACCATGGGTCAATCTTGGTTGCCTCAAATACCTGCTCAGGGGTTGCACCTAAACGCAATGCCTGCTGAACAGTGACGATTCGACCATCGGTCGGAACCTTTGAGATTTCAACAAGTTCAGCAGCAGACTTGGTTTGCTCTCCCCAGTGGAAAGATGAGCCCTTCTTTTCTAGCGAGCGGAGAGCCTTCTGGAGAGCCTGGCTATAGTTTCGACCAATTGCCATGGCCTCACCCACCGACTTCATGGTGGTGGTTAGAGTGGCATCGGCGGCTGGGAACTTCTCAAAAGCAAAACGAGGTACCTTCACAACGATGTAGTCGAGAGTCGGTTCGAAGCTTGCTGGAGTCACACGCGTGATGTCGTTCGGGATTTCATCCAGGGTGTAACCGATTGCAAGTTTCGCTGCAATCTTGGCAATTGGGAATCCTGTTGCTTTAGATGCGAGAGCCGACGAACGGCTTACGCGAGGATTCATCTCAATGACGATTACGCGACCATCGCTAGGGTCCACAGCGAACTGAATGTTGCAACCGCCGGTGTCTACACCGACGTCGCGAATAATTCGAATACCGATGTCGCGGAGGTTCTGAAACTCACGGTCGGTAAGAGTCAACGCAGGTGCAACGGTAATCGAGTCACCGGTGTGAACACCAACCGGATCAACGTTTTCAATCGAACAAACTACGACGGTGTTGTCGGCAGTGTCGCGCATGAGTTCTAGTTCGTACTCTTTCCAACCGAGAATCGACTCTTCGAGTAGAACTTCGGTGGTCGGGCTGGCCTGTAGACCGGCACCGGCAATGCGTCTGAGATCTTCTTCGTTATAAGCAAAACCGGAACCAAGTCCACCCATTGTGAACGAAGGACGCACCACCATTGGGTAACCGAGAACGTCAACCGCCGCGATCACTTCGTCCATGGTGTGGGCGATTACAGACCTGGCGACATCGGCGCCGGCATCGAGAACCAACTGCTTGAAGATCTGACGGTCTTCACCCTTTTTGATGGCATCAACCTTCGCACCGATTAGTTCAACGTTGTACTTATCTAAGATGCCTAGCTCGTGAAGCGACATCGCCGCGTTAAGCGCTGTCTGGCCACCAAGGGTAGGCAAGATTGCGTCTGGCTTTTCCTTGATAATGATGCTCTCGATGATTTCTGGAGTAATCGGCTCAACATAAGTTGCGTCGGCAAAGTCAGGGTCGGTCATGATGGTTGCAGGGTTTGAGTTCACCAAAATGACTCGGATTCCCTCTTCGCGAAGAACGCGGCAGGCTTGCGTGCCCGAGTAGTCGAACTCACATGCCTGACCGATGACAATCGGACCGGAGCCGATAACGAGTACTGATTTGATGTCGCTGCGCTTAGGCATTAGCGGCCTTTCGGTTGTTGCTGATGAGTTCGATTAGACGGTCGAACAGGTAGTTCGAGTCGTGTGGACCGGCGGCCGCTTCTGGGTGGTATTGAACCGAATAGGCTGGAATGTCGACGCACTCAAGACCTTCAACGACGTCGTCATTCAGAGAAACGTGGCTTACTTTCACGCGGCCGAAGCCGGCAGGCGAGTCAACTTCAGGACCGCCCTCCACCTTTACCGCGAATCCGTGGTTGTGAGCAGTTACCTCAACCTTTCCGGTCCGTCGGTCTAGAACCGGCTGGTTGATACCACGGTGACCGAAAGCTAACTTGTAGGTTTCAAAGCCAAGCGCACGTCCGAGTAACTGATTTCCAAAGCAGATTCCAAAGAACGGTGTTTTGGTCTTCAAGA
Organism: Micrococcales bacterium; assembly: GCA_947452985.1. Taxonomy (GTDB): domain Bacteria; phylum Actinomycetota; class Actinomycetes; order Actinomycetales; family Microbacteriaceae; genus Rhodoluna. Next base: position 54,279 of record CANGEU010000005.1, read on the forward strand.
TTTCTTGAAGTGTTTCAACCTGAGTTGCCGCGGTTTCTGGGTCTCCGGGACCGTTTGAGTAGAAAACTGCATCTGGGTTGGTCTCAAGCAAAGTGGCTGCGTTTGAGGTTGCGGGATAAACGTGAACTTCTAGACCTCGGGCGGTCATGTTCTCAATGGTCGAGGCTTTGATCCCTAAATCCAAGATTGCGACCTTGCCAAATTCGGCACCTTCAGCAGCTACAACGTACTTAGCTGCGGTTGAAACCACATCGCTTAGTGAAAGACCCTGCATCTTTTTTGCCGACTGCACTTCAGCAACGAGTTCCTCAACCGGGGCGTTAGCCTTCTCGCCAGAGAAAACTCCACCGCGCATAACGCCACGATCACGCAGATGACGGGTTAGCGCACGAGTGTCAAGGCCGCGAATGCCAACCACGCCATATTTCACTAGTTCGTTGTCTAAAGAGTCTTCGCTGCGGAAGTTTGAAACAATACGAGATGCATCGCGAACCACGTAGCCAGCCACCCATACCTTCGACGATTCCTCATCGCGAGAGTTAACGCCGGTATTTCCAATGTGAGGAGCGGTCTGAACCACAATCTGACCTGCGTAGCTTGGGTCGGTAAGGGTTTCCTGATAACCAGTCATTCCGGTACAGAAGACCACTTCACCGAGTGTTTGTCCCTCGGAACCGTAGCTGTAGCCTGTGAAGACTTTGCCGTCTTCTAGCACCAAAAGCGCTTTACTCATGATTATGCCTTCCCTGTCAGTGCGCCATCGCGAACTGTGAATTTGCCTTTGAAGATTGTGTGGGTAACACGTCCAGGGAGTGTCATCCCACGAAACGGCTGGTTGTTACTCTTGCTGGCCCCACCATCAATAACCGTGGTGTTAGCCTTCGGGTCGATAAGTGTCAGATTAGCAAGTGAACCCGCAACGATTTCCTGGCCCTGCGTTGCCAGACCGCTGATTTGTGCCGGAACGATTGACAGCACCTGCGACAGACGCTCCCACGAAGACTTGCCACTTTCGATTAGAACTAACTGGGCAATCGAAGCCGCGGTTTCTAACCCAAGCATGCCGAATGCAGCATTGCTCCACTCGCACTGCTTCGCCTCGTCAGGGTGTGGCGCGTGGTCTGTGCCAATTACATCGATAGTTCCATCGATGAGGGCATCTCGAAGGGCCTCAACATCAGCCTGAGTTCGAAGCGGAGGGTTGACTTTATAAACCGGATCATAAGTGCGAGCGAGTTCCTCGGTGAGAAGCAAGTGGTGAGGAGTTACCTCTGCAGTTACCTGCACTCCCCTAGCCTTTCCAAGACGAATCTGTTCGATTGAACCCTTGGTTGAAACGTGACAAACATGTAACCTGGAGCCGGTCAACTCCGCCAACATGATGTCGCGAGCAATGATTGATTCCTCGGCTACACCAGGCCAACCAGCCAAACCGAGTTCAGCCGACACTACACCATCATTCATCTGTGCGTTTTGAGTAAGTCTTGGCTCTTGAGCGTGCTGGGCGATAACGCCGTCGAAAGTTTTGACATAGGCAAGTGCACGGCGCATTACCAGCGCGTCACTCACACACTTGCCGTCATCGCTAAAAATGGTCACGTTAGCCTTTGAAGCGTTCATGCTGCCCATTTCAGACAACTTTTCACCTTCGAGCCCGATGGTGACGGCACCAATTGGCTGAACCTCAACCAGCCCTGCCTCTTCCCCAAGACGCTGAACCTGCTCCACGACACCAGCATTATCGGACACTGGCATGGTGTTAGCCATTGGGTGAACTGCGGTGTAACCGCCCTTTGCGGCTGCCTGCGAGCCGGTCAGAACCGTTTCGCTCTGTTCGAAGCCAGGCTGTCTCAAGTGGGTGTGCAGGTCAACAAAACCTGGTAGCAAAACAAGACCGGAGCAATCGATAATTTCACCGTGCTCGTCGTGACCAACTGCAGTGATGTGTTCACCATCAATGGAAACATTGGCCGTCTTACCGTTTGCCAAAGTTACGTTCTTCAATGTGACGCTCATTTACGCGTTCCTCTCATTGCCAACAAGGTGATACAAAACAGCCATGCGGGCGCTAACACCATTGCGAACCTGCTCTAAAACTGTGGAATTAGGACCGTCCGCGCAGTAACTGTCAATTTCAAGGCCACGGTTCATTGGCCCAGGGTGCATGACCAACGTGTCGGGCTTCATTCGCTCAAAGCGCTCGCGGTTGAGGCCCCAAAGCTTCGCGTATTCGGCCTCGCTCGGGAAGAAAGCCGCATGCATTCTCTCGCTCTGAACACGGAGCATCATAACCGCGTCAAACTGGTGTTCCTCGATGGCGTGATCGAAATTGTGGAATGAACTAACCGCTTGCTGGCCAAGAGCTTTAGGTAGAAGCGTGGGCGGTGCAATTAGGTGGACTCGAGCCCCTAGAGTCTTCAAAAGAATGAGGTTACTTCTGGCAACACGACTGTGAGCGATGTCTCCGACAATCGCAACGTTAACTCCGTCAAGTCCCTTCCCGTTGGCCGCACCAAAAAGGCGTGAACGAAGCGTGTATGCGTCCAGCAAGGCCTGTGTAGGGTGCTCGTGGGTTCCATCTCCAGCGTTGATTACCGAGCCGTCGAACCAGCCACTTTGTGCAAGCGTCTGTGCTGCACCGGAAGCGCTATGACGCATAACCACGATATCCGCGGAAATCGCAGCCAAAGTCTGAACAGTGTCTTTCAAACTCTCGCCCTTAGAGACACTTGAACCCTTAGCGGTCACGTTTACAACATCTGCTGAAAGGCGCTTTTCGGCAACTTCGAAGGAGACACGGGTTCTAGTTGAGTCCTCATAGAAGAGATTCACAACTGTTTTACCGCGAAGGGTTGGAAGCTTCTTTACTTCACGTTCGCTAACCGAAGCCATTTCAGCCGTGGTGTCTAGTAATTCAATGGCGTCGACTCGACTGAGATCGGCAGCTGAGACTAAGTGTTTTAGATTCATCCCTCAATCACCACAGCATTCTCGGTATCTGACTCATCTAAACGAACCTGAATGCGCTCGTCCAGTGAAGTTGGAAGGTTTTTGCCAACATAATCGGCACGTATTGGAAGTTCCCGATGCCCACGGTCAATCAAAACGGCAAGCCTGACGGCACTTGGGCGCCCAAACTCATTGAGAGCGTCCAACCCCGCTCGCACAGTGCGTCCACTAAAAAGAACGTCATCTACGAGTACTACGGTTTTTCCGTCAATTCCGGAAACCGGAAGCGTTGTCTGGGTTATTTCCTTGCCTGGCTTTGAAGCCAGGTCGTCACGGAAAAGGGTCACATCAAGGCGGCCGTGGGACGTTGCCGCGTCGAAGTCTGGGTAACTAGTCTCAATGGATTTCGCGATACGCTCGGCAAGCCAAACCCCTCGAGTTGGAATTCCCAAAATGAGGAGATTTGCTGTGCCGCGATTGGCTTCGACGATTTCATGGGAAATGCGAGTGACAGCGCGATCTATGTCGCTGCTAGTCAAGACGGTGCGTGTGGACACGCCCACCTCCTTCTCCGCCTCACAGGACGGTTTTAAAGGATGTTTGTATAAGTGTAACTAAAGTGCTTTGCGTGTGCCAGCAACGCGCGACAAAAGCCCGTTGATGAATCCGCCGGACTCTTCAGTTGAGTATTCCTTAGCAAGTTCAACCGCTTCATTTACTACTACAGCTGACGGAGCGTCCGAGTGCATGATTTCCCAGATGGCTACACGCAAGATGGCACGGTCAACATTTGGCATGCGCTCAATCGACCAACCTTCGGAATAGGTTTCTAGAAGCTCATCGATCTCGTCATAGTTTTCGATGACGCCGATAACAATTTCCTTGGCGTAATCAAAGATAGGCTCTTGGTTCTGGCGATCGGCTACCTGTTCACGAGTTTGTTCAAGCAGAGTTTCTGGAGAAACCTTACGCAAATCTGCCGCGAAAATGGCGTCTACTGCGCGCTTTCTGGCCTTACTTCTGGAACTCACCCTAGTCGCGTTCGCGACCGAGGTACTCGCCAGTGCGGGTATCTACTTTGACGCGGGTGTTGTTCTCAACGAAGAGTGGCACCTGGATCTCAAGACCAGTTTCGAGAGTTGCTGGCTTGGTACCACCGGTTGAGCGGTCGCCCTGAAGGCCAGGCTCGGTGTAAGTGATAGTTAGAACTACCGACGAAGGAAGTTCTACGTAAATTGGGTTTCCTTCGTGCAGTGCCACAGTCGCTCCCTGATTCTCCAGTAGGTAACCGGCTGCTTCCGCAACAACCTCAGGGCTAAGTTCCACCTGCTCGTAAGTTCCCTTGTCCATGAAAATGAACGATGAGCCATCGTTGTATAGGTATTCCATGTCGCGCTTGTCAACATTTGCGGTCTCAACCTTGGTACCGGCGTTGAAAGTCTTGTCGACTACCTTGCCAGACATCACGCTCTTCAACTTGGTGCGAACGAAAGCTGGACCTTTACCTGGCTTTACGTGCTGGAATTCGACGACGGTCCAAAGTTGTCCGTCGATGTTAAGAACCATGCCGTTCTTTAGGTCGTTAGAAGTTGCCACGAAAATGCCTCGCTTGTTGAGTGGGATTGTTGTTTATAAGTTTACTGGGAAGGCTTAGACGATTGCGCCTAGTGCCAAGAGATATCCCTTAATTCCCAGACCAGCGATTACACCGGTTGCGACACCGCTAATCACCGAATTGTGACGGAAGGACTCTCGGGCGTGAGGGTTCGAGATATGGACTTCGATGAGTTTCAGGCCAGCCTTGGTGACTAGCGCCGAAGCGTCGCGAAGCGAGTAAGAATAGTGAGTGAACGCGGCCGGGTTGATTACAACATGTGATCCAGTGTCGACAGCCTCATGAAGCCAGTGGATCAACTCGGTTTCCGAGTCGCTTTGGCGAACATCAACATCAAGCCCAAGTTGCTCGGCAACCTCTAAAACTTGAGACTTTAGTTCGGCAAAGTTCAACGACCCATAGATTTCAGGCTCGCGAGATCCAAGCCGTCCTAGGTTTGGCCCATTTAGTACAAGAACTTTGCTCATTACTAAAGGTTATCGGTTCGGGGAGGTGATTTCACCATAGGCACTAGATAGCGCTTCGTCGGTAGGCGCAGTGATAATTCGAGGTCGCCCGATTCCATCGAGGGCCACGAATCGCAAAGCTCCCCCGCGAGACTTCTTGTCACGACGCATTGCTTCGAGTAGCTGCTGAAAACGACCGCCCCGGTAGGTTGTTGGCAAACCGAGTGAAGTGAAGATTCGCTCCTGGCGCTCCAAGAGTGACACGGGTGTGTTCCCAAGTAGTAAACCAAGCTGAGCCACAAACATCATGCCCACGGCGATTGCGGCGCCATGTCTCCATTGGAATTTCTCGACAAGCTCAATGGCGTGGCCAAATGTGTGACCATAATTTAGGACTTCTCGCTCCCCCGCCTCTTTAAAATCTGCAGAGACTACACGCGCTTTGACAGCAATGCAGCGTTCCACAATTTCTCGGAAGGTGGAAGAGTTCACGTCTGTCGAGCTCTCAAAATCGCTTTCTAGGAGCTCGAGGATGCGCTCATCTGAAATGAAACCGTACTTAGCAACTTCGCCGAAACCGGAAATCAGCTCGATACGAGGAAGAGTTTCTAACGTGTCCAAATCACAGACAACCGCTTTTGGTGCGTAAAAAGCACCAACGAGGTTTTTACCTTCCGCGGTATTGATTCCTGTCTTGCCACCGACAGCCGCGTCCACCATTCCCAACAAGGTTGTAGGAATTGCAATGTAGGCAACACCTCGTAGCCACGTGGACGCTACAAAGCCAGCAAGATCGGTTGTACTTCCGCCACCAAAACCGATAATTGCATCGCTGCGGGTGAAGTCCATCTTGCCCATGATTCCCCAACACCAGGCGGCAACCTCAACACGTTTAGCATCCTCCCCATCGGAAACCCCAGCCTGGAAAACCTCAAGGCCAGAATTTCGGAGCTCTTCAGCTAAAACATCTGCGCTGGTTTGTAGCGCGAGTGGATGAACTAATAGAACTTTTTGGGTGACCTGAGGGATCAGAGGTCGAATCTCTCCAAGAAGGCCACGGCCCACAAGAATTTCGTAGGCATCCACTCCAGTTACTTGGATACGAGTAATTTCAGACAATTTCTTCCAATCTGGTGGCAATTTCTTCTACCAATGTTTTTAGTGGCGAACCGGAAGTGTCAACGGTTACATCCGCTACTTGCTCGTAGAGAGCTCGTCGAGATTCGTAAATCCGTCGCCAATCTGCAACTCCGTCTTTGAGCAGCGGTCGATTACCACCTGCTAAACGAGAAGCCATGTGTTTGCCATCGGTACTGAGGTATACGACTTTAGCTTCACCCAACGCCGCCCGAGTGTGTTCACTTAGGATGGCACCCCCACCAGTTGCCACAACCGCCGGTTCGGCTATGGCTTTCAGAACTGAAGCTTCTTCGAACTCCCGAAACTTGGTCTCACCGTATTCCTGGAAAATGGTTGGAATGGCACCGTGTTCCTTGGTTATCAAAGCGTCGGTGTCAAGAAAAGGCAATTGAAGCCGCTTGGCCAACTTTTTCCCGATGGTTGTTTTACCGACGCCCATCGGACCAACTAAGACGATAGCTCCGGTCTTATGCATCTCGAACGATTTCGGATGTCAGAACCTCAGGGATGTTGGCAAGGTACGACTCTAGGTTTCGCTTTGTTTCTGAAACCGAGTCTCCACCGAATTTCTCGAGCACAGCATTGGCAATAACCAGAGCAATCATGGCCTGGGTAACAACACCGGCAGCCGGAACGGCGCAAACATCACTTCTCTGGTGATGCGCTTTGGCAGCCTCCCCGGTGGCAACATCAATGGTTGCCAGCGCCCTTGGGATTGTCGAAATCGGCTTCATGGCAGCCCGAACGACCACGACTTCGCCGTTAGACATTCCGCCTTCAATACCGCCAGCTCGGTCGCTTTGACGGTGTGTGACTCCAGCCTCGTCGCGAACAAGTTCGTCGTGAGCCACCGAACCACGGCGGCTAGCGGTTTCGAAGCCGTCTCCAATTTCGACACCCTTGATCGCCTGAACACCCATCACTGCGCCGGCGATTTGAGAATCTAGTCTGCGGTCCCAATGGACGAATGAGCCCAGACCAGGTGGAAGCCCGTAAACCAGAGTTTCGACAACGCCTCCGAGAGTGTCACCGTCTTTGTGGGCAGCCTCGATTTCAGCAATAAGTGCCTTGGAAAGTTCTTTGTCGAAACAACGAACTTCGTCGGCATCTAGTTCAGCTAGGTCTGTAAAACTAGGACGCTTGACATCGCGACCACCCGAAACGGAACCAATTGCTACCGTGTGAGTCACTAAGTTAATTCCAAACTGAGCCAAGAATCGCTCAGCAACCTCGCCAAGCGCCACACGAGCAGCGGTTTCGCGAGCAGAAGCTCGTTCGAGTACCGGTCTGGAATCTAGGAACCCGTATTTTTGCATGCCCGTGAAGTCGGCATGACCAGGTCGTGGGCGGGTTAGTGGCTCAGCCCGCGCTCCGGTGAGTACCGAAGGGTCTACCGGGTCTCCAGACATAACTTCTTGCCACTTAGGCCATTCGGTATTGGCAATGCTGATCGCAACTGGGCCTCCCATAGAAAGACCGTGACGAATTCCACCCGAAAGCGTTACTTCGTCCTTTTCAAACTTCATACGAGCACCACGACCGTAACCGAGACGACGACGAGCGAGAGCATCTTGAATGTCTGAGGTAGTTACTGGTACGCCTGCGGGTAGACCCTCAAGAACGGCAATTAGTTCTGGGCCATGAGATTCACCTGCGGTAAGCCAACGTAACATGCGTTCAATTGTCGCACAGTTGAAGGGGTTTAGGCTTGGACGCTCGCACGCATGCTCTTGAAAACTTCAGTCTCGTTAGGCAATTCGACCGATCCATCGCCTGCGTAAAAAATTCTCACCTGAATTAATGCTTGCCAAAGCAACATTTCAATGCCGCTGATTCGGTTTTGTACTCCCCAAGCAGAAGCTAGCTTGGAAGGCCATGGGCTATAGGCAACATCAAGAATTACCGCATCCTCGGAGACTTCCAAACTTGAATGCGTAACGGTGCCCGGCAAAGTTGAGATGGTTAAACCCGAAATTGCCGAAGAGTAGAAGTCTTCCAGTGGAAGAGAAGAGACTCCATCAATATCGACACGGCTGCGGGAGAAAATTTGAAGAGTGGAATTGGGATTGATTTGCCTGGCTGCGTGTACTGCAGACCGAGCGGTTGCGCCAGACCCCAGCACTGTTATGTTGTCGTAAACATTCGAACTGTGCTTTCGAACCGCTTGTTGAATTCCGAACGAGTCGGTGTTGTAGCCTTCCCAACCTAATTCGGTTTGGAGCAAAGTATTCACGATTCCTGTTTCACTTGCGACCGGACAGGAAGGCACCGAAAGTTCAAAGGCAACCTCTTTGAGCGGCATCGTTAGGCTGAACCCTCGCCAATTAGAGTCGCGAAGTTTCAGAAAGGATGAAAGTTCGGCAGCCTCAATGCGATAGCGGCCGTAGTCCCATTCGAGGCCAAGTGCTGCATAGGCGGCGGGATGAATGAGAGGAGATTTACTGTGCTCAATAGGCGATCCAAGCACTGCTAAATGCGTGTTAACCATTCCAACCAGGGTTATCTCGCATCCACTGCTGCCACTGTTTCACAGCTTTTCCGTGTTCGGCGTAGGTGGTACTAAAAACAGTCTCGCCAGTTTTTAGATTGATCGCACAGAAATACAACCAGCTGCCATTTACTGGGTGAAGGGCCGCGTCTATCGCCGTAGCTCCTGGCGCACCAATCGGTCCAATTGGTAGACCGGCGTGAACATAGGTGTTGTAACCATTGCCATCGGCTCGCTCGGCGTCTGTTGTCGTTACAGTCGTTCCGCCACTTCCGTAACTGACTGTCGCATCAGATTGCAGGTGCATCCCCTGCTGGATTCGGTTGTAAAAGACTCGCGAAACCTTATAGAAGTCGGGAGTTAGACGAGCTTCCTTCTGAATGATCGATGCCATGGTCAGAACTTTATGGCGGTCTACATCGGCCACGCCGAACTTCTTAAGTTCATCCTGCATCCGGAGCACCATGTTGCGAATGATGGTCGTTGCGTTGGTATTGGGTTCTAGCTCATAAGTTGCGGGGAACAGATACCCGTCCATGTTTGGCAAGGTGGCAGGAAGTCCATAAACCGTGGGATCGCTAACAGCAGCTTCGAAATCAGCCAGTGAAACCCCAGAGGCTTTCGACAGCTGCTTCAAAACTGTGCCAATTCTTAGACCTTCTTTGATAGTCACTCTCGTGACAACCCTGGAAGAAGGATCAGCGATTAAATCTAAGGCAGCATTGGCTGACATTTGCTTGTGAAGAACGAAGGTACCAGGGATGAACTTCGGATTTCTGGCGATAATTCGCTTATAGGTGAAAGTGAAATCCTTGGTGATGCCGAGCTTGACCAAATTACTAGCAACTTGCTCTCCGGTGTCACCGGCATTGATGACTAGATTTACCGTTCCAGAACCAGAGCCTTCGTAATCGACGCCGCTAATTGAATCCAAAGTTGCGCGAATTTGACCGCGGAAAGCGTAGCCAGCTGCCCCGGTAACCAAGACGACAATTGCCAAGACGATGGCGATTAATTGACCTTTACGCATCAAACTCCGAAAGTGGTTTGCCGGGTTGGTTACCGGTCGACTTCTCGAAGGCAATTGCGCCTTCCAAAATCAGGCTAGCAGCAGCCGCATCAATCAGGCTGCGAGATGTCTTGGAGTTTCTCCCGGATGCAAACAACTGACCTTGAGCCGCTCTAGTGCTCATGCGCTCATCAATTAGCCGAACTTCGCACTGAAGCAATACTTGCAAGTTAATGGCCAAGGCAATCGCATCGGTAGTTGATTTGGTGTGTTCGCCCTGCAAATTTAGAGGCAGCCCAACATAAACCTCAATTGGCGATTGCTCCAGAATGAGTTCGACTACCTGATTTATGGCAGTTTCCCCTGCTGAAACCGTGGCCAAAGGAGAACAGATGAGAGCATCGACAGATGAAACAGCGACGCCAATTCTGGCAGCACCGTAATCGATTGCGATTCGGCGACCTAGTCGCATGCTAAGCGAGTGCCTTTTCGATTGCTTCGATGGCAGCCGAAAGTTTTGAGGAATCGGTTCCACCACCCTGGGCCATATCGTCTTTACCGCCGCCGCCGCCGCCCAGAATTCCTGATGCGAGCTTTACCAACGCGCCAGCTTTGATTCCACTGGCGATGGCATCCGCACCGACAGCCACCAGTACGGCTGGCTTTTCAGCAACAACGGCAGAAACTATAGCTACGCTGTCTGCTCCAAGTTCTGTACGAATACCAGCACCGATAGTTCGAAGTGCATCGACTCCGTCAAGAACGCCTAGGTCAGCAACTGCAACTTTGTGACCGCCAATAACCTTCGCTGCAGCCACCCAAGCCGGAATGCGTCCTTGAAGTGCCTGTTGCTCGATTAGCGCGAGGCGCTTTTGAACGGAACGAAGTTCTTCAAAGGTTTGATTCAATTTCTCTTCAAGAGCAGCCGAAGGCACCTTTGCAAGATCTGCCAGGCGAGCAACAAGAGCCCGTTCGATAGTCAATGCACGGAAGGCCTCGATACCGACAAAGGCCTCGATACGACGCGAACCGGATCCAACGGAAGTCTCAGCACCAAGTGATAACAAACCAATTTGACTTGAACGACTTACGTGCGTTCCACCACAAAGTTCGCGAGACCATGGTCCACCGATTTGGATGACTCGAACCAATTCGTCGTAGGTCTCGCCAAATAGGGCGACCGCTCCGAAATCTTTCGCCTCCGACTGAGTCATGAGGTTACTGCTCACCGCAAGGTCGCGGCGAATCGCCAGGTTACTAACTTCTTCCAGTTCACTCTTGGTTTCCACCGAAAGTGCCTGATTCCAAGCGAAGTCGAGACGAAGATAGCCGGGTTTGTTGTAAGAACCCGACTGAAGTGCTGATGGACCCAGCACCTGACGCAAGGCGGCGTGAAGTACGTGAGTTCCAGAGTGCGCCTGACAGGCTCCTAGACGCCATTCTTCGTCGACAGCAGTGACGGCTTTGGCGTTGAGCGAAACCTCACCCGAACGAACCATGACCTTGTGCGAAACCAAACCCTTGACTGGCTTCTGAACATCAAGAACTTCAAGTTCGAAACCGTCACCGCGAATAATGCCGGCATCGGCCGCCTGTCCGCCAGATTCTGCATAAAGACTCGTGGTGTCGAGAATGATTTCACCAACGGAACCACTGCGAAGCTCAGAAACTGCTGAACCCTCGTGAATTAGCCCCAATACCTTGGCATCGGACTCGAGTTCGTCGTAACCAGTGAACTTGGTTGTGCCAAGAGCGCGGAACGCTGAGTAAACCGAAAGATCGGTGCCACCCAACTTCTTCTCACGAGCGTCTGCTTTGGCGCGATCTCGCTGTTCGGTCATCAAAGTTGTGAAACCCTCGCGGTCAACCGAAACACCAGCTTCTTCGGCAATTTCTAGGGTGAGGTCGATTGGGAAGCCATAAGTGTCGTGAAGCAAGAATGCAGCTTCGCCACCGAGAAGCGAACCCTGACCGGCTTTTACATCCGCGATGGCTTGATCAAGAACCAATGAACCACTGGTAAGCGTGCGAAGGAATGCTTCTTCCTCGGCAACCGAGGTAGTAAGAATGCGCTTGAAGTCAGTTTCCAACTCCGGATAAGAATCCTTCATGGCGTCTTTTGAAACTGTGATGAGCTTGCCAACGACCGGCTCGCTGACACCCATAAGGCGCATGGCACGAACCGAACGACGCAATAGGCGACGTAATACGTAACCACGCCCGTCGTTACCAGGCGTGACGCCATCACCAATGAGCATTAGTGCAGAACGGATGTGGTCGGCAACAACGCGGAGACGAACGTCGTCGTCCTGTGACGCGCCATAAGTTCTACCAGACAACTGAGCGGCCAAATCGAGCACTGGGCGCACTTCGTCGATTTCATAAAGGTTTTCCACGCCTTGCATGAGGAATGCCACACGTTCAAGACCCATGCCGGTGTCGATATTCTTCTTAGGAAGTTCACCAAGGATTTCAAAGTCGTCCTTGCCGAGACCTTTACCTCTCTCGTACTGCATGAATACGAGGTTCCAAATTTCGATGTAACGGTTGTCGTCGGCTTCAGGGCCACCTTCGATACCGTAGGCAGGTCCGCGGTCATAGTAAATCTCACTGCAAGGGCCAGCAGGCCCCGGCTGACCTGTTGACCAGAAATTGTCTTTCATACCGAGACGCTGAATACGTTCCATAGGAATGTCTGCGATCTCACGCCAAAGTTCAATAGCCTCGTCGTCGTCTTTGTAAACGGTTACCCAAAGCAGTTCTGGGTTGAGCTCAAGGCCGCCTTGTGATTGCGGTGATGTCAGGAATTCCCAGGCGAAACGAATTGCTTCGCGTTTGAAGTAGTCGCCAAACGAGAAGTTTCCGTTCATCTGGAAGAAAGTGCCGTGGCGAGTGGTCTTACCGACCTCTTCGATGTCCAGGGTGCGAATACATTTCTGAACACTCGTGGCGCGCGGGTATGGAGCAGGAACTAAACCAGACATGTACGGAATGAATGGAACCATTCCGGCCACGGTGAAAAGAAGTGAAGGATCTTCACTGATAAGAGAAGCGGAAGGAACAACGGTGTGCTGTTTGCTAGCGAAGAACTCCAGCCAACGCCGCCTGATTTCAGCGGTCTTCATGGCTTACTTAGCAGTCTTTGGGGTAGCAGTACGCTTGACAGCCGGCTTAGTAGCAGGCTTCTCTTCTTCTTCATAGCCTTCGATGAAAGCCTGAGCCAAGTTGCGAAGTCGGGCTGTGGCGTCGTCGTAAGCAGCCTTCGCCTTTGGGTTCTTTTCGATTTCTTTAGCCGCAATGAGACCTACAGTTACACCAGCAGCTAGCCAGAAAAGCTTTTTCATAATCAAGAACCTACTTCTTTTTACCAAGAAGCGAACTGAACGACTTTAGGTACGCAGCAAGCTTCACAAGTGGAGAACCGACCGATGCCGAAAACACTGCAACCAACGATTGTATGTTGGCACTTACGTCGGCGACGCTATCGGTAATTGCGTCGATTTTGGCCAACTGCTTGTTGGTCTGGTCGACAGTTTCGTTAAGGCCCGAAAGTAGTGGCGGGAGATTGTCGTTGATCTCCTTAACCGTCTCGGTGGTCTCATCGAGCAGCTTGCCCAACTTGACTAGTGGAACGGCTAGGAAAAGCACGAACAAAGCCAATGCTCCAGCAGCAATAATTGCTGCGATTTCGCCACCACTCATCGGGATCCTAACTTTTAGTACTAGCGAGCTGCGTAGTACTCAACAACCAGCTGAACTTCACATGTAACCGGTACTTCAGCGCGCTTTGGGCGGCGAGTTAGGGTCGCGTGTAGCTTGTCCAGCTGAACGTCTAGGTAACCAGGTACTGGTGGAAGAACGTCGACGTGACCGCCGGCAGCAGCGACCTGGAAAGGCTCGGTGCGTTCGCTCTTCTCGTGAACGTGGATGGTCTGTCCTGGCTTCACTCGGAAACTTGGACGGTCGACTCGCGAACCGTTTACCAGGATGTGACGGTGAACAACCATCTGACGGGCCTGGGAAATGGTGCGGGCAAAGCCGGCACGAAGAACTAGTGCGTCTAGACGCATTTCTAGAAGCTCAACCAGGTTTTCACCGGTTAGACCTTCGGTGCGCTTAGCCTCAGCGAAGGTGTTACGAAGCTGAGCCTCGCGGATACCGTACTGGGCGCGTAGGCGCTGCTTCTCGCGTAGACGAACGGCGAAGTCGCTGTCTGCCTTACGCTTGGTGCGGCCGTGCTGACCAGGAGCGTATGGACGCTTCTCTAGGTACTTGGCTGCCTTAGGAGTAAGTGCTAGGCCAAGGGCGCGCGATAGACGAGTTTTGCTGCGGGTACGTGAAGTTTTAGACACGTGGACCTTTCGGAATATTCATTAACAGTTATTTACTACTGCCTAGGAATGCTCGGCTAATTGAGCATCATTTACTTCTTCTCGCAGCCAGAGAGCTTGAAGTAAATGGCAACCTCACAAGATTAGCAAGAAAAACCGCTATTTGCCACGAATAATCTGACGAAGGCGTTCCCACAGCGAAACCGATTCGGATTCGGCTCCGAATCGTTTGGGTAGGTAATAGCGTTTTGCACGCACTTTTGGGTCTAAATAGTCCTGTTTGACGACCGCGGCAGGATCATCGTGAGGGTAACTGTAACCGACGCCATTTCCATAATTTTCGGCACCTGCGTAGTTAGATGACCTTAGCGCTTCAGGCACTGGACCAAGTAAACCTGCCCGAACATCAGCAAGTGCCTGATTGATTGCGTTGTAGGCAGAGTTGGATTTGGGTGCAAGGGCAAGGTAAATAGTCGCCTCAGCTAGGACAATACGACCTTCCGGCATGCCAATTAGGGCAACCGACTGTGCCACCGAAGTGGTAAGGACAATCGCATTTGGATCGGCAAGACCAATATCCTCAGAAGCCAAAATCATCAACCTCCTGGCAATGAATCTTGGGTCTTCTCCCCCTTCAATCATTCGCGCCAACCAGTAAATTGCAGCGTCCGCATCGGAACCACGTACTGACTTAATGAAGGCGCTGATCACGTCGCAGTGGTTATCGCCATCTTTGTCATACCGAATAGGCGCTGTACTTAGGGCTACTTCAAAATCATGCAAAACAATAGTGGCCGATGTATCTTTGCCGGAACGTTGCCACGCGGCGAAAGCGAGGGACTCTAAGAATGTGAGAGTTCGCCTGGCGTCCCCCTGAGACATTCGAACCAGTTCGGTTAGAGCGTCTTGGTCGATAGCAATCAGGTTTGCAAACCCTCTCTCATCAGTCAGTGCCCGAAGTGCGAGAGTTTTCAAATCTTCATCCGCAAGAGATTTGAGTTGGACCACAACTGAACGTGAAATCAAAGGTGCAATGACACTGAAAGACGGATTCTCAGTAGTCGCTGCAACTAGAGTGACCCAGCCCGCCTCAACCGAAGGAAGGAGAGAATCTTGCTGAGCCTTCGAAAAGCGATGAATTTCGTCTAAAAACAAGACTGTCTCTAGATCATAAAGATCAGAGTCGGCCTTGGCTCTCTCAATAACTTCGCGAACTTCCTTAACGCCCGCCGATATGGCACTCAGCTGCGCAAGTTTGCGTCCATGTGTGGAAGCCAAGACATTTGTAATCGAAGTCTTGCCCGTCCCCGGCGGGCCCCATAACAGCACGGACTGAGCCCCTCGAGTCTCGCCATTCAACAGACGATGCAGTGGTGAACCCGGATTCAAAACATCCTGTTGGCCAACAATCTCGTCTACTGAACGCGGACGCATACGCGCGGCCAGCGGCTCGGTTGATTCAAAGATCGTTTGGAGATTCACAAATCAAGGCTACGACACTCCTCACGGCCTCTGGCTCAAGTAAACTTAGGCGAGAAAGTTGGAGAGAATATGGCTAACCAAAAGAGCAAACTATCTAAAGCCGCTGAGGCTCGCATTGCGAATTATGAAGCTAAGTCGACCATGGTCGAGGGGCGTAAAGAAATCCGTCGCAAAGACAACATGTTGTCGATCGCTATCATTTTCGGTGCAGTGATCGTTGCCATTAGCGCTCAATTGGTTTACTTCAACTTCGGACCAGGCATTCCAAAGCCAACGGCAAAGCCACTAGCTGCACCGGCTGCATCGGTGGCAGAAAATCGCGTTTGGAACGGCTCAATGACGGTAGCTGGTAAGCCCGTGAACTTCGAGCTTTATGGTGATAAGGCACCGAAAGCCGTCGCGAGCTTCGTTACTTTGTCAAACAAGGGTTTCTTCGACACCACTGGATGCCACCGAGTAACCACCGCAGGAATTTTTGTTCTACAGTGTGGAGACCCAGCCGGTGATGGTACTGGGGGGCCTGGCTACAACTTCGGCCCAGTTGAGAACGCTCCCGCCGACAATGTTTATGGCCCGGGCGTTATCGCTATGGCCAGAACTGGAAACAACGCCAACAGCATGGGCTCCCAGTTCTTCATCGTCTACGGAAACAGCACCATCCCAGCCGATTCAGCTGGCGGCTACACCGTTTTTGGCAAAATTACCTCGAACCTTAAATCGCTCGTTGAACTTGCTAAGCAGGGAACGGCCGACGGAAGCACCGACGGGCGACCAAAGAGCCCAATTCAACTAGCCGCTGTAACAGTAAAATAGTCAAATCCCACGAAAGTTAGGCAACCCATGACAACCACCGAATTCGGTCGCGTCGATTCTGAGAACAACGTTTACGTCATTGAACCAAATGGCGAAAGAAAAGTTGGACAGGTCCCTAACGTAAGCCCAGAAGAAGCCTTGGCCTATTTCGTAAAAAAGTTCGAAAGCCTCGAAGGTTCAGTTCGACTTTTGGAACAGCGTGTTGCTAAGAAGGCAGACGCCGACTCGATTTCAAAGACCGCAGCAAAACTTACTGTGGACTTGATTGACGCATCTGCCGTGGGCAATCTGCAGTCGCTTCGTGAACGCGTATTGGTTCTAGCGCCAAAGATTCAGGATCTTCTAAACCTCAAAAAAGAGGAAAACAAAGAAGGTATCGCACAGGCAATGGCCGCCCGTGAGGAGATTGTCGCGAAGGTCGAGGCTTTGGCAGGCGGAGATCTGACCAAAGTTATGTGGAAGCAGGTCTCTGCAACCCTGACCGAACTTTTCGAAGCCTGGCAGGCAGCTCAAAAGAATGGTCCTCGAGTTCCAAAAGCTGAGGCCGATGCGCTTTGGAAGCGTTTCCAAAATTCGCGCAACAAGCTTGAAAACGCCAAACGTGCTTACTTTGCTGAAGCTGGTAACAAGGCTAAGGCTGCAAAAGCCTCGAAAGAGTCGATTGTGAAGAAGGCCGAAGAGCTAGCCGCCAAGGGTTCAGACGCCGTGGTTGAATACCGCAAACTGCTTGACGAATGGAAGGCAGCTGGCCGAACCAAG
Organism: Micrococcales bacterium; assembly: GCA_947452985.1. Taxonomy (GTDB): domain Bacteria; phylum Actinomycetota; class Actinomycetes; order Actinomycetales; family Microbacteriaceae; genus Rhodoluna. The sequence goes on from CANGEU010000005.1 coordinate 71,311, forward strand.
AACGACGACGCACTTTGGGTACGCTTCAAGGCGGCCGGCGACACCATTTACGCTGCAAAGGGCGAGCAGGTGGCAGCCATTACTGCATCACAGTCTGAGGCTCTCGCTGCTAAGTTGGCTCTTTTGGAAGAAGCCAAGGCAATTGACCCTAATAAGGACCTGGCTAAGGCAAAGCAGCTTCTCCTCAACATTCAAGACCGTTGGGAAAAGGCTGGTCGTGTCGCCCGAAACGACATGACTAAGACCGAAGACAAGCTGAAGGCAATCGAAACCGCAGTGCGCAACGCTGAACGCGACCACTGGAAGGCAACCGACCCTTCAGCTAAGGCTCGCAAGGACGATGTAACAATCAAACTTGAGGAAGCAATCGCGAAACTAGAAGCAGAACTAGCGAAGGCAACCGATAAGAAGAAGGTTGCCGAGCTTACCGAAAGCCTGGCCGCACGCAAGGCCTGGTTAGAAGTAGTCGCCGCAGCGGCTAAATAAAGCTTTAGTTATTGCTAACTCGGTAAACGTCGTAGACGGCATCGATTCTTCGTACAGCATTTAGTAGGTGTTCAAGCACGGCTGGATCTGCCATCTCAAACACGAATCGACTTAGTGCGACTCGGTCACTTCTAGTTGATACCGAGGCTGAAAGAATATTCACGTGGTGTTCGGCAAGCACTCGGGTGACGTCAGAAAGTAATCCACCACGGTCTAGTGCCTCGATTTGGATGTTCACCAGGAACAGGCTCTTGGCGTTGGCGGCCCAAGTTACATCCATCATTCGTTCGGGTTGCTCTTCTAGAACGCTCACATTTTTGCAGTCGGAACGGTGCACCGATACCCCGGAACCGCGGGTTACGAAGCCTACGATGTCATCGCCAGGAACCGGTGTGCAGCAACGAGCTAACTTGACCAAGACGTCATCGTCACCACGCACCAAAACACCGGAGTTGTCACTTCGACGGCGATCGGCACTTACGTTACGCGTTGGAAGTTGGAACGGTTCGACGAGGTCTTCCTCATCAATTGCGGTTGCAGTGAGCTTTTCAATGATGGACTGAGCGGAAATATGCCCCTCACCCACCGCTGCGTATAGCGACTCAACATCGCCGTATCGAAGTTCGTGCGACAACTTCACAATTCCATCTGAAGCGATCAAACGTTGCAATGGAAGGTTTTGCTTGCGCATCGCCTTGGCAATCATGTCTTTACCGTTTTCCACGGCTTCATCACGACGCTCGTTTGAGAACCATTGCTTGATCTTTGCTCTAGCCCTAGATGACGCCACAAAGCCTAACCAGTCTTGGCTGGGTCCAGCGTCCACGGACTTGGATGTGAAAATTTCTACAACGTCACCGGAGTGAAGTTGTGTTTCTAGTGGCACGAGTCTGCCATTCACCTTCGCACCCATGGTTCGATGGCCAATTTCAGTGTGCACGGTATAGGCAAAGTCCACCGGAGTGGCCCCGGTAGGCAGACCGATTACTTTACCCTTAGGCGTGAAGACGTAAACGTCTTTTGCGCCAATCTCAAAGCGAAGCGAGTCCAGGAATTCGGCAGGATCCTGAGTTTCAGACTGCCAGTCAGTTAGATGCTTCAACCACGCCAAGTCTTCTTCACCGGTAACTTCAGAAGTGCCAGCCTGCTCTTTGTACTTCCAGTGAGCAGCAACACCGTATTCGGCTCGTTGATGCATTTCGTGTGTTCTAATCTGAATCTCGACCGGGCGACCGCTAGGCCCGATCACGGTTGTGTGCAACGACTGATACAGGTTGAACTTGGGCATCGCTATGTAATCTTTGAAGCGACCAGGTACAGGATTCCAACGGGAGTGAATGGCACCTAGTGCGCCGTAGCAATCACGAACAGTATCGACCAGGATACGAATTCCAACGAGGTCGTAAATGTCGTCGAACTCGCGGCCACGAACAACCATCTTCTGGTAGATGCTGTAATACTGCTTTGGTCGTCCGTCTACTTTGGCCTTGATTCGGTTCTCTTTGAGGTCCTCGTTAATTGTGCCAATCACGCCGTCAATGAATTCGGCACGCTTTGGGGTTCGCTGCCGAACCAAGTTCACAATTTCCTCGTAAACCTTCGGATAAAGAACCGAGAACGACAACTCTTCGAGCTCATTCTTGATGGTGCTTATACCGAGACGATGGGCCAGTGGAGCATAAATCTCGAGGGTCTCTTGCGCCTTCCGTTGCGCCTTTTCCGGCTCAACAAATCCCCAGGTCCGGGCATTGTGAAGGCGGTCGGCAAGCTTAATGACCAAGACACGAATGTCTTTTGACATCGAAACAACCATCTTACGAACGGTCTCCGCTTGAGCGTTTTCACCGAACTTCACCTTGTCGAGTTTGGTAACACCATCAACCAACGCCGCGATTTCATCCCCAAAGTCCTTCTGGAGCATCGGAAGTGTGTAAGCCGTGTCTTCAACTGTGTCGTGAAGGAGGGCTGCTGCAATAGTGATGGGCCCGATTCCAAGATCGGCCAAGATTTGAGCAACCGCGATTGGGTGGGTGATGTAAGGCTCGCCACTTTTACGATTCTGACCCTCGTGGGCATGTTCGGCAACTAAATAAGCACGCTCTACAATCGCCAGATCAGACTTCGGGTGATTGGCCTTTACAACGCGAATTAGCTCATTGACTTCGGCGCTGTGCGGATTGTTACGACCGAAGAGACGGCCAATTCCGCTTCTAATTGCCTGAATTGAGCCCGTAGCAGTGTTATCGGTCAACGCCAATCACACTCCCGACACAATTCTTTAGCCGCGCTTGGCTAGTACCTTGGCTGCTGCGTTAGCAAACTTCGACTCTTTTTCGCGGAGTTGAGAGTAGAACGGAGCAGCAACAAAAATCGTTGAGTAAGTTCCAACCAACATTCCAATGAACAAGGCCAGCGAAATGTCGCGAAGAGTACCGGCGCCGAAAACGATTGCTCCAATAAACAAGATCGAGGCAACAGGCAAGATGGCGACAACCGTTGTGTTGATTGAACGAACCAAGGTTTGGTTAATGGCTAGGTTCACACGTTCGCTGAATGTGGCTGACTCACTGAATTCAACGTCTTCGGTGTTTTCTCTAATCTTGTCAAAGACAACGACGGTGTCATAAAGCGAGTATCCGAGGATAGTAAGGAACCCGATAACCGCCGCCGGAGTAACCTCCAGGCCTAGAGCGCCATAGATACCAGCGGTAATCAAAAGGTCGTGAAGCAGAGCGGACATAGCTGCTACCGACATCTTGACCGTACGGAAGTAAATAGCCATCAAAATGGCTGCTAGGGCCAAGAACCATAGAAGACCATTGATTGCCTTGCCAGTGACATCGGTACCCCAAGATGCACCGATGAAGCTTGAAGACACCGAAGCCGATTCAACTGCATAGCCCTTTGCCAGCGCCTGTCGGACTTCTTCCGATTTCGTATCACTGAGCTGAGGTGTCTGGACACGCACAGTATCGGTACCGATGGTGGAAACTACGATTTCCTTACCAGGAAGGGCCGTGTCGAGAGCTTTTCGAGCCACTTCAGTGCCCTTGCTAGCTCCACCCGAAATGGTGAATTCGGATCCGCCCTTGAACTCGATACCGAAGTTGTAGCCGTTGTGCAAGGTGAATGGAAGGATTGCCGAAATTGCAATCACTACCAAACTGATGGTGTACCAAACCTTGCGGCGGCCGGTGAAGTTGAACGAACGATCTCCGGAATAGAGAGCATTACCGAATTCTGAGAATTTGGACATTACTGCTCACCAGCCTCTCCATTAGTTGCTGCGGCTTTGCGCTCAGCGATTGTCTGCCGTTTTGAAGCTTCGCCTGATGACTTCTTGTTGCGGGCTACTGTTTCATCTGCCTTACGGAAGGTGCCACGACCAACGTAGCGCTCCCCTTTGGCATCTGAGATTTCAAAGCCAGACCAGGTGCTTCCTGAAGCAAAGAACTTCAAGTTGGCGAATAGCGATAGCAGCGGAACTGTGAATAGCGTTACAACTACCAAGTCGATGATTGTGGTCAGACCGAGTGTGAAAGCAAATCCACGAACGTTTCCAACGGTTAGGAAGTATAGGGTCCCTGCTGCCAGGAGGCTTACGATGTCGGAGACCAAAATGGTTCTCCAGGCGCGCTTCCATCCAGACGAAACAGCAACAGCCAAAGGACGACCTTCGCGAAGTTCATCGCGAACACGTTCAAAGTAGACGATAAACGAGTCGGCCGTGATACCAATGGCCACGATCAAACCTGCAACACCCGCTAGGGATAGACGGTAGTCCATTCGCCACGACAGCAAGGTGATTGCTAGGTAAGTAAGCCCGGCGGCAACAACGAGTGAACCGATGGTAATTGAAGCTAGCGCGCGATATTGGAACAAAGAGTAAATCAAAACAAGCAACATACCGATTGCTCCGGCGATGAGTCCGTTTTGTAGTTGCTGAGTACCTAGTGTCGCCGAAATGTTCTCTTGACTTTGAACCTGGAAACCAATCGGTAACGAACCGTACTTCAGCTGGTTTGCCAATGAGGTTGCCGAATCAGCGGTAAATCCACCGGTAATTTGGGCAGTACCGGTGGTGATAACGGCCTGAATAGCCGGAGCAGTCACGATGTAACCGTCGATGGTTACTGCGAACTGATTTCTTGGAGCTGTCAGCGGGAACAAGCGAGTAGTGACCTTGCCGAAGGCTGCTTTACCTTCGCTGTTGAAGGTTAGGTCAACGGCATACTGACCGGTTGATGAACCCTGGCTAGTAGTCATTGCTGAGGATACGGCCTTCGAGATCTGAGTCCCGTCTAGTTCAACCGGACCAAGAATGAATTTGGCAACACGGTCGCGGTCACAGGTAACCAAAGGCTTGGCTGGGTCGTCGACCTGTCCTGGCGCACGGAACTGTTTTGAACAGTCCAGAGCCTCGTACTCGGCCTGAAGTTCTGGAGTGACCCAGTTAACGTCGCTGTTGTCGGTAGGTGCCGCAGTGCTGGTGGCAATTGGCTTTGACTGAGGCAAAGTTGGGGTTGGCTTTGGGTTATCTTTCGTTGCAGCTGGTGTGACTAACGCGGAAGTTCCGGCACCGGTAACCAAAACCGGTCGGAATTCGAGCTTCGCACTTGCCTTGATTAGTTCCAAAGTGCTGTCCGAAGGCTTGCCAGGGATGCTCACAACAATTGCAGCTTCGGCTCCCTCGCCCTGAGTAACAATTTGAGCTTCAGAAACACCGGTTGAGTCAATACGCTGACGAATAATGTCTACGGCCTGAGCCAACTGTTCCGCAGAAGCTGTAGTGCCATTGTTGATAGTTGGCTTCAAGATCACCTGGGTGCCGCCCTGAAGGTCCAGTGCCAACTGTGGTACGAAAGTTGCACCCGGGGTCTTAGTGAGGGTAGCGCCAGTGATCAAACCGGCAAACGCAATGAATACAACCAGCAACCAAGCAAGTCGTTTGCGAGCGATTTTGTTTGAAGATGAACCAGCCATCGAGAACCTACTTCTTCGCTGCCGGCTTTTTGGCCGGAGTTTTTACTGTTTTGGCAATTGGAGTCGAAGCCTCTTCTACAACACGACCGATGGCGCGCTTGTCAACTTCAATAAGGGTTGCATCCGCGGTTTTGATAACAGCACGTGCATCGCCAAGGCTAACAATTACGCCGTAGATGCCGCTGGTCAACATTACGCTGGCTCCAACTACAACGCGCGAAGCAAGTTCGGCTGCCTGGGTCTTGCGCTTGCGGCCGTTAAAGTACATGAAGCCACCGAAAATAATGACCATTCCGATCAATAGAAAGTCATTCTGACCCATAGTAACGCCTCTGCTTTACGTAAAAAATGCGCCTAACAGCGCCTAAACAAATTATAGGTCAAGCAGTGTCGGCGCACCGCGTGAACCGGAATCTTTACCCAGGTGTCGATATGCAGCCGCAGTGGCTTCTCGACCTCTCGGAGTTCTGACAATCATGCCAGTTCGCACGAGATAGGGCTCAACGACAGCCTCTAGGGTCTCAGCCTCTTCCCCGAGGGCAACGGCGAGTGTTGACAGTCCAACCGGTTTATTAGCGTATCGACCGGTAAGTAGTTCCAAGAATTGGATGTCTATGCGGTCAAGCCCCAGTTCGTCCACTTCGAAGATAGTTAGAGCTTCTCGGGCGATTGCGACATCGACAACCTCGTGATTGTGAACAAGAGCGTAGTCGCGAACTCGGCGAAGTAGGCGGTTTGCAATTCGTGGCGTACCCCGAGAACGGCGTGCTATTTCTCCTAGTGCTTGTTCATCGTGCTTCACTCCGAGGTGAACTGCACTGCGGCGCACAACTTCGTGTAGTTCAGCCGCATCATAAAATTCGAGGTGCCCAGTAAAGCCGAAGCGGTCTCTCAGGGGTGTGGGCAACATTCCAGAACGGGTTGTGGCACCAATGAGAGTAAACGGAGCCAATTCCAAGGGAATCGAGTTTGCACCGACGCCCTTACCAACCATGACGTCTACTCGGTAATCTTCCATGGCTAGGTAAAGCATTTCTTCGGCAGCACGAGACATGCGGTGAATTTCGTCGATGAAAAGAATTTCACCAGGAACTAGAGAGCTCAAAATTGCGGCTAAATCACCCGCGTGCTGAATGGTTGGTCCCGAGGTGAGACGGATTGGGTGACCGGTTTCATTGGAGACGATCAGGGCCAAGGTGGTCTTTCCCAGTCCCGGAGGGCCAACCAGCAGAATGTGATCGGCATTGGTCCCGCGAAGTTTCGCCGACTCCATTACCAGTTCTAGCTGGCGCCGAACAGTTTGTTGCCCAACGAATTGTTCTAAATTACTTGGGCGAACGGCCGCCTCAAAGGCAAGTTCAGTTTCATTTGGCTCAGGCGTGAGCAAGTCGTCCATTATTTGCGCGCCAAACTCTGAAGTGCAGCGCGAAGCAGGACGTCGTTGGTGGCTGTTGGGTTTGCAATACGGACTGACTTAACCGCGTCCTCGGCAACCCTTGACTGGTAGCCAAGCCCGACCAATGCAGCAATGATGTCCGTATCGGTGTTCGATGCCTTCTGAGTATTGGCGCCGACAAGCTTTCCGGCCAAGGTAACAACCAGCAATTTTGCTGTCTTTGGGCCAATGCCGCTGACCGATTTGAAAGCAGCATCGTCTTCATTCGCAACCGCGTTACTCAAGGCTTCAACTCCGAGTTGGTGAATAATCGAAAGCGCCAATTTTGGCCCGACACCGGTTACGGACCTAAGGAGATCGAAAGTTGCTAACTCTTCAGAGGATTCAAAGCCAAAGATTGTGAAAGCATCTTCTCGAACAATAAAGGCGGTTACTAACGCCAACTCTTGCCCATTTGCCAACGAAAGCGCGAGGCTCGGTGTCACTTGAACTAGATATCCGACGCCAGCGACGTCAAGGACCACCGAATTTAGGGTGGAACTTAGAACGGTACCGCTAAGGGAAGCAATCACCAGTAAATGCTAACTAGCGTCGAGGCTTTCGAGCGGCAACGCGCTCTGCAGCCAGCCAAGCCTCTTGAGCCGAAGTCTTTCCACTGGTGGCAGCAGAAGGGGCTTGCGAGCCCCGCCAGGCGTTACAAATAGCGATAGCAATCGCATCAGCAGAGTCTGCCGGTTTAGGAATTTCAGTTAGACCCAAAATCTTTGCGACAGCCAAACCGATCTGAGCTTTTTGAGCTCTACCAGAGCCAGTCACTGCAGCCTTCACTTCACTTGGTGTGTGCATTTGGACTTGAACGCCGTGCTTCTTCGCTAGATACATCACGACACCGGAAATTTGCGCCACACCCATAACCGATTTGAGGTTTGCCTGGGAAAAAACCCTTTCGATAGCAATCACCGAAGGCTTGTGTTGAACAATAAGGGCCTCTACCCCATCGGCAATCGAAGCAAGGCGATCAGAAAGTTCTGTGGTTGGCGAACTCTTCAGAGTGTCCACGTGAACCAATGAAACATTGCGAGCTGTACCGGCATCGATCACTGCCACACCGCACCTTGTGAGACCTGGGTCTACCCCAAGAATCACACGAGACATTAGTCCTGCTCGATCTCGGCGAGAACTTCTGGTGACATGTCGAAGTTGGAATAGATGTTCTGCACGTCATCTAGGTCTTCTAGTGCGTCAATCAAGCCAATTACCTTGCGAGCAGTTGGAGCATCCACCTGAACGTGCATCGAAGGGACAAACTCAACGTCTGCAGCCTCGTAATCGATGTTCGCAGCTTGCAGTGCAGTTCTTACCGCAACCATGTCCGAAGGGTCGGTAGTAAGGACCAGCGCTTCGCCGCGGTCTTCGACGTCTTCAATTCCGGCTTCTAAAGCCGCGGAAAGCACCGCGTCTTCGGTAACTTCATCAGACTTATTGACGGTTACAACGCCCTTGCGGCTGAACATGAAGTTCACCGAGCCGATGTCTGCCATGGTTCCTCCATTGCGAGTTACACCAAGGCGCACCTCCGCTGCAGCACGGTTCTTGTTGTCGGTTAGACACTCAATCAAGATGGCGATGCCGTTTGGCCCGTAAGCCTCATACATAATCGTGGTGTATTCAACGGCGTCAGCGCCAACGCCAGAACC
>CANGEU010000006.1 GCA_947452985.1 Micrococcales bacterium
GTTGGTGACCAAGAGTTCCGCAACCGCTCGGAAGCACGTATGCGCGAAATGCGTGAAAACGCCGGAACCGTGTTCCTGGTATCTCACAGCATGAAGTCGATCATCGACACCTGCACGCGCGTGATCTGGATCGAAAAAGGTGAACTGCGAATGGACGGCGACCCTAAAAAGGTAACCGCCGCCTATAACAAGTTCGCTGGCTCGACCACCGTCGACTAAGCCATGACCAAAGTCTCGGTAATCATGCCGGTGCTCAACGAAGAGCACCATTTAGCCGATGCCGTGCAGTCGGTATTAGACCAAAACTTCGACGGCGAACTTCTAATTGCACTTGGACCATCGACCGATGGAACCGATGAAGTCGCGGCCAAGTTAGCCGAAGCAGATTCTAGAATCAGGCTGGTACCTAATCCTCGAGGTTTGACCACGGTCGGAATGAACCTCTGCATTCAGCAAGCCAAGCACGATGTGATCGTGCGCATCGACGCTCACAGCGAGCCGGCTACGAATTACATTGTTCGTGGACTTGAGATCCTTGAAGCCAAGAAGGCCGACTTACTCGGTGGTGTTATGTCTGCCAAAGGTAAGACACTTTTCCAGCGCGCGGTAGCTTGGGCCTACAACAGTCCATTCGGGCTTGGTGGGGCCACGTATCACGTTGGAGGGCAAGAAGGAGAAGCCGAGAGTGCTTATCTTGGCATCTTCCGCAAGTCGGCTCTGGAGCGAGTAGGTGGCTACGATGAATCGATTATTCGTGGCGAAGACTGGGAGTTGGCTCAGCGAATCAAGGCCAGTGGTGGATTGGTGTGGTTTAGCCCAGAACTTTCCGTTACCTACTGGCCGCGCTCGAGCTGGCGTGCGTTGGTCAAACAGTTTTACTCAACCGGCGTTTGGCGCGGCGATCTAACCAAGCGCGACTCAAGCCACACCTCTTGGCGATACTTCATTCCTCCAGCACTGGTCGTTTCCCTAGTGCTCGGGGAGCTAATTGCCGCTCTTGGTTTTGGGATTGGTTGGTTGCCGTTCGTAGCCTACGTCACCGCAATTATCGGAGTTGGAGCCTTTGTGGCGAGGCTTGCTCCAGCGCCTTTGGTACTTGCGACCATGCATCTGTCCTGGGGTTTCGGCTTCATTGTGGGATTCCTAAAGGGAGCCGAAGGCACCCTCGACCGGTCTCGAGTTACCAAGTGAACCTAAAGGCTTATTCACCAACCCGAATCATCGGCGCACTTCGTCGTCGTGGGCTCGCCTATGTGCGAAAGCTGCAGTATCAGCCGGGCAAGTTGGCCATTCAAAAGGGTGTGGTGCTGTTTGACTCGTTCAACGGCAAGGTCATTGGCGATAACCCGCTGGACATCTTTTTGGAATTACAAAAAGTTCGCCCAGATTTGAAGTTTTACTGGACAATCGGTGCTGGTACTAAGGCCCCAGCCGGTGCTACAGGAGTTCGCTTCGAGAGCAAGCAGTGGCTAGACCTATTGGCCTCGGCTGAGTACATTGTTGCCAATACCTCACTACCTTGGTACTTCCGCAAGGTCGTCGGGCAAACCTATTTGCAGACCTGGCACGGAACTCCGTTGAAGCGGTTGGCTCACGACATTCCACCTGGCTCGCTAACCAAGAGTTACCTAGACACCATGGACCGTGAGGCTGCCGCCTGGGACTACCTGATTAGTCCAAGCCCATTCTGCTCAGAGGTCTTGCCGCGAGCTTTCGGTTACAGCGGGGAGGTTTTGGAAACCGGGTATCCTCGCAACGACCGCTTGACCGCGCACTCGGCTGAAGATCGTCAGAGAATTCGAGAGTCACTTGGCGTTACCGATTCCAAGACTGTCCTGATTTTGTATGCACCGACCTGGCGCGACTATCAGCGAACCGCGACCGGTAATTGGGATTTGGTTAGTTACCTAGAGCCAGAGATAAAGCTGCCAGAGGGTTTCCAAATTATGTTCCGCGGTCACACCAACACCCACAACGTGAACTCGGCCAAGGCGGCCGGGACATCACTGGATGTCACCCGGTACCCAGACGTGACCGAGCTTTACATAGCCGCTGACGTGCTGATCACCGATTTCTCTTCGGTGATGTTCGACTTTTCGGTCACCGGAAAGCCGATCATCTTCTTGGCACCGGATCTCGAGCGCTACCGCGCTGAACGAGGCTTTTACTTCGACTTTGAGAAGGAAGCCCCTGGCCCGATTTTGAAGACCGAGGCGCAGGTTCTGGAGACTCTTGGCAAACTCCCAGAAACCGCGAAAACGTTCCAGAGCGCTTATAAACACTGGCAAGCCAAGTTCAATGGTTTGGAAGACGGCAAGGCTTCTGGGCGGGTAGTTACTGCTATTTGGGGCTCTCGCCAATAGGCTTATATCGGTAGTCCTAAAGATTGCGAGGACGAGGATGAAACACAAATATTCAATTGCTGGCGTGGCCCTATTCGCTGCCCTAACCCTGAGCGGTTGCAGCATGTTTTATCCGAACCCAACTCCCAAGCCAACTCCTACAGTGACTCCAACCGAAACTCCGACACCCACTCCAACCGTGGACCCTGGCCTCGCGAAAGTAGACATCGGAATCATTGACTCTTCGGCGTATCTAGACAACGGCTATGTTGAGGTCGTTGCGGAAGCTTTGAAGGTTTTAGAAGACGACGGCAAATGCACGCTGACTTTAACGCAGGGCAAGACAGTACAGACCGTAACCGTTGATGCTGTGCAAAATGTGAACTCCACCGTTTGTGCCTCAATGCAGGTGCCAATCAGCAACTTCAAGGCAACCGACATCAAATACTCGGTGACCTACCTTTCCAGTAAGTCCAGTGGCACCTCGGCGTCCGGAACAATTCAGATCCAGTAATGAATCGTCGCTGGCAACACATCGTAGGGGCGGCAGTTTCGGTACTGCTTGCCTTTGTTGGGCTGGTTGCAACCTCGTCAACCAGTGACGCACTCAGCGGTGCGACGTTCAAGCCAGGCCTCATTATTTCCGACACCGTCTTCTTCGATTACGGCACCATGTCGGCGTCCAAGATTCAATCGTTCTTGGAAAGCAAAGTTCCGGTCTGTACCGATAACGATGGCGGGCCAAAGTGTTTGCGCAATTACACGGAAACAGTGGTTGGTTCGGTTGCGATTCGCAGTAATTTGCACGACTACAACTTGCACCTTTGTGACACCGTGCCAGCATCGAATACCCCGATCGCTGCCTCGACCATCATTTACCAGGTGGCGGTTGCCTGCAAGATCAACCCTCAGGTGTTGCTGGTCACGCTTCAAAAAGAGCAGGGCTTGGTTGGCGCCGCCGACCCAACAACCTATATGTATAAGGCGGCCATGGGTTACGGTTGCCCAGACAGCGCACCTCAGGTTTGTGGTCAAGACTCAAACCAAACGTCTCGATTGTTCTGGCAGCTCTACCGCGCAGCCTGGCAGCTCAAGTACTACGGACACCCTCAGGGAACCATTAAGTATTACCGACCTGGCGCAGTGCACAACATTCAATACCACCCAAAAACTTCGTGTGGCAAAAAGGGTGTCTACATTGAGAGCCAAGCCACCGCCAACCTTTACTACTACACGCCTTATCAGCCCAATGCGGCAGCCCTTGCCAACCTCGGTGGAACCGGCGACAGCTGCAGTGCCTACGGAAACCGAAACTTCTGGCGCTATTTCTGGTCGTGGTTTGGTAATCCAACCATTGGTGTGAACCTGATTCGCTCGGCAACCGATGCGAATGGTGCGAACTACTTGGTAAACCTTGAAGCCAACATTCGTTACCGAATTCCAACCGACTCGGTCTTGACCGACTACAAGACGCTTGGAGCCGTGGGCGAGCACTCCAACACCTTCGTGAATAGCTTCACAGATGGCGGTGATTTGGGTTCCATTGTGGCCGACAAATTGGGCACGCACTATTTGATCAGTTCTGGAGCCAAGTTCAAGCTAGCGAATGCTGCTCAGGCAACCGCACTGGGTCTTACCTGGGACAACGCCCCGGTCTTGACCGACCCTCAAATCACCACCTTCCCGAATCTAGTGTTTGCTAAGTCGCCAACCACCGACAAGGTATATCTACTCCAGGGCGCCACCAAGGCTCCGGTTGAAAGTGTCGAGTTGTTGAAGGCACTGAGTGTGATGGGTGCCACTGGAATCGTCAAGGACTCAATCTTGGATGGCTTCACAATGACGACACCGGTCAACGACTTGGTTCAGGATTCCAGCGGAGTTCGCTACGACATCCAAGACGGTCAGAAGATTTTGATTCCAACCGAAGCTCTGGCAACAGCCATTGGACGTCAGTGGAGTACCGCGACGGTCATCGACACGGCGTCGCTTTCAAAAATCACCACTGCCGCCTTCCTGTCGGGTCCCACGCCCAACAGCAAATACTTCCTCAGCGGAGGATCCAAGCACCTTTCTAACCCAGTTATGGCAACCGCAATGGCCAAGTTCGGAAGTACGGCCAAGGTGTCGGCAGACTATCTCAGCAAGTTCACAACCGGAGTTGCGCTGGGATCACTTCTAAAAACGAGCACCGATACCTGGTACATCAGCAACAATCAGAGGTTCAAGGTCACTTCAGCTCAGGCCGCAGTCATTGGTAAAGACGTTGCTTCGGCCGTGTTGGCGACCACAACGCAGCTTGCAACTATTCCGGCGCCAATTCTCATGAAGAGCTCGGCTACGGGAACTGTCTACCTGGTAGACGACTACACCGATCGCTATCCACTGGCTGCAAGTCAACTCTCGAACTACACCAGCCTGGGCGAGACCGGAGTGGTTCCGGCGGCTTACCTTTCATCGTTCTCAACGAAGTCAGACCCAGGTCGGTTTGTGAACTGCATCACTGATAACCAGCACTACTACTTGGTTGGGTCCAAGCGCTACCGCGTAGCCGATGCTGCAACCGCCAAGGCGATTGCTCCGGCAATTTTCACCGAAACCGATGTATTCGGTTCGTTGCCTACTCTTACCACTGCCGAACTTTCCAAATACACCGTGGGAAGCACCACAAGCTATGTCACGACTTACACAAAGTCCGCGACGGCAAACTACTTGATTGAGAATGGCAAACGCCGACAGGTTCTGGACACCGCAAGTATCACAGCAGCGCTCACCACCGTTCCGGCTGCGAGTGTTCTAGGTGCCGCAAACTTCAGTAACTTGCCGCTTGGCACTCCGATTGTTGCCGACAACAGCTTGTTCAAGAATTCCTCTAGCGGCGGTTACGGTGTTTATGTTTCCGGAACCTACTACCCGCTTCCAACGGCGCTTTACAACGACATCAAGGCTTCGACCGCTTGGCGTTTCAGTCGTTCGACCGGAACGCTAGCAACAGAATCGGTGGCCAAACTAACTCAGGGTGCAACGCTGGCTCCGCTGGTTTTGGTCGGTGGTAATGGATTCCTACTATCCTCCTCGGGCAAGCAGTCGATAACCGATATTCGAAACGTCATCGCCAGCCCGCCGAGCCTGCCAGCAGCGGTTGCCGCAAGGATAGATGCCTCCACCGAGCCTGCACTAACAACGCCGTTTGTGGTGAAGGCGGCTGCGGCTACTGCGCCTGCCTACCTAATCGGAAATACCGTCAAGCGTCAAACTTTTGATGCAGCCGAAACCACCGCGATCCTCCCGCTTTTGGCGAACACCAATGTGCTGACTTGGCCGCAGTCGGCCATCGACGCGGTTGCCACTGGCACCACCGTCATCGCTCCAGCCAGCGTTGTCAAGGTTAAAGAGTCGGGCAACCTATATCTAGTCGATGGTTGGGCTAAGGGTTTGAGGGTTACCGCTAAGGTTGCCGCAGCCTTTGGTGTTACTTCACCAAAGGTGGTCACACGAGCCCAGCTGGTTGGCTATAACACCGCAGGGCTGATGGATTGGCAGAAAGTTGTCTGTGGAGCGAACACCTATTTAGTTGATAGTGGAGCACTGCTGCAGATCGATGCCAATTCCCTGACTCAATGGCCAGGTACTGGTGCGACGCTGGATTCCAAAACCTGCACGCGCTTGGCACCAAACTCTAATCACGTTGGCACTCTGGTTGCTTTTGGAACCAAGAAATACAAATTGGCCGATAAGAAGTTGCGTCTGATTCGCACGCCGGCCGAATACACCACGCTCTCAAATGGCCAAACTCCGGCGGCACTGGTCTCTGGAGATCTGATTGCAGCACTACCGAAGGGAAACCCAACCAGTTACCTGGTCGTTGCCAAGGACACCCTTTACTCGGTTGCGGTGAAGTTCAAGACAACCAGAGCAATCTTGCGAAGCCTGAATAGTTTGACCACCGACAAGCTCACCGTGGGTCAGGCTCTGATTCTGCCTTAGCGCTGGGCAAGTCGCTTCAAGCGTGCACGCTTCGGGGTGCGTCCTAGCGGTTCCAAAAACTCTGCCGGTTCTTGAACCTTGACGGCAAAGAGCACCAAGATCACCCAACCGATTTCAACCAAAATGCGACTTTCGGTCAGATTTTGGGTAACGATCCCATCGAACACCAAAATCGGCCAAAGATAAAGTGGGCTGGTGTGGCGCACGGCTAGGCGCCAAAGGCGCACAAAGGTCATGCCGACCAAGAGAATAAATAGTCCGAGTCCAACAATTCCCAACTGCATCCAGACATCCAAAAATGCATTGTGCGCTTGGAAATAGGGAACGTGGTTGATTACAACTAAACCCTTGTATGGTTCAACCCAAGGCACCCAGTACGACGACCAACCCCAGCCCTGCAGCGGTCGCTGATCGATTAGGTGAAGCACGATTTTCCAAATCTTGGTGCGTCCAGTCATGTCTGGTGATTTACCAATCAGGCTGAAGATTGCTGCACGGTAGGTGAGCACTAGCAGTGCTGCAGTGCCAATCGCACCCCAAGCCACTCGGTAGTAACGGTGTCTGGTGTCTCGATCTTTTCCTTCGACGGCAATCGAAACTACTGCGGCTGCGACCACCGCGGCCAGAGCGAAACCGATGCTAGCTGAACGCGAAAGCACCAGCATTGGAATCGCTGCCAGAAAGCTGAGTGAACTAATTAGGCGGGTGGTGGTGTTTGCTGCGACCTCAATTGAGAAAACCACGAGTGCGATCATGGCCATGTAGGCAAGCATGTTCGAGTTGCCAACGATGCCCTGAATGCGATCGTTTGTAAACAGGTTGCCCTGCGTCCAGTAGAAGGCAACGGCCGGTGGGTGATCTCCGTCGTAGTTAGGGAAGAACGGTTCGATTGGTCCACGGACCACAAGCGCCGCAAAAAGTTCGAAAAGCACCGACGAAAACAGGATGCCGCGAAGGGTGCCGGCGAAGAGTCTGAGAATTTCGCGCCAATTAAAAGCCGTTGCCAAGAAAATGGCGAAGGACGACGTGGCTAGCTGAACTAGTGCCGCGCCAAAACTGACCACCTGATAGTTCGACCAAAGCGAACCAACCAGCATTAGGGCAAGGATGGCCGTGAGCGGCCAGGGCACGCGCTTGAAGGTTGACTTCCAATCGGCACGGAACAGCTGAACCAGGACGGCTACCAGCAGAACTCCAAGTGCAATGCCCCAACCCAGCCAGCCGATGGCGTAGCGAATTGCATCTCCACCCATGAGGATGGCTAAAGCCGCGTAGGCGGTTATGAACCTGGTTCGGTAACCGGCTGAAGAGCGGTCAACGACGATTCGAACGGAAGTTGTGATTGGTTCCATCTACTAGCCCAGTGCTTTCCACACCGAGGCGATGATGTCTTGAAGATTGTGCCGGGCTCGCCAGTGGAGCACCGTCTCAATTCGGGAGACGTCGGCGCAGAGAAATGCTGGGTCACCAGCGCGTCGCGGTTCAATGTCCGGAGTGATTTCTTTGCCAGTAACGGAAGCCACGGTATTGATTACCTCGAGAACGCTCGAGCCCTCACCTGTACCTACGTTGAACACGTCGAATTCGCGTTCGGCGCCATCTAGGTAGTCGAGCGCACTCAGGTGTGCTTCTGCCAAATCCAATACGTGAACATAGTCGCGGACGCAGGTGCCGTCTTTGGTTGGCCAGTCGTTTCCGAAAACCTTTGGGGCTTTGCCTTCAGCAAGTGACTTGAAAATAATTGGGACCAGGTTTGCGATCTGAGTATCAACGAGGTCGTCCCAGCCGGTGCCGGCAACGTTGAAATAGCGCAGGGAAACTTCACGAAGCCCCCAATCGGCTGCTGCTGCCTGAGCTAGGTGCTCGCCGTCTAGCTTGGTCTGACCGTAGGGATTGATTGGTTTGCAGTCGAAGTCTTCGTTTACCTGATCAGCATCTGGGATGCCGTATGTGGCGGCCGATGATGAAAATACCAACTTGTCGACAGAGGCTTCCTTCATTGCGGCTAAAAGATTCTCAAGTCCGCCAACATTTTGTTCCTGATACCAGTCCGGCCGCTCAACCGATTCGCCTACCTTTTTACGGGCAGCTAAATGCACTACTGAGGTGACGTCAAAGTTCTTGAATGTTTCAACTAATTTGTCTTTGGCACCGACGGTGGCAAGGTCCAGCTGCACCAGGGGAGTGTCTCCAATTCTGGAGGCAATTCCCTCGCTCAGGTCGTCAACGACGACCACGGCATCACCGCGGTTCGCAAGCAATCGAACGACATGAGAGCCGATGTATCCCGCGCCGCCAGTCACTAGTACAGTCATAGGGTTCAGCCTACCAAAGGGGTCAAATGAGGCTTCAAGCGAAGGTTTAAAGTTCGATTTCGCAATTTGGGAATTTGGTAATAACATGGCTGTAATTACAACGGCGTTAGTTCGCCAAAAGATTGGGTAAAGATGCGAGACGAAAACGGAATTCCAGCAAACTGGTTTGTTGATCCTCAGTTCCTTGGTGTCGCGGGGGCATACTCCGACGGTGACGACAATCCTCTATCTTGGCAGGCCGAGGCTGTTTGTGCCGAGACCGATCCTGAGCTTTTCTTCCCTGAAAAAGGTGGCTCAACCCGAGAGGCTAAGCGCATTTGCGCCGGCTGCGATGTCAAGACTCAGTGCCTCGAATACGCACTCGCCAACGACGAGCGTTTCGGAATTTGGGGTGGGCTTTCGGAGCGCGAGCGTCGCAAGCTAAAGAAGCGCGCCTAATAACTCAGACGAGTTAGGCCGTGTCTACGCAAGTAACAGCACTGCTCGTTGTTCACAACGAGCCCGCTAGCGCTTTGCGTGCGCTACAGGCAATCCAAGAGCAAACACTCAAGCCCACTCGAATTGTCATCCTCGACAGTTCGGAAACCCAGACGCAGCTTCCAATCGCCAGCCAAACGATTTCGCCGAAATCCAAACTTGGACAAATTATCCAAGCCGGTTTAAGTGGATTATCTTCTGACCCGAATCACTGGCTCTGGCTAGTCCACGACGACAGCGCACCTGCGCCAACCGCCCTTTCTGAGTTAGTTTTGGCAACCAAAAATTCGGAGACCATCGCTCAGGTCGGAGCACTTCAACTATCAACCACCAGGTCTCGCGAAATCTCTCAGCTTGGGCTGACACTTTCACGATTCGGTGAAATCATCAACCCGGTGCGCGGTCAACGTGATCAGGCCCAACACGATCAAGTGAAAGACGTATTGGCGGTCGGAACTTCGTCGATGTTGGTTAGAACCGATGCCTACCAGTTAATTGGTGGCATCGATGATCGCGCTGTAGCCCTGGCCACCGACGTCGATCTTTCAATGAGACTTCGCCGTCACGGATTTCGCGTCGTGGTGGCGCCGCGAGCCAAGGTTGAACATCAGGGCCTTACCTTGGCTGGAAAACGCGGGCACAAGTGGCTTGGTGGAGACACCAAAACTGCCCTGAGGAAAGCCACAATTCAATTGCGCTTGGTTCATGACCCTTTACCGCTGGCGCTTCTGTTTTGGCTGGCTTTGCCTCTGCTTACGTTCTATCGCATGTTTTGGCGGCTAGCCCAAAAGCGCCCTAGTTTTCTTTGGGCCGAACTTCGTTCTGGACTGTGGGGTTTTCTCACCATTTTTAGTCGCCTAGCTTCAAGATCCAATGCTGGAAAACTTCCAACCAAGTCGTTGAAACCGCTTCGAGCCACCCGCGCCGAGGTTTCGCAGCATAAGCGTCAGGCCCTAGACGCGGAGGAATCGGCTCAGTCGCTTGTGGCATTTGAGCGCGGAGATCACGAACAGGAAGCCACCGAACAGCCTAGAAATTTCTCACAAAGTTACGGCTGGTTGTTCATGGCGCTTTTGCTGGCGATCAGTTGGCAACAACTTCCCCTTCAAGATGCCGTCAGCGGTGGAAGCGCTACTCCGCTTTCGAACGACTGGTTTGCAATCTTTGCGCGCGCAGGGGCAAGCTGGCAACCGATTGGGCAGGGCTTCGTTGCGCCATCTGACCCGTTTAATTGGGTGCTGCTCTCGATCAGCTCGCTAACCTTCTGGGCTCCCAACCTTTCGCTGGTGATTTTGCTGTGGCTTGCCCGCGGTTTGGCTTTTGCCAGTGCCTGGCGCATGCTTTCGCTTCTGACTGCCAAGGCGTGGCAAAAGAATCTTGGAGCACTTCTTTACTCCGTGCTTCCAGTCTTCACATTGGCAATTAGTGCCGGAGACTTTGCCACTGTCGTGGCAGGAATTCTTACTCCGTGGTTGGTCTTCGCAGTGGCTAGAGCGGCCGGCCTAGGTCGTAGTGGTTCGGCTCGTTCCGACGCCAGAACCTGGTCTTGGGTTGGTTTGGCTGGAGTGTTACTGGCAGCGGTTGGTGCTGCCGCTCCGGCACTAGTTGCCTTGACATTGGCCGGCCTAGGACTCGTGGCGTTCACCAAAATCCGTCGCTTTGGTTACCTTTTTTGGATTCCGCTACCTCTGGCTGCCATCTATCTGCCGTTGGCACTTTTTCAAATCGGCGAACCGCTCGCACTTCTGGCCCATCCAGCGCGAAGCATGGCTCTGCCTGACGCTCTTCCGGTCTGGTCAAGTTGGGTGCTGGGGTTAATCGCATTGGTCGCTCTGGCAGCTCTCCTAACTAAGCGCTGGGTCGTAAGTTTGGGCATCGCCGGTTTCGCCTTGCTCGCATATGTTTTCGAACTCTTTGTTAAGTCCCTCCAATTCCCCGCCGGAATTTCCGGCTCAACCAACGCCCTAGAGGCGGCAGTCTTTTTGGCAGTAGTGGCGTTGGCCATTCACTTTGGTTCCCAACTCAAATCGCGCCTTGCCTTAGCAGCGATGTCAACCGCTCTCGTGGTTGGGCTCACCCCACTGGCGTACCTGGCGTTCACCCACCCAAACCAGACCCAGTCAAGCGATGGCTCGGTGGTTCCTCTCCTTCTTCAAAAGCAGGCAGAGCAAGGAACCGATCTTCAGTTTCTCGTTATAAATCTGCAGGACGATGCATACCAGGTGCAGTGGCAACCAATCGGTGGTTTGCATTTGGAAGACCGCAATTTGGCTTACAGTTTTTCGGCAAGGAGCACCACTAAAGATGCCACCTACCAAGCGCTGTCTCAGGTTGTTGGAAACTTAGTTTCAGCAAATGGCTTGGCCGACGCTCGAGTGCTTCGAGAGAACCTAATTGGATATGTTTTGGTTCCAACAAGTCTTCAGAATGCGGCGCTCGTGGCATCACTAGAATCGTCATCGTTATTGGAAAGTGCCGGCCTAACCCCGTTTGGAGAGTTATGGCGAGTGGTTGGTTTGAGCGCCAGCGATGTTCCTCAAACGCCGCATAGCCCATGGTCAATCACCAAAGTTGTGCAACTTGGCACGCTGCTCGGCTTTGCTCTACTGGCTATTCCATCGCGAGGTCGAAGCCGGCGACCATCGGATTCGGTAATTTTCATTGACCAGAGCGAGAGTGAACTAGATGTTTAGAAGAGTGCTCTCGCTGATTTTGGTTGTTGGCTTAGGCCTGACCATCGGGATTTGGCTTAAATTTCCAACCATTCAGGTTGGACAATCTCCGACCGCCCAAAGTGTAAAGGTTCAACCCAAGGAGCCAACCCTGGTTTGCCCTGGTCCGGTTTTTGTTAATGGCGGACTAAATGGTGTCACCCTCGGGTCGTTCACTCAAAGTGGAACAGCGACGATTTCAGGGCACGATAATTCCTCGGCAATCAGTGCCACAATCCTGGGGGAGAAGTTGTTGACCGGTCACGCGGCTGGCTCAAAGGGTTTCAACGCCATTCAGGGACAGTTCGCGAATGGGCAACAAGCATTTGGTTTGGCCGCCGCAAGCTGCGTTCCCGGTTCAAACCAGGCTTGGCTCGTTGCCGGCGACAACAGCATTGGGCGCGAGGCACTCTTGGTCTTGGCAAATGCCACATCGGTTGATGCCACCGTCAGTTTGCAACTCTATGGAACCAGCGGTCCGATTCAGGGCGCCGGCCTCAGCGGGATTTCGGCCCCAGCCGGAAAAGTTACTGTGCTTCCACTTTCTTCATTTGCACCGAAAGCGGAAACCTTTGCGGTCCAGGTTTCGAGTCGCGGTGCAGAACTGGGTATTTGGCTTCAGCAAAAAACAGTGCGCGGTTTGACGCCCGGTGGTCTCGACTTGGTCGGAGTTTCGGCAGAGCCTTCGAAGACGGTGCTAATTCCGGGAGTATTCCTGCGAAGCAGTGTTGCGTTAGCAAACCTGGCTACTGCCAATAAAGACTTCGCCGACACCAAGCCGATTTTGCGAGTGACCGCGCCAGGCGAAAAGGATGCCAACTTTACCGCTCAGATTCAGGGTGCCGACGGTGCAAGTTTTGGAAATGTTTTGCAAGGTACGGTTCCGGCTGGAAGCACAAGAGACTTCGCTCTTGAAGACCTAACCGATGGTAATTATTCGGTCCAGATCAATTCCGATCAGCCAGTTCTTGGTGGCGTGCGCTTCAGCCGACTGAGCGGTTCACTGCCAGATTTCGCTTGGGCTGGGTCGGTTGTTCCAACAAAACTCGACGCCGGATTCACAGCTTTGGCTGGTGCCACCACGAAGCTTTCAATAGTCAATGGCAACAAGGCGAAGGTCTCATTCTCAGTTGAGGGAAAGACCTATTCAATTCCTGGGAACTCCAACCTGGTTTTAACGGTTTCGGCTGGAACAAGCTATTCAATTAAGTCCGACCAGACACTTTCAGTGAGTCAGGTCATCGACATCAAGGGAGGCGTTAGCGTTGCGCCAATTCTTGACTACCAAAACGTTGGTGGAACTTTGAAAGTTCTGGTTCGCTAAGGCTTAAAACGATCTGGAATCAGGTCGCCAGGATCTTTGCCAAGTAGCTCGGCGGTCGCCTGAAACACGAATTGTTCAATGTGGAAGCGTTCGTCCATGCGATCGGTACGTCGGTGATGAGTCAGTCGTTCAATCGGAATTCGAAAGATCGTGATTCGGTGTAGTTCACGATTTACGCTGTAGCGAGAAACCTCTTCGCCAACACTCGGTCCGAGCGGGGCATCCGAAACTTGCCAGGTCAACTTCTCCAGTTCTTCGGGCCAAGCGCCACGAAGAAATTCAATAGCCCCGGCAACGACCGATTCGAAAAATCCGAGCGGAGCACGACCGCCGAGGTGGGCCAAGAGGGCGCCTCGAACCGTGCGTCCGTGTCGCTCCCGTTTCGCCCTGAATGCTGCCATGTTCGTGAGTTTACTGCGGGTAAACTTATGGGTATGCAGAAAACCACTTTTGAGTACCGCGTCGCCGACCTAGCGCTTGCAGCTGCTGGTCGCCACCAGATTCGTCTCGCCGAAAACGAGATGCCTGGATTGATGAGTCTCCGCGAAGAATTCGCAGCCTCGGCCCCACTAACTGGTGCGCGCATTGCCGGTTCGCTGCACATGACCGTACAGACCGCGGTGCTCATTGAAACACTGGTCGCACTAGGCGCAAAAGTTCGTTGGGCTTCTTGCAATATTTTCTCTACCCAAGACGAAGCGGCAGCCGCAGTTGTCGTTGGTAATGGTTCGGTTGAATCACCTGCCGGTGTTCCAGTTTTCGCTTGGAAGGGTGAAACTCTGGAGGAGTACTGGTGGTGCACCGACCGCATCTTCGACTGGTCGTCTGAGGCGTCCGCAGACGGTGCCGACTACGTTGGCCCAAACATGATCCTGGACGATGGCGGAGACGCAACTCTCTTGGTTCACAAGGGCCGCGAGTATGAACTTGCCGGTTCGGTCCCAGCCAAGGCTCCAGACGACTCACACGAGTTTGGAATCATCCTTGAATTGCTTCGCGATTCGCTAAAAATCACCTCGGACCGTTTCACCCGCATCGCTGGCGAAATCATTGGAGTAACCGAAGAAACCACCACCGGTGTTCACCGTCTTTACGAACTTTTCCAGGACGGCCAGCTGCTCTTCCCAGCTATCAACGTGAACGACTCGGTTACCAAGTCGAAGTTTGACAACAAGTACGGAATCCGTCACTCGCTGCCAGATGGCATCAACCGCGCTACCGACGTCCTAATCGGTGGAAAGACCGTTTTCGTTGCCGGTTACGGCGATGTTGGCAAGGGTGCGGCCGAGGCCATGGCTGGTCAAGGTGCTCGAGTAATCGTTAGCGAAGTTGACCCAATCTGTGCGCTACAGGCTGCCATGGACGGCTACCAGGTGGCGTCACTAGAGTCGGTTGTTGAAACTGCAGACATCTTCATCACCGCAACCGGAAACCACGGGGTTATTCGTCCGGAGCACATCAAGCAGATGAAGCACCTAGCAATCATCGCCAACGTCGGACATTTCGACAACGAAATCGACATGGACGGTTTGGCAAAACTTCCTGGAACCGAAAAGGTTGAAATCAAGCCTCAGGTTCACGAATGGCGTCTGGCTACTGGTCGTTCGGTTCTAGTGCTTTCCGAAGGTCGCCTAATGAACCTTGGTAACGCCACCGGCCACCCAAGTTTCGTCATGAGTAACTCTTTTGCCAACCAGGTGCTAGCTCAGCTTGAGCTTTTCACCAAGAGCGATCAGTACCCACTTGGTGTTTACGTACTACCTAAGTCCTTGGATGAAAAAGTTGCCCGTTTACATCTAGCCGCTCTTGGTGTGGAATTGACTCAACTGACTCCTTCGCAAGCCCGCTACATCGGTGTGCCGGTCGAGGGTCCATACAAGGTAGATCACTACCGCTACTAAAGGCAGAATATGGTTCACAAAGTACTAGTAGTTGAAGACGAAGAGCTGCTGAATCGCCAGTTGTGCGACATGCTCGAAAATGCTGGGTACGAAGCCGTTGGTTCGCTTGACGGCGTGAACGCCATGTTGGCTTTTAAGAGCTTTAATCCCGACCTTGTGCTGCTAGACATTCAACTGCCACCAACCAGCGGTATTGAGGTCTGCAAAGAAATTCGTTCGGTTAGCGGTGTACCGGTAATCATGCTGACTGCCAAAACCGACGACGAAGACGTGGTGGCTGGTCTCGAAGCTGGCGCCGACGACTACATTTTCAAGCCAATGCCTTCGTTCAAGGTTTTGCAGGCTCGAATCGAAGCCCGCCTTCGTCCGCTTCGTGAACCAGAAGTCAATGAGCTCGTAATTGGTCCGTTGGTAATCGACGTTCTCGGTCACGAAGTTCGTCGCGATGGCGTCCGTGTTCCACTGACTCCGCTCGAGTTCAACTTGCTTCAGACCCTAGCCGAATCGCCGAAGCAGGTTTTCACTCGTGAAGACCTCCTCAAAAAGGTTTGGGGCTATCACTACGACGCCGACACTCGCCTGGTCAACGTTCACGTTCAGCGTCTGCGTTCCAAAATCGAGGACGACCCGGACAACCCGAAGATCGTTGTCACCGAACGCGGAGTCGGTTACAAAGCCGGACAGTTCTAGTTCGCCCTAATTGTTCACCAGAGTCTTTGCAGCGTTAATCGGCGCATTTCGGCGTTCGATTCAACTTCGCTATGTGACTCTGACCGTAGCCTTTAGCGCAATTTCGCTGATCGCGGTTGGCGGGTTCTTGTCGTTTTCGATTGGTAACGGACTTTTTCAAACGCGCGTTGAGCAAATTCTTCAAGAATCTAAACGCGACAGCATCGAGGTTCAAAACACTTTCAGTTCTTCTGGCGCAACCGATGCCGTGAGCTTGCAGGTTTTAGTGAACGCAGTGGTTCCTAACCTCGAACAAAATGCGGCTAGTGGTTCTAGGCGAGTCGCTCTGCTCAGGACTCCGAACCAGGCAACCGACCAATTTTTGCAGTCCCCGATTTCGACCACACTTGCCGACACCGACATCCCACTCAACCTTCGCCAAAAGGTTGCCAAGACGGACTACAGAATTATCTATCGCACGGAGCAACTGCTAGTTGGAGGGGTACAGACACCGACGGTAATAGTTGGATCTAAAATCAATATTCCAGTTGCTGGGCAATACGAGCTTTACTTGGTCTACGACATCAGCGATGTTCAAGCCACCCTCGATTTCATGCAGAGCACTTTGGCCGTAGGTGGAATCATCATGATTCTTTTGCTCGGTATCGTTGCATATTTTGTGACCGGTCGAATCGTGGCACCGGTGGCCAGAGCAGCCGAGGTAGCCGAGGAGCTGGCTTTGGGTTCTCTAGACAAGCGCCTTCCGGAACGTGGCCAAGATATCGTGTCAACGTTGGCTCGTTCGTTCAACCGCATGGCTCAAAGCTTGGAAACTCAGATTGGTGAACTGAGCAAGCTGAGCAAGATGCAGCAACGATTCGTATCCGATGTTTCGCACGAACTTCGCACTCCGCTGACCACCATAAAGCTGGCCGCCGAAATGCTTGAAGCGAGAAGCGACGAACTTGATGAGAAGGCAAGACGTTCGCTCGACACACTGATTTCTCAGGTGGCGCGATTCGAATCGCTACTCAGCGACCTTCTGGAAATCTCGAGATATGACGCTGGCGCCGTGGTTGCCGAGTTGGAATCTAACGATTTGAACACCGTGGTTAAAATCGCTGTCGCAGGGTTGGAGCCGTTGGCAGAAACGCTCGGTTGCGAACTGCGCGTGAAGCATCCAAAGAATCCGGTTCTAGCCGACCTAGACCGCCGGCGCATTGAGCGTGTGCTTCGAAACTTGATTTCAAATGCCATCGAGCACGGTGCTGGAAAGCCAATTCAAATTGAGGTTGGGCAATCCAAGTCGGCTGTGGCGGTAACCATCACCGACTACGGTGTTGGCATGAGCAGGAGCCAGATGGACCGCGTGTTCGACCGCTTCTGGCGAGCCGACCCAGCACGAAAACGAACTACCGGTGGAACCGGTCTCGGTTTAGCGATTTCACTCGAAGACACCCACGTGCACAACGGCTGGTTGCAAGTCACCTCCAAGCCGAACCAGGGAACCACCTTCCGAATTACACTCCCTCGAAAGAAGGATGGAATTTTTACCGAATCGCCACTGCCTCTCGGTGAGACTCTAAGTCAACGGAGCATCACATGATCTCGAAGATTTTGAAGTCTTTGGCAATTTTCGCCGTCGCAGTGTCTTTGGCATCCTGTGCCAAGCTCCCATCCATTCCTACCAATCAGCTGGGTCCGGAAATTACCACCAACGAGACCAATGAATCGCTCTACTATTCACCGTCAGGCCCATCGGCTGGGAGTTCTCAAGAGCAGATCATCAGTGGTTTCCTCTACGCTGGAAACGGGCCGCAGGATGACTATGCGGTTGCTCGTGAATTTCTGACCAAAAACTACGCACCCAAATGGCGCCCAAGCACGGAAACCCTAATTCAGACTGGCTCTTCACTGGTGGTATCGAATGCCGGAACCAAGGTTCGGTTGAATGTCAAATATGACGCTCGAGTAACCGCGGATGGTAACTATATTTCAGACCCCGGTGCGAGCCGCATCCTAGAGTTTCGCCTTTTGCAGGAAAACGGCCAGTGGAGAATTGCTTCCGCGCCAAACCTAACCACGCTCCTGGCTCCGAACTACAAGGTATTGTTCAAGGCCGTCCCAGTATATTTTTGGGACAAGTCGTTCTCATACCTGGTGCCTGATGTGCGTTGGTTCCCAACTCGCGCCTCACTCGCGACAAAGCTAACCAATGCTCTTCTGGCAGGCCCGAGCCCATGGCTTTCACCTGCGGTACAAAATGTGGTTCCCAAAGACACCAAGCTAAACATCAACTCGGTGACGGTCGATGCCGGTACCGCGTCAATCGATTTCAATGCGAGCGCCCTGAAAGTCCCGAACTGGAAGCGCCCATACCTGCGGTCTCAGCTTCTGGCAACGCTTGGCGCTGTGGACGGTGTCACTCAGATTGCCATCTCAATCGAACGCACTATTCAACTAATTAACGCCGGCCCAGCAGGCACCCCGGACGACACCTCGATCCTGCCAATCATCCTGACCAAAGATGGCCTGAGTCACATCGCCGGCAGTGCCGTGTTTGAAATTCAAGGAACCAAACAGTTGGTGAATGCGCAAGAGGCCACTGACTTTGCAACTTCGCGTGATGAATCAACCGTGGTTCTGTTGGGTCGTGGAAAGGTGGTTTCTTACAACCTCGGCCTATTAGAAAACGCCACTCGATTGATCGACAACCGGCCAAAACTACTCACGCCGAGCATCGACCCATTTGGAGATATTTGGACCTCGACAGCCACCGCTGGAGCAAACATCAGAGTGACCAATCGAGCCGGCAACCAATCGTTGATTTCGAACCCGTTTGGTGCGCATGTAAGCATTCGAGGTTTGGCCATCAGCCCCGAGGGTGCCCGCATCGCCATCTACCATAACTCCGTTCATGGAGTCAGCGTTCATGTCTTTGCCATTCTTCGAGACAAAACCCACAAGGTGACTGGATTTGGAGAGCCGCTTCCTCTAAGTGAACTGGGTACCAACGTTGAGTCGGTGAGCTGGTTGAATGGCTCCACGCTAACCGCTCTGGCGCGCGACGGTGTCGGATTCCAATCAACGGTTGAAGGCATCATCGGCGGACCAAAAACTGTTCAGCGAGGAACCGTGAACGGTAGCTTCGCGCTGACTGTTCTAGGTGGCAGTCAGTACTACGTTGATTCCGAGGGTGGACTATTTGTATCTCGGGCACTCGGATGGGATCGACTCCGCGCCGAGGTAAAAGCCATTCACATGGCCGGATAGCGGTTTTCCACAGAATCCGCCTACCGAGGGCCAACTAGTTTCTTGTGCTCCAAACTGCTGGAATGAGTCTCTTTTTAGATTTACTTATTCCCGCCAAATGTCTGTTTTGCGGTCAGCTTGGCACCAGAGTTTGCGAAGACTGTGAGGTTGAAATTGGGTCGGAACCGCGTCTGGTTTATCGCGATGGGCTAATCGGGTTCTCCGCAATGGGTTACGACTCCAATGCCAAAACCTTACTTCGCTCCTATAAAGAATTAGGTGAAAGTGAATTGGCTTCCGTCATGGCCCGAACGATGGTGAACCTGATTGGTTGCTTCGAACAACGCCCCGAACTTCTAGTTCCAATACCGAGCAATCGAAGTTCAGTGCGGGAGCGAGGCTTCAATCCCGCAGAGCTACTGGCGAGAGAACTGAGTCTGCAAGTGCCTGGTCTTAGGTGGTCAAATGTCTTGGGTCGAATTCGTGAAACGAAAGATCAAAGCAAGCTGACACCCACCGAGCGAAAACAAAACCAGCTGGGGTCGATGATTGCAAAAGTTGGAGGCGGGCGCGTTTTACTTATCGACGACATCGTCACTACCGGTGCATCACTCTTGGCCGCCAAGGAAACCTTAGAACGGGCTGACTATATTGTTGACGGTTTTGTAACTTTCGCAGAAACCGAAGCAAAAGGGTGTACCTTGACTACACAGGCACAGTTGCCTGCAGATGGAGGAACATCATGGAACTAAGAATTTCCGCAAAAAACCTAACCGTCTCCGACCGCTTCCGAGAATATGTTTCCGAGCGGGCTGAAAAAGTAGACCACCTCCTACATAAAGTTCAGGAGCTGGTCGTCAAAGTAACCAGACACGATCACTCTCGAAACTCCGGACCAGAAGATCAGGTCGAACTAACCGTTTATGCCTCAGGGCAAATCATTCGCGCTGAAGCGCACGCCCAAGACAAGTTCTCTGCATTCGACGTGGCTTGGGGCAAGCTTGCCGAGCGCCTTCGCCGTGCCAACGACCGCAAGAAGCCTCACCACGGGCACCACGGGGCGCCTGGCGCCTCTGAGCTCAGCGCCAGTGAGTTCTCAGGGTTAGATGTGACACCGGCCGACCTTTCCCTGCTGCACCCAAGCGAGGCGGCTGAGGAAGCCCCAAACTTCGGTGAATCTCCAGTGGTCATTCGACGTAAAGAGTTTCACGGTGAAACCATGGCCGCCGACGATGCAATTTCCAACATGGAGCTGCTTGGCCACGACTTTTACCTCTTTATCGACTCGGAAAACGGCAAACCAAGTGTGGCCTACCGTCGTAAAGGCTGGAATTACGGAGTAATCGCGCTGGTCTAGCACTCAGGCGGTATCCAGGCTTCGCGGGTAAGATTATCTTGATTGTCCCGTAAGGCTTGGAGTCGTTTTGGCATCGTTGATCAACAAGTTGCTTCGCGCAGGCGAAGGCCGTGTATTGGCCAAGCTTCGCAACCATGTAGTGGCTGTGAACGCCCTAGAGGAAGACTTCAAGGCGCTTACCGATGAGCAACTAGCCGGAGAAACCGCAGCACTTCGCGATCGTTTCGCTGCTGGCGAATCGCTAGATGACCTACTTCCAGAAGCCTTTGCTGCAGTTCGCGAGGCAGCCTCTCGAACTCTAGGCATGCGCCACTTTGACGTGCAGATAATGGGTGGAGCAGCTCTTCACCTAGGTAACATCGCCGAAATGCGCACCGGTGAAGGAAAGACCCTCGTGGCAACCCTTCCGGCCTACCTCAACGCAATCGCAGGTCGGGGCGTCCACGTGGTTACTGTAAACGACTTCCTCGCCAGCTACCAGAGTGAACTTATGGGTCGCGTTTTCCGCGCCTTGGGCATGACCACCGGATGTATTCTTTCAGGTCAGGACCCTCAAGAACGTCGTGAGCAGTACCTCGCCGACATCACCTATGGAACCAACAACGAGTTTGGCTTCGACTTCCTGCGTGACAACATGGCCCACCACCAGGGCGAACTCGTTCAGCGTGGCCACTACTACGCAATCATCGACGAAGTTGACTCAATTCTGATCGACGAGGCTCGCACCCCACTAATCATCTCGGGTCCAGCATCGGGAGACGTGAACCGTTGGTTCAACGAGTTTGCCAAGATCGCCGAAAAGCTTGAACCAATCATCGATTACGAGGTAGACGAAAAGAAGCGCACCATTGGAATCCTGGAACCAGGTATCGAGAAGGTCGAAGACTACCTAGGTATCGATAATCTTTACGAGTCTGAGAACACCCCGCTGATCTCTTTCTTGAATAACTCACTTCGCGCCAAGGCCCTGTTCCGCAAGGACAAGGACTACGTGGTCATGAACGGCGAGGTTCTAATCGTCGACGAGCACACCGGCCGCATGTTGGCCGGTCGCCGTTACAACGAAGGTATGCACCAGGCTGTTGAAGCCAAGGAAGGCGTTGAGGTTAAGGCTGAAAACCAGACTCTCGCTACCGTTACCCTTCAGAACTACTTCCGTGGCTACGGAAAGCTCGCCGGTATGACCGGTACCGCCGAGACCGAAGCCGCCGAATTCATGAGCACCTACAAGTTGGGCGTAATTCCGATCCCAACTAACCGCGAAATGATTCGTAAAGACCAGCCAGACCTGATCTACAAGAACGAAGAGATCAAGTTCGCCATGGTTGTTGAAGACATCGCGGCTCACCACGAAACCAATCAGCCAGTTTTGGTCGGAACCAACTCGGTTGAAAAGAGCGAATACCTTTCTAAGCTTTTGGCTAAGCGTGGCATTCGTCACGAAGTGCTGAACGCCAAGAACCACGCCCGTGAAGCCCACATTGTGGCTCAGGCTGGTCGTCTCGGCGCAGTTACCGTTGCCACCAACATGGCTGGCCGTGGAACCGACATCATGCTCGGTGGTAACGCTGAGTTCCTAACTGTTGAAGCATTGGCTGCCAAGGGTCTAGAGCCGGAAGCTGCCGAGTACCAAGCTGCTTGGGATAAGACTTTTGCCGAGATCAAAGAAACCGTTGCCAAGGAAGCCGAGCAGGTTATCGCCACCGGTGGTTTGTATGTTCTTGGTACTGAGCGTCACGAGTCTCGCCGAATCGACAACCAGTTGCGTGGTCGTGCCGGTCGCCAGGGTGACCCTGGTGAGTCTCGTTTCTACCTTTCACTTACCGACGACCTGATGCGCGCATTCAACTCTGGCGCAGCAGCGGCAATGATGAACCGCAGCGACATTCCAGACGAAATGGCTATCGAGTCAAAGCTGGTCTCGCGGGCCATTGCCAGCGCCCAGTCGCAGTTGGAAGCGCGTAACGCCGAGATTCGCAAGAACGTTTTGAAGTACGACGACGTGCTGTCACGCCAGCGTGAAGCAATCTACGGCGACCGTCGTCAGATTCTTGAGGGCGACGACATCACCCCGCGCATCGATGCATTCTTGGTGGATGTTGTGGAGACCATCGTCAACCAGCACGCCGGCGATAGCTCAAGCGACTGGAACCTAGAGGCTCTGTGGCGCGATCTACAAGCGGTTTACCCAGTTGGTCTTGAGATTTCGGAAGTGTTGGCGGAAGCTGGAACCAGAGCTCGTCTAACTAAGAAGTTCCTTGTGAATGAACTTCTTAGCGATGCCCGCATGGCCTATGGCAAGCGAGCTGCAAGCCTTGGCGAAGACAACATGCGTGAACTTGAGCGCCGCGTTGTGCTTTCGGTGATTGACCGCAAGTGGCGCGAGCACCTATACGAAATGGACTACCTGAAAGAAGGTATCGGTCTTCGTGCCATGGCACAGCGTGACCCTCTGGTTGAGTACCAGCGCGAAGGTTATGTGATGTTCCAGCAGATGACCGGAGCCATTCGCGAAGAGTCAATCATGTACTTGTTCAACTTGGATGTTCAGGTTGAAAGCGCACCGGTTGAGGAAGACCTAACCTACAGCTCACCGAGCGAAGAGGGTACTCCCGAGATCACTCACGAGCACGTAGAGCGCGATGAGAACAAGGGTGGACACGCACCTGGCAGCAGCTTCTTCAAGAGCTAAAGCACGGTAATGGCGGTCGCTAACCAGCGGCCCACCCGGTGTTCCAACCTAATCGTCATGGCTCGAAGTCGTCCGCGAAAACGAAGTAGAACAATCGATTCAATGTGCCCGGGACGGTTTGATTCCTGATGAATGTCGGCAATCTCAATTTTTGGGTAATCCGCAGCGGTTAGCCCCATCGCCCTGCGTCGGTGTGCCAGATCTATGGATTTCTTTCGAAGGGTTTGGTAAACGTCTTCGTTTATTAGCCCACCAAGTTGAGTCACGCTTCGTGCTCCTTCGATCACTTCGATAATTGCCGGCGCGATGAATTCAAGCTCGCGAGTTGCGTCGGGCTTTACAAAGTTTTGTTGTGGTGCGTCTCCAATTTCTAATTTCATCCCCAGATTTCCTTTCGCTTGGGAAAACGCTAGGACCGTTCAGACTTTCGGTCTATGACCCCACACTCTGGTTGTGGATAACTTTTTTGTAAGTTTTTGAAATTTTCCATAATCGGTTCATGAATATTGATCAACTCTTTGAAGACTTGGAAACCGAGTTCGAAGCCGTTCTAGAGAACTCGGCTCCAAAACCAGATCTGGGCGTAGAACGTTTGACCACAACCATGTCCGGAACGCGAATTTCGCTTGAACGTCCAACGCTTGGTGACACTTATGTTTGCGGGTTGGTTAGCGGCAGAGCGATTTGGCGTTTTCAGCCGCACCGAACCCTAAGCGTGGCCCGAATCACCTTCAACCAAGAAATTGAAAGTCGAGCGGAGAGCCAACAGGCGGGTGAATTGCTCGCCGAGTCTTTGATTCAACGCTTCTGCCGTTACTCCTTAGCCGGCGACGGTCAGCAGGTTAGAAAGGCCAGAGTGATCGGGGTGTTACAGGGCCTGATACTTTTCGAATCGAACACCGATGTCGTCGCCGTGGCCATCGAGCGCCTGGCCTGGCTCGAAGTGCATGCGGCCGATAACTAGTGGAAATCAAGCTTCAGAGGAAGTACGCAAAGTTACTCTTGCCGGCCGCCTCGGTGGCGGCAATCGTCGTAGCTTTGCTCACAACGTTTCTTCAAATTGCCTCCAAACCAGCCATAAAGGCTGTCTTGATTGCCAACCGCGACCTTGCGGAGGGAAGCCCGGTGCAAGCGACCGACTTCCATGTTGAGCAGTTGCCAATCGGGGCAGCCTCGGCTAATTACCTATCAAAAATTGGGAAAGACCTGACTCTTACATTGCCTGTCCTGAAAGGTGAGTTATTGAGTAAACGCTCGATTGCCGAGGGCTCAAGCGCATTGATTCCAATCAGGTTGAACGGCCTGAGGCCAATTGCTAAAGCCATCAGTGTGGGAGATCGGGTTGATGTTTGGGCAACGGCACAGAACCATTCCCTAAACGCTTCCGCACCCGAGCCAGTGGCGTTTAACGCAATTGTCACGGCGATCGAGTCGAACACCTCAATGACCCAAAGCACTACCAATGTTGAGATCCGGATCACCGAGGACTTTCTAGAGACGCTTTTAAGCGCCACCGACTCGAACGCGCAATTGACAATCATTCTGCACGAGACCCTCGCGGATTTCTAAGTGACCCTCACCGCCGATAGGCCGCGAAAATCCGATATTAAAAATGTTGGGGTATCCACGGAGGCTAGGGTCTTTACCGTTTGGGGTCCGCTAGGTTCCACAGGTAAGAGCACCGTCGCACTGAATCTGGCTTATGAGTTTGCGCTACTTGGGCAGCGCACAATCCTCTTAGATCTAGATACCTACGCGCCGTCACTGGTTCAGTTGCTTCCAATTCAAGATAGCTCGGCCGGTTTAGCAGCGGTGGCCAGGCTTATTCGGCAGGGGAGGTTCGCGCTGGAAGAGTTAGAACGGCTGAGCATCAACATCAAGCGCGGTCGCACACAGTTTCGCCTATTGCCAGGGTTACCTAACGCCAAGCGCTGGGCAGAACTTACGCCAGAAACTGTTACCCAGTTGGTGGCTGTTTGCGGCTTGAACTTCGACGTCGTAGTCATCGATGTGGCCTCACCTTTAGAAGATGCCCTCACCGTGCCAGGAAGCCCGACCGCTCGCAATTGTGTCACGAGGTCCGCAATCAAACTGGCTTCAAACTGCATAAGCGTACTGGTTGCTTCACCGTTATCGGTCTCGCGTTATCTGAACAACTTCGCTGAGTTAGAAGAATTACAAAAATCTCGAACACTCATTTTGAATGGCGAAACCCCGAACCAGCAACTTGCCAACGCCATACGTTCGCTCACCAAGGAACATATTCAAACTCAGATTCCATCCGATGAACCAGCTCTCCAACTGGCCGAGAGTCAAAAACTACCTCTCGCACTGGCTAGGCGGAAGTCGGCAGCGAGGAACGCGATAGCCGCTCTCGCGCATAAACTTTTAGCATGACAACCCTCAGCCAATTGATCGCGAAGCGAGGCAAGCTGCCTTCCGCCGACGTCGAGTGGCTGAATCTACTCACTGGTGACTGGCAGATGGTCGCCGACTTGGTCAACTGTGACCTCGTTCTCTGGGTTCAAACCAAAGAAGACAGTAACTTCATTGCGGTTGCTCATGCCAGACCGTCAAGCGCTGGAACAATTTTTTATCGCGACATCGTGGGGGAGAACCCCGCCAAACTTTGGAACCGACAGGTTACTAAGGCGTTCTCATCGGGTACTCACCAAGACTTGGCGGTTCCAGACATCTACGACGGCATTTCCATGCGCGTACGAGCAGTGCCGGTCAGGCGAAGACTCAAAGCGAACCAAAACGAATTCTCTCAGCCGATTGCAGTTGTCACGGTTCACACCAACCTGAGCGAAGTGCGTGAACCAACCAAGCAACGCATCAACTTCCGACAGGTCGGAAACGAACTCCTCGACATGATCGAAGAGGGAACCTACCCAGACTTCCAGAACACCACCGGTTCCACTCGCGGTGCACCGAGAGCAAACGATGGCCTGCTGATCCTCAACCAAGAAGACACCGTTACCTTCGCTAGCCCAAACGCTTTGAGTGCTTTCAACCGGTTTGGAGTTTCTGGCGAATTGGTTGGGCAGAACCTGCAACAGGCCATGGAGAAATCTCTTGGCAAAAACCTTCGCTCCGATGAAAACCTCGCAGTTGTGGTGAATGGTAGAGCCCCTTGGCGTGCCGATGCCTACAGCCCAACCATGGCGCTCAGCCTTCGTGCAGTTCCGCTAAAAAAGAAGAACCAGCGCACCGGGGCCATTTTGCTTTGCCGCGATGTTTCTGAGCTAAGGCGCCAGGAACGCGAATTGATCACCAAGGATGCCACCATCCGTGAGATTCACCACCGCGTGAAGAACAACCTCCAAACCGTGGCCAGTCTGCTCCGAATTCAGGCCAGGCGAACCGACTCTGACGAAGCCAAAGAGGCGCTCGAACAAGCCATGCGTCGCGTAGCCGCCATCGCGCTGGTTCACGACACCCTTTCTTCTGGTCTTAGCCAAGAAGTTAATTTCGATGAAGTTTTCGACCGAGTTTTAAAGCTTTCTTCTGAAGTTGCGTCCACCGTTGGCACCACGGTCAACACCATCATCGATGGAAAATTCGGGCAGCTACCCAGCGAGAAGGCCACCAGCCTTGCGGTTGCCGTTACCGAGCTGGTTACGAATGCGGTTGAGCACGGGCTTGCCGAGCGCTCGGGAGTTGTTCACGTCAACGCTGAGCGCAAGGGCAAGCAACTCACTGTCACCATCTCAGACAACGGCAAAGGCCTCCCGGATGGAAAACTTCAGGAAGGCCTTGGCACGAGCATTGTGAAAACCCTCATTGAGGGTGAATTGCGTGGAACGATTAGCTGGTTCTCACCAAAAGAGGGTGGAACGAAAGTGGTTGTAGTTCTTCCGCTTAGCTAGCGCGACGTGCGCGAGCGTACTTGCGCTTTAGCGACTTACGCTCATCTTCAGATAGTCCGCCCCAAACGCCAGTGTCCTGGTTTTCTTTGATTGCGTACTCTAGGCAGCTGGTTGATACTGCGCATTCGCGGCAGATGGCTTTCGCCTGATCGATTTGGTCAACCGCAGGGCCGGTGTTGCCTACCGGAAAGAATAGCTCTGGGTCTTCGGTTAGACATTTCGCTTCATCTTGCCAGTGCATATCCATGCGGTTATTCCTTTATCTAGAACCAAAAACTAATAACAAAAAGCCAAACTATTCAAGCTTTGAGTGGGTAGAAACTGAAGGGTGTTTTACTCTTGAAGAGAGATTTGAAACCTTCGTTTCCTTTACAAATGGTTTCACAGAAGCGACCACTAATCAACCCCCAATATTTCTAGGACGACGCAAATGAGCAGCAAGAGACCGATCCAATTCAATGTCGCCCTGGTAATCGCCGGTGTCGAAACCGTTCTCTCGGCGGCGCTCACGTCGTTCTTCCTCTGGGGTCTACTAACCGGCCAATCTAAGGTAATCACCGCTGTAGCAATGCTCACAGCACTCTTTGCCGGCACCACAGCTTTCCTCGCCGCAGCCTCGTTCGCACTCTATAACCTCAAGCGCTGGGGCAGGTCGGCAATTATCTTCTGGCAACTAATCCAGATCAGCCTCGGCTATGGAACCATGGACGGGAAAATGGCTAACTATCCGCTAGCCATAGCGATTTTCGCCGTCTCCGGCGTAGCATTCGTAATGCTGCTCACCAAACCGGTGAACGCACTTTTCAAAGAGGTTTAGAGACCTAGCTGCTTCTTTAGCATCTCAACGTGGCCAGTGGCCTTCACGTTGTAGAGACCCAAAACGACAACACCCTTTTCGTCCAACACAAAGGTTGATCGCAGGACGCCCTCGTATTCACGGCCATAAAGTTTCTTCAAACCGAAAGCGCCGTAGGTTTTGTGAACCGATAGGTCTTCATCAGACAACAGGTCGAAGTGCAAAGCCTGGTCTTCAACGAACTTTGCCAACTTCGCTGGCTTATCTGGGGACACACCAAGCACCGCGTAACCGGCCGCGGTGAAAACATTCAACGACTCTTCAAAATCGCAAGCCTCTTTGGTGCAACCTGGGGTTGCGGCAGCTGGATAGAAGTAAACAATTACTTTCTTACCTGCCAACGAGGCTAGTGAAATAGCCTTTTCGTCTTGGTTTGGAAGGGTAAATGCAGGAGCCTTGGCTCCAGTTTCTAATCGCACGTCGCTCATACCAATAGCCTAATGTTCAATGAAGTCAGCGAGAACTATCTTCTTCATCTTCATCATCGCCTGATAGGCGAATGCAGCTTTTTCTGGGTCAGGGTTCCCAATGTAGGTGTGCAAATCATTTGGAACAATCTGCCAAGAAACACCAAAGGCGTCTCGGCACCAACCGCAAGGAAGCTCTTCGCCATCTCGGGTAATAGCATTCCAATACTTATCGATCTCGTCCTGTCCTTCCACGCTCAAAGATAGCGAGATGGAGTCGTTGAAGCCAGGAGTCCCCGGGTAGTTCATACCAATCAAAGTTTGACCACCGATCCTGAAGGTGGCTGTAAGCAACTGCTCTCCAGCGCGGTTCTCCGAAAGAACTTCAGCACCCAACTCAGCCACATAGAACTTCAATGCGGCATCCATGTTCTCTGGAAACCATAGGAATGTATTCAAAACAGGGCTCTTTGTCATAATCAAAGCCTAGCGTTTGCCTACAAAGTAAACCTTTGGTAATGTTGTAACTCGTTGCCAAAAACAACAAGCACCTCTAGCTCAATCGGCAGAGCAACTGACTCTTAATCAGTGGGTTCTGGGTTCAAGTCCCAGGGGGTGCACGAAATCCCGGTTCCTTCTCACGAGGGCCGGGATTTTCTTTTTTTTGTTCGCTTTTACAACCAAACGCCTAAACTTGGAACTCATCAGCCAATTCTTAGGGGTAACTTCTATGTCTTTGTTCAAGCGTTTTTCGAAAGCATTGGCTATGTCGCTTTCGGTCGTATGCATGTTTATTTCTACTCCTAATGCCGCTAGTGCCTATGACACCAATGGGTTGATGTTCTACTACGATTTCACCGAGCTAACTTCTGCGGCCGATAACGCGTCGCTTGCGGACTTCTCTGGAAACCATAGAAATGGAACCATTAAAGGTACGGGTCTCACCTACAACCCAGTCACTCGCTCTCTGACTTTCCCGGGTGGCTCAAACGGAACAGGCTACGTTGAACTTTCCGGAGCATTTTCAACTTTCACCAGTGGTTTGACTATCGAATTTGAAGGTGAGTTCGGAAACAATCTTTCGGAATGGGAGCGCATTTTTGACTTCGGCGTTCCTGGCGGTGCGGCTGAAGATTTTTGGGTCGGCCAAATGGCTGATTCTCACGAGCTAGCACTTGAGACCTGGATCGGTGGAGTCAATCAAGTTCGTTGCCACACCGCAACCGACGGCTCGGCTCTCGATAATTCTCGAACCTTTTCCAAATGGCTAATTACCGTCGACAGAACCTCGGGTTGTCGCATTTACAAAGACGGTGTCGAGCTCCAGACTCAAATCAAAAACGGTGACTACACTTCCGATACTGCGGTTCAGGCGCACGGTTCTGCCTACCCTCTGCCAGCAGTTTCAACCCGAACCGCCAATTTTGTGGGAAGGAGCAACTGGGAGGACGATGGTGATTTTGAGGGTTCCATTCGTTACCTTCGCCTCTACAACCGCGCTCTCACTCCAAACCAGGTTCTGGACAACGCAACCAACAACGAGCCAACTGGCAGAACCAGTTCGGGTGGTCTAGCGGCAACCGGTTTTGATGCCTCGGTCTATTTGCTTGCTGCTGGCGTTCTGGTCACGGTTGGAGTTCTTTTGGGACGCCGCAAGGGCAGTAAGTCATAACGACCCAAACTCAGGAATAACACACTGCCGCGGGTGGTTTACCCGTTGGTGCTAGAGCAACTGGATCTCTCAAAGACAACCGACGACCTTCTGTTGGAACGATTCGAGGGCTTACACTCGGGTGGCGGCAAGAGCCACATCAAAGGTGGCCAAACGGCAGCCAACGAAGCCCTTCAGAACCTCGACATCACTCGCTATGCCTCAGACCGCTCGGAAGTTTTTCCCCTGAACCGACGAGGCGCCACGGTCCTTTCACCGTACATTCGCCACAACCTACTTACCCTGAAACAGGTCTGGGCGGCAGTAAAAGATGCTCCCTACAAAGACCGCGAGAAATTCCAGGACGAACTTCTCTGGCAGGAATACGCGAGGCATCTTTACGCCCGTATTGGTAGTCATTTCTTCGACAACCTGAGATTCGAACAAGTAAGAGAAGTTGCCGGTGACGGCTGGAACCGCGACATGCACTGCATTGACCAGGTCGTGAAAGAGCTGGAAACAGATGGCTGGTTGGTGAATCAGACCAGAATGTGGTTGGCATCGCATTGGACTGTGCGAAATGGTAAAGGCTGGATTCACGGCCAAGAGCGCATGTACCAGAACCTTCTCGATGGATCTAGAGCTGCGAACCTACTCGGCTGGCAGTGGACGGTTGGTTCGGCTGGCAAACCTTATGGATTCGCCCGCTGGCAAGTTGAAAAGCGAGCACCAGGCCTCTGCATGAAGTGCCCACTCAAGAAGGCTTGCCCTATCCAAGACTTTCCTGAGGAAGAAACACTTCCTCAATTTGAACGACTTGCCCTTCTCGATCATGACCCAGATCTCGATCGAACCACTGGCCCAAAATCAGTCCTTCGAAAAACTGAACCCAAAGAGGTTCTCATCACCATCGACTCGATGGGGGATTCCGACCCGGCCTTGGTCGCTAACCCAGACCTCCCAGTTGTATTTGTCTTCAATCGGGACGCCCTCGCCAAACTACAGCTTTCCTCCAAGCGCATTCACTTTTATCTAGAAACGCTTCAAGACCTAGCGACCAGACGGAACCTTAAGGTTTACCTGGGTGACCCTTACGAATACGCCCAAGAAAACCCGGTGGCACTTACCTATGCGCCAGTACCAAGTTTCGCAAAATTCGGGGAAGTTGCTGAGCTACACCCATTCCCCTGGCTACGAACTCCTCACGATAGGAACATCCAATCATTCACAGCTTGGCGACAGAAGTTAGGTTAGGACCATGGAAACTTATCTGAAGTACCTCGCAATGCGAGCCCTCATTCAAAAAACGGAAGACCGACAATTGGTTTATGGGGTAACCATCAGTGAGTACCTAACTCTGAAAGCCATCAAAGATTTTGGCGACGACGGCATTTCTAGGGTTGAACTTGCAAGTAAGGTCGGCGTTACGGTTCTTGAACTCACGAAAGCCCTTCAGCCGCTGGAGAAACTCTGCTTCGTAGAAACTTTGGAAGCCACTGCGAATCCAAGAGAACGCAAGATTGCCATGACCGCAGGTGGTCAAGGAATCTTCGGTGACATCGAGCACGAATTCCTGCGCCGGATGAACCTGTTGACTTTTGAAATCGATCAGCTGGCAAAGACCATCGCCTAGTTAGCCTCTAATGGCCAACCTGATCTTTTGTGATGAGCCAAGTTCAATGTGTTCCGCTTTCCGAACGGCTGCCTTGAGCGGAACAAAATAGGTTCCTTCGCGCGGGATTAGTGCCGTGTAAAAAGTTGTGTTGCCAATGGTCACATCAACCGGGATGCAACCCCAGCCGTAGCTGAGGTGGCCGGCACTGGTCTCGAGTTCGTGAGTGATCGAGGGTGGTGTAGTTGCAAAGAAAAACGGGGCAGGGCCGCGCCATTCAATGACCTTTGACTCGAATTCGAACTTCACCTTTTGAGGGTAACAAAAAGCCCCACAGGTTTCCCTGCAGGGCTTTTTGAAGTGCTTGAACTAGAAGTCCCAGTCGTCATCTGTGGTCGACTCGTGCTTGCCCATAACGTAGCTTGAACCAGATCCTGAGAAGAAGTCGTGGTTCTCGTCGGCGTTAGGGGATAGGGCCGAGAGGATTGCAGCGCTGACTTCGCAGTCGTCCTTAGGGAACAATGCTTCGAAGCCAAGGTTCATCAGGGCTTTGTTGGCGTTGTAGTGAAGGAACTTCTTTACGTCTGAGGTTAGGCCCAGTTCGTCGTAGAGGTCAGCGGTGTACTTGATCTCGTTCTCGTATAGCTCTAGAAGAAGGTCGTAGGCGTACTGCTTGATCTCATCTTTGCGAGCCTGGCTTTCCTGGTTATAGGTCTGCTGGAACTTGTAACCGATGTAGTAACCGTGGATGGCTTCGTCGCGGATGATCAGACGAATAAGGTCGGCAGTGTTGGTGAGCTTTGCTCGTGATGACCAGTACATTGGCAGGTAGAAGCCGGAGTAGAACAGGAAGCTCTCGAGCAGGGTTGAAGCAACCTTGCGCTTTAGAGGGTCGTCTCCGCGGTAGTAACCAAGAACGATCTCGGCCTTCTTCTGAAGGTAAGGGTTCTCTTCCGACCAGCGGAAAGCCTGCTCAATCTCATCGGTTGAGCAGAGGGTAGAGAACACGCTCGAGTAGCTCTTTGCGTGAACGCTCTCCATGAACGCGATGTTGGTGATTACAGCCTCTTCGTGAGGGGTGATGGCGTCTGGTAGTAGTGCTGCAGCGCCAACTGTTCCCTGAATGGTGTCCAGGAGGGTTAGGCCGGTGAACACGCGCATGGTTAGCAGCTGCTCATTTGGCTTTAGGGTCTCCCAAGACTGGATGTCGTTGCTTAGTGGCACCTTCTCAGGCAACCAGAAGTTGCTGGTGAGGCGGTTCCATACGTCGAGGTCAATCGCGTCTTCGATCTTGTTCCAGTTGACCGGACGAGTGATAGCGAGCTTGGTGTTCATTTCGTTCTCTTTCTGTCTGGTTGGGTTTAGAGCATGCAGCTGACGCACTCGTCAACTTCGGTGCCGGCAAGAGCCAGCTGGCGGATACGGATGTAGTAAATGGTCTTGATGCCCTTACGCCATGCGTAGATCTGGGCACGGTTAACGTCACGAGTGGTCGCGGTGTCCTTGAAGAACAAGGTCAGCGATAGACCCTGGTCGACGTGCTGAGTTGCCTCGGCGTAGGTGTCGATGATCTTGTCTGGGCCGATCTCGTAGGCATCTTCGTAGTACTCGCTGGTCTCGTCTGAAAGGTAAGGAGCTGGGTAGTAAACACGACCAAGCTTTCCTTCCTTGCGGATTTCGATCTTTGAAGCCACTGGGTGGATCGATGAGGTCGAGTTGTTGATGTAAGAGATTGAACCGGTTGGTGGAACAGCCTGAAGGTTCTGGTTGTAAAGACCGTTCTTCTGAACTAGCTCAGAAAGCTTCTTCCAGTCTTCCTGGGTTGGGATTTCGATACCGGCGTTTGCAAACAGTTCTGCAACCTTCTCGGTCTTTGGAGCCCACACCTGGTCGGTGTACTTGTTGAAGAATTCACCAGTGGCGTACTTCGAGTCTTCGAAACCGTCGAACGATTCCTTCTTCTCGGTAGCCAATAGGTTAGATGCACGGATGCAGTGATAAACCACGGTGTAGAAGTAAATGTTGGTGAAGTCGAGTGCAACTTCTGAACCGTAGTGGATGTGCTCGCGGGCTAGGTAGCCGTGCAGGTTCATCTGACCAAGACCGATTGCATGGGTCTTTGCGTTGCCATCGGCGATTGAACGAACCGACTGGATGTCAGACATTTCTGAAACAGCGGTAAGCGCACGGATCGAGGTTTCAACGGTGTCGGCTAGGTTTCCGCCGTCCATGGCCTTCGCAATGTTTAGCGAGCCAAGGTTACAGCTGATGTCCTTGCCGATTTCGGCGTAGCTGAGGTCTTCGTTGTAGGTGGTCGGGGTGTTGACCTGAAGGATCTCAGAGCAGAGGTTCGACATGTTGATGCGGCCCTTGATTGGGTTCGCGTTGTTTACGGTGTCCTCGTACATGATGTATGGGTAACCGGACTCGAACTGAAGTTCCGCAATGCGCTCAAACAAAACACGAGCCTTGATCTTGGTCTTCTTGATGCGAGGGTCGTCGACCATTTCCTGGTACTTCTCGGTAACCGAAATGTCGCCGAACGGAATGCCGTAAACGTTCTCAACGTCGTAAGGGGAGAAGAGGTACATATCTTCGTTCTCACGAGCAAGTTCTAGAGTGATGTCTGGAACAACCACACCGATTGAAAGCGACTTGATACGAATCTTCTCGTCTGCGTTCTCACGCTTGGTGTCTAGGAACTTCAGGATGTCTGGGTGGTGAGCGTTTAGGTAAACGGCACCGGCACCCTGACGAGCGCCAAGCTGGTTGGCGTAAGAGAAAGAGTCTTCCAAAAGCTTCATCACAGGGATGATTCCCGATGACTGGCCTTCAATCTTCTTGATTGGTGCGCCCGACTCACGGATGTTGCTGAGGCTCAGGGCCACGCCACCGCCGCGCTTTGAAAGCTGAAGCGAAGAGTTGATGGAACGGGAGATTGACTCCATGTTGTCTTCGATGCGAAGCAGGAAGCACGAAACTAGCTCGCCGCGCTGCTTCTTACCGCAGTTTAGGAAGGTTGGGGTAGCTGGCTGGAAACGACCAGAAATCATTTCTTCGACGAGGTGCAGAGCGAAGTCTTCGTCGCCGTCGGCCAAAGCGATAGCCACCATGACTACGCGGTCTTCGAAGCGCTCTAGGTAGCGGGTGCCATCGAAAGTCTTCAAGGTGTAAGAGGTGTAGAACTTGAACGCACCTAGGAAGGTTTCGAAGCGGAACTTCTTTGAGTAAGCGAACTCGTTGATCTTCTCTAGGAAGTCAAAGCTGTACTTAGCTAGTACATCTGGCTCGTAGTAGTCGTGCTCGACCAGGTAGTCCAGGCGCTCGCGGAGAGAGTGGAAGAACACAGTGTTTAGGTTCACGTGGTCTAAGAAGTATTTGTGCACCGCCATCTTGTCTTTTTCAAGCTGCATCTTGCCTTCGGCGTTCCAAAGGTTAATCATGGCGTTTAGCTCGTGGTAGCTGAGGGTGTTCTCAAGCTCACCGTTGTCGAAACGGGAAATGACCTCGTTTGGAGCTAGTTCTGGCGTGCGTTCCATAATTTTTGGATTCTCTCTTTTACTTCTATTACGTCGTCTGGGGTTCCCAGGATCTCTACACGATAGAGAAGTGGGACATTTAGCTTCTCGGAGACTATGTCGCCGGCGATGCAGTAGGTTTCACCAAAGTTGGTGTTTCCTAGGGCTACGACGCCGGCGATTTTTGCTCGATTTGCGGGGTTGTTGAGGAACTTGATTACTTGTTTTGGTACTGCTCTTTTGTCTTCGCCGCCACCGTACGTTGGGAGAACCAAAATACTGGGTTTTTCTACTTCAAAGTCTTCGACTTCTTTAGCAAAAAGTGGGATGCGGGTTGACTTTATTCCTAGTTTTTCAACAAAGCGTTTGGTGTTCTCTGAGGTACTTGAGAAGTAGACGATATCGAACACTTCACACCGCGTTAATTGCTAGTTCTTGAGCGACAGGATTTTGTCCATTTTGAAGCCCGACCAGTGGTCTTCACCAGCGATAACCACAGGAGCTGCGGTGTAGCCGAGGGCCTGGATCATCTCAAGTGCTTGAGCGTCCTGGCTTAGGTCAACAACGTTGAACTCGATGTTTTCGCGGGTTAGCAGGCGCTTGGTGCTGTCGCACTGGACGCAAGCTGGGAGGGTGTAAACGGTTGCTACTGCAGCGCTCATCTTCTACTCATTTCTAAAAGGGCCATCAGCGGTTTTAGAAGGAGGAGCCGCTATCGATTTCTACCCAATTCTACTGAATCCGGAGACACCAAAAACGCCACTTTCGTGAACCGCTTAAGTTATTTTTTAGATCGGCACCAGGTCTGTGTTTGAAGAACCTTTTTCGGGTTCCGTCAGACATTCGCTGGCTTCCCCTAGTAGCAGATCTATTTAGTTGTAGACCGATAATACGCCCGCAAAATTAAGCATTTTGTAAGGTCTCGGTGTGTCGCGGAATATATTTTTTAAAGTTACAGAAACCCTATATCTGCCCTTGAAACTTCTTATAAAAACAGGGCGGGAACCATCGACGCAACCAACAAAACGGCCGCGGAAATGTTGAAAACTCGTCGATAAGTTGGTGTTGAGAGCCATCCGGCCAGAAGTTCACCAAAAGCTGCCCAAATAACTGCGCCCGGGTAGGTAGCAATCAGAAAAACCAGAAGGTTAAGCCCAACCTTGAGCAAGTCGGTGCTGTCGCCGATGAAAGTTGCATACATCGACATCAAAACAATCCAGGCCTTTGGGTTGACCAGCTGGAAAACCGTGGCTCGGAAGAAACCGGCCCGCTCGATTTCCTCATGCTTGTGAACGAAGCTGGAGCTGATCAGGCTGTAAGCCATATAAAGGATGTAGGCGAAGCCAACGTACTTGAGAACTTCTTGAATTACCGGAAAAGCCCTGAACAAGGCGCCGACCCCGAGGTACATGGCCGAAAACATGAGAACTAGACCAACCATGATGCCGTTTACATAGGCGAGC
The DNA here is from genome assembly GCA_947452985.1 of Micrococcales bacterium. Classification (GTDB taxonomy): domain Bacteria; phylum Actinomycetota; class Actinomycetes; order Actinomycetales; family Microbacteriaceae; genus Rhodoluna. Next base: position 36,407 of record CANGEU010000006.1, read on the forward strand.
GATTTCCGGACACCGAAGTTCATTCCGCTGGTCAAAAGGTAGGTGTTGTTTGGGCCTGGTGTTACCGAAGTGACGAAGCCGAAAACGGCAATTCCCACCAATGCGCTAAAGAGTTCGTTCACACCTCAAGTCAAACACGGCGGCGCCTGATTTTAGCGCGAAAAACTCAGTTTTTTATTTGGTTAGCGGCTAATTAGACTAAATGTATATGGAGCGAAAATTCGGGGGATTATGCGTGGTCTGAGGTGGCAAATTGCCGCTGTTCTTGCGCTGCTTCCGATGGTTTTCGGGCAGCTGTCGCCCGTCATGGCTGCCGATTTGGCACCGACCGCAAATACTTACCCGCTGGTCACATCCGACAACGATTTAGTCGCTGGAAATTCGCTAACCTTCACAGCTCCGGATTGGTCAGGAACTCCAACCCCAAACGTCACGAACCAGTGGTATTCCTGTTCGTCGCAGGTTGCTCTGGAAAGTGCAACTCTCGCACCTGGTTGTGTTGCAATTTCGGGAGCAACCGGGTCACGATTTACCCTGACCAACGCTCAGAAGGCCAAGTTCCTTCTGGTTGGATCATTCGCAACCAACACCGCGACTGGAAATGTTGCCGTTGCCCGCTATTCGGCGACCACAAATTCGGCTATAGCCGCTGCACCCGCGCTGAAGGCAACCGCGCTCGGCGCCAACTCGTCGGTGCGTGTGAACCCATCTGGAAGCGCTGTGCTGAATTCGAAGTTGACCGTTGATCTCACCGGATGGGTGACAGCGCAGAGTTACCAGTACCGCTGGTACCGCTGCAATGCTTCGGTTTCTGCTGGGTTAACCGCACCAACTGACTGTAGCGAAATCGTGGGGGCAACCGGGGCCAGCTATGTGGTAACCGTGAGCGATGTCGACAAAGTTGTCACCGGTTTCGTTACCGCTAAAAATGCTGCGACCGAGGTGGCTTCGGTTCGAATCGCTTCAGAAGTTCAGGTGCAACAAACGCCGGTAAACATTTCTCCTGCGCTGCTCTTCAACGGTACCGTCGCGGTCGGAAGCACACTCACCGCTATGGATGGAAGTTGGTCTGGAAGCCCACGCCCAACCTTCACTTATCAGTGGTACGCCTGCCGTGCTGCCGTTCCGGCTGCAGCCGTGAAGAATGCTAAATGTGCAGCGATTGCGGGTGAAACTAACTCCAACTATGTTGTTGCGCCAGCAATGAATAACAAGTACTTGGTGGTTCAGGTCAAGGCCAGCAATGCTACCAACGCTGGAACCCCAGCTTCGAGCTTCAGCGCATCGAGTTCCAAGGTTTTGACCGCTCCCACGAATACCGTGGCACCAAGGATCAGTGTTTTGCAATCAACCGCTACCGGTTCGCCAATTGGTGGAGGCACATTAACTTTGGTTCCCGGAACCTGGACTGGAAATCCGGCGCCGGTCAAGACCTACCAGTGGTACAGCTGTGATTCTGCGGTTTCGGCTGGACTGAGCATCCCGCCATCCGATTGTTGGCCGATCGCCGGTGCAACCGGACCAACGTTTGTTACGGCCTCTTCAATGCACGGCAAATTCGTCGTAGTTGAAGAAACCGCAACGAACCTCGCCGGTGTTACAAAGCTGATCAGCGCATCAACCAATTCGATACAAACCAAGCCGGTTTTCGCAAACGACCCAACCCTTTCGGGCACCGAAACCAGTGGATCAAGCCTGACCGTTTCGAGCGGCGCCTCAACTTTCGGTGGCGCCACCAGCGAAAGCTATGCCTGGGCAAAATGTTCAACCCCGCAGGTTGCCGGAACCGCGTTCGCGGCCGGTTGCACAGTTATTGCGGGCGAAACCCAAGCAAGCATCACGCTGGGTACCGAGCAGGAAAGCTACTACCTGGTGGCAAGGGTTACCTTGACAAACACCGCTGGTCATACCACGCGCACCTCGGCATCGAGCCAGCAAGTTCTCGGACCGATTGCAAACATTTCGATTTCCAAACCGAACTCGACAAAGAGTTTTGTGCAGTTGGGTTTTACGGTGACCGCAAACGATGGCGTTTGGAGCGGATTTCCGCAACCAACGTTTGAATACAGTTGGTACCGTTGCCCGCAACCTTTGCCTTCAAAATCGTCGGAGCTTCCGGTTGACTGTGCCTTCATCTCTGGTGCCACATCGGCAAACTACACTCCGGTATTGGCAGACTCCGGCACCTATCTTTCGGTGAAGGTAACGGCTATTCAGGGAAGCGATCGAGTATCGATTTGGAGCCCAACCAGCTACCAAGTTTTGGAAGCTCCGAGTTTTACCGGAAGTCCAGCGGTTGGAAACCAACACGTATTTGGGGGCTCAAACCTTTTGGCAGTCATTGGTGCCATCAGAGGAGTTAGCGAACCCCGCCTAGATTTCGCTTGGTATCGCTGTTCGTCACCGTCATCGACCAGCATGGCCGTATTGCCAATCGGCTGTGTCCTGCTTGCTGGAGCGAATGACGCAAGTTACCCGTTCGTAGCTGGCGATGTAGGTAAGTATGTCTTGGCTTCAATCACAATGACCAACGAACTTGGTACCGCCAAGATGTTCACGTCGTCGTCGCAGCTAGTAAATGTGGCTCCGGTGAACCTAACCCTGGCGGCCCCGGTGAGCGCCAGTCTTCCGCCCAAAGTTGGTGTGCAACTCACGGTCGGCACTGACACCTGGAGCGGAAATCCCGCGGCATCATTCAGCTTCCAATGGTTCCGATGTGACACCGCACTAAAAACTAAAACTCTTGATTTGCCAATCGGTTGTTCAGGAATAGGCGGGCAAACGCTGGAAACCTACACCCCGACCTCGGCGGATTCGGGCAAATACCTTCTGGTGGCCGTTCGCGGTTTCAACGAACACGGTTCTCAAACCGTTTACAGCCCAAGCACACTAGATATTGCCGAGCCACCTTCCTTTACGCGTGGCCCTATCCTCAATAGTTTGCGCGACAAGGGCAAACAACTTGAAGTGGTGCTCGCGGAACTTTCGGGCTGGCCGGCCCCGGTCAAGACCTACCGTTGGTTGCGCTGCGACAGCGTGGTTGAGCAAATCAATATCGCAATCCCAGCTGGTTGCGCAGTAATTAGCGGTGCAACAGGGGCTACATACCTTTTGCAGATGGCCGATGTTCAAAAATATGTGCTCGCCGAAGTGAAAATCAAAAACTCTATTTCGCAGGTCATCAAATACACGGCTTCGAGTCTTCAGGTGCGCCAGATTCCTGAACTCGCCGACACACTCACCATCACCGGAAACCAGTGGGTTGATCAAACCCTGACAGTAAACGGCATTTCGGTAGCGGGATTCCCAACCCCGACCACGACCATCGAATGGTTGCGATGTGTGCCTGGTACTACCAACTTGAACCAGTGTTTGATAGTTATGACCGGTGCCAGCACCTATAAACTGACGCTCGCAGATCGCGAAGCCCAAATAGTGGTCCGCGTAACGGCTCGAAACGACGCGGGTGTTACCAAGGTTTTCTCTGCCCCAACCGGTTCTATCAATTACTCACCAACTCTTCAGTCGGGAAGTTTCCCGGTGGCAGTTGGCGTCGATGGAGATGGTGAAGCACGAGCTGCAACGGTAATCACCGCATTTGAGGGGCTTTGGGATGCAAGTCCCGAAGTGAACTCAATAACCGGCTACAAATTCCAGTGGTACACCTGTAATACGCGCCACCCGATTTCGTCGACGATCATTCCACCAGACTGCACAGTAATTAAGAACCAAGTCACCCGCGAATATTTGGTGAAATTCACGGACAAAGAAAAGTTCTTGGCGTTCAGCGTCAAGGTATCAAACGGTACCGAGGATGTGCTTCAGTTCTCGGCAACCACCGCGCGCGTCTATGTTGTCCCACTATATGTGTCTGGTGCTAAGCCATCGTTTGCAACAAACCAAGCCGCCACGGATGGATCGCCTCGAGTGGGCTATGAAGTTGAAGCCACGCCTGGAACTTGGCAGGGTTCGCCAACCCCAACCTATAGTTACCAATGGTTTAGCTGTACCACTCAGGTAACCGCCGCAACGAAAGACCTTGGCGAGACCTGTCAAGAAATTTTCAACGCCACAAACCGGGTCTTGGCAATTACTCCAGACCTTGTTGGCAAGTATCTTGGCGTTTACATCAGCGGAAGATACAAGGTTTATTCCGACGCAGTGTGGTCAGCAACCACTACAAAGAATGTAGTTTCGCCACCGGTTAACTCGGCACCTCCGAGAATCACCAGCCGATTCAGCTACGTTCAATCGACTCTAAAAACAACCGAAGGTACTTGGACCGGTACCCCAGAGCCAACACAGGTGCACTCCTGGTGGGAGTGCGATCAGCCACTCATGGAACCAACTTCAACCCAACCTCCGTTCTGTAGGGAGTTGGCGAATAGCTCTGGTACCTGGAAGGTCACCGAAGCTCAGAATGGTAAGTATCTGGCATCGCTCACCACCGCGACCAACACTGCGGGATCCACCAAGCTTTGGTCGGCTACAACTGCCCAGATAACGACCGGTTCGGTAAACCTCAAGCCGCCAACTATTGGTGTGGTTGCTCCGGCCACGCCATTCGCTGGGTCGCAACTGGCCAGCACCATGGTGTCGCTAAAGATCTCGGATGCCGCTAATGGTGACTGGGTTGGAACACCAGTGCCAGACACCAGTGCAAACGAGTACGGCTGGTATCGCTGCACCATTGCCATCAAGGAATCCAGCGATTTACTAAATGGCTCCTGTCAGTTAATCGAGCTAAACGCAACCGGCCAGGTTTACCGGCCGGTCAGTGACGACGTAGGTAAATTCCTTGTGGCATCGGTCAAGAATGACAACGGGGTAGGAGCGTCGCTCGTTTACACGGTGTCAACCGAGGCGATCTTGGCGCCACCAAACAACACAATCGCACCGGCAATTGCCGGCAAGGCTTTCGTGGATCAACCAGTGACGGTTGTAGATGGCACCTGGGAAGGGTTCCCTGTACCTACAACCAAGCTTCAGTGGTTGGCCTGCGATGCGCAGCAGTTAATTTCCAGCAAGACCGAGCCTGCTAACTGTTCCGCCATCGATAAGGCAACCACAGCCACTTTCATTCCCACCGACGACTTGCTTCGAAAGTTCCTGGTACTTCGCACCACGGCCACTAATACGGTAGGTGAGCAAATCGTTTGGTCGGCTTCCACAACGGCGGTGGTTTCTGGTCCGGTTAAGAAGAAGGACCCGAAGTTCACATATCCGGCAACCACGGCCACACCTATTACACGCCTGAATCCGATAGTCGGCCAAGAAGTGGGTACCGATGGTGGCGAATGGAAGGGTGTCTCCGATCCGCTGAAAAGCTACGAATGGTTGCTCTGCCCAACCGCTTTGGTGGCCTCAGCAACCGCACCGGCCGAAGAAAAGAAGTGCGAAGTAATTGCCGGTGAAACCAGCAACACAGTAACGCCGGGGGAAAGCGCTCGCGGAAAGTTCCTCATGGTTCATGTGCATGCGGTGAACGAAAACGGTGAAGCCGACTTCTATTCAGCCACCACAACCGTGGTTTGGATGGCGCCGGTCGTCGACCACGTCGTTGTGCCGGTTGGCACCGCATTCCACCGTCTAACTTTGAAAGCAAAGCTCGACACCTGGAAGGCTTTCCCAGATGTAACCAAGACTTACGAATGGTTTGTCTGTCCTTCGCCAAGCGTCAGTTCGTCTTCAACTCTTCCTAGCGGCTGTCAAGCGATAGCTTCGGCAACAGCCAATAAGTACAAGATCCCAGATGCACCATGGCACCTCAATGAATATTTGGTCGTAAAAATCCGGGTCGCCAACTCGGTCAACTTTGCTGAACACTACTCCGCGACATCCGAGAAGATCCAGACCGGTCCTGTGAATGAGCGTGCTCCAACAATTTCGGGCACAACACTTTTCACCTCTGGTTCAACCACAGTGTTAACTGCCAACGCCGGACTTTGGTCACCGACTGACAGCGTGCTTACCTACCAGTGGTTCCAATGCGCTAGCGTTTTGGTGGCCGATGACGAGCTAGATCCCGGTTGCACAGCGATTCAGGGTGCCAATTCGCTCAGCTACCAACTTGCCGATGTCGATCCAGGAAAATCTTTGATGATCGCGGTTACCGGTGAGCACGGCAACCTCCGGAGCACCGCCTATTCGGCGTCGACCGCCTTGATTACTGAAAAGGTGCGAAACGTGATCGCACCGTCGATTACCGGTGTGCCAAGAGTCAATGAAACTAGCACCGGTGTTGATGGCGACTGGCGAGGATTTCCAGCCGTCGTTAAGACCAAGTCTTGGTATTCGTGCACTACTCGGCTCATGGCCTCGGTGGTTGCTGCCACCGCCACTTGGGTGCCACCTACCTGCAAATTGCTTTCAGGAGCAGTTGGGGACACACTTATCAACGATGTTGCCGACATCGGCCACTATCTGGTTTATGCCGTCAGTGCCACCAATAAGATTTCGAGCACTGCGACAGCAACAACCGTCAAAGTTTTCTCGGCAGCCACCGAAGCGGTTGCTGATCCTCCGGTGTTCGACGGCCGCCCGTCGCTGGAGCGACCAACCGGAACCAGCGCCGACGCACCTCCAAAAGTTGGTTCGGTTTGGAAAGCAAAGGCGGCCTGGACTAACAAGTTTGCACCAACCCCAAGCTATGAGTGGTACCGATGCGATGCTCCACTTGATACCGTTCTCACACCGATTGTGCAGGTGCCAGATGGTTGTGTCGCCATCAGCGCATCGAGTGACCTGAGCTACACAATTCGCATCGACGATCAAAACAAATTCTTGATGGTTGCCGTTACCGGCACCAACGCAGCCGGATCGGTTACCCAGTTCTCTAACTCCACCGAACTTGCCGTTGCTCAGGCTCCTTCGGCTAACCCGCTCCCAGCTATCTCTGGAAATCACACAGCTGGTTCGACCCTAACCATTGACCCCGGGGTCTGGACCCCGAGTACCGTAACTCTGAGCTATAACTGGTTCCGCTGTACCGCAGCAATTCCCGCTACCACTTCGGAGCAGCCACCAAACCAGGTGGGCGTCAACGTTTGTACCAAAATTGCCGGCAACGGGCTCACGCACGTTATCGACGAACTTGAAAATGGTACGTTCCTAACCGCTCAAGTGGTTGCCACAAATTTCAGCGCCACCACAAGTTATCTAATTGGCGTGACCGATGGTGTATCTCAAGCCCCGGTTAACTCCACGCCACCAACACCAAAGGGCGATGCCTATCTGGTCGGATTGATTTTGTCGGCAGCCTACGACGACTGGATTGCGATGCCAGCTCCGACCAAGACCTATCAGTGGTACGGATGTACCGGTTTGGTTTTATCGGCCGCAAGCACACTCGATGGATCGTGTACGGCGATTCCTGGCGCCACCGAAATTAACTACCAACTTGAACGCGAGCACACCGGCGAATACATGATGGTTTCGGTCACTGCCCGAAATGGCGCCGGATCGGCAACTATTTACAGCGCCAGTACCCAACTTCCGGTCGAAGCTGGATATGCTCCAGGAAACACCTCTGTAACCGCCACTGCGCTAAATGGGAACACTCAAATTACAGAAAATTCTGGAATCACCTTCAGCCAAACTTCTGGAACCTGGACGCACGGTAACGACACAGCGCAGCCAATTACCAACCGTCGTTGGATTTTCTGTTCTGAACCAATTTTGGCAGCGACCTCTCGGTTCCCAACGACCTGTGATTTTGTCTACGACTATGCAGGTGCTCAGAAGAAACTGAACGCTCTTGAGGCTCAGGACCTGACCCTTGGATTCGATACCGATTTGGCCGGTTACTACATTGGGTTAGTTGAGTACGTTTTGAAGCCAAACAGTAATCCGCTCTACGATGTGAACCGCCAAGCCTTCCGTCTTTCAAAAACGTCGGAACGAGTAACCATAACTCCAAGGCTCTGGGATGAAAACCCTAGCTATGTTGAGCCAAAGGTTACCGTGGCGCCAATTGTTGGTTCGGAGAGTTCGATCACTCAAATCGCCGAATGGCAAAACGACACCAATTCCCTCTCGTTGAATGCGCTTCCGCGAGTAACTTGGCGTGGCGCGGAGGCCGGTACCTTCTCATACCAGTGGTTCGCCTGTGTAACCAAGCAGACCTCCCTTTCACTCACCGGACTTCCTTCCGGTTGTGACCCGATTTCCGGAGCAACAGCGGCTACTTACACCCCGACGGTGAATGAAGTGCGCGAGTATCTTGGCGTGAAAATTATCGCGACGAACTCGGCCGGATCGTTTACGGTTTGGACCAAAACCGGTGAGAAAATCACCCAGCGTCCGACGGTTGTTTCTGGAAGCGAACCGTCCTTGAATGCCATCACTATGTCGCAAGACGTTGCTACCGTGACCACTGGAGCCTGGCAGGGCGAACCTGCTCCAACACACACTTATAAGTGGATGCTTTGCGGTCCTGGTGCACCAGCGCAGATCACATCGAGCACCACCCCGTCTATGTGTACCGTGATTCCGAGTTCCAGCACCAGCACCTCGGTTGTTGTTCCAACCCTGGGTGGCCGAAATGTTGACAAAAAACTCGTGGTGCAGGTAATCGCTGCCAACAAACCATTTTTCGCAGACCCAAACCTTGCTGCAGAAACACGGTACAGCGTGAGTTCCGGTTCGCTGAAGGAAAAGCCATACTTCGCTTCAGCCGATCCGGTGATTCTGACCAGCAGCCCTACTACAAGTGTTTTAGCGCCAAACGTTGGTGAAACTTTGACGATGGTTAATGACCAGAGCAAGTGGTTCGCCACCCCGGTCGAATCGGCTGGACTTACTTTCACCTATTCTTGGTACACCTGCGGACTCAACTATCCAAACCTTCAGCGAACCGAAACCCTCAACAACGACTGTGTTGCAATTTCTGGGGAAATCGGGCGTTCAATTAGCCTGACCCGAGCCTTGTCGGGAACCCGAGTCCTTGGCAAAATCACCGCGACCAGCAACGATTCGGGCTGGACCACGAGTGTCTCAGGTTACGCAACCAGCGCATCGCAGCAGATTAAAGAAAAGCCGTACAGCACCAGAGTCCCGAGCCTGAGTGTTGCCAGCGGAACTCAGCCACAGGTGGGCATAAAAGTTCAAGGTGATCCAGGTGATTGGGGCGGATTCCCTCAACCTCAGGTCGATTCAAACTCTTACCAGTGGTACATGTGTAACGATGCAGTGGCGGCTAGTTCAACTTTGCAATCCGGTTGCACCCTGATTCAGACACCAACCTCGAACAGTGGTTTCACGCCAAGTAGCGCTCAAGCTGGAAAGTATTTGGTTTTCTCTCCGATTGCTTCGAACATTGTGAATCCAAACATTTACAGCTCAGACCGGCAGTTCTCAGCAGGCTTTGGACCAACCCTGATGGCACCGGAAATCACCTTTGCCTCACCGGCAATCACTGGAAGCTTGCACGTTGGTCAAACCCTGACCACGGCAATGCCAACCGTTCGCGCATATCCAACTCCAACCTCGACCACCTTCGAGTGGTATCACTGCACGACAAACTCCGGCACCGATAGCAACACTTCGATTCCGGTTGGTTGTGTAAAGATTGGCGACACCAATCAGACCACGATTACTCTCGACGAATCGATGGCCGGTCGCTACATCGAAATTTACGCGGTCTCCACCAACTCGGTTAAGACGGTTCGTAAAAACACCTTTGGAACCAAATATGTGACGAAGTCACCGACTAACGATGTCGCCCCAACTATCAGCGGAATCACGCTTGCCAATGGCACCAATAAGTTCTCTTCGGTTGCTGGCCGCTGGACGGCTTACCCATCTGTTTCCACATATAACTACAACTGGCTGCTTTGTCAGGAGCTCGTGGCAACGGCTACCTCAACCAAGCCAGCCAACTGTTCCGCTGCACCAGGTTCGAGCTCTTCTACTGTTCCGTCTCAGCTTCTTTTGACGCGTGAAATGTCTGGCAAATTCTTGGTCCTAGAGGAAACCGCAACGCAAGCTTCCAACAACCTTGATCTCAATAAACAGGTCAAAATTTATAGTGCTTCCTCGAGCGAAATTAGAAGTGCTCCGCTTTTCGAAACTGATTCGACGATTTCAGGATTCCGCCACCTGGGTGAAGAGCTTGTAGCTTCGGTTGGAACGGTTTCTGGATTCCCTGTGGCTAACCCAACACTTCAGTGGTATTCGTGTACGTCGGCCGTTACGTCGAAAATTTCTTTGGTTGGTTTTGGTTGTACCGCTATTAGTGGAGCTACTGCGACCCGATACACCTTGACCTCTGCAGAACTAGACCGATTTGTTACCGTTAGTGTCACCGCCAGCAACTCGGTTTCTTCGGTGACTGGTGTCGCAATCTCTGGCTCACTAAAGGTAACCCAATCTCCAACTAACCTCACGCCACCAACTCTTCGTGGTGACACCACGGTCGGCGTAAATAAGGTCATCACGGTTACCGGTGGAAGCTGGGCTGGAACAGCGACGATTTCTAAAACAGTCAACTGGTATTCCTGTGACAGCGAAAAGTTGGTGACGTCAGATCAAATTGCATCGGACTGTGCAAAAATCTCTGCGGCGGGCGGCCTAGCGGTCACGTCTACGTCATTGAATCTCACTTCGGAGTTCCGCGGCAAGTACATCGTTGCCGTCGAAATTGCGACCAACATCACCAACAAGCCGGGTACCAACCAGGCACAGCAAGTTACTGCCTCGCTTGGTCCAATTACTATGGCGCCGCAATTTGACTCCACGCCAAGTTTCAGCGGTGTGCTGCACGTTGGCGAGACTCTAACGGCCTCGCTACCAACGGCTACGGCGTATCCGGTTGCGTCGCTCAGCTACGACTGGTGGGCTTGCAGCACTGCACTAAACAGCCCTGCCACAACTTTGCCAGCGAACTGTTCACTACTCACCGGACAGGGAGATGCAAACCTGCAAATCACTTCCGAGCTGGCTGGAAAATTCATCGCAGTTGCCGCTACCGCCTCGAACAGTTTGGGTTCCGTTACCAAGAGTTCGAATGCTCTAGTTGACGTAACGCAAAGCCCTGCCAACATTTCAGAGCCTGCAATTACTGGAAGCGCGGTAGTTGATGCCACCTTGCCGTTACTAGTTTCCACAGGAACCTGGTCGAGTGCACCAACAGCCAAGGCTAGTGACTTTAGTTACAGCTGGTTCCAGTGTTCGCAGATTCACGCCTCGGCACCGAGTTCGCTGCCGGCCGACTGTTCGCTGCTCACTGCACAAACTTCTTCGAGCCTTGCCCCAACCAATTCAATGGCAGGTAAGTACCTAGTTGCCAAGGTAACGCTCACTGTCCGAAGCAATAAAAACGGCTCCGGAAGCGCGAGTGCCTTTACTGCAAGCACCAATTCGGTGCGAAACCGCCCGCAGTTCGCAGCGGCCATGCCAACGATTTCTGGAGTGGCGCATTTGGGTGAAACACTGATTGCAACGGTGGTGTCGGTTTCTGGAAACGAAACGCCGACCACCAGCTACCAATGGTGGTCATGCACCGATGTGGTTGTGGCAGGCCTCTCCGATATCACAGCCAACTGTTCGGCATTGGCTGGAACTCAAGACACCAATCTGGTTATTAGCAGCGCACTCGTGGGTAAACGAATTGCATTGTTGCAGACTGCGACGAACGGTCAAGGTGCAGTTTACAAATCATCGGCAACCACCTCTCTGGTTACGGCTCCACCAACAGTCAATGTCTCACCGAAAATCAGTGGAAGTGACGTTTACTCAACCACGTCTTCGTCGGTTACTGTGTCGACTGGCACCTGGAATGGTTTCCCGATCCCAACCGCAAACAACTTCAGTTACGCCTGGTACTCCTGTACCTCTGCTGTCGCAGCTAGCAACACGGTCCAGGGTGGCTGTTCAATCCTTGCCAATGTAACCTCCGCTTCGGTACCTTTGACCGCCGCCATGGTGGGTAAATACCTAGTAGCCAAGGTTTCTGCCACAACCACAACCAATAAGGTTGGTGGCGGATTGGGCTCAACTTTCACAGATTCTTTCGGGCCGATTCGTGTGGCGCCTAGTAACACGCTTGCGCCGAGCTTCACTCCCACTTCCGCAGTGGTGGGCAGAAGTCTCACGGCAAACCTAGGCACTTGGACTGGAACCGGCCCGATCACCACTTCTTACCAGTGGTGGAGCTGTCCGAGCACAGCGACCATTTCTGCAACAATTCCTGTGCCGTCAACCTGTTCGCTAATCGCGGGTTACGACAACATCAACCTGGTGGTTCCGCAAACAAGTGCTGCAAAAAAGATTCTTCTTGCCGTAACCGCAACAAACTCGGTGAGCTCTGTTGTGAAATCGGCGATAACTGCAACTACGGTAACCGCGGCCGCTTTGAGTCCGCTAGCCTTAAGGGCGATCCTATGAGCCAGATTTCTTTGAAATACGCGGGGCGGTCGAAAGTGTTCACCACAGATCAGGTGGTAACTATCGGTCGCTCGCTTGACGCAACATTTCAAATCGAGGACGCATCAATTTCCCGCATTCATGCCACCCTTGCCTACGACGAATCACAAAAATCATGGGTTTTCAGTGATTCCAAGAGCGCCAATGGCTGCTTCGTAAAAGGTGTTCGAATTAATTCGATTCTCATTTCCGGGCCAATTGACATTCACCTAGGTGAAACACCGCTCTCGGTGGTAATTTCTTTGGACCTAAATAATGAGACTCCAAAGGCAACGGCTAGCGGTTCGGTTCTGGCAGCCACCGATGTGGTGATTGGCAAGGCGTCGGACGCTAACTTCATCGTTACCGATGTTTTGGCGTCACGTCGTCATGCAAGGCTGATCACTCTAGAAAACTCGCTAATTCTTGAAGATCTAGGTTCTACGAATGGAACATTCCTTAACGGAAAACTAATTCGCACGGCTCCGGTTCGCGAAGGTGACATCATCACCATCGGTAACACCGACCTAACCATTCGCAACAGCCATCTCGACTTCCTTCGGAGTCAGGATGAGAAGTCCGGCGGCCTTTATGCAAACAATCTCGAATTCGAGATTAAGGGTGGACGCAAGCTTCTGAGTGGTATCGACGTGCGTTTGGCGCCTGGTTCCCTGACCGCGGTCATTGGTCCGTCCGGTGCCGGAAAATCAACATTCTTGAAAGCAATTGCCGGAGTAAACAAACCGACCGGCGGAACCGTGACTTTTGATGGCTTTAACGTTTACAAAAACTTCGACGTGGTTTCCTCACGCATCGGTATGGTTCCACAGGACGACGTGCTCCACACATCGTTGAAATTGGATACAGCTTTGAATTACGCGGCTCGCCTTCGTTTGCGAGTTGACGGCGGCAAGGCCGAACGCACTGCGCAGGTTGATCGCGTAATTGATCGGCTAGAACTAGACAGCAATCGAGATACGGTTATCAACAAGCTCTCGGGTGGTCAGCGTAAGCGAGCCTCGGTTGCTCTTGAGCTATTAACCGAACCTTCGCTTTTGATTCTCGATGAACCAACTAGCGGTTTGGACCCGGCGATGGATCGTCAGGTTATGAAGACCTTGCGCGAATTAGCCATCGACGATCGCGCGGTATTGGTGGTTACTCACTCGGTTGCCCAACTTGACCTATGCGACGACGTCCTAGTTCTTGCGCCTGGCGGTATGCCGGCCTACTACGGACCACCGCGAGGCATTTCGGCATACTTCGGTACCACCGACTGGGCCGACATTTTTGCTCTGATCAAAGACGACCCGAACGCTGCCTATCAGCGCTATCTTGCCCAAAACCCGAAAGCGGTAGTGCCAGCGCCCGAGGTGGCTATGGAGTCGATGAGCTCAAAGCGAGTCAGTGCGCCGTGGCTCAGCCAGTTCATAACAATGTGTGCACGTCAGGTTAGTTTGGTGTTCGCCGACTTGGGCTACCTAATGTTCCTGCTGCTTTTGCCGGTCATTGTAGGTCTACTCATCTTGGTGGTACCTGGCATCGCCGGCTTGGGAGCCGCCTCAAATTCCTCTCCAGCCGAACCTAGCCAGTTGTTAGCGATGCTGGTGATTGGCTCGGCCTTCATGGGTGCTTCGGTTTCGATTCGCGACCTGGTCGGAGAACGGCCCATCTATCTTCGCGAACGAGCCGTGGGATTATCGATTTCTGCCTATCTCGGATCCAAGCTTTTGGTTTTTGGTTTGTTCTCTTGGTTCATGGCCGGAATGTTGACCTATGTGACTCTGTTGGCCAAGCCGGCCCCAATTCAGGCGGTATATTTTGGCTCTCCGGCTTTAGAACTCTTCTTTGCACTCGGTCTCACAGCCTTGGCATCGCTGGTGACCGGTCTACTCCTTTCGTCTTTGGTTAAATCAAGCGAGCAGGTGATGCCACTCTTCGTGGTGTTCATCATGGCGCAGTTGGTTCTAAACGGCGGACTCCTACAAATCACCGGTGGAAGCCTGATCGACGCGCTTTCCGTGATGGTTATTGCGCGTTGGGGTTTCGCTATGGCGGCCAGCTCGGTCAACCTCGCTGCGATTTCACCAAGCCTCGACGAAGATCCATTATGGATTCATGACCTCGCAACCTGGGCGAACTCGGCGGCCTTCCTGATCGGCACTGCGGTAGTCATCATCACCCTCACCCGCATTCGTTTAGAGGGGAAGTACGACCGATGAACGATAACCGAGGCATGTCGATTCAGCAGGCGCGGGCTCTGGCGCAGGACCCAAAAACCACTTCAGGGATTTTGGTGCGCCTCGCTAACGGTTACCCAGAGGTTTGGCCGGAGCTTCTTGCCAACCCTTCGCTCCCGAACGACCTTTTGGTTTGGATAAAAAAGTCGCAAAGCGTCTCGGCCATTTCAATTCCAGTGGCAGTGGCGCCAAAGTCGACCAAGGAAGTTTCTCGCGGACGCAAACGCCAAGGCCGTTTCGTGCGAACCGTGGGTCTACTGATTATTCCAATCCTGACCGTCGCTGGTTTGTGGCAGGTGGTTGACTATTTGCAAAAGCATCGACCTGCCGTTGGTGTGATCACCATGCAAACCCTCGATTCGGTTGATTCAAGCCCTGCTTGGCAACACGATTTGGCCGCTGGCGGCAACAGCGATTGCACGCAGTATTCCTTTGGAACCGTGCAGCAAAACCAAGTGGTGGTGCTCACGCAAAATGACATCGCCAAGTCTGACTGCGAAAAGCGGTCTGGCATTGCCAGCACCTTAGAGCTGGTTGATCTAACCGACGGTCAAAGTATTTGGAAAATCGATCTTGCCAGCGAACTCGACTGGACCGACAAGTGGCACAAGCAATTGGTTGAAGTTCCAGGGCTAAACGAAATTCTGGTCAAGTTCACCGATGTGAACGGGTCCGACGCCGGTGGCAACACAAAATCCATCGACAAAAATGACGACCGCAAAATGAAAACCATCGTTCCGTACAACCGACTCAACGGTCTGATCACCGATCCTGTGATTGCCAAGAGTAATTCGCAACCGATTATGCAGGCGCCGGTGCTGCAGGTTTTGGCCATCCCCGGAAACCTTAAGTCCGTTTTGGTGATGACCAACGGTGCCAAAAAGGATTTCCGTTACGCCAAGTATCGCTCTAAGCGTTTCAGCTCTCCTCGATGGAGCATTGAGTCGGATTTGCGACCGGTCGGTGGAACCCCGATCATCGCCCAGAAGCTGATTTTGGGTCGTGTCGATGGCGATACTCCAACTGCCATCAGTCTTTCGACTGGAAAGTTTGTTCAGTGGAATGGTCACGCCGAAGTTAAGCTCTACAAAATCGGCAACCAAGCCATCGAGGTGGTTGGCGATGGCGTTTCCGAGAAGGCAACCAACATCGAATCCCAGGGCGGACTCGACGGCCATGACATCACCATCAACGGAATTGATGCTCTCGGCAACACGACTTGGAGCATCAAGGGTCATGGTTATGCCATCAGTCGCGACGATAGTGTTACCAACCCAAGAAATCGGGCCTGGTACCAACGTTTGTTCCTGATCGATGGAAAACACAATAGTTACGTTTCACTTATCGATCCGACCAATGGCTTTTCGGTTTGGCGAACCAAAGTATCGAAGGAACGTTTCGAAATCTCTCGAACGACCTCTGGCGACCGGGTTGCCGTTTACCTTTATAAGCGGACCCAGCTCGAGAGTAAGACTTTCTCACTTTTGAATCTCGCGGATGGCACTGAGTCAGCCCCGATGGAAATTGCTAGTAAATCGGTGAGAGTTGATGGCGCTACCGCCTCGTACTCAATCCTGGTTGACGAACCGGATCGCGCAGAGATAGTCAAGAACGCCGAAAAGGGAAAAGTAGCATCCTTGGACCGAAAAGATAACTCGGACAAATCGCGCGCTTGCGTGCAAGGTATCGATAACCCCGAATCTAAGTTGTCCTGGAAATTCAGCTGCAATGGCAATCAGCATGCACTGCGTGCAGGTGGTGCCTGGATCCTTTTGGACCTTACTCCCGGTGCCGAGAAATTCTGGCCTATGAAAGCGAGCAAATAATGGTTAGTCGTTTGCCGATTATGCCTCCTGAAATCGCGGGGCTCACATATATCGCACCTTTGGGTCGCGGTGGCTTCGCTGACGTCTTTTTGTACAAGCAATCTATGCCGAGCCGAGAGGTTGCGGTAAAGGTTTTCGTGAAAAAGTTTCAGGCCAACACCGCTTCGGCTGTCTCCTTCCTTGCCGAGGCTAATAACCTGGCAAAGCTCGGTAGCCACCCAAATATCGTCAACATCTGGGACGCCAACATTTCGCGTGAAGGAAATTCCTTTATTTCGATGGAATATTGCCCGACCTCGCTTGGTAAGAATTGGCGCCAGACGCCGATGAGTCTTTCGGAGGTTCTCGACATTGGTGTGCAAATTGCCTGCGCTTTGGAAACCGTTCACCGCGCTGGGCTCTTGCACCGCGACATCAAGCCATCCAATATTTTGATCAATGCCTTCGGGACTCCGGTACTTTCCGACTTCGGTATCGCGGGGGAGATTTCCTCGCAAGACACCACTGACCAGGTCGCTATGTCGTTGCCTTGGAGCTCACCAGAAGTTGTGG
The DNA here is from genome assembly GCA_947452985.1 of Micrococcales bacterium. GTDB lineage: Bacteria > Actinomycetota > Actinomycetes > Actinomycetales > Microbacteriaceae > Rhodoluna. The sequence goes on from CANGEU010000006.1 coordinate 53,427, forward strand.
CGATGCAAACCCTTGGAACCGTGGCTTCAGACGTTTGGTCGCTCGGCGCAACTCTCTACTCGCTGCTTGCCGGTCGCACGCCGTTTGAAGTGGATGACCCTCGCCAAAACGAAAACGAAAACGAAAAGCTTAAGGGCCGTATCCTCAAGGCCATTTACACTCCGATTGCCCGAGGCGGCATGCCGCGAATTGTTGAGGAAGTGCTCAACAAGGCGATGGCCAAGCATCCGAAGGATCGATACGGTTCGATGCAAGAATTCGCGATGGCTTTGAATGAAGTTCAGGCTGCCTTGCAATTTATGGTTACACGTCTGAGTATCTCCATGAAGTCGATTGATACTGATTCGACAGTGGAAAAGTACCCTTGCGGCCACCCTAAAGTTTCCCTCGAGGGTGTTGATGTTGGAGTCTATGTTCAACCGACCACCAGACGTCGAGGTTCAAACCCGACACCGTTGGATAAGGACCAATGCCCTCGGTGCGCTAGTGCCGACAGCTTCGTTCCGGCCAAGAAGGGCATTAGCGTTAGCCCGCTTACTCTGATTCTCGGTGGGGCAGTGGTTTTGGGTTTCGTGGCGACAATCCTTATCTTGCAGGCGACCGGAAGGCTTTAGTTTGAGTTTCCTTCGTGGTTCGCGCTCAACACGGTTGCCCAGCAGCCGTGTTTTGCAGTTGACTGCGATTGTTGCACTTATCGGTCTGCTAATTGGTCTGGCTATCAACGCCAATGGCTTCGACGTGAAGAATGTAAACCTAACGAATCACAACATTTGGATTTTGCAGAAGGTCAACCCGAAAACCAAAAACCAGGACGAGGGTCGATATGCCCGAGTCAATACCCAAGTGAACGAGCTTGGTTTGAAGAACTCGGTAAAGAAGCCTGCCGATATTCTTCAATCTCTTTCTGGCTCTTTGCTTTTTAACCGCGAACCGTCTTTCATCAACATTTCTTCGGCCTCGCCGGTAGATTTCAATGCCGATACCGAAGGGGTAATTTCCCTGCCTTCGGCCGCACTTTCGACTGAAATGAACTATGGGGTTTCTGCGCTGGTTGACTCCACTAGAACCCTAAGGGTCTCGGTTTTCAACGGCAGTGTTTATCCTGCGCCTGTCGAGGTAAAACTTCCCGAGGGTGTTTCCAAGTCTTTTGGTTTTGATTCCGTAGCTGTGTCTGTAAATGGACTGGTCTACGCCTTTTCGACAACCGATAATTCAATTCGAAAATACGATCCAGCGAAGCAGTCATGGCTCGATTTCAAAGAGCAGGTTACTGGCGCCACTCCAAACACATTTCAGTTAGCCGCAGTAGGTAGCCACTGGGCCTTACTTGAGGTTGAATCTTCCCAACTTTGGGTTCAGGGAAGCGCGAATGCTGAAACTGTTGCTGACGGCTCATACCTTCAGCGCTCTGGAGCTGGTTCCAATGTGTACCTGAGTTCGTTGAGCGGACTAGAGATTTTCGATATGGGAACTCGAAGAGTTTCTTCGGCGCAAGAGGTTGGCGGAGCGCTCGAGACCTCCAGGCCAATCGAATTTGGGCCTTCGGTTTTTGCGTCTTGGCTTTCCAGTGATCGGGGTTGGTTTTTTGATTCTTCAAGACCTTCCCTACAGCCGCTGAATTTCAATAACAAGACTTTAGACGCCAACCAACTTCAAAAACCAACCACCGACCTAAACCTGGTCAGTAACGGTGAATCGGCAATCATCAACGAAACCTACAGTGGCTGGGCTTGGTCTCTGCCAGGCGGAGAGTTGGTTTCCGGTAGTCAAAACTGGGACGGCGACCCACCGCCGGTCAAAAACTGTGAAACCGATTGTCCGCCACCAGACCAGATTCCACCGCGGCCTAAGGATGACTCGTTCGGCGTTCGTGCCGGCCAGTTAATTTCCCTTCCAGTGCTTATCAACGACAGCGACACCAACCTCGGCGACGTGATAACCATTGACCCGGAATCGGTGAAGGGCTTAGACCCTGGGTTCGGTGAAGTGCGCACGAGCTCGAATGAGCAGATGCTCACGGTTGCCGTAAGTGCAAACGCTCGGGGTACTCAAACTTTCCGCTATCAAATCACCGATGGCGTTTCTCCAAAGCTTTCCAAAACCGCTACCGTTACCTTGCACGTGGTGCCACCCAGCACCAACAAGGCGCCAGGTTGGTGTACCGATGTTGTTGCCGACTGCATTCAGGAACTTCCAGATGTTCGGGTTGAGCCTGGCGCCGAAGTTTCGGTTCCATTCTTAGACGCCTGGGTTGATCCGGAAGGAGATCGCTTCTTTATCGAAAGTGCCACTATTACTTCCGGCGATGGAATCCTGGCCTTTTCGGGGGACGGCGAGTTGGTCTACCAGAATGAAAACAGCGGCAGCAAGAAAAGCGAAGCCGTAACTGCGAAAGTGGTGGTTTCCGATGTCAAGGGGGCCAAGACAGCCAAAACCCTTGCGATTCAGGTGATGCCAAAGATTGGCTCCAAACTTTCTGTGCCGGTCATAGTAACTGCCATCCAAGAGCCCCTCACAATTGACTTTTCGAAATTCGTTTCAGGCTCTAACGGGGAAGTAGCCGTTGCCACTTTGCTTGCCAATGATGCCAACAAGAATTCCGGACTAAACATTGAGCCGCTCGACGATACGAGAGCGCAATTCACTTCAACTACCGTGGGGCCAGCCATCATCGATGTCACGATGAACGATGCATCGGGTGCCAAGCTTTCCCAAACTTTCCGAATTAACTTCATTGACCCAACGGTTTCTGAGTTGTCAACCTCGCCCGTCACCGCTTTGGTTAGCCCAAATTTGGATACTTCGATAGACGTTTTTGCCGCGGCGCACAACCCAACTCACCGAGCGTTAGTGGTTAGCGGTATCGAAGTTCAACCAGTTAGCGGCGCAACAATTGCCGCCGACAAAATTAAGGGTGGATTTATCCGTATTCGCGGAAAGAATGTTCAAAATTCGCTCGGTTTCGTGGGTGTCGTAAATTACAAACTGTCCGACGGATCGACCGACTCGAAATTCACCACGACCGGCCAGATTTTCGTTTATGAAATGGCCGACCCAGATTCGTCGAAGCCGGTTGCAAGGCACGACTCGGTTGTGGTTCGCGCTGGCGATACCGCTTCGGTTGACGTTCTCGCGAATGATCTCGGTAACCCTGGCGTACCTCTTGTAATCGACTCCAAGTCGCTCAAGCAAAACAACGAAACCACGTGTCTAAAGGGTGGCCTAATTTTCGCCGGTGGCGGCAAGCTTCGCCTGGTGGCTCCGAAAAAGGCTGGCCTCCATAACTGCCCGTATTCGATTTATCCGATCAACAACACCAAGGTCCGATCCACGGGTTACCTTTCGATTCGTGTGCAATCAGCTTCCGAAGGAAACCATGCACCACAGCCGGTGAACCTCTACGCGCGAGTTCGTGCCGGGGAGACAGTAAACATTCCGGTTCCAATTGTTGGAGTGGACCCAGACGGTGACCAAGTTGCGATTCGCTCAATCTCGGGAATTAAGGGCGACAAGGGTGGTGCTTACGTGAATCCCGATGCCAGTTCTTTGGAGTATTCGGCGGTAGCTGGGGTGAGAGGTCAGGATTCGTTCAGTTACACCCTTGTTGACTCGAAAGGCCTAGTTTCGGGAACCGCGTGGGTCAAGGTTGCAATCTTGGACTCCAAGCCAGACACTGCTCCGGCAACCTTGAATGACTATGCCGAGGTGCTGGTGGGTGCCGAAAACAAAGTGGTGATTGACCCGGTATCGAACGACTTCGATCCACAGCCAGATGCCAAGAATCCGATCTCGCTCGTCAAGGGCTCAATTAAGCCGGAAATTCCGATTGACTCTAAGTTGTATGCAATTTGGGCAAAGCAAATTAAGTTGGTCAACGGTAATCTCGTGACCATCGCGGCAGGAACCTCGCCAACCGTAATGCATTTCCAATACCGCGCGAAGAGCTCCTCCGGAAGTGAGTCGTTCGGTTCGATCACTATCAACGTAACCAGTGAGGCTGTGAATGACGCACCTGACGTGACCGACACCTTCGTTACTCAAGCGGAGCAACGTGATTCCCTTACCACTTCCGGAATCGACGTCGTCTCTAACAAGATTCTCTGGTCGTCGGGTGATGTAAACAAGTTGACCTTGTCGGTGTGGGGCGGTTTAGACGGATTCAAGGTGGTTTCAAACAGTAACCTGACTGCAGCCGCGATTCCCAACGAAGCTGGGATTGTTATTTTCAAGGTATCCGGAACTAACTTCTACGGAAAAGAAGTTGAGAGTTATGGTTTCATGCACCTTCCGGGACTTACTCCAAAGATCACTTTCGACCCGGTCAAATCTCTGGTTCGCGTGGCCGAGAGTGCTACCAAAACCTTCGACATTGCTGCCGACGTAAACCTGCCTGGTCAGATTGAGGTGGGCAAGGTTGCGGCCCATGGTTTGCGAGACAAGGCAACCTGCAAGGTCAAATCGGGAACGATTATTGAATATTCGGCAGGCTCTGGAGCGCCGTGGACCGACTTCTGCGATATTCAGGTTCGCGTTTCTGGAACAACCGACAGTTTTACCACCATCTTGGTTCCGATCAAGGTAATCCCCACCAACCCCGAGCCAGTGCTGACCGGTCGCCAGCTCACCATTGCTCCTGGCGCCGACAACGCCCAGGTGACCGAATTGAAAACCATGACAGCGTGGGAAGGTAAAACTGAAGCCGATAAGGACTCGCTTCAGTACGTTCTAGACGGTGGAAATGACATTTTCGAGATAACTCGAAAAGGCACCGAGGTAACTATTCAACTTCGGGGAAGCGCTCCGGTAGGTGCGATTCGCAAGGTCAGAGTTTCTATTTCAAACCACCCAAATACCGAACCGGTTGACCTGATTTTGATTGTGGGTCAGCTAACCAGCAGTCCACCGATTGGTGCGACACTCACTCTGGACTGCAGTGTCAACGACTCAATCGCCTCATGTGCAAAAAACCAGAGCGATCTAAACAATGGTCAGGGTGTTTACAACCCGTTTGAGGGAACCGACCTCACCTATGCACCTTTCGGTTACTCAACCGGTACCGTGAACTACGCCGCAGGAACCGATTACATTTGCGGGGATGTAAAGCTTCGAACCACAGCCACCAGCATCTCGGCTAAGTGGAGTCAGGTTGATGGCAAGAAGGCTAGCGGTGCGAAATGCACCATTACGTATCGCGTAATCGACAAGGCAGGTCGTCTTGGTTCGGGTGTCCTTGAATTTACTTTCCGAGGTGTACCTGGTGCGGTTCGTTCGGTAACTCAGGTTGATTACAGTGCCACCTCGGTTACCCTCCAGATTGTTCCACCAAGCATGTCGTTCCCGACCATCGACAATTTTGAAATCGTCCAAGACGGCGGCCAGGCATTCCCGTGCCAAATCGATGAAGGTGCAACTTTCACTCGATGCGTAATTCGAAACCTCAAACCTTACGACGGCAGTAACAAGAGCAACCTCCACAAGTTCTCTGTGCGTGCTCGCAACTCCGAGGGCGTATCCAACATTCCTCGATTGCTTGAGGGCGCTTATGCCTTCAAGGCCCCGAAGGCTCTGACCGAGAACAACATCAGGGCCAAAACAATCTACGATCCAGCTGCCACAACTTCGGTTGGCTATGCCTTGGTCACCATCTACCCAGTCGCCGACCCATCGGTGAAGAGTTATTCGGTTAGCAGCGACGTGGTAGGTAGCCAAACTGAGGTTACTTTCACCGACACCGCGAATTCGAAGCAGGTAAAAATTCCGGCTCGTCCTGGTTTGGAAAGTGTAATTAGAGTCTCAGCAGTTGGTGATGTGAAGCCACCGATTGGAACCATTGCCGACGCTGGAAGTAGCGCGTTCAGGCTTATTCGCATTGCGGCCACGCCAAAGGTCGCTTCCGTCTCGTTCCGAAACACCAAATCGGCAACCGGCGTTTGGACCGCCAAGGTAACCGCCACCGATACCAACCGCAACTTCAGTGACAAGTCTTCTCGCTCCGCCTTTATTTTGTATACCGGAAGCACCAAACCGCGTTGCGACTGGGATCCAACCACGAATGAAATTGGCGTAACAAACCAAAATGGTGGAACCTCGATAGTTGACAAGCAAACCGATTCACCGAGTGATGTTCAACTTCAAGACGTCGAATCGGCATCGATGAACATTGAAGACAATGCCTCTTACACACCAATGGTTTGCTTCGCCAACGCCTATGGAATCGCATCGGTTGTTGGTAAAACCATGTCCACCCTTTCCGACCCGGCCGATGGCCAATTCAAGTTCGCGGTGAACCCGACTCCGGTGGATGGTGCTTGGTTGGTTGCCCTCACTGCTTCAGGTTCCAGCAACGGTGTCTTCGCGCAATTCAACGGCTCGAAAACCGATCCAAACGATTGGCGAAACAACATTTATTCAACCTATTTCGGTGAGGACTCAATCATCAAGGTTCGTTATTGCAAAACTGGAACGACCATCTGCAGCCCAGGCAACCGACTGGTCACAGCGTCCGATGCCACTCGTTCGTGGCAGCTGAAAATCACCAAACTAGATGCCGTGCTCGATGTTGCGGCCGGCGCTGAAACCATAAAGTGCGAACGCAACAAGGACCTCGATTTCAAGCTCTCGGGTCAGGGATTAACGTCTTCGTCGGGCACCACCCTTTGGCAGGTAAGCGACGAATCAAGTTATGTTTCCAGCACGAACGCTACCGGCGCCTTGGTTCAATACGGTGATTACTATCGAATCCCAACTCGCTCGGCGAGTTCGTTTAGCAAGTTAGTTTTGAAGTTCCAGGGTCGCGATTCACCGTCTTCGCCCCACGTGTCCGGTTTGACTGGAACGGTCACATTGGAGTTTGCATGTCGATAAAGGTTTATTTTCAAATTGAGGAAAAGGAAAACAAATGGCAATAACCCAAAAGGAGCAGGACGAGTTTAAGAAACTCTTCTCTGCAATTGTCGACAACGTTGAGAAATCGTTGTTCGGCAAACGTTCGGTGATCGAGCTGGTGCTCGCAACCATGATCAGCGAAGGTCACGTTCTTCTCGAGGACGTACCAGGAACCGGTAAAACCGCTTTGGCTAGGGCAATCGCTCAGTCAATTTCGGTGAAGACTTCGCGAATTCAGTTCACGGCAGACCTTCTACCTTCCGACATCACCGGCGTTGAAATCTATAACCAGAAGAAGGAACAGTTCGAGTTCCAGGCTGGGCCAATTTTCGCGAGCGTTGTGCTTGCCGATGAAATTAACCGTGCGTCACCGAAGACCCAGTCGGCTCTGCTCGAGGTTATGGAAGAGGGCTTTGTTACGATCGGAAACGTTCGCCAACCTGCGGGTAACCCATTCTTAGTAATTGCAACCCAAAACCCAATTGAGCAGGCTGGAACCAACCCGTTGCCAGAAGCACAGATGGACCGTTTCATGATCAAGACACTGATTGGCTACACCGACAGTGCCGCTACGGTGCAGATTCTGCAGGGAACTGCCGAGATCGCCAAAGTGCTTTCGCCAGTAGCCAAGGGTGAAGAGATTTTGAAGATGGCGGCAATTTCCAGAGCCGTTCACACCAACGCGAGTGTGCTTCGCTACATTGTGGACATTGTTGAAGAGACCCGTCGTGCCCAACAGGTTCAGTTCGGTTCATCGGTTCGTGGTGCAAGAAACCTAACCAAGCTGGCTAAGACCTGGGCGCTTGCGCAGGGGCGAAACTTCATCACTCCGGACGACGTCAAGTTCCTAGCTGGCCCAGTTCTTGCCCACCGTATCGTGCTAACCACCGACGCTGAATTTGATGGCGTTCGTGCCGAGCAGATCGTCCTGGAATGCATCGATCGCATCAAGGCCCCGGCAGGAGATTACTCAGCTTGAGTTCTAACGAAACCCGAACCAAGGGCAAAGCAAAGGCAGCTTCCTCAACTGCCGACGCTTCGCACACCCAAAATTCCACCACCTTTGCCAGTGGCTCGGAATCTGGCACGGTTCGTGTTTCGTTCGCAATGGAAAAGTTCCGCGGCTATCTAACCTTCGGTCTAGAAAAGTTGGGCGTGGCTCGAACGTGGGTTTTTGAAACCGTAACCAAACTGGGTTGGATTTCGGTTGTCTTCGCACTGCTTTGGTTGCCACTCGGTGTTTGGTTTGGTTGGCCGGAGTTTTACCTTCTCGGCTCGGTGTCGTCGATCATCATCCTGATTGCCATTCCGTTCCTTTTTGGCGGAAAGAACTACCTAATTGGCTTCAAATTGCCAGACGATCATCTGGTGGCGGGGGAGTCTTCGGCGGCGCCAATTAGTGTGACCAATACCAACAGCCGTTTGGAATTGCCAGGCGTTTTAGAAGTCCAAATCGGCGACGGGCTTGAAGAGTTCCCAATTCCGCTACTCCGCGGTGGCGAAACCAAGGTTCTGCCATTCGAACTTTCACCTCAGCCTCGAGGAATCCTGAAGGTTGGGCCAATCACCACGGTTCGAACCGACCCGGTTGGTGCTTTGCGTAAGGAAACCAAGCTCCTCGATGCCATGGACGTCCATGTTTATCCGCAGACCAGAGTTTTGCCTCCAACCGTTATTGGTTACATGCGCGACCTTGAAGGAAATCCAACGCTCACGGTGGTTGAAGCCGACATGACGTTCCACTCGATTCGTGAGTATGTTGCCGGCGATAACCCGAAGCATATCCACTGGAAGGCAACGGCGAAAATCGGCAAACCGGGCAAATTCTTGGTTCGCCAATATGCCGAAAGTCGCCGTTCCAGAATGGTCATCATCTTGGCTCTCAACCCGAACGAATACCTCGCGGGAAGTGAAGAGTTCGAAGTGGCGATCAGCGCGGTCGGTTCGCTCGGAGCTAGAGCCATCATGGATTCGCGCAGCGTTTCCGTGGTCGTCAGCGAAGAAATCCCGAAACTTGCCAAGACCCGCATGCGTGCAATCAAAGACCTCCGCGTACAAACTCGTAAGCGCCTGCTGGAAGACCTGTGTGTGGTCAACCCGAGCGAACAGACCATGCCACTGAAAGACGTCTGTCGTCTGGCTGCGGCCAAATATCAGGACATGTCGCTGGCCATTATCGTGACCGGGTCTGGCCTCACCGCCCGCCAATTGCAGGAAGCTCGAAGCACGCTTCCAAACAATATCGGTGTCGCTTTTGTAACTGCCGACGGCCGCCCGGATGCCAAGCCAAAATTCTTCAAAGCCAACACCATCGACGTTTTGAACATTCAAGAAATTCAAGACCTACCCGGTTTGCTTGGGAGGTATCGCGGATGACCAATCGTTTGATTCAAAGTCTTTACCTGAGTGCGCTGACTGCGCTTACTATCTGGTTCCTCTGGCCGATTTACCAAGACAGCTACATGTTCGTTTCGGTGGGCGTTGGTTTGGCAGTGGGTTTAACGACTGCGTGGTTCCAGGTAACTCGGAAACTCTCGCCGCTAACCACCATTCTCACAATTTTGGTTTCATTCATTTTGCTGTCTTTGCCGGTCACGAACCCTAGAGCACTGAGCAACCCAAGTCTGCTACTTTCGGGTTGGTTAGAAGCGCTGGTTTCTCCAATCGATTCCTGGAAGCAGCTGGTGACGGTTGAACTGCCGGTTGGCACCTACCACGCGCTACTTGCCCCAGCCTTCCTGTCTTACCTAATCGCCGGTGTCTTACTTGGTTGGGTGGTGTTCGGACCCATAACCCGTTTCTGGGCTGCCGCCTACCCGATTGTCGGTCTGATTATCTTGGCAATTAGTTTTGGCTCGGCGACCGTTCCAGGCGATTTCAA
>CANGEU010000007.1 GCA_947452985.1 Micrococcales bacterium
CCGGCAGCCAAAACGATGACCGCGAACTTGTGGTTGCTCATACCTCTCCTAACGCTCCGCCCATAGGATTCGAACCTATACCGAACGCCTCCAAAGAGCGCCGTGCTGCCATTACACTAGAGCGGACCGCGACCCAAAAGGGTTGCCCCTCTAGTTTGCCAGAAACTAGCCCAGCAATTCGGAAGTTTCGAGCCACTCGGCCTCTAAATCGTCACGTTTTTTGTTCAGTTCCGATTGTTTTGCCGAAAGTTCGCTTAGACCATCGAAATCATTGGTGTCATGTTCGGCCATTTTGCCGTGAAGAGCCGCTTCGTCGATGGCCAATTTCTCTAGAGCGCGCTCCAAGCGAGCCAGATTCTTCTGAGCATCGCGAAGGGCAGCGCCGGTCAAACCGGTTGGCTTAGAACTCGAAGTTTTGCTCTCGGATTTGGCGCCTAGGCTGGCTGCGCGAAGTTGCAGGTATTGCTCGATTCCACCGGTGAGGTGTCGCAGGCTGCCGTCGCCAAGCAAGGCGTATTGGTCGTCGGTGACTCGCTCAAGCAGGTAACGGTCGTGGCTAACCACAATCAGGGTGCCTGGCCAGCTATCGAGCAGGTGTTCCATTGCGGTCAGGATGTCGGTGTCTAGGTCGTTAGTTGGTTCGTCCAAGATCAAAACATTTGGCTCACCAAAAAGTAGTCGCAAGAATTGCAGACGACGCTTTTGGCCGCCAGAAAGTTCACCGATTGGAGTTTGCAGTTGTTCCTTGGTGAAGCCCAATTGCTCAACTAGTTGGGTGGTGGAAACTTCTTTTTTATCCACGACGAAGGTGCTTTTCTCGCGAGCGATCAGCGCAAAGATGCGCTCATCGGCGAACTCTTCAAGTTCCTGAACATCCTGGGTCAAAATAGCGATGTTCACGGTTTTTCCGCGCTTCACGCGACCCTTGGTTGGGTTTAGAGCGCCAGTTAGCAACTTGAGCAGAGTGGTCTTTCCAGCGCCGTTCACACCAACCAAACCAACGCGGTCGCCAGGACCTAAACGCCAGGTGATGTCGGAAAGTAGGTTCTTGTCGGCAATCGAATAGCTCAGTTCCTCAACGTCGAGCACATCTTTACCCAAACGGGTGGTTGCCAATTTGCTGAGCGCCACCCGGTCGCGCGGGTTTGGTTCGTTAGCAATTAGTTCATTAGCGGCGTCGATACGGAATTTAGGCTTAGCGGTTCTAGCCGGAGCACCACGACGAAGCCAGGCAAGTTCTTTTCGAAGCAAATTCTGACGACGCGATTCCGAGGCGGCCGCACTGCGATCGCGCTCCACTCGCTGCAAAATGTACGCAGCGTAACCACCCTCGAACGGCTCAATGATTCCGTCGTGAACTTCCCAGGTGTAGTTACATACGGCGTCTAGGAACCAACGGTCGTGGGTAACAACCAATAAACCACCCTGGTTGGCAGGCCAACGGTTATTCAGGTGATTTGCAAGCCAAGCAACACCTTCAACGTCGAGGTGGTTGGTTGGTTCGTCCAGCATCAGGATGTCCCAGTCGCCCACGAGTAAGGCAGCCAAAGCAACACGACGACGCTGCCCGCCGGAAAGTTCTTCAATGCGCTTCGACCAGTCGAGGTCGGTCAAGAGCCCGGCCAGAACATCGCGAACCTTTGGATCGCCAGCCCACTCGTGTTCGGGACGGTGACCGATGACCGCTTCACCGATAGTGGTGGCTCCGGCGAACGAGTCAACCTGCGTAAGCATTCCAACCGTCAAACCGCCGCGATAGGTAACTCGACCAGAGTCTGGTTGGTGAGTCTTCGCCAAAAGCTTGAGCAGAGTTGATTTGCCATCGCCATTGCGCCCAACTACGCCAATGCGGTCGCCGTCGTTCACCCCAACGGTTACGTTGTCGAACACGGTCTTGGTTGGGAACTCGAGACTGATGGTCTCGGCTCCTAGTAGGTGTGCCATTAGGCCTCTATCTTTGCGCCAGCGGAAGGTCCGGTGGTAACGATTGCGGAGCCACCGAATTCGGAGGCAATTTGGGTTGCTGACATTTCATCGTGAGCAATTGCGAACACGGTTGGGCCTGAGCCTGAGACCATCGCGGTCAACGCTCCAGCCGCCTTCGCACGGTCAATGATGTCTTGTAATTCTGGTTTTAGCGAAAGCGCCGCCCACTGCAAATCATTGTGGGCGTGTTTTGCGATTTCGTCGACGTTTCCCGTTGCCAATGCCTCGATAAGTTCAACTGGTGTTACCGGAGCTGTTTCAGGGATTAGGTCGGCGTTCTCACGTAGTTCGTCTAGGTGGCTATAGACCACCGGGGTCGAGAGCTGGCCTGCGCTAGGGATTAGCACGATGTGAAGTTCGCCTTGCATTTTGAGCGGAGTCAGATTTTCGCCAACCCCGGTTCCCAGTGCCACTCCTCCGATTAGTGCAAACGGAACATCGGCTCCAAGCGTGACCGAGTTGGTTGGTAACTCGGTTTTGAAAAGTTCACTTGAGGCCAGAAGAGCTGCCGCAGCATCGGCCGAACCGCCACCCATTCCACCGGCTACAGGAACTTGCTTGTTGATTTGGAAAGCCACGGTTTCGTGGGTGACCAACTTTGCCGCCTTGGCAACCAGGTTGCTCTCGTCGGTTGGCACCGAAGCCAGGTTGTTGATGTTTCCAGAAACCTCGATTTTGAACTCGGACGCCTTCTGAACGGAAACTTCTTCGCGAAGGTTGAGCGCTAGATAAACGCTGCAAACCTCGTGGTAGCCGCTGGCAAGTTTCGGACCAACCGCAAAGTAGAGGTTGATTTTGCCTGGCGCGCTGGCGGTAATCACAGGGATACTCGCTTCTCAATTTGATTGAACCAGGTGTTCCAGCTCTGTCGATACATTTTTTGGTCTTCGTCCGACTTGATCAGATCGTGAACCAGAGACACTTCACAGCCATCTGGGGTTTGCTCGATTGAGATCTCGGCTCTGGTGAAATCCGGCAGAGCCACAATCAGTTTGTTGTGCGGTTGGCGTTTCAAGATGCGCACTGGCAGCCCTTCTGGCCACTGCCCTTCATCTCCAAGAATTGAAAAGACTCGCGCAGACTCTGCCCCAAATTCAAATGACAGATCCAGAGTGAGGATGTCTTTGTCTCGCCCGATTCCAGGGCTTGGAGGAGGAAGTTCGGTCACAGTTGCTTCGCAATCTTGATGAAGTCGTCGATCACCAATTGTTCGCCGCGGGCTTGCGGGCTCACTCCGGCTTTGATGAGCAGGTCTTCGGCCTGAGCCGGCGATCCAGCTAGGTCGGCTAGCGCTTGGCGAAGGGTTTTGCGTCGCTGTGAAAATGCGCCATCAATCACTGCAAATGTTTTGATTCGTAGGTCTTCCGAACCCATTGGTTCCTCGCGTTTGGCAAAGTAAACCAGCGACGAATCGACGTTCGGAATTGGCCAGAAAATGCTGCGACTTACGTTGCCAGCCATGTTGGCATCAGCCCACCAAGCCAGCTTGGCGCTAGGTCCGCCATAGACCTTGCTGCCAGGCTTAGCGGCTAGGCGCTGGGCAACCTCGGTTTGAACCAGAACGAGGCCGTGACGAAGGCTTGGGAAGGTTTCGATGAAATGAAGCAGTACCGGAACCGAGATATTGTAGGGAAGGTTGGCAACCAGCGCGGTTGGATCGGCCGGTAATTCGGTGACCTTCATGGCGTCCTGAGTAACCAGCGAAAACTTTCGACCGGCAGCACGAGTAGCAGCGGTCTTCTCAATGGCAGCGGCCATCTTGGCATCGATTTCAACCGAGATCACATGTTCGGCAACTTCGAGCAGCCCTAGCGTTAGCGAACCAAGACCAGGACCAATTTCAACGACAGTTTCGTTTTCACCAAGTTTCGCCGAAGCCACAATCTTTCGGATGGTGTTTGGGTCGGTGACGAAGTTTTGTCCTAGCTTTTTAGTTGGCACAACACCTAAAGCATCGGCCATTTGGCGAATGTCTGCTCCACCTAGAAGTTCAACCATTAGTTCCACGACCCGTAAACGGTTTCGGTGTTCAGTGTTAGCTGAGCGGCAAGTTCGTTGACATCGACGTTGCGAACCTCAGCCATTTTGCGAACCGTAATCGGAACCAGGTAGCTGGCGTTCGGACGACCGCGGAATGGTTCCGGAGTTAGGAACGGAGCATCGGTTTCAACGAGGATCAGCTCCTTAGGTGCCATTGCGAGAGAGTTGCGAAGGTGTTCGTTGCGCTTGATGGTGATGTTGCCCGCGAAGGACATGTACCAGCCGTTGTCGATGCAAATCTCGGCAAGGTCAACATCGCCCGAGTAGCAGTGGAAGACAACCTTGCTCGGAGCACCAACTCGCTTGAGGGTCGCCACAACCTGGTCGTGAGCCTCACGATCGTGAATCATCAGAGCGATGTCGTTTTCCTTGGCGATCCGAATGTGCTCTTCGAAAGAGTGCTGCTGAAGGGCAAGCGACTCTTCCCCCTCGGTTCGGAAAAAGTCGAGACCGGTTTCGCCAATCGCGCGAACGCGAGGTTTGGTGGCAAGTTCGGCGATCTCATCAATTGCAGAATTGAGTTTTTCGAGAGTGCCGTATTCCGGAGCCTCGTTTGGGTGAAGCGCAACTGCCGCCAAAACTCTAGGGTCCTTAGCGGCCAGATCCGCCGACCACTTACTCGTCTCGAGGGTCACGCCCACCTGCACAACACCCTTGATACCAACCGATGCGGCTCGAGCGAGCTGCTCTTCGGTGCTTATCGCTTCGTCGCCGTAGGCAATGTCAAAGTGGGTGTGGTTGTCGTACGTGGCAACCTCGAGCGGTTCAGGTAGTGGCGGGTAGGTCACTACTTACCTTCAGCTTCGGTTTCGATTCGTGGGAACAGTGGTTCCAGTTCGGAAATCTTGGTGCCGACTGGAAGCACACCCCATTCGCCGGCGCTGGCTAGGAGTGCGTCGTCTAATGCTCCGATGCTTCCGCCGGTAACCGCAGCCCAAAGCTTGCCGGTTGCCTTTGGAACAATTGGATTTAGTAGCACGGCAAGTGCACGCAAACCTTCCGAGCAAACGTAAAGCACGGTTCCAAGACGCTCGCGGGTTTCCTCGCTCTTCGCCAAAACCCAAGGTTCCTGCACGGTGATGTAGTTGTTCAATTCATCGACCAAGTTCCAGATGCTGTTGATTGCGTCTTGGATCGCAACGCGCTCGATGGCCGCGTCGGCGTCCTCGGTAGCCTTGCGGGCAACTTCGATAATTGCCTTGTCGGCGTCCGAATATTCGCCAGGAGCTGGAATGACACCGTCGAAGTAGCGGCTAACCATGGCCAGCACACGCGAGGCAAGGTTTCCAAAACCGTTAGCGAGTTCCGACTGGTAACGAGCCGAAAGGTCTTCCCAAGAGAATGAGCCATCTTGGCCGAAAGCAATCGCCTTCATGAAGTAGTACCGGAAAGCATCTGAACCGAAGGTGTCGGTGATTTGCTCTGGAGCGATACCGGTTAGCTTCGACTTCGACATCTTTTCGCCACCGACCAGCAACCAGCCGTGACCGAAGACTTGGCGCGGAGTTGGAAGCCCTGCCGCCATCAACATGGCCGGCCAGATGACCGCGTGGAAACGAAGAATGTCTTTTCCAACGACCTGCAGGCTGGCAGGCCAAAGCGACTGGAACTTCGCTTCGTCTTCGCCGTAACCGATTGCGGTGATGTAGTTCAGAAGGGCGTCGAACCACACGTAGGTGATGTGGCTGTCGTCCCAAGGGATGTCGATACCCCAGTCGAACTTCTCCTTTGAGCGAGAAATCGATAGGTCATCAAGACCACGACGAACGAACGAAACAACCTCGTTCTTGGCTGAGTCTGGAGCCACAAAGTCTGGCTGAGTTGCGTAAAGGTCTAGCAGCGGCTCTTGGAATTCGCTGAGCTTGAAGAAGTAGTTGGTCTCTTTGAGCTTTTCAACCGGCTTCGAGTGAATCGCGCAAACTGGCTGGCCTTCGAATGCACCCTCACCGTCGATTAGGTCGGCTTCGGTCTTGTACTCTTCACAACCAACGCAATAGTTACCTTCGTAGGAACCCTGGTAGATGAAACCGGTGTCGTAGAGGTGCTGCAAGAACTTTTGAACATTCTTCTCGTGGCGCGGTTCGGTGGTTCGAATGAAGTCTGAGTTGCGAATGTCGATGGTGTCTAGAAGCGGCAACCAGGCGTCGTGGACCAGCTTGTCGGCCCAGTCCTTAGGTTCGGTCTTGTTCGCAGCAGCGGTGCGCAGAATCTTTTCGCCGTGCTCGTCGGTTCCGGTCAACATGAACGCGTTCTCTCCGCGCTGGGCGTGCCAACGGGTTACTACGTCGGTAGCAACCTCGGTGTAGGCGTGCCCGATGTGAGGAGCATCGTTCACATAGAAGATCGGTGTCGTTGAATAAAACGACTTCCCGTTTGAGTTAGGCATTCTTCTATCTTAATTGCGTGCGTCAAGGCTTGCTTGATACAGCTCGCTCTTCGAGACCCCGTGCATGCTGGCAACCTGCGCCACGGCCTGTTTCATTCCAGTCCCGCTGGCGGTTAGTTGCTTCACCTCGGCAACCAAATCAACTGCTTCGACGGATTCTTCGGCAGCACCTGCGATAACCAGCACCATTTCGCCCTTGTGGTCGACGCTCGCCCATTCGACCAGTTCGGAAAGCGGGCCGCGCACCGTTTGCTCAAACTTTTTGGTGAGTTCACGCGCCACGGCACCTTGGCGTTCAGGGCCGAACACTTCGACGGCATCAACTAGGGATTCGTGAATTCGGTGCGGAGCCTCAAAAAAGACCATGGTTCGTCTTTCGGCTAGCAGTTGACCAAAGGCGCGTTTGCGGTCGCCAGATTTGCGAGGCAGAAAGCCTTCAAACGTAAACCGATCGGTAGGGAGCCCCGAAACCGCGAGCGCAGTAACCACTGCCGACGGCCCTGGGATCGCAATAACTTCAATCCCCGCGGCAACTGCAGCACGCACTAAGAGAAAGCCTGGGTCGCTCACAGTTGGCATACCGGCGTCGCTGACTACCAGCAGGTCGTCTTCCGTGGCCAGCTGCACCAGTTGCTCCAGGCGAGAACCCTCGTTTTGTTCGTTAAGGCTAAAAAGTTTTGCGTTTAGGTGAATGCCTAAGGCCTGCGCCAGCTTCAATGTGGTTCGGGTGTCTTCCGCGGCAATGAACTTTGCACTCTCCAGATGTTCGCGAAGTCGCGGGCTGGCATCGGAGAGATTGCCAATTGGGGTGGCTGCAAGAATGATCACCCTCTATTTTCCCCAATTAGCATTGGGTTGTGCGCACTGTGGAGTGGTTTCGAACAATCGGGGATCGGGTTGGGATACTTGGTCTTCTCGTTTTAGCGGCTTTCACCCGTCTTTGGAACCTTAGTTCCCCATCAAAACTGGTGTTCGACGAAACCTATTACGTGAAAGACTCCTTCACGCTTTGGCGAGCCGGCCACGAACTTCAATGGGCTAAAGGCAACGAAGATACCTTCACGTCCAATGGCGTTATAGACACCCCGGAATTCGTGGTCCACTCCCCTCTTGGCAAATGGATCATCGGTCTCGGGATGCAAATCTTTGGCTCAACCAATCCATTCGGTTGGCGAATCATGGTGGCCCTATTTGGCATCGTCGCGGTTTGGTTCATTTATCTAGTTGCCATGCAACTGTTTGGTTCAAAGCGTTGGGCTCTGCTTCCGGCGTTCCTGCTAGCCATTGACGGCCAGGCGATTGTTATTTCCAGAACTGCCATCCTCGACGGGCTGGTCATGACCACCGTATTGTTCGGTTTCTACTTGCTGGTGCGAGCGCTGAACTCCGACAAATCGGCCAACTGGATTGTCGGCATGACCTTGGTACTTGGTGCTGGCACCGCAATCAAATGGGCCAGCGCATTCTTCCTGGCAGTGTTCTTGGCTTATTACCTTTGGCAAACCAAACGTTTCAAGCAGTTGTTGCTGGCACCGCTGGCGCTAGTGCCTTATTTGCTCAGCTGGACCGGGTGGTTCGTCAGCCATGGTTGGGGTTACAACCCCAAAGACGTTCTGGGAAGCTTCATTGCCTACCACCAGCAGATGTACCACTTTCACTCAACGCTCTCAATGCAGCACCCCTACCAAACCAGCGCCAACACCTGGCTGGCCATGCTCCGCCCAACATCATTCTTTTTTGAAAACCACGACGGCACGGTTATCGCCATAAACCCAATCGGCAACCCGGTAATTTGGCTCGGTGGAATGATGGCACTCGGCTTTTTGTTCGCCTGGTTCGTTCGAAACCGCGATCGCGTAAGCGTCCTAGTTTTTACCGGCTACCTAGCCGGGTACCTGCCATGGCTGATTTACTTCAACCGAACCTCGTTCCAGTTCTACTCGGTCACATTTGAGCCTTGGATTCTGCTGGTGATCTCGCTGATGGCCTACCGTTACCGCGCTCACCGTCTGGTCGTGATTGCATCTTCGATAGCCTTCGGTATCTTCCTGTTCTTCTTGCCGCTCTACTTAGGGCTCCCAATCCCGCTCTGGTACTGGCAACTGCACATGTGGCTGCCAACCTGGATTTAGTTCCAAGTAGGCTGGTGAGGTTATGCCAAGTTACAGTGCAGTACTCAGCCGCCCAGGCGTTGCCCGTGTCATGGGAACGCAACTTCTAGCCCGCTTCGCGTTCGGAATGATGAGCCTGGCCATCGTTTTGCACGTTCAGCAGATGTACCACAGCTACACCATTGCCGGTATTGCTCTCGGCGCTGAGACGGTTGGTGCAGCAATTTCTGGCCCGCTAATCGCCAGACGCCTCAGCAAATGGGGTCCACGAAGAGTTCTTCGCATAGTTGCAACAACAAGCTCTTTGGCAATGGTCTTCATCGCTTTCTTCCGCGGTCCAGAATGGCTAACAATCCTTGCCTGTCTTATCGTGGGACTCACTTCCCCACCAATTCAGCAGATCGCCAGATCGGTTTACCCAAGCCTGATCACCGCGAAGCAGACCTCTTACCTTTTCTCTCTAGATGCCACACTTCAAGAATTCCTGTGGGTATTCGGCCCAGTGCTGGCAACCATGATTACCGCCACCTACAACAGCACCAGCGCCATGGTGTTCATGGCAACAGTGCAAATTATTGGCACCTACCTGTTTTCGAGAAACCCTGAAATCGGCGAGATGAAGATCCCTAAATCTAAGCGCCGACTTGGCGGAATCTTGCGTAAACCAATTGTTCAAGCGAATGTGTTGATCAACCTCTTTTTAGTGGCTTCGTTTGGTGGAGCTGAAGTTGGAACCGTGGCCGTTCTCGGTGTCGCGCCGTCCGGCATCGTCATCGCTGCGCTCTCGTTGGGTTCAATCGTCGGCGGTTTTGCTTTCGGTCACCGCGCCAAAACCAAATGGGCGCTACTCAAGTTCCTAAGCGTGGTTTTGGTTGGCTATGCAGCCGTATTTGTAAACCCAACCGACCTGGTCTGGATCACAATTTGCTGGTTTGTAACCGGAATTGGTGTGGCTCCAGCATTTGCCACAATGGCGTCAATGATTTCGGTAAGTTTTGGCACCGCCGACAGCGCGGAAGCATACGGTTGGGCTAACACCGGGCAGTTACTCGGATACTCGTTTGGCGCAGCCGTCGCCGGAATCATCATCGACAACGTTGCCGCCGAGGCAGCCTGGTATGTCACCGGACTATCTAGCTTCTTGGCCGTAACCGTGGCGCTCATAACCGTTCGTTTCAATCCACCCCTCAACCAGAAGGATGCCTAATGCCTAACTTCGCTGTCACTTATCACTACACCGACGATGTCGAATTGGTGAACGAGATTCGACCAATTCACCGCGAATGGTTGGGGCTTCAACTTGAGCACGGCACGCTGCTCGCCAGCGGCCCAATGGTCAATCGCCCGGCTGCGCTGCTGATCTGGAAAGCGGACACCATCGAAGAACTAAACCAGCTTCTCGATAACGATCCGTTTGAGATCGCTGGGGCCATTACCGAAAGAACCATCGAAGAATGGAATACAGTCTTCGGTCCTTGGAGTTAGTAATCACATGAAGCTAACCCTGAACAATGGCAACACCATCGAGCAGCTCGGCCTTGGCGTTTACAAAGTAGCCCAAGACGAAGCCGTGAACCTTATGCGCGAAGCCATCGATGTTGGCTACCGCCGCATCGACACCGCGGCCCTTTACGGGAACGAAGCCGAAGTAGGTCAGGGAATTCGCGAATCTGGAATCGCCCGCGAAGACGTCTTTGTGACCACCAAGATTTGGAACGACCGCCAAGGCTACGACGAATCACTAATGGCCATCGACGAATCGCTTAGCCGACTAGACCTTGGCTACATCGACATGCTGCTTATTCACTGGCCTAGCCCAACCCAAGACCTTTACCTAGAAACCTGGAAAGCCTTTGAAAAGGTTTTGGCCGATGGCCTAGTGCGAAACATCGGTGTAAGCAACTTTCAGCCAGCACACCTCGAGCGGCTCATTCATAACTCGGACGTAAAGCCAACTATCAACCAAGTCGAACTTCACCCATTCTTCCAACAGGTCCAGGTTCGTGAAGCGAATGCCAACCACCAGGTACTAACCGAGGCTTGGTCTCCTCTGGCTCGCGCCGGCAAGAACGACAACCCGGTACTCGCTCAGATCGCCGAAGAAACCGGAAAGACGGTTAGCCAGGTAATCATCCGCTGGCACCTTCAGCTAGGCAACCTAGTAATCCCTAAGACCACTCACCGCGATCGACTCGTTGAGAACTTCAGTGTGTTTGATTTCGAACTCAACGACCAGCAAATGTCTTCAATCGCAACTCTCGACGAGGGTTTGCGTATGGGACCTAACCCAGACGAATTTGGATAAACATGCGCGTACTAATTACCGGCAGCCACGGGCTGATCGGAACCGAACTGGTCTGGCAACTTCGCACTCTCGGTCATGAACCAATCGAGTGGAAGCGTGGAACCGTTGTCACTTCGGAAGAACTCGAAACCGTTGATGCGATTGTCAATCTGGCTGGAGCCACCACTGGGAAGCTTCCATGGACCAAGAAGTACAAGCAGGAACTAATCCAGTCGCGAATTGACACCACCCAAATGCTGGTGGATGCAATCAATGGCTGTAAAAATCCTCCAAAGGTTTTCGTGAGCGGTTCGGCATCTGGTTTTTACGGCGACACCAAATCAAACATCGCCACCGAAGAAACCCCTAAAGGTCTTGGCTTCCTTAGCGATCTAGCCTATCGCTGGGAAGAAGTAGCGAAGCAGGCCAACACTCGCGTAGTTCTTATTCGCACCACCATGGTGATGAGCCGAAAACTTGGAGCACTGGGTCGACTTTTGCCGCTACTAAAACTTGGCGTAGCCGGGCGACTAGGTTCTGGGAAACAGTGGTGGGCTTGGATTTCATTGCCCGATGAAGTTCGTGCAATTCTGCACCTAATCAACACCGAAAGCGCAAGTGGTGTTTATAACCTAACCGCACCCGAATCAGCTACTTGCTCACAGGTAATCAAGAGCCTAGGAAAGCAGCTAAAGCGACCAACCATCATTCCGGTTCCAGCGTTTGCGTTGCGCTTGGCTTTTGGTGAAGGCGCCGATGAGCTTCTGCTATGCAACCAAAAGATGACAGCCGACAAACTACTCGCAACTGGATTTGAGTTCCTACACCCAACCCTCGACCAGGCAACTGCTTGGGTAACAAAAAACCCCGCCGAATAAACGACGGGGTTTTTCAAAAAAGAATTTACTTCTTTGGTGCAGCCTTCTTAGCAGCTGGCTTCTTAGCGGCTGGCTTTGCAGCAGCCTTAGGAGCAGCCTTCTTCACAGCAGGCTTTGCAGCAGCTTTCTTAGCAACTGGCTTCTTGGCAGCAGGCTTAGCAGCAGCTTTCTTAGCAACTGGCTTCTTAGCAGCTGGCTTCGCGGCAGCCTTAGGAGCAGCCTTCTTCACAGCAGGCTTAGTTGCAGCGGCAACCTTCTTCTCAGCGGTGGCAACAGCCTTCTGAGCAGTGGTGCTTGCCTTCTTGACGGTCTTGGTAACAGTCTTAGCACCCTTGGCTACTGCCTTGGTTGCGTTCGCTTCTACCTTCTTAACGGTCTTGGTAACAGTCTTAGCGCTCTTGTTGACAGCCTGGGTTGCAGCCTTCTTGCCCTTGGCAACTGCACGACCTGCATCCTTAGCTAGATCCTGAGCAACGTCTACTGCGTCTTCCGCGATGTCTTCTGCTGCTGCAGCCAAAACCTTGCCAACCGACTTAGCGTTCTTCTCGCCGCGCTTGATTAGCTTGTTGAAACTTTCCTTGATTCCCAAAATAACTCCTCGATGTATGGGGGTTCTTGCATCTAAAGGTTACCTGAGGTTTTAGAAATAACCTCTAAGACTGCAATCGCGCCTAACTAGCCAACATGTCGGCGACGGCGCAAAATTTCGTCGATGTTTGCAAGTTCGTCTTGGTGTTTTTCATGCTCAATCGAAACGACCTCGGCAAGTTCAACAATTTCGATGGCGCCGGTTTGAAGATAAGACTGTTTTGGAAGTTGGTCAGGTTGCCACGTTTTATCATCGACGTTTGCAACCTCAGGAATCGAACGCTTGGTTGGCTTGCTGACTGGAACGGCGCGACGAACGGTGCCAGAAAGTTCAGATACGTATTTGCGGTGCGCTTTCACCGTGAGCCAGGTGAACAGTGCGGTAGACAAACTCGAACCGATTGCCGCCGGAAGGGCAGATCCGCTCACAACTACTTCCAAAATTGAGAGGCCGGCGACCACGAACGAAGCCGATGCAAGAGTTGCCATCAGTGTTCTGCCGCGACGCGAAGCTAATGCCTGCTTGGCACTATTGCTCAAAGTGGAATTCGAAATATAGCCAGAAACCTTCGCTTCTTCAGTTGTCGAAACTTTGACTCGATCACTTTTTATGAACGACGGAAGGAATACTAAAAACCAGATTGCAGCAATCGCAAGGATTGCTAGACCACCGGAAGAAAGATTCATATATCAACGATATGGATGAACTGCCAAAGTTTTGATATTTGGGTGGGCGTGTTTAATGTTTCATGAACTTATTTACTAAACCACCGGGCACTTCGTCTGCGGTTAGAGCAAAAACCGAGTGGTCTCTCCAGGCGTTATTGATGTGAATGAATCCCTTTTTGGTTCCCTCGAACCGGAAACCCAATTTCTCGACCACTCGCAGAGATGCCTTGTTTTCAGGACGAATGTCGATTTCGATTCGATGAAGCCCAACAACTTTGAACATGTAGTCGGTGGCAAGGGCCACGGCAATTGGCGTGATTCCATTACCCGCAACCAACGGCGAGATCCAATAACCGATATAAGCGGTGCTGGCAGAACCATGCAAAATGTTTGAAACGGTTAACTGGCCGACCAATTTTCCCTGGTATTCGATCACAAGCGGGAGCGAAGATTCGTCGTTCAACTGTCGAAGTGAATTGCGAACCAACGCCCGAAAATCAAAATTCATCGGACCTTCAGGATTAGTTGCTTCCCATGGCCTAAACCAGTCTCGGTTTTCTAGTTGTAAGGCTTCGATGCGTTTCCAATCGCGCATTCGAAGCAGCCGAAGCGATACGTCTCCGTGGGTTAGCGCAAATGTGAAGGGCACGATGGCAAGATTAGTCGCATGAGTGCAGATGCGGTAACCCAAATGAAACGAGAGTTACGCAAGCGTGTTCTAGACACACGAGAACATGGCCATGATTGCGGCCATGCGCATTCGCAGTTGCTAATCGACTACGCGTGGGAAGAGCGAGTTCGAACAGTGGCTTGCTACATTTCCTTTGGCGATGAACCGAGCACCAACGTATTTCTGAAGCACTGCCAATTGGGCGATCGCGTTGAACTTTTTGTGCCGAGAGTCAACGGTGATGTGCTGGAATGGGTCGCGTTCAACGAGGATCAGGCACGGCATCCGCTTGGAATGAATGAACCACTTGGCGATGCGGTGGCGCTGACTGAAGTTGACCTAATGGTTGTTCCGGCTTTGGCAGCCGACCGAACGGGGCACAGACTTGGGCGAGGTCGGGGTTTTTACGATCGAGCCTTGGCAAAGGTTTCCGCAAAAAAGGTTGTCGTTTTAGTTCATGATGATGAGCTCGTTGACTCCGTTCCTACTGAAGCCCACGATGCTTCGGTGCAGGCAATTTGCACCTGCAGCGCCATCGTTGAAATTTAGAAGTTAAAATTAGATAGATGCCTACCTACTCTTACGCCTGCAAGACTTGCGAACACGCCTTCGACGTTCAGCAAGCAATCTCTGACGAAGCACTTACCAAGTGCCCAGAGTGCGGGGGCGAATTGCGCAAGGTTTTCGGTCAGGTTGGCGTGACCTTCAAGGGAACCGGTTTTTACCGAAACGATTCTGGCTCAGCCCCGAAAGGCGACTAGCCCCAGTGCGGCGGCTTGTCGTTCTTCAGTCTCTGATCGTTTGAATCTCGAGAATCTCCCCAGGCAGCATCGGTTTCCTCAAAACTCGGTTCATCGAAAAGTGTTTGCGGCTTGCGGGTGATCTGCATTCCAAGTTCGTCGCCGATTCGGACCGCCAAGGCCTGAGGGTCGGCAAATACTTCAAGCGCGTGAACTCTAATCGCGGTCCAACCCATCGCCGAAAGTAATGCAGGACGTAAGCGAATTCGCTCGCTCAGGTCGTCGCCGATTAAGTTCCAATCCGGAAGAATGATTGCCGATTTGGCACCGAAAGACACAGCCATCGGAATTCGAGCGGTGTAACCGAGAGTCACGTGAGCTCCAAGTTTTCGAAGTCTCAGCGCAAGGTCGGAGAGCATTGGGTCGCTATCGATCTCCGAGTCAGTTGGAGTTTTGGCTGTTGCATATTTGAACATTTTTGCGAATTGCTTGGCGGCCCCTACAGGCTCTAGAGGCAGTGATTCAGTCGAGATCGCGGTGACCATAGTTAGCGATTTACGCGCACTGACCAACATATTGGCGAGAGTTCTTCGGCCACTAGCCTGGCTAAGTTGCCCGAGTGCGTTGGATGCATGGCCGTTTGCCAGGACGCCGAACCCTGGTGAGAAGATAACTCGGTCGGCTACTCGGTGGGAAAGTTCATTCAAAGTTGCCACTTCGAATTTTTCGTCGCCGTGAGAATCGAAGAACTGCTTCAGGTCTGGAAGTTCCAAAACTCGCTCTGCAAGTGCTCCCCGAATCCGTTCGGCTTGAACATCCGAGGCTGTAACCACCATGAGTGAGTCGGCTGGGTGCTTGCTCGCATGGCGAACTACCTCATCAACGGTTTCACTAACTTCTTGGTCTGGGCTCTCTGCCAAGAGGTCAGCTTTACTGACCGGCTTGGTTTTCACATTGAGGACTTCAAAGTTAGGGCGACCCGCATAGTCGGCGGCGGTTGGTTCAAACACAATTCGGTTCTGGTAAAACTCGCGGTTGATCAGTGAACCTAGAGTCTGCCCGGTTGGTCGCCAACTCTTGCGCATCGACTCAACACCGAAAATACGCGCCACCTTGTCGAAGAGTGATTCAGATGTGGCATCAAGTTCGGTTGGAACTTCATTCGCTTCCAATTCAAAACCGACCGGAGCCGCAATTGCGCTGTCACCGAAGGCGATTACCTGACTAGTCCGAAGGAGAGACGAAACATTGTCGCCAACATTCGAGCCCGCTGCATCAAGGATTAGGGCGACATCAAAATGGAGATTGGCTGGAACCTTGCCAGCAACTTCGTATGGCGAAAGTGCTACCGCGGCTAACAAGATATTTGCCAAAGGACCAGACGCCGCCTGGACACTTCGGTAGGTTGCCTGTTTAGCTCTCAGAAGTTCTTTGAGTGACTCCGTTTGCTCTGGATTAGCCTCGAGGGTTTCTTTCCAATGGTGAGACTGGAGCGCGTTGAACGCCTCAACCCCTAAGTGAATTAGATTCGCATCAGCCTCGACGAAATCTTTTTCAAGTAAACGGATTCCCGCAGCAGAAACAGAGGCAAGTTCTGGCTGCGTTTTGAGAAGCAGCTCGAAAGCTGACTGCCACCAAACCAAATCCATCTGCGACGTTAGGTGCTGCGCGCTCACATGCAACGCAGCGAAGTCCCGGTAGACCTCGGTGAGACCGGCTTCGGCAAGTTCAGCACGCACTCGGTTTCGCTCTTCCAGGTTCTCCAGAGGGCCGGTTTGGTCTGCCAAAGACGCTACCGTTGAGGCGAATTCGGTTACCGAAAGATCCAAAAGGTCACCAGCCAAGGCATCGTCAAGATGCGCCTGAATTCTTGCCAAGTCGGTTATGAAACTTCGGTAGGCGACCACTGCATCCGAGACGCCCGCCACGTTGAATGGTGAAGCCTCCACGTTCGTAAATTGCGCCCAGAGCTCACGCTGTGTCTTGATTTCCTTTAGAGCCAGGTGTAGATCGGAAACCGACATTCCAGCTCGAAGATACTCTTTGGCAAGCTTTTTGAGCTTTCTGCGTGTTGACCCAGAAACCGCTCCGCCGAACTTTCTCGGCCCGGTTGCCTCAATTAGTTCGGTAACATCACGTTCAAAAACCTCGGGAACGAAGCGGTCCAGAGTGGAGGCCACGCCCGAAAGTAATTGAAGATACTGCCCGTGTTCGCTAAGTGACTTGGGGCTACGGAAATTTGCTCGCACCACAATGTCGTCGAGTTTTCGTTCCAGCTCACGGTACTGCTGTGAATGCAATTGCTTGGCCAGTTCGGAAATTTCTTGTAATTCTTCAGCTGTTTGGAAGTTCGCGCCAAACCAGGCGCTGTCAGCGGGGCCGAACTTAAATAGGCCGGCACGCTCGGCCCTCTCTAAAAGTTCAAGGGCTGAAGTGCGATCGCGGAACCGGTTCAGGCCAGCGAAATCAATTCGAGCGGTACTGGTTGGCGCGTTTGGCATGGCCGCCAACCTAGCCAGGTTTTCCAAAACTTCAAGAAGGGAGAAACCCAGGCTCTCATCGCGCTTACTTAGTTGGTCGAGATAGGTTTCCAACCGAGCCGCTGTGGCTTCGCGATGAACACCGGCTGCAACCAAGTCAACCGTTTGGGCCTTTTCGTATCGAGAAATTGCACCAACTACGTCCATCCAAATACTTGAACTTCGAACCAGCAGGCCACCCAGACCGATGTCGGCCAAGCGTTCCGACAGTTCGTTAATCGTTTGGCGACGTGGGGTCACGACCATTACGTTCTTACCTTCATGCACCAACGCGGTCAGCACGTTTACTACGGTTTGCGTATAGCCGGAACCAGGCAAGGTCTCCACCGCGAAACTGTCACCATTGACAGCTCGAGCAACGATTCGCTTTTGGGTGCTGTCGGCGTCGGCAACTAGGCGCGGTTCTTCAAGGAATTCCGCTGAGTTATCGGAAACTTCAGAAACTTCCGCCAATTGGCGAAGGAGCAAGCTGCCCTCAGGTTTTATGTCAGCTTCCATAAGCGAAGGCTCAACCGCGAAATTACCGATTACCAGTGCACGTTGGAATTGGACATTCGCGTCGGCTTCCAAAAGTGAGGCCATGTAGTCGATTACGGCAATTGGTAGCAGGTCGGTTGCGTTGCTAAGTAACGCCAAAACCTTCGACGAATTTAGTGAAACGCCATAAGTGTGAAAAAGCGCTGCGACCAACGCTGGGTTCACAAAAGGCGAGCCCGCGCGAGTGATCTCGAAGTCGTCGGTCTTACGAACCAGTTGCACCGGCCAAAGCAGGATAGGGAGATTTAGATCAAAACCATCCTGCTCCAAACTTGCCAAGCCACCGACTAGATAACTGGTGTGAATACCGTAATTGTCTAGGTGGTTGACCGTCTTGGCTTTGATTCGCCTTGCCGTGGTGAGCGCTTTGGCAAAGGCCAGCGGCTCGCGAACCAGGTTGGAAAGTAGTGAAGTTCCGCTGGAGGTAAATTGAGCGATACCTCCGGGATGTGAACGCTCTAAGTCGATTTGACCGAACTCGTTTATAGCGAAATTCGTGAGGCCATTGGTTTTGCCGATGTCACGAATCTCTCGGATCCAGGCGTCCCAGTTAATCCGCGAAACGATTGAGTTCTCTTCCACACTCTTAGGCTAACTGGCTAAAGGTATATTTGGTTGAAGCCACAAGCCTCCGTAGCTCAGTGGATAGAGCAGAGGTTTCCTAAACCTTGTGCGGAAGTTCGATTCTTCTCGGGGGCACTTTTCAAGCCGCGGTTGGTAGTCCCAAAAACTCGTCCCACTCGGGCTCCAAACGCTCCACCCCGCGAACCAACCATTGCAGTCCGGTCGGCATCTTCGGCGTGATTTTCAGCTCCCAACCAAGTTCGTGCAAGGTTCGGTCACTCTTTTGGTTGTTGCAACGGAAGCAACAGGCCACCAAGTTATCCCAGCTGTCGGTGCCACCCTTCGACTTCGGTTGAACGTGGTCGATGGTGTTAGCGGGTTTCGCACAATAAGCACAGCGCCAACCATCACGGCGAAGCACGCCCCTTCGAGTCACCGGAATTTTGCGGGTGGTTGGAACTCGAACGTATCGGCTCAAAAGAATTACCGAAGGGAGCTTGAGAGTTTCCGTAGCGCTGTGAACTTCAAGTTGCCCAGCACCAGCCAGGACGGTCGCCTTCTGATTCAGCACCAAGATCAGTGCTCGTTTGAATGACACCACACCAAGCGGTTCGTATCCCGCATTTAGTACCAGCGTTCTCATGACCCTCCAAACAAAAAACGCGCCACCATGACGGTGACGCGCTAGCTGACGCAAAGAACTTGAAGTTGTATCCGATGGTGCATCCTGCCCATGACTACTCCTAACAAGCAACTTGTTTTTAGAGTACGACTTTGGGTCAAAAACCTAGCAAACGCAACGGTAACGATTTAGTGAACTTTTATTTGTAAATTCGCACGAAGTGAACCGCATAAGGTTCGTCATAGATTTCTGCAAGCTTCACGGAGTCGCCGGGCTTAGGCGCGTGGATCATGTTCCAACCACCGGCATAGATACCGATGTGGCCGCCATCGTTCCAAACCACCAGGTCGCCAGGCTGGGCATCCTTGGCGCGAATAAGCTTTCCGCGAGCGCTTTGGGCGTGCACCGAGTGAGCCAGAGAAATACCAAACTGAGCCCAGACGTAACGTGTGAAACCAGAGCAGTCGAAGCCGGCTGGGGTTGAGCCACCGAAAACGTATGGAACACCAATGTACTTCGAAGCAACCTTGATGATTTGAGCACCAGTGGCCGAATCGTATGGAGGGTTCTTTAGATAGTCCTCAGCGGTGTATCCACTCCAGGCACGGTATCGGCTGAGTGTTGCATTGCGCAAAGCGGCTGCCGAAGTTGTTTTGGCGCCTCCGCGGTCGGTAACAATCTGGTTGCCGAGGCTGTCAACGACCAAGCCTTGGGTGTCTTGGTTTAGGTTTCCAGCGCCATTCAGGGCGGTTACCGCGGGGCTGAATGCATAAGCCGGCAAAGTAAATGCCGCGAAAAGACCTGCGGCCACGGAGAAGGTGACCGTGCTGGTTAGGTTGCGACGGAAAGTTTGGCGGCTGACTCCAGAAACTACACGCGAGGTGAACGAAACCGACTTACCTTCACGAACTGAAGTTTCGACCTCAAGCATGCGTGCAACGCGCTCGGCGCTCTTTGCGGCACGAGCTTCGGCGCGTGAGCGCTTAGCTGCTTGCTTATCTAGGACGGATTTACGACTGGTCAGTTCAAACTGCTCTAAGACGTTTACCTTAACGTCTGCACGTCGTCGCCCGCTCGGCTTGTTGGCCAAAGCTAACCTCCGTGTTCACGGTCGTTGGAAGACCAAGTTTACCCCACTAGGGGTGTTTAAGCCATTTGCTAGGCGTCTACGTAGAAATGCAGGGCAATGTCGTGGTCGACCGCTAGGCCCTCAACCGAGCCTGAGGCGCTGATGAAGACTCGACTGTCGGCGTGTTCGATATCTAGCTTTGCGCCAGGCACGATTCCCAAAACTTTCAGCTGATTCAAAAACTCCGGATCAATTTGAATCGGTTCGCCAATTCGACGAAGGGTGAGTCCGGATCCCTTACCTTCGATGTCTAAGGCCTTTAGGAGACTCACGCAGCCATCGTTGAAACTTGGATTCGAGTCGAGGCCAAGTTCGGCTAGCCCGGGAATCGGGTTGCCATATGGAGAGCGATCGGGTGCATCGATCAAAGCAATAATCTTGCGTTCTACCTGTTCACTGATCACGTGTTCCCAGCGGCAGGCTTCCTCGTGCACAAACTCCCACTCAAGCCCAATCACATCTGCGAGCAAGCGTTCCGCCAAACGGTGTTTGCGCATCACGCGAGTAGCCTGAGCCAGACCCTCAGCAGTCAATTCCAACTGGCGGTCATCGCGCACCAAAAGCAGTCCGTCGCGTTCCATTCGAGCAACAGTTTGCGAAACGGTGGGGCCGGAATGGTCGAGTCGCTCCGAGATGCGAGCGCGCATTGGAACCTGGCCCTCTTCAATCAACTCGAGGACGGTTCGCAAATACATTTCTGTGGTGTCAATTAGATCGTGCAAGTGCGAACTCCTTCCTGTGCTTTCGTCAAGGATAATTGACTCATGAGCGAAATCATCATTCCTAACAACCTGCTTCCTGCCGACGGCCGTTTTGGCTGCGGTCCGTCAAAGGTTCGTCCAGCCCAGCTGGCGGCTTTTGCAGCTGAGGGAGCCTCGCTCATGGGCACCTCGCACCGCCAGGCACCGGTCAAGAACCTGGTCAAGCGAGTTCAGACCGGACTTATGGATCTGTTCCATAACCCGGATGGGTATGAAATCGTCATCGGTAATGGTGGCTCGACCGCCTTTTGGGATGTCGCAGCGTTTTCTCTTGCGGAAAAGAAGGCTCAGAACCTGGTACACGGTGAGTTCGGCAACAAGTTCGCCAGCGCTCTAAGTGCCCCTTGGCTGACCAAGCCAACCGTTCTAAATGGCGAACCAGGTTCACGTTTGGAACTTCAGGCCGAGGCCGGAGTAGACATCTACGCTTACCCACAAAATGAAACTTCTACCGGCGTAGTCGCTCCAGTAAAGCGAATCACTGGCGTTGACCCAGGTGCGCTATTCCTAACCGATGCCACTTCAGCTGCTGGAGGTATCGACTTCGATCCTTTGGAGACCGACGTCTACTACTTCGCTCCGCAGAAAAACTTCGCCTCCGACGGCGGACTTTGGTTTGCCCTTATGTCGCCAGCAGCAATCGAGAGAGCAGAGCGGATTGCAGCGACCGACCGCTACATCCCAGAATTCTTGAGCCTGAAGACCGCAATCGATAACTCGCGTCTCAACCAGACACTGAACACCCCGGCAATTTCTACCCTGTTCCTGCTTGCCGAGCAGATCGACTGGATGAATGAAAACGGCGGACTGGCTTGGGCAGATGCCCGCACCCGCGAGGCCAGCAACCTGATTTACAGCTGGGCTGAATCAAACCAGTTCGCAACCCCGTTCGTTGCAAACCCGGAACACCGCTCTCAGGTTGTTTCCACCATCGACTTCGATGGCATCGACGCCTCGGCAATTTCTAAGGTGCTTCGCGCCAACGGAATCGTCGACGTTGAGCCTTATCGCAAGCTCGGACGCAACCAGTTGCGTATCGCGACTTTCACCGCCACCGACGCCGCCGATGTTGCCCAACTGCTTAAGGCAATCGACTATGCAATCGAGCACCTCGGCTAGTGAAGTTTTTCGTTAAAGAAGAAGACCGCCGGCCAGACCCAGCCCCGGTGAAAAGTAATGCCAGAGCAGTTGCTCTGGCAGGACTTGTAATTTGGGCTCTCGCCTTAGTTGCTTTTCTTGTTTTTCCGGCGATTCTTCCAGCTGAAAAATCGTGGTGGCTTGGAACTTGCTTCGTTGGTTTCTTCCTCGGGCTCTTCTTCTACATCAAATTCGGTCGAAGCAAGTAACACTTCTTCTGCCTGCTCGATGGTCTCTTCTTCAGGGGCATCGACCAATTCAAGCTCTTCGTCGATTTCGTCAGCTTCAACTTCTTCCTCTGAAAGCGCCTCGGCAGCTTCTGCGGCTTCGGCAGCCGCCTGTGCCTCAAGCTCTGCTTGCAATGCCTTGTAGTCGGCTAGGCGCTCAGACCATGGAACCCACTTTGGTGCGATTAGAGCACCGTCGCCAGGCATCATGACTACTTCGGAGATGGTGGGCTCTTGGCCTTCTGGTTGGTAAATAGTTACCGACCAATACCAGCCAACATAGCCGCGAACGGTGCTTTCAAAAATGTAGCTTCGAAGTCCAGGCTCTTCTTCATCGGTGCGAATGTAGTTTCCAACCGCACGACGACCACCGGTGAGACGGGCAGCCTCACCAGCGTATTCACTGAGATCTTTGAGGTTACTCATCTAGGTCATCGGCAACGCGTCGCAGGATTGCTGCAATACGACGTGCCTTCTCCGGCTCTGGGCGGCGGCCATTCTTGAACGATGGGCCAAGTCCGTCCAGTAGACGAATCAAATCTTGAACAACTGCAGCTAGGTCGTCTGAGTTACGACGGTTCGCCTGAACCAGCGAAACCGGTGCTTCAAGAATGCGAACACTCATAGCCTGCGCGCCTCGCTTCGAGTCGACCACGCTGTATTCAATACGGGTGCCGTTCTTGACCGCGGTCATTCCATCGGGTAGCGCCGAAGCGTGCAGGTAAACCTCTGCACCTTCATCGGACTGGATAAAACCAAAACCCTTGATGTCATCAAAAAACTTCACTTTGCCGGTTGGCATTCGTGCACCTCCATGTGTTGAACCTCCATTTTACCGACCCTTTGAGACAGGTATCCTAAAAGGATGGCAAACTCTGGAAATGGTCGTGCACGACTCGAAAACATTCTGGCCGCAATGGCGGTTGGTCTCGTAGGCATTTCGGTGCTATCAATCGTCGGTTTGATGTTACTCAGCCACGTTGTTGACACCTCTTACTTCATTTTGATTCCTTACATTGGCCTGCCTGGTGCTGCGCTTTTGATCATCACACTCTTGGTTTTGCAGATGCGCAAGAAAAGCGGTTCCAACTAATTCATGAGTGAACTCAGGCAGTTAGTCGAAGCACTACGGGGGTTGTCTGACGACGGCCTTCGCTCATTGGTTGCAGCTCGACTAATTCCTCTCGGTAACATCGACGATTTCTATTCGCTTGCCGAGATTTTGAATTCGCCCAAAAGCTATGCCTCGGTTATTGGTTCGCTCAGTAGCAGGCAACTCGCAACGCTCTCAGCTATTTCAAACGGCGAATCCGTAAAAGATGCCGAATTTGCGAGTTTGCTAAGACTGCAATTGGTTTATCGTGAGCAAGGCAAGGCCAAGGCCTATGGCGCACTGATTGACCAACTGAATGCCAACAAAGCTTTCACTCGGAGCTTTCGAATCGTTACTGAACAGCCAATTGCCCCGACTCAAATCGACATAGACAAAAACTGTGGCCTGGTTGCTTTTGAAACCATGCAGGCGCTGACCGAGTTAATTTTCGACCTAGAAAAGCACCTGATTCGCGAAGTGGGTAAGAGCGGCGTTGGTCTACCAGACGTAAAGCGTTTAGCGGCAGCCCTCGGGAAACCAAACGATTTTGCCAAAGCCACTTTTGCCCTAGCCGGTCGCCTTGGACTGATGACCCTGAACCAGGGTCGCCACCTCCTAACGGCAGAAGCAATTGAGTGGTTGGAGCAAGAGCAACTCGCACGAATGAAAACTATGTTCTCTAACTTCACCGATCTGCTCGGCCCTGAACTCTCGCTCGAGTTGTCTTCGCTGAAGTCTGGCAGGTCGTTGCGTAGCTGGTTGGAGGAACACTTCCCGCTTGCCGAAAACACGGCCGGTTCAAGAATTGGGCTGATTTTGCAGAGCGCCGAAAGTTTTGGTCTTACCTTCGAGGAGCACGCGGCAAGCTGGTTCTCGGCAGCGGTTTCTGGTTCGAAGTCTTTTGAAAAACTAATTGCCCCGAATCTGCCCGCGGTTCAAGAACGCATCATTCTCCAAGCCGACCTCAGCATCATCTCCCCTGGGCCACTACCAACCAAGACGGAAGCGCTACTTCGACGCTTCGCCAACACCGAAAACATCGGACTGGCTTCAACGTATCGTTTGAGCGCGTTGAGTGTTTGCCACGGCCTAGAAACCGGCTTGTCTACCGAAGAGATTTCTCAAATTTTGACTAATGCTTTCGGTTCAAAACTTCCCCAACCGGTTGAGTACCTTCTGGCAGAGGTGAAAAATCGTTTTGGCCGATTGGTGGTTTCCGATTCGAAGATTGGTGAAAGTCGTTCGTTCATCGAAAGCTCCGATAACGTTCTCCTCACCGAAATCGGAAACGATCCACGCCTTCGTCCGTTCTCTCTGATTCGTCCTAGTAATGAAAAACTTAGTTGCCGCTTCGAACCCTCGGTGGTCTACTTCGGCTTGCGTGAATGCGGCTATCTGGCTATTCGCAAAGACGAAAATGGCAAGGTAATTTCACCAATCGAATCTTCGGAAACTGCTACCAATCAGAACGCTTTGAACAAGTGGGATGAACGTATCGCCAAGCTCCGCGAAGCCGACCTAAGTTCAGCCAAGGCGGGAAACGACGAAGTCATGACCCGTCAGGTTCAGATGGCCATTCGTAATAAGGCAAAACTTTCCATCACGGTAAATCGCCCCGATGGCACACAGCTGATTATCGAACTTGAGCCAAGCGGCATTGCCAATGGTCGTCTGCGCGGTCTCGATCGCAAAGCTCAGGTGGAGCGAACCTTGCCGTTGACCACCATCTCTGCCATCTCTCTCGCTTAGGCTTTAAGGATGACTTCAGGACCACTTATCGTTCAGAGCGACAAAACTGCTCTTCTGGAAGTGGACCACCCTCAGGCTGCTGACGCACGCCACGACCTTTCAATTTTTGCCGAACTCGAGCGCGCCCCGGAACACATTCACACCTACCGAATTACTCGTTTGGGTTTATGGAACGCTAGAGCGGCTGGTCACGATTCCGATTTCGTGCTCGCCGTCCTAGACAAGTACGCCAAGTTCGCAGTGCCGGCTGGTGTGCGCAATGAAATTGTCGACACCATGTCGCGTTACGGCCGGCTCTCGATTATTCGCGGCGAAGACCAGCGACTGATGCTTCATTCAACCGACCGAGCAGTTCTCGTTGAGGCGTCGAAGCAACCGAAGATTGCCGCCCTATTGGAGGAGCCAATTGATAGCGAGAATTTCGCAATCGCAGCTTGGGCACGCGGCCAGGTAAAGCAGGAGCTACTAAAACTGGGTTGGCCGGCCGAGGACTTCGCTGGTTACGCTCCCGGCACCCCGCACGATATCGCTTTGAATGAAATTGGTTGGAACATTCGCGACTACCAGTCAAAGGCGGTTGAGAAGTTCTGGGAGGGTGGCTCGGGTGTTGTGGTGCTTCCCTGTGGTGCGGGTAAGACGATCGTTGGCGCCGGCGCCATGAGCGTCGCCAAAACCAACACCCTGATTCTGGTCACCAACACGGTTTCTGCGCGCCAGTGGAAGAGTGAGCTTCTCAAGCGCACCTCGCTCACCGAGGACGAAATCGGTGAATACTCGGGCTCGGTCAAAGAGATCAAACCGATTACCATTGCCACCTACCAAATCCTCACCACCAAGAGCAAGGGCGAGTTCGCTCACCTCGCGTTATTGAACGCAAACGACTGGGGTCTCATAATCTACGACGAAGTGCATCTGCTTCCGGCGCCGATTTTCAAAATGACCGCAGACCTTCAGGCTCGTCGTCGTCTTGGGCTAACCGCAACCTTGGTTCGCGAGGACGGCAAAGAGGGCGAAGTGTTTTCGCTGATCGGCCCAAAGCGGTTCGATGCTCCTTGGAAGGACATCGAGGCGCAAGGCTACATCGCTCCGGCTGCCTGTTTTGAAGTTCGGGTTGATCTTCCTGGCGACGTTCGAATGGACTACGCGATTGCCAACCAAGAAGACCGCTACCGTTTGGCAGCCTGTGCCACCGCAAAGATCGATGTGATTAGCGAACTTCTAAAAAAGCATGAGGGCGAACCAACTTTGGTGATTGGGCAATACCTCGAACAGTTGCACGAGGTTGCCGAGAAACTTGGCGTTCCGCTGATTACCGGCCAGACCCCGGTGGATGAGCGTGAGCGACTTTTCCAGGGTTTCCGCGACGGCGAAATCAAGACCTTGGTGGTTTCCAAGGTTGCCAACTTCTCGATTGACCTTCCAGAGGCTTCGGTGGCAATCCAGATTTCCGGGTCGTTCGGTTCTCGTCAGGAAGAGGCTCAGCGTCTTGGCCGCCTGCTCCGTCCGAAGGCCGATGGTCGTGCCGCCAGTTTCTACACCATCATTTCGCGCGACACCGTTGACCAGGACTTCGCTCAGAACCGCCAGCGTTTCTTAGCCGAGCAGGGATACAGTTACGAAATCTTGGACGCTCACGCGCTCTAGGACACGCAGAAAACACCCAAGGAACATTCAGGGTTCTCACAGGTTCACGGAGGAAACTCACAGGTATGGAACCAATCAAGATTCTCGTAGTAGATGATGAACCAAACATTCGCGACCTGCTTGCCAGCGGTTTGCGCTTCGCCGGCTTTTCCGTCTTAGCTGTTGGCAACGGCAACGACGCAGTAGTCGCCGCCGAAAAAGGTAAACCGGATCTAATCCTGCTAGACGTCATGCTTCCAGACATGAGCGGGTTCTCGGTTACCAAGAAACTTCGTTCCATGGACATCCTGGCGCCAGTTCTTTTCCTCACCGCGCGCGACGAAGTCGAAGATAAAATCACTGGTCTCACGGTTGGCGGCGACGACTACATGACCAAGCCATTTAGCCTCGACGAAATCATCGCCCGCATCAATGCAATTCTTCGACGCACCAAGGCCACCTCGGTCGAAAAGAGCGTCATCGAAGTTGGCGAAGTTCGAATCGACGAAGACGCTCACGAGGTATTCGTAAACGACACCCCAGTCGAGCTTTCCCCAACCGAATACCAACTGCTTCGATTCTTGATGGAAAACGCAAACCGCGTACTTTCAAAGTCTCAGATTCTCGACCACGTTTGGGAGTATGACTTCAACGGGGAAATGGGTATCGTCGAATCATATGTTTCTTACCTTCGCAAGAAGCTAGACCCGCTCACGAGCGAGCCGGTCTTAGTGACCAAGCGAGGACATGGTTACATGTTCAAGTCGACGAAAAAGAACTAGGTAATGAATAAGAAGTTAGCCAGCGGTTGGGCTCGAATTTCACTTCGAAGCAAACTGACAGCACTGTCGGTCGCCATCATCGGCTTACTTCTTGCAATCTCCAGTGTTGGCACCATGTCATTGCTAGCCACATACATGCAGCGCAACACCGACACCACCCTCCTGGCCAGCGCTGAGGCCCTTAGCGATGAACTTCCAGACCAAATCTCGTCGCGCGTTTTCACGGGCCAGCTGGTGCTCCCAGACCTGCCTAGCGATTACTACATCGCCTACCTCGATCCAAATGGCGGGCTAATTCGAGGGATCTTTGCCGGGTCCAACAAAAACCGAGTTTTCCCGAACCTAACCAACTTCAAACTGCCAGAGGTTGCCCGCGTTGCCGGCGTTCCGTTTGAAATTGATAAAGCCGGAATTCCGTCGTCGGATGTCGGAGAAAATAACGGTTGGCGAATCGTGGCAGTTCCAACCACGAGTTACGTTGGTTCACTCGTAATCGCGCTTCCGGTCGCTAACAACCACGCTCTGATTGCACGCTATCGCGACATCGGCACCCTCTTTGGTGGTTTGCTTCTTGTCCTCAGCGCCTTGGCGATCTGGTTCACAATAACTTCCGCACTTCGTCCACTCAAAGAAGTTGAGCGCACTGCCGCGGCTGTGGCTGCCGGCAAAATCGATAGTCGACTAGTTGAACACTCTTCAAAGACCGAAGTTGGCCGTATCAATTCCGCCCTGAACTCAATGCTCGAAAGCATTCAGGGTGCTCTTGACTCACGCGGCAAGGCCCTAGATCAGATGCGCCGATTCGTTTCCGATGCATCGCACGAACTTCGCACTCCCCTAGCGTCGGTTCGCGGCTACGCCGAGCTTTACCGCATGGGGGCATTAAAAGACAAAGCCAACCTCGACGACGCCATGAACCGCATCGAAGCAGAAGCCATCCGTATGGGTGGGCTGGTCGATAGTCTGTTGACTCTGGCGCGACTCGATGAATCAACCGAAATGAAAATGGTTGAAACCGACCTCGTTCCAATCGCCCTCGAAGCTGCGAAAGACGCGTCGGTAGCCGAATACAAGCGAAAGATCGTCGTTACTAACTTCAAGGGTGAAACTCTCGATAAAAGTCACCACCTACCGGCCTGGGTCGATGCCTTGGCGTTCCGACAGGTGCTTACCAACCTTCTGGCCAACGCCAGCCGTTTCAGCCCTAAAGACGGAGCCGTCGAGCTAGTCCTCGGACTTCAGGGGCACAAAATTGCAATTGAAGTTCGCGACCACGGCGAAGGCATTCCAGAACAGTTGCGCGAGAAGGTCTTTGAACGCTTCTTCCGTGCCGATAATTCTCGCAATCGCGAAACCGGCGGTTCCGGTCTTGGTCTTTCAATCGTGAAAACCATTCTCGATCGCCACAAGGCTTCAATCATTGCTCTCGAAACTCCTGGCGGCGGAACCACCATGCGCATCACACTTTCGTAGTTATTCACAATTCTTGTAATTCGCTCTAAACGCGTTCAGTCTTTGCGCAACATTGAGCCATGACAATTTTCAGAGTAGACAGCGAGCAGGTTCTCGCTGCAAACAACAACATCCAGGTAACCATCGGCAAACTTCAGAGCGAAGTCGAATCCCTCTATTCTCAACTTCAAGGCCTTGAAGGCTCTTGGCAAGGCGCCGCCGCAACTAGTTTCCAGGAGCTTGTGAAACGCTGGCGCCTAACTGCTAACACCTTGGAACAGCAGCTCGGCGAGGTCGGGCAAGCACTTGCCCGAGCGGCTCAGCAATACAACGACATAGAGCAGGCAAACCTGCGCCTGTTCCTCTAGGCAAAGAAAAACGGCGGCCTCGAAAGAGACCGCCGTTTTTGTAGTTTTGACTTAGAAGTCCATGCCGCCGCCCTGAGGCATAGCAGGTGCTGCTGGCTCAGGCTTGTCGGCAACAACTGCCTCGGTGGTTAGGAATAGTCCAGCGATCGAAGCTGCGTTCTGAAGAGCCGAGCGAGTCACCTTTACAGGGTCGTTGATTCCGGCCTTCATCATGTCAACGTACTCACCGGTTGCGGCGTTTAGACCGTGACCTGAAGGTAGGTTGGCAACCTTTTCAGCAACAACACCTGGCTCTAGACCCGCGTTGATTGCGATCTGCTTTAGAGGTGCAGCAATTGCCACGCGAACGATGTTCGCACCGGTTGCTTCGTCTCCAGTTAGGTTCAAGTTGTCGAATGCAGCCTTGCCAGCCTGAAGTAGTGCAACACCACCACCGGCGACGATACCTTCTTCAACAGCAGCCTTGGCGTTACGAACTGCGTCTTCAATGCGGTGCTTGCGCTCCTTGAGTTCAACCTCGGTAGCAGCACCTGCCTTGATAACCGCTACACCACCGGCTAGCTTGGCTAGACGCTCCTGTAGCTTCTCGCGGTCGTAGTCGCTGTCTGATGCTTCCATCTCGCGACGAATCTGGTCAACACGGCCCTGGATTGCTACGCTTTCGCCAGCACCCTCAACAATGGTGGTCTCGTCCTTGGTGATTACCACCTTGCGAGCACGACCAAGCAGGTCGATGGTGGCCGACTCCAGGCTTAGGCCAATCTCCGAAGAGATAACCTGGCCACCGGTAAGGATGGCGATGTCCTGAAGCATGGCCTTGCGGCGGTCACCGAAGCCAGGAGCCTTTACAGCTGCCGACTTGAAGATTCCGCGAACCTTGTTCAGTACCAAAGTAGTTAGGGCTTCACCCTCAACATCTTCGGCGATAAGTAGTAGTGGCTTACCAGCCTGCATTACCTTCTCAACAACAGGAAGGAGTTCCTTCATGTTTGAGATCTTCGAGTTGACGATTAGTACGTAGGCATCTTCCAGAACAGTTTCCTGTCGGTCTGGGTCGGTTACGAAGTAACCCGAGATGTAACCCTTGTCGAAGCGCATACCTTCGGTTAGCTGTAGTTCGATACCAAAGGTGTTCGACTCTTCAACTGTTACAACACCCTCGCGGCCAACCTTGTCGATTGCCTCTGCGATTAGTTCACCGATCTGTGAGTCGCCAGCCGAGATCGATGCGGTTGCAGCAATCTCTTCCTTGCTCTCTACAGCCTTGGCCTGAATTAGCAGCTGCTCGATTACGGCAGCGGTAGCCTTTTCAATTCCGCGCTTCAGGCTGA
This sequence comes from Micrococcales bacterium, assembly GCA_947452985.1. GTDB lineage: Bacteria > Actinomycetota > Actinomycetes > Actinomycetales > Microbacteriaceae > Rhodoluna. The sequence continues at coordinate 30,268 of CANGEU010000007.1, forward strand.
TTGGGTCGGCGCCGGCTGCAACGTTACGCAGACCTTCGCGAACCAATGCCTGAGCTAGTACGGTTGCGGTGGTGGTTCCATCGCCAGCAACGTCATCGGTCTTCTTGGCTACTTCTTTGACCAACTCGGCGCCAATGCGCTCTAGTGGGTCTTCTAGTTCAATTTCCTTGGCAATCGATACACCATCGTTGGTGATGGTCGGTGCGCCCCACTTTTTTTCTAGGACGACGTTGCGTCCACGTGGGCCTAGGGTCACCTTTACGGTGTCGGCAAGGATGTTTAGTCCGCGTTCTAGTCCGCGGCGGGCTTCTTCATCAAAAGAAATGATCTTTGGCATTTGTTTTGGGCTCCTTAATTAGCACTCGACACATTTGAGTGCTAATTCATTTTTAGCACTCTCTGGCCTTGAGTGCAAGTGCCCGACAAACGAAAACGACACCACCCCGAAGGGTGATGCCGTGTTCTTGGAAGTTTTAGTTAGCCGATTAGATCAGGGTAACAGAAGCTGCCTGAGGACCCTTTGGGCCATCGGTTACGTCGAACTCAACGCGCTGGTTCTCTTTTAGCTCTTTGTAGCCGTCGCCACCAATTGCTGAGAAGTGAACGAAAACGTCTGCTCCGCCGTCCTGAGTAATGAAGCCGAAGCCCTTCTCAGAGTTGAACCACTTTACGGTTCCTTGTGCCATTTGTATCTCCTGTATTGCTTTATGCCAAGGTTCGGAAGGATCCCGATCCTAGATCGACCCGGGGCATGATGCTCAAGGACTTTGTTACGACCTATATCTGAAACTACGCTACTAAGGCGATATCGACTAATCGAATGTTTAACCTTGATGAAAGCGTTACAAACGGTTTTTGTCCGTTTTACTTGTAATCCGGACCTAAGACGATTGTGATCGGGTCGATGTACTGGCTGGAAACCTCAATTGAGTAACTCCCCAAGTCGCTAACCAAAGCCTTGGCAGCATCTTGCAACTTGTCTGAGTTGATGTAAATAACGGTCTTATCGGCTTTCAGACCAAGCGGAACATTGGCCGCGGTAACCACATTCCAACCCTTGTCGATGAGCTTGTGCGCCACGGTGCTGGCTAGCCCGTCCTGGCCAACGCCGTCGAACACGGTGGTTTCGTTGATGCGAATCGAATCGGTGGCGGGCTTGCCGTTATCGCTTAGCGAGTTGACGTCGATGCTTGAGCCGCTGAAAAAAGTTTGGTAACCAAAGAGTCCGCCACCGGCAATGACTGCTGAGATTGAGAAGTAAGCGATAAATTCAAAAAACTTCGACGCCCCGGAAGGGCGAGCGCGGCGCAATCCGGCACCGGGTGTAACCTGATCGAATTCGTCTTGTGGGAAGTTTTTAGCCATAACTAGTGTTTAGTCTAAACGAGTAAACCAACTGCGAACGAGGATGTAAGTGAACTATCAGGTTTCTAAAAGCGAAGACGAATGGCGCGAAGAACTTAGCCCAGTTGAGTTCCACATTCTGCGCGAAGCAGGCACCGAACGCCCCGGCACCGGTGAACTTCTAAACGAGAACCGCGTTGGCACTTTCAGTTGCCGCGGCTGCGGCGCCGAACTGTTCAAGAGCGAAACCAAGTTCGATGCTCACTGCGGTTGGCCAAGTTTTTACGAACCAAAAGCTGGCGATGCCGTTGAGCTAATTGAAGACAACAGCCACGGCATGTCCCGTACCGAGGTTCGCTGCGCCAAGTGCGGTGGCCACCTAGGTCACGTATTCGAGGATGCTCCCCAAACCCCAACCGGCGACCGCTACTGCATCAACTCGGTCAGCATCACTTTCACTGAGGGTCAATAGCCTCTCGAAGGGTTACCAACTTTAGTTTTCGCGACCGGAAGATTTGCAGAATCTGCGGAAAGACGTTCGTGGTGCAGTAGCCGTTGGCATGATCAATAACTATTCGACCATTGGCAATCCACTTGGACGCCGACTTTAATACCGTCGACGATTTCACCCCGCTGCCTGATGCAAATGATCCGTACCAAAGCATTGGCTTGGTAAACCCGATTGATGCTGCCACGCGAATAACTCGGGCATCAATCTCGCCATATGGCGGGCGGTAATAAGGCTTGGTGCTCATACCGTATTTGGCAAGGCAAAAGTTTTCACACTTCATGAGTTCGGCTTTGATGCGGGCATCCGAAAGCGTGGTCATTTTGCGGTGAGTGGCCGTGTGATTTGCCAACTGAATTTGTCCGCGGTCTTGCAGTGCTTTCAGGCGAGTGGCGTATTTACTCCAACCTGGTGCCCCAGAGAGCACAAAGAATGTGATCTTCACCGTCGGGTTCTTTTCAAGCATGGATACGTAACGACCGAGCGCAGCCGAAGAAGCGCCGTCGTCGACTGTCCAAGCCACGCGCCTGGTCGAAGACTTGGGGAGGGCCGAGATGGTTCCTCGAGGCCAAGCTAGCGCTGCATCTGCAACGGAAAGGAAAGAAGCCACGGCGACCGCGAATAGCGATTTGCGCGTGACCTCTTTGTTCCACATGAGCCGACTATGGGACTCGAACCCACAACCCCCGCTTTACAAGAGCGGTGCGCTACCAATTGCGCCAAGTCGGCAAGACCTTGAAATTCTAGCAAATAACGATTTGAAAACCCTTTTGCGCGAATTCGCGCAAAATACCGCACGGGTATACAGTTAAATGAGCAATCAAAGGGGCGTCATGAAAAAGCTATCGATTTCACTAGTAGCAATCACCACACTGATCACGGGTCTAATCACCGCAGCTCCAGCAATGGCCGCGGTCGACCCGTCGTGTTCGGTTACCTACGCAGTCGACGGCCAGACCGTCACCGGCACTAGCGGTGGCGACATCATCTGTTTGACGGGTAACAACATCACCGTCAACGCCCTCGGTGGCAACGACACTGTCATTGATTACGGCTCCAACAACATCATCAACCTTGGCGATGGCGCCGACATCTACAACGGCACCGGCGGCAACGATGGCACCGTGAATGGTGGCATCGGCAACGATGAAATCACTGGAACCCCTGGCGAAGACACCTTGAACGGCGGCGACGGCGATGACACCATCATTGGCGGTTCAGCCAACGACGTGATCTCGGGCGGAGTCGGGGATGACACCCTGAGCGGTGGCGCTGGCGGCGACAACATCACTGGTGAAGCTGGCGATGACACCCTGAATGGTAACGGCGACAGCGACTTCCTTGACGGCGGCGACGGTAGCGACACCATGATTGGTGGAACTGCAGACGACACCATGCGCGGCGGAAACGGCAACGACACCATGGAAGGCGATTCCGGTCGCGACAACATTTTCGGCGAGGTCGGAACAGACAGCATTGAGGGTCAAGAAGGCGACGACGTGCTATCTGGTGGTCCTGGTGTTGACCAAATCGGTCGTCAAGAGCAGCTCGACTCGTTCGGCCTAAACCGTTGCGACTACACCAACACCGAGGTCAAGCGCACCGAAACCTGCATCTACGACGACACTCCCCCAACTCTTGATGGCTTCAGCTGGAACAAGTCTTCCTACGAAGTTGGTACTGCGGATGCAAATGCGATTCTCACAATCTCGACCTCAGACGATCAGGGCGTTGGTTACATGTGGGTCTACTGCACCGGCAACAATGCCGATGCCTGGCCAGTGAACATTTACATGACCGCCGTCAACGGCGTTTGGGGAATGACCGGTACCGGCAACCCAACCAAGGTTTCACAGATCGTAAACTCGCGCTCGCTTGAGCTCAAGGTTTCTCTCAAAATTGCCATGGGCACCATTCCGGGCACTTACCAGTGCCAACTTCAGGTTCGTGACCTACTTGATCACTACGCCTATGAAAACGGTGGCGGCCTAACCATCACCCGTTCCAACGGTAACTACGACGACGACGCTCCGGTTGTGAACAACTTCGCCTGGGATGCCGCTTCTTATGAGGTCGGTGCAGCGGCTATGCACATTCGTCCAACTTTCAATCTCACCGATGCGACCGGTGTTCGCAACTTCTACATCAACTGCTACGCGAACAACAACACCCCTAGCCCGATCTACCTTTCCAGTTACTGGGACACATCAGGCCGAAAGTGGTCGACATATGGCACCAATAACCCGACCTTTACCTCAGATGTAAGTAGCAACACCAACTCAGACATCCAGGTAGACGCAACCGTGCGCCAAGGTTTCAAGCCTGGAAACTACGAGTGCTACATTTGGGCGCAAGACATTCAGGGTCACACCCTCTACAAGACCTTGCCAACCCTAGTAATCACCCGCGCTCCGGGTGTTTACGACGACGAGGGTCCGGCCATCTCCGCCTTCTCATGGGACGCATCTGTCTACGACGCCGGGTCTCAGAAGATTCCAGTACGTTCAACTCTCACCGTTTCCGATGCAACCAGTTTCAACTTTTTCCAGGTTTACTGCATTGGAAAGACGAACCAGCCAAACCCTGTTTCATACGTGGTTTATGGCAGCGGCACCAACTGGAACATCTACGGAACCGGTTCGCCTTACATCGTTTCAAAGACTGGCGACGACAAGCAGCTCACACTAACGGTTGAATCTAGCCTTGAGTTCGGAAGTTACCCAGGTACCCACGACTGCTACGTGTACGCTCGCGACACCTACGAGCAGTATTCGAACACTGCAATTACCAGCCTCGTTGTAGCCCGCACACCTCCGGGTATGCCGAACGCTCCAACCGATGTGCGCTTCGACACCGTCACTGGTAAGCCAAATGAAGGAACCGTTTCTTGGACCGCTCCATCTTTCTTGGGCAGCCCAGCGCTCAGGGACTACCAGATCGATTATTCGACCGACGGCACGACTTGGAAGACCCTGTACCGCAAGGAAGGTAAGAGCACCGAAACCTCTTACAAGATTCAGGCCGGGCTCGTAGCTGGAACCGACTACTACTTCAGAGTCCGCGGTGAAAACGGCGGCGGCTTCCTAGAGGGCAGCCTTGGCGCAGAGTGGTCGCAGGTCTTGCACACTCGCACGCTTGATCCTGCCGTTCCAACCGCACCAAGCGCGCTGACCGTCAAGAACATCAGCAAGTCAGGTGCCAGCCTCAGCTGGACCGCTCCGACCTACAACGGTGGCGCTTTGATTACCGACTTCTTGGTTGAAACATCACGCGACGAGGGTGTTACCTGGGTTGCCGTTCCAAACAAGCCAGTATCAACTTCGGTGAACCTCACTCTCAGCGGATTGGCTCCAGGCACCCACTACCTAGTTCGCACCGCTGCGGTAAACCGTGCCGGTAACAGCGAGTTCACCTATCTAACCGACGGCTTCGCAACCCTTACCGGACCTGCTCAGAAGCCTCGTTCGCTGGCAACCGACCGGGTTGACACCACCTCGCTTCGCTTGACCTGGGAACTTCCAGAGTCAAACGGTGGGCTTCCAATCACCGACTACCGTGTTGAGGTTTCAGGAAACGGTGGCACCACCTGGACCGCTGTTACCCACACGCCATCAAACTCAATCGGTTTCTTGGTGAACACACTTTCGAAGGGTAAGACCTATAAGTTCCGCGTTGCTGCGGTCACAAGTGCTGGAATCGGAGCTTACTCAGACGTAATCACGGCAACCACGACGGTTTCGGTTCCGGCCGCACCAACCTCCCTAACCGTCCGTGGAATCACCGGTAACGGCGTTGGGCTAACTTGGAAAGCTCCAACCGACAACGGTGGTTCACCAATCTACGACTACCAGATCGAGGTGGCTCGTGCCGGCTCAGACAACTGGGTAATGGTTGATCACCCAGAGTCAATCGCAAAGACCTACGGAGTCAACGGGCTAGCGCCAGGGGTGGCTTACCAGGTTCGAGTCTCAGCCGTGAACGCTGCTGGCTATTCAGCCTTCCTAGAGGGCTCATTCACAACCTCTGTGATGAAGCCAAGCGCACCGCAAAACCTTGAAGCCTCAAACGTGACACCATCTGGGCTAACCCTCGGCTGGTCGCTTCCAGAGACCAACGGTGGCGCGGCCCTAACCGACTACAAGGTTGAGATCTCGAGCAACTGCTCGACCTACACCGCAATTAGTCACACAGCGTCGAACGCACTTGGCTTCAACGTGACCAAGTTGGCCGCCGGCACCAAGTACTGTGTTCGAGTTTCTGCAAAGAACTCGGTTGGCTTCTCGGTTCCTTCTGAAGTAATTCAGGTGGTCACCTACGGAAACGCACCAGCAGCGCCAACCGCACTTCGCGTGTCGAACAAGAACAAGACCACCGTCGTTCTCGGTTGGGCTGCAGCTGCCGTGATCGATGGCAGCAAGGTACGCAACTACACCGTGAGCTACTCGGTTGATCAGGGCGCTACCTGGACCACAGTTCGCAAAGCCAATTCAGCCAGCACCACCCTCACCGTAACCGGCCTTCACAGTGCCACCAGCTACTGGTTCAAAGTGACTGCCACCAACGATGTCGGTGAATCCGAGGCACAGCAAAACCCGCTAGTGGTTGTTACTAAGTAACACCTCTAGCGGGCTAAGCGATTAGTTATTAGTTGCTTTTAGCTGGAGCCACGGTCTGCAACCACTGCAAGAACATTGCAGCGTTGGTTAGGTCGCCGGCATAAAGCTGGTCGTTCACGATGACGCTTGGGGTACCGGCAAATGGAACCGAAGTTCCAGGTACCTTTTCCTTGTAACCAGGAGTCTGGTTCTTAGCCCAGTTGGCCCAGTTAGCGTTCGTAATGCAATCCAAAGTACCGGCATCGGTCACACCAATCTGCTTCGCCAGCGCTGCAAGTGCGGCGTTGTCTGGTCCGGCGGTGTTTTCACCCGGCTGCTGGTTGTAAAGCGCAGTGTTGTAGTCAAGGAAATGTGCTGGATCGGTGTCGGCAACACACATCAAAGCGCTTCCGGCACGGCTCGAATACTCGTTGACCGAGGCGCCGTCCAAGAATGAAATTGGGTGAAGCTCCAGGTTGTATTTGCCAGCCTTCACAAGCTCAATGATCTGCGGCATGTTTGGGCCTTCAAAAGCGCGACAGGCTGGGCACTGAAGGTCTTGGTAGATGATGATGGTCGGAACGGTTTTGTCGATGTCGGCAGCCGTCTTAGCAACCACTAGATCCTTGGTAATGGTCACGCCACCATTAGTGAAGGCGGTACTTGGTGATTCACCTGGCTGAACCGGGGCCGGCTGGCTAGCTGCAATGAAGAATGCACCTGCAATGATGCCGGCAGCGCCAAGAACCGAGCCGAGAATAATGAAAAGCTTCTTGCGCCCTTCACCCTTCTTCTGAGCCTCACGCATAGCTTTTGCTTTGGCGCGGGCCGCTTCACGCTGCTGATCGCGAGTTAGTTTTTCGTTGCTCATTTGTTTGTCCTTAACTTCGACTCGATTAGGAGCAGTCGGAAGTTACCAGTCTAAAACAGTTGACCAGTTCAAACCAGTGAGAGACGGCTATTTGGAAAGTGGAGCCACGACCTCAAGCCATTGGATGAAGTCCGCGGGATTCGCAGAACGAATTTCATATTGCTGACCGTTAACCATCACGAATGGCGTTCCGCCGAAAGTCAGGTCACTTCCGGGAACCTTGCCAACGTAGATGTCTCGACCTTGTTTCTTAGACCAAGTTGCATATTTATTACGTGTAATGCAATCCAGGGCATTGGCATCGTTGATGCCAACTCCTTGGGCTGCATTCGCTAGCTCCTCTGAACTTGGACCAGAACTGTTCTCTTCCGGCTGCTTCGCAAAGAGTGTCTTGTGGTAGTCAAGGAACTTAGTTGGAGCAAAGTCGGCTGCACACATCATTGCGCTAGCGGCTCTGCTCGAATATTCATTGGCTGAGTGGCCGTCCAAGAAGGAAATTGGATGAAGTTCAAGAGAATATTTTCCAGCCTTCACCAGTTCCAAAATTACAGGCATAATCGGCTCTTCAAAAGCTTTACAGATTGGACATTGCGGGTCCTCATAAAGAACGATTTTGGTGATGGAAGTGTCAACGTCTTTGACGTTCCCTGCAACCTGCAGATCAGCACCAATTGAAATTCCACCGTTGAAAAATGCCGCCTTCGGACTTGCCCCAGTCTCAGAAGAACCCGTTGCGGCACCTAATACCGCCCAAACAATTAGGGAAATTAGCGCGACAACAGCGGCTACGACAGAAACGAGAATCGTAACCTTTCGCCGACCTTCACCCTTTTTCTGGGCTTCACGGATTGCCTTAGCTTTGACGCGGGCAGCCTCACGCTGCTGATCTCTCGTCAATTTCTCGTTTGACATTAGTCCCCCTGGGTTTGATTACGAATCAGTGACATTCAGATTTCCCAGCCTAATAGACCACCACAGCGATGCCATAATGGGTATACCTGCAGGCGACCGTTTGCAGGCTCTTTTACAAAGGATCGTCCGGCACGTACCTGCCGGTTTAGGAGAAAAAATGGCAACAGTATCATTCAGAAAAGCCACCCGCCTGTACCCAGGCACCCCGCGTCCAGCCGTTAACGAGCTAGACCTTGAAATCAAGGATGGCGAGTTCCTAGTTCTCGTTGGACCATCGGGTTGTGGAAAGTCAACCAGCCTTCGTATGTTGGCCGGTCTTGAAGAGGTGAACGCAGGTTCGATCTTCATCGGAGACCGCGACGTTACCGACATCGAGCCAAAAGACCGCGACATCGCAATGGTGTTCCAGAACTACGCTCTATACCCACACATGACTGTTGCCGAGAACATGGGCTTCGCTCTAAAGATTGCTGGTGTTCCTAAGGAAGAGCGCGCCGAGCGTGTTCTTGAGGCTGCCAAGCTTCTCGACCTTGAGCAGTACCTAGGCCGTAAGCCAAAGGCTCTTTCTGGTGGTCAGCGCCAGCGTGTAGCCATGGGTCGTGCAATCGTTCGTAAGCCTCAGGTGTTCCTAATGGACGAGCCGCTATCGAACCTTGACGCCAAGCTACGTGTTCAGACCCGTACCCAGATCGCTTCGCTTCAGCGTCGTCTAGGTGTAACCACCGTTTACGTAACCCACGACCAGGTTGAAGCTATGACCATGGGAGACCGCGTTGCAGTTCTAAAGGACGGCGTTCTTCAGCAGGTTGCTACCCCTCGTGAACTTTACGAGCGCCCAATGAACGTTTTCGTTGCAGGCTTCATTGGCTCACCAGCCATGAACCTTCTTCAGCTTCCTGTAACTGCTACCGGCGTAAAGTTCGGTGACGCAGAGATCAAGGTTGAGAAGAGCGTTCTAGCTAAGACCAAGGAAAAGACCATCACCGTTGGTCTTCGCCCAGAAGACGTAGTAGTTGCCAAGTCGGGTCTTCCACTAGTGGTTGACGTTATCGAAGAACTTGGTGCCGATGCATTCATCTACGGTTCGGTTGAGCTTGAAGGAGTCAAGGCAGATGTAACCGTTCGTGTTGAGTCAAACGGTTCGGTGAAGGCTGGTTCAACCATCCACATCGCACCTGCTGGCCAGGCACACTTGTTCGATGCAGAGTCGGGCGAGCGCCTCAACTAGTGAGTCAATCTCTAGACATTACAACTGCCGCGGTAGATCCAGCTCTTCTGGATTTACCGTGGCAGTTGCCTTTGGAAGACTGGCCTTCCGATCGTATTGCTGCTCTGCCTAAGGGTTTGTCGCGTCACACGGTGCGCTTCGCTCACCTGAGTGATCACGTCATAGCGATTAAAGAAACTCTGCCGGAGTTAGCCAAGCGCGAATACGAAATGCTCAAGCGTCTTATTGCCCTTGACGTGCCTTCTGTTGAGCCGTTCGCGATTATCAATAACCGAACCGACGAAGCTGGTAACCCGCTGCCCGCGGTGTTGATTACCCGCCACCTAAAGTTTTCTCTCCCCTACCGCGCCATGTGGTCGCAGGGTCTTCGCCCGGAAACCGCATCGCGTTTGGTGGATGCCCTGGCAGTGCTTTTGGTGCGCCTGCACATCGCTGGTTTCTTCTGGGGCGACGTTTCGCTTTCTAACACTCTGTTCCGCCGCGACGCCGGCGCCTTCGCTGCCTATCTGGTTGATGCCGAAACTGGGCAGCTCTACGACGGCGGACTTTCGAACGGTCAGCGCGAGAACGACCTCGAGATTGCCCGCGTGAACATTGCTGGTGAACTACTAGACCTTATCGCTAGCGGTAACGCTGCTCCCGGCGTCGACGCCAACGTGGTTTCCGACCGCATCATTTCGAAGTACCGAAACCTTTGGAAAGAGCTCACTGCCGCCGAAGTAATTGGCTCTACGGAGAAGTGGAAGATCAACCGTCGAGTCGAACGCTTGAACGAGCTTGGCTTCGACATCGAAGAAATGACCATTAAGGCCGACGGCAACGACAGCACCATCACCATCAAACCAAAGGTGGTCGACGCCGGACACCACGGCCGCCGCTTACTTCGACTAACTGGGCTTGACGTTGAAGAGAATCAGGCCCGCCGCCTGCTGAACGACCTCGACGAATACCGTTTGGCAAACCCGAGACCTGGTGCCGACGAAGAAGTGCTCGCCCATGAGTGGCTGAGTCGTGCCTTTGAACCGATCATCACGGCTATTCCCAAGCACATGACCGGCAAGCTTGAGCCAGCCGAAATTTATCACCAGGTACTAGAGCACCGCTGGTTCATCTCGCAGAATTTGGGCCGAGAGGTCGATTCAACCGAGGCTGTGAATTCTTACATCACCAATGTTTTGGCGCACCGACGAGAAGAGGAAGCGCTTATTGAACCGACTACCGGTTCGATTACCCTTCCAGATGCCGTGCCTTCGGGAACCATCCAAGTGGCAAACGAAGATGGCGAAGTCGACTGGCGAGACCTGGTCTAGTTCTTTGCGCGAAGCTTTGAAACTTCGTAGAGGGTAACGCTGGCAGCAATACCGGCGTTTAGCGATTCGGTTGCCGAGCTAATTGGAATGCTCACGATTGCGTCGCAGTTCTCGGTAACCAAACGACTGAGACCCTTGCCTTCGCTACCAACCACGATGAGTAGTGGTTCGCGGCCCAAGGTGAAGTTCTGAAGGTTCATGTCGCCGTCGCCGTCTAGGCCAACTACGAACACACCCTTCTTCTTGAACTCCTTGATGGTGGCGGTCAGGTTAGCCGCCAAGGCGACCGGGGTGCGAGCTGCTGCTCCGGCTGAGGTCTTCCAAGCACTAGCGGTCACACCGGTTGAACGACGCTGCGGCAAGATCACTCCGTGACCACCAAAGGCCGCTACCGAGCGAATAATCGCACCTAGGTTGCGAGGGTCGGTGATACCGTCCAAAGCCACAAATAGAGGTTTCTGGCCGCGTGAGACGACCTTGTCTAGCAGGTCGACTGGGTGCTGGTAGTTGTAGGGAGGCACGGAAAGCGCGATTCCCTGGTGAACGGCGTCGAAGCCGGTTAGGCGGTCGATTTCAGGCTTGGTGATTTCGTTGATTGGAATCTGGCGAGCATTGGCAAGCTGAATGGTTTCCTTGGTTCGCTCGTCCATTTCGATGCGGTTCGAAATGTAAAGTGCGGTGGCTGGCACCTTGGCGCGAAGAGCCTCAAGCACCGAGTTGCGGCCTGAAAGAACTTCGCCAGAATCGGCAGCCTTGCTCATGCCCTTGGCGTTGGTGCGGCGAGCGCCGGCGGTACCGGCGGTACGTGCGGTTGGGGCTAAGAACTCGCCCTTGCGAGTAACGGCCTTCTCAGGCTTGTTACCTTTGAAAGCCTTGTGACCCTTGCGGTCTTCAGCCTTAGGGGTTGGACCCTTACCTTCGAGAGCCTTGCGACGCTGACCGCCAGAACCTACGGTTGGGCCCTTCTTGCCTTTTGCTGTGCCTGGGCGCTTTCCCTTGCTAGCCATTAGTTACTCCACATCCATACGGTCTTACCGGCCTGATCTTCAATGGTGATACCCATGGCCGTTAGTTCAGCGCGTACCAAGTCGGCCTGCGCATAGTCTTTGTCTGCTCGTGCCTGATTGCGCTTGGCAATCAATCCTTCGATTAATTCAATCGTTTCGGCAGTGGCAACTTTTTCGTTGCTAGTCAAATCTAGCCCGAGTACGTCCGCCATGCGAACTACTGAACCCAAAGCAGCGGCTACCGCGTCTTTATCGCCGGCATCAAGAGCACTGTTTCCAACTCGGACGGTGTCGTGCAGAACACCTAAAGCTACCGGCACCGAGAAGTCAGAATCCATGGCTTCGACAAATTCGTGCGGCATTTCAGTAACCGAAACTTCGGCGACTTCGGACGCACGGCGAACGAAATTGACGATTCGACCGAGTGCGCTAACGGCTTCAGCCAGAGAGGTTGGCGAGTAGTCGAGACTCGATCGGTAGTGGGCCGAAGCTAACCAGTAGCGAACGGCTGCTGGGTTTCCCAGCTCGAATAGTTCTTCAACGCTGACACCGTTACCAAGCGACTTGCTCATCTTTTGACCGGAGACGGTAACCAGACCGTTGTGCATCCAGTGGTTGGCAAACTCGAAGCCAGCTGCTCGCGACTGCGCGAGTTCATTTTCGTGGTGTGGGAATCGAAGGTCCAGTCCGCCGCCGTGAATGTCGAACGCTTCGCCCAGCTCAGCCAAAGTCATTGCGGAACACTCAATGTGCCAACCTGGTCGACCCTTACCCCACGGAGAATCCCAGCTTGCGGTTTCCGGTTCACCAGGTTTGGCGCTCTTCCATAGTGCGAAGTCGTGTGCAGCGCGTCGTCCGCCGCCGATGGCTTCGCCTTCCATGTTTTCGAGTTTCTGATTGGTCAGTTCGCCATAGGCTGGGTGGCTCGCGGTGTCGAAGAATACGTTTGCAGTGCCGTTTTCTGCCTGGTAGGCATGGCCTCGTTCGATTAGGCGCTCAATTACCCCGATCATGCCGCCGATGTGTTCGGTGGCGTGTGGGCTGTGAGCGACCCCGGCGCCAAGTGAGTCGTACACCTGGTTGAACCCAGCCTCAACCTCCACGGCTAGCTCACGCCAGTCTTTTCCGAGGTTTTGGGCGTTGACCAAAATCTTGTCGTCGATGTCGGTTACGTTGCGCACCAACTTGACCTCGTAACCATGACCAATTCTTAGCCAGCGGGCAACGATATCGAAAGCAACTGCGCTGCGAAGGTGACCCACGTGCGGAGCGGACTGCACGGTTGGTCCGCAAACATAGATGCCAACCTTGCCTGGCTTGAGCGGAACAAAATCGACCACAGCCTGCTGTTTGCTGTCAAAAAACTTCACTTACTTATCCTTTCGCTGGATAAGTGCACTGGCGACAACCGCCACACCCTCGGTGTTTCCAAGGAACCCGAGACCATCGGTGGTGGTTGCCGAAATTGTTACCGGAGCCTTGAGGATTGAGGTAAGCACCTGCTCAACCTGCTCTCGCATCGGCGCGACCTTTGGTCTGTTGCCGATTATCTGAGCCGAAACGTTGATGATTGCGAAGCCAGCCTCTGCCAACTTGACCAGCGTCTCGGTAAGGAAAACTTGACCATTGGCACCTTGAAACTCCGGACGGTCGACGCCAAAATTTGAACCAATGTCGCCAAGACCAGCGGCCGAAAGCAATGCATCGACGATGGCATGGCTGAGGGCATCGCCGTCGCTGTGTCCGTCTAGTCCGCGTTCACCAGGCCATTCGATAGTTCCAAGGAATAGGGGTTTGGAAGCATCTTCGCTAAATCGGTGGGTGTCTGTGCCAATGCCGGTGCGCTGCTCGCCGCCAATCAGGTGACTTGCCAAAATCAGGTCCTCCTGAGTGGTGACCTTCATGGCCATGCGATCTCCGGCGACCGAGAGCACACGGTGACCATTCGCTTGAATCAGTGAGGCGTCGTCGGTGTGGTCCTTGGTAATTGCGGCATAGGCTTCGCGGAACAGCTTGGCTGGGAACCCCTGAGGGGTCTGTGCTGCCCGAAGTTCACTGCGGTCAACCGTTTCCAAAACTTCGGTGCCATCGGCACGTTTTACGGTGTCGTGAACCGCCATAACCGGAATTACGCCAAAACCAGATGCGCTAACTTCAGCAACGACGCGGTCGAATACGTCGGTTGGCGTGAAAGCGCGAGCGGCATCATGAACCAGAATCACATCGGCCGATTCTTCGACGGCGGCTAAGGCCAAGGCAATCGAGAGCTGCCGGGTCTCTCCACCTTCAAACACAGAAAGCTCGATGGAACTTGGAACATGTGGCTTAGCTAGCGCCAGGAACTCATTCTGGAAGCCGGGGGTAGCGGTGACGACGAGTTGTTTCAGGTCTTTGGTAGCAACCGCGCGGGAAATGGCATGCTCAAGGAGGGTGACTCCTGCAATGTGCACGAGAGCTTTTGGCTTCCCGGCACCGAGCCGTTCGCCCTGGCCGGCGGCCACCAAAATAACCGCTACGGACATGATTACCTTTTAGCTAGAAGCTAGAACTTCGTCTAGAAGTGCGCCGGCTTTTAGTTCATCCGACTTTTTGGCTAGAGCAAGTTCTGAAACCAGGATCTGACGAGCCTTGGCAAGCATGCGCTTTTCACCAGCAGAGATTGGCTTGTCCTGGTCGCGGCGCCATAGGTCGCGTACAACTTCCGAAACCTTTAGGACGTCACCGGTGTTGATCTTTTCGGTGTTGGCCTTGAAACGGCGTGACCAGTTGGTTGGTTCTTCGATGAATGGCTCGCGGAGCACGCTGAACACAGCCTCGACGCCCTTCTTGTCGATTACGTCGCGGACGCCAACTTCGGTAACGCTGTCTACTGGCACCTTGATAACTAGGGTGCTGTCCATGACCTTGGTGCCCGGCTTGCCATCGGCTGATTCAGGAACTGGGCGCTGAATGATTTCAAGAGTTAGATACATCTTGACTTCGCCGCGAGGAAACTTCTTTTCGGAGATTTCAATGATCTTCGCTGCGCCGTGGTGTGGGTATACAACGGTCTCGCCAACTACAAACTTCATGCGGGGAAATCCTCTCGAAACCTCGATTTTACCACGCTTTCCGACATTAAGAAAGGGTTAGACTATTACCGCAAATAGCAATGCCTCGGAGGAAATTTTGGTTGTTCGTAAGTTCTTTACCGCACTAGCAGTATCTACCGCTTTGGTTCTTGGAACCACGGGTTGCAGCTTCACCCACGACGTCACTTCACTCCAGGAATACGCACCAAGCGACGGCGCTCAGACCGTGGTTGATGGTGTCAAGGCGCTAAACGTTATCTACCTAACCAAGCACGAAACCACTGGAACCGAAGTTGGCGCAGTGATCGGTTCGTTTGTCAACACCACGACCCAGCCGGTACAGATTCGCCTGCAGTTCACCGAAGATGCAGCTAATGCAGCCGACGTAATTTCAAGCCAGAAGCGCGAATGGGTTAGCGACGTTATTGCTCCTGGCGCCAAGTACGACCTTGGCTACAACGAAAACCAAGCGCTTTCGGCAATCATTTTGAACGAACGCGGTGTGGCTGCTCCTGGCTCGATTGTAAGCATTTGGTTTGCAGTAAACGACGGTGCCGGAGTTGAACTTCGCGTTCCAGCACTAGACGGATCGCTTGAGCAGTATGCACCGCTAGTTGCCAACCTTGGCAACGCCGACAGCCCTTCGGCTGAATAGGTTTTTAGGCTTCGAACTTATAGCCCAAGCCACGCACCGTAATTAGGTGCTCTGGTCTGGCTGGGTCAGATTCAATCTTCGAACGCAAACGCTTCACGTGAACATCCAAAGTCTTGGTGTCTCCGAAGTAGTCGTGACCCCAAACTCGGTCAATAATCTGCCCACGGGTCAGCACGCGGTTAACGTTTTCGAGTAACAGTTCGAGAAGTTCAAATTCCTTCAGTGGCATGGCGACTTTGGTGCCGTTTACGAAAACCTGGTGGCGTTCGACGTCCATCTTGACCGGACCTCCCATGAGAACTCCGTCGACTTCTTCGCTTTCAACAGCGACATTTCTGCGACTCAGAACCTTATTGATTCTCGCTAATAGCTTGGTTGAAGAAGCGAGTTTGGTGACGTAGTCATCGGCACCGATTTCTAGACCAACAACTTCATCGGTTTCGGAGTCTTTTGCGGTCAGCATGATGATTGGCACATTCGAGGTTTGGCGAATAATTTTGCAAACTTCGTTACCGCTGATCCCCGGGAGCATTAGGTCGAGCAAAATAAGTTCTGGCGAGGAGTCTGCGAATCGGGCCAATGCCTCGTTGCCATCCACAGCAAAGATCACTTGGTGACCTTCTTTTGGCAAGAGGCTACCCAAGCTCAGACGGTACGACTCTTCGTCTTCGACAACCAGGATTTTAGCCACGGTCAGCCTTTCGCTTCGATTGCTTCATTACTTTTTTAGCAACCGTAGGTAACCGCAAGGTAAACGTTGAACCAACACCAGGTTTAGAAAAAAGTTGCACATCGCCCAGGTGTGAAATCGCGGCATGCTTCACAATGCTCAAACCAAGGCCGGTTCCGCCAGTTTCTCGAGACCTGGATTGGTCAACACGGTAGAAACGCTCAAAGACTCGAGCCTGCTCGTCTTTGGCGATACCGATTCCGGAGTCCTTCACCAGAATCTTTGCCACGTCGTCGTTGGCTTCAATTACGACACCGACCGTGTCGCCTTTGTTTGAATAAATAATTGCGTTTTCAACCAGGTTTTTAACAGCGACGGTGAGCATTTCGCCATCGCCGTAAACCAAAACCCTGTCCTTAGTGGTTGTGAATGCCACTTCCACCGACGATTTTTCCGAGCGCCAACTGTTGCGATCAATGGCGTCCTTCACCACGTCAACCAGGTTCACCAATTCGGTACTGGTAATCGTGGCGGCGCTCTGAATGCGTGACAGTTGGATGATGTCCTTGACCAAGGCGCTCAGGCGCTTGGCCTCTTTGCCAATGTTCTTGATCAGCTTGGCCATTACATCCGGCTGGTCCATGCTGTTCTGCATAGCCTCGGCAAGCAGACCAACCGCACCAATCGGAGTCTTGAGTTCGTGCGAGATATTCGCCATGAAGTCTTTGCGCATTTCGTCGAGGCGGAAACTCTCGGTTCGATCGTCAACAATTAGCAAAACATTGCCTTCACCAATCGCCTTCGCTCTGGCTGAAATAAACAGCTTGCTGCCCTTCAACTTGGTTGGCAATTCGGCGTCGAGCACCTGAATTTCATCGGTTTCGCGGGCGGCAATAATCAGGTCGTTGAGTTTTTTGTGAATCAGGGTTCGGCCATCAACCAAGCCGGTAGCCAAGGCTCCACCGGTAACTCGAACAATTACGTTCGAAGAATTTAGAACCATTCCGGCAGGAGCCAAAACCTCAAGCAGCTCAGCCGCGCTATCGGAGAGAGACTGCGCTTGGGAGTAGCGCTCCAAGACATCTTGGCGAATGTACATCGCCAAACCGCCCACCACAATGGCGCCGACTAAAAAGCCCATGATGAGCGGAAGCCAGATGTCATTCATGCTTTAAAGACTAGGCGAGAGCCGAGAACCTAAGTTTCATGTTTAGCAATTGGTTTACCCATAGTTTTCAACAAGTTAACCTTCAAACGGCAGTCTTGAGCCATGCGCGAAGTATTTCAAACCGAACTCAAAGAAGTTCAGACCCGTCTTGTTGAGATTGCTGAAGATTCAACCCGAGTCATGGAGCTGGCTTCCAAGGCTTTCCTAACCTCCGACGTCACTCTTGCCGACCAGGCGTTGGCAAGCGCCGACGCCATCAACGAGAAGGCTCTTTCCCTAGACGAATCGGTAATCCGCATTCTGGCTCGCCAGTCGCCGGTGTCTCGCGACCTTCGCATCCTGGTTTCAGCGCTTCGCATCAGTGCATCACTAGAGCGCATGGGGGCACTGGCCGGCCACATCGCTCAGATTGCTCGCTTCCGCTTCCCAGGTTCAGCGGTTCCTGAGGCCTTAGCTGCCACTTTCGCGGAAATGGGTGAACTCGACATCAAGCTTGGCCACAAGGTAATCAAGCTTTTGGGGAACACCGACCTAGATCTTGCGAAGGAAATTCAGGCAGAAGATGGCCGAGTCGATGAACTTCACCGTCAGGTATTCGATGTTGTACTCGGCGACGACTGGAAAGAAAACGCTATGTTCACCGTAGACGTAACCCTGGCCAGCCGCTACCACGAGCGTTTCGCAGACCACGTTGTAGATATTTCGTCGAAGGTTAGTTACCTAACCACCGGCGCATGGAACGAAGCCGAGTAACTTACTTCTTGTTTCCTTGAGCAGCAACTGCTGCAGCACCAGCGGCGGCAGCCTCTGGGTCTAGGTACTCTCCGCCAGCAACAACTGGCTTGAAGTTGGCGTCCAACTTGTAAACCAATGGAATTCCGGTTGGAATGTTCAGTTCTGCAATTTCGTCATCCGAAAGACCATCAAGGTGCTTCACCAATGCGCGAAGGCTGTTGCCGTGTGCGGTGATTAGAACGGTTTTGCCGCCTTTTAGGTCCTGTGAAATCTCGTCATTCCAGAGCGGAAGCATGCGGTCAAGCACATCTTTCAAGCACTCGGTCTTTGGAACGTTCTCGCCTAGGTCGGCGTATCGCTCGTCGTGGGCCTGTGAATACTTGTCGTTGTCGTCGATTGGCGGTGGTGGCACATCGAACGAACGGCGCCAGGTTTGGAACATCTCTGGTCCGTACTCGGCTAAGGTCTGAGCCTTGTCTTTGCCCTGCAAAGCGCCATAGTGACGCTCGTTTAGGCGCCAGTCACGCTTCACGTCAATCCAGACACGCTCAGCCGCGTTCAACGCAATGTGAGCGGTGTTGATGGCGCGCTTTAGCTTGCTGGTGTACAAAAGCTCTGGCTTCAAACCGGACTCCGCCAGAAGCTCTCCGGCACGTTTAGCCTCGGCACGACCTTGATCGCTCAGGTCTACGTCTACCCAACCAGTGAACAGGTTCTCCTGATTCCAAACCGAGTTTCCGTGGCGCAACAAAATGAGTGTGTATTCATGTGACATGACCTCAAGTTTAGTCTTGATAGGTGGCTAAGACTCAGAGAATCGGAACGGTGACCCGAGGCACGACCAACCCCAACCGGTTGCGTCGGGTCGATCGCTTTATCGCCACTCTCCCAGTTCTGAAGAAAACCAGCCCAGTGGTTGTAGATCTCGGCTACGGAGCTTCCCCGATTACTGCAATTGAATTGCGCGAGCGCCTACTGAAGGTGAACCCGCGAGTTCATGTGGTCGGGGTTGAGATCGAGAAAGACCGTGTAGCCAAAGGTCTTGAGGTAGCCGAGCCAGGACTGGACTTCCTCCTCGGCGGATTCGAGACTCCGCTTCCGGTTGGCATTGCCAAGGCCGACGTAATCCGAGCCTTCAACGTTTTACGGCAATATGACGAACGCGATGTGAAAGCAGCATGGGACCTAATGGTTTCGAGACTGAACGATGACGGCGTGCTGGTTGAGGGAACCTGTAACGAAATTGGACGCATCAGCAGTTGGATCACGGTCACGAAACAAGGCCCGAAATTATTCACCATTTCGCTGCACCTTGGAAGCCTCGAGACTCCGAGCATTGTGGCCGAGCGTCTTCCTAAAGCTTTGATTCACCACAACGTTGCCGGAGAGAAAATCCACGAATACCTGAAGGCTCTAGACCAAGCTTGGGCAACTCATGCTCCCTTGAGCACCTTCGGTGCTGTTCAGCGTTGGTTGGCAGTTTGTGAAACCATGACGGCTGCCGGTTGGCCGATCATTGTGAATCGAAAGCGGTGGCGCCTTGGCGAACTGACCGTAGATTGGTCTGCGGTAAGCCCGAACTAAACGGCAGGAAGTTCGTCGCGGGCGTCGTCTTCGCTCATGCCCGTTGCGCAGAGTAGGTCAACCAGCATTGGGCGAAGCAGCAGCAAGACCGACGCTTCACGAAGTTGGTCGGCGATGCCGAATTTCTTTGGGTCCAATTGGTGAATCACCTCTAGGAAACCGGCTCTGGCTTCAAACAAATACTCTTCGTTCTCGGTGGCCTTTGAAAGATTTGTGGTTGCCTCAAATATTTGCTCGATTAGGTCGGCAAGGTATGGACGCTTTTCGCCGTCACGAATTAGGAAGTCAACGCGGCGAACAATTACGCGAAGATTGCGGGTCGCCAGATCCATGCCTCGCATTAGGCGAAGCTGGGCGTTGAGGTCGTAGCGCTGCTTTTTCAAGAAAGGTGAAATGCGCGAAATGGCAACCGCGCTGTCCAGTGACATGCGCCAGTTGTCGACCAGTGGCTGGGTGCGGCGAACCTTGTTGAGGGTTTCGTCCGCCTTCTTTACATCGACGTCTCGAAGAGCCGAACGAAGGGCATCTAAGGAATCAAGGAATACCGCGAACAGTGCCGAGGCGTCTTTCCGAGCAAGACCTTTGGGGTTGCGTGGAATCAGGATTGTGACCAACAAGGAGACCACCGCAGCCGTGATGCCATCGAGCGGGCGAACCCAGATACCGCCGGTAGGAAGGGGTAGCAGCTGGATGAACATTGCCTGAATACCCACTGTCAAGGCAAAGCTCGCGCTCTGCGTTACGAACCGGGCTCCGAGCAGGCAAAGGAACAGCGTGGCAGCCAGCTGCCAAATCCCCTGACCGAACCACTGCACCAAAAGTTCGCTGGCGAATAGGCCGATCACAATTCCGAGAGCGGTTTCGATTACTCGGCGTGGTCTGGCGTCTCGGGTAAAGCCGAGAGTGGTGATGGTGACCGTAACGGCTAGAAGCGGATTTTTGTGACCGAGAACAAAGTAAGCGAACGAGTATGAAGTTAGTGCAGCGATGATGATCTGAAGGACCGGCGGAATCGACTCGATTACTCGACCTATAGCGTTTTTTAGGGTCCAGCTGATTTTCATCGGCGACCCATCATGAGCTTGTTTCGAGGAACCGTAACCACCTTGCCCGCGCTCTGCGGAACAATTACTTGTTGCGATGCCGAGATGTTGCCCTCAACTTCCAACAGTGCATCTTCGGCAACGTTGCGCTTGACCACCGCGAGCGCGATCGCCCCGGCGTCGTAGTGAGTTCCAGCGGAGGTAATTCGACCAACTTCGGTTTCGCCTGAGAACACCTTCGCGCCGATTTCTGGAAGCATGTGACCCGAGCCGTCTAGGTGCAGGAGCACCAGGCGGCGCGGTGGGTGCCCGAGGTTGTGGATCTTGGCAACCGACTCTTGGCCACGGTAGCAACCCTTTGAAAGGTGAACACCGGTAGCCATCCAATCGAGCTCGTGCGGCAAAGTCTTTTCGTCTACCTCAGCCATGCTCGGGCGATGCGCCGCAACCCTAAGTGCCTCGAGCGCAACAGTGCCGGCTTCAGCTAGCTCGCTCTTTGCCACTACCGATTGGAAATAGTTCCAAGGTTCACCGGTGCTGGTTGCATAACGGTGACCACCCGGATAGACACCCGGCCAAGGATCGTTCCAAACAACGCTCGCTCCAGTCAAAGCCTGTTCAAAGCAACCAAAAACTTGTAATTCTTCGTGCAGTTCGATTTCTACCTTGGTGCGGAGTTTCATTCGAGTCAGGTGCGTGAGAACTAGTTCTGCAACAGTGTCGTCCACAATCAAAGTGGTGACCGAGCCGTCGTCGACGATGTGGAGCGAAGCCTCGATGTGCCCTTGCGGGTTCAGAAGCAGCGCCTCGCAAGCCTCCCCAGGTTTCAAGTTCACAATGTTCTGACTCAGTAGCGCGTGCAGCCACTTGAGGCGATCGTCGCCGGCCACAGTAATAACTTTCGAGTCGAGAGCTACCGAAGCCTTACCGCTTAGTAAATCGCGCTGTTCGACCAGCGGATTACCGAACGATGAAGTTGACAACTAGCCAACCTTCTCAAGGCGGGCCGAGGCGTGAGATTTTAGGTCGGAACCAGGCAACGCGATGTCCCAAGCCCAGAGCAGTGCGTTCTCGACCAAACCGTACATGCGAGTTGAGTGGCGGTAAGTTTTCGCACCTTCAAAG
Organism: Micrococcales bacterium; assembly: GCA_947452985.1. Classification (GTDB taxonomy): domain Bacteria; phylum Actinomycetota; class Actinomycetes; order Actinomycetales; family Microbacteriaceae; genus Rhodoluna. The sequence goes on from CANGEU010000007.1 coordinate 52,094, forward strand.
GCGACTCCGTGAGCTGAAGCCAACTCGATACGGGCCGAACGAACCCAGCCACGATAAAGCTCGGCCATACCACCAGGGTGAATGGTTGAAACCTCGATGTCGTAACCGCCGTGCTCAGCGCGGAATTGCTCCATGGCCTCGTAATCGCCGATCGGGTTATCGCCTTTGCCGGGGATTAGGCCAGGTCCGTAATCGAAATCATTTCTAGGACGCGCAACGCGCCAGTAACCGAGTTCACTAGGAAGTGCGGTTCCCGATTCGTCGTTTAGCTTCGCCGAGGAAATATAAGTTAGCGCGGCCGATCCGTCGTGAGCGAATTCGATCTTTTGGGAAAACTCGTGCTCCACACCGTCGATGGCGATGATGCCCGTTCCTTCCCACTTGCCAACAAGGAAAGCCAGCGGGGTCAGCTCGATTGGCAGCCCCTCAGGAAGTTCAAACAACTACTTCTGCCCCTTGAAGAGCTTGTAGAGAACGAGGACTGAGACACCTGCGATGGCTAGTGAAGCCAAGACTAGGAGACCGGTGAAAAACATTTCGAATGAGAAAGTCATGTTTTGATTTTACCTTTCGATTCTTAGGTAAGTAGTAGATAAATCGATGCGGCCGAAAGCATTAGGAACGATCCGCCGGCAACATAAATAAGTTTGGTAACAAAACCGTCGACGTCTTCTTTGAAGAGGTGAATGAGCGAAACCACTGCAAGCGACCCAGCCAAAATGGCTCCAGCCCATACCAGTGCGAACTTTCGGTCAACAAAAATTACGGCGACTGTTGCCACTGCAACAGCCACCCAAATTGGAATGATTTCGCGCCAACCCTGTTTCATACCTTAAACTTACCGCTAAGACCCTTGGAGAGAGATGGCTCAACTTCTTGTACTTTCGGCAACGCCGGATCAAGAAATTCTGCCCGCCCTGAGTCTGCTGCCGCACAAGGTTAGAAACATTCCCGCCGAACCAGCCGGCATCGTCAATGCCCCTTCGGCTGACCTAATTTTCTTAGACGCCCGAGCTGACCTAAACAACATGAAGTCGCTGGCCAAAATTTTGCAAACCACCGGCCTTTCGGCTCCTTTGATTCTGATCGTCACCGAAGGTGGTTTGGCTGCAGTCAACGAAGAGTGGGGCGCAACCGACATCATTCTCACCACAGCCGGACCGGCTGAAGTTGACGCACGTATTCGCCTGGCAATTTCCCGGAACAAACCAAAGGCTCTTTCGAACCTGATTGAAACTAACGGAATCACCATCGACGAGGTTACCTATTCGGCCAAAGTTCACGGTCTCCCGCTCGACCTAACCTTCAAAGAGTTTGAATTACTGAAGTTTTTGACTCAGCACCCTGGTCGCGTTTTCTCTAGAGAGCAACTGCTCAGCGAAGTTTGGGGTTACGACTACTTTGGTGGAACCAGAACCGTCGACGTTCACATTCGTCGTCTGCGTTTCAAGCTGGGCGACCTTGAGTCGTTGATCGGTACGGTTCGTAACCGTGGATACTCGTTCAACCCGGATCGAACCGAAGAACAAGAAGTACCTGCCGGTTACTAACAGTTTTCCAACTGGTCACCTATTGGTGGCAGAATTGTCGTATGTCTGAAGAAACCATGGCCATCGCTTTGCCCGACCTGGGTGACTTACCGAGCGACCGTTTCCTCGACCGCGAACTAAGCTGGCTGGCATTCAACCGCCGCGTGCTCGAATTGGCTGAAGACCCAACCCTTCCACTTCTTGAGCGCGTAAATTTCGCAGCTATTTTCGGATCCAACCTCGACGAATTCTTCATGGTGCGAGTGGCTGGCCTAAAGCGTCGCATCGCAACCGGACTTGCCGTTCGTTCTGCCTCCGGCCTCGAGCCTCAAGAAGTCTTAGACGCCATTAGTGCCGAAGGCCACGAACTTCAGCAACGTCATGCCACCACCTTCAAAGAGGTGCTTGAGCCAGCTCTTCGCGAAAAAGGCATCGGCTTGGTGTCTTGGGCAGACCTGACCGATGAGCAGCAGGTCAACCTGAAGGCTTACTTCGACAACCAAATCTTCCCAGTGCTAACACCATTGGCAGTTGATCCAGCGCATCCGTTCCCATACATCTCGGGTCTTTCGCTAAACCTTGCCGTTGTGCTTCGCAACCCAGATAACGGGACCGAACACTTTGCTCGCGTAAAGGTTCCCCCGCTATTGCCTCGCTTCGTGCGCGTTCCTGGCAGTACCGGCAACTCCGACGTGAAGTTCATTCCACTGGAAATGGTGATTGGGCAATTCCTCGCCAAGCTTTTTGCCGGCATGGAGGTGTTGCAACACCACACCTTCCGCGTAACCCGCAACGAAGACCTCGAGGTGGATGAGGACGAGGGTGAAAACCTGCTCGTGGCTCTTGAGAAGGAACTGCTTCGCCGCAAGTTCGGACCACCGGTTCGTCTTGAAGTTGCCAGCAACATCAACCCACAGGTCTTGGAGCTTCTGGTTCGCGAACTAGACATTGCCGAAGAAGACGTTTACCGCTTGCCAGCGCCACTAGACCTAACCGGTCTATTTGAAATTGCTGGAATAAAGCGCGCTGAGTTGCACTATGCACCGCACAACGTGGTCACCAACCGCTACCTGCGAAACGACGGTGACGAAAAGCCAAACTTTTTCCGCGCCATTCGAGAGCGCGAAATCTTGCTGCACCACCCGTACGAATCGTTCTCTTCCAGCGTTCAAGAGTTCTTGGCACAAGCCGCCGCCGACCCAAAGGTGTTGGCCATTAAGCAGACTTTGTATCGCACTTCTGGCGACTCGCCAATTGTCGATGCTTTGATCGATGCAGCCGAGGCTGGCAAGCAGGTTTTGGCGCTGGTTGAAATTAAGGCCCGCTTCGATGAACAAAACAACATCACCTGGGCTCGCAAACTTGAACAGGCCGGCGTTCACGTGGTTTACGGAATTGTCGGGCTAAAAACCCACTGCAAGCTTTCGCTGGTGATTCGCCAAGAAGGCGACACCCTGCGACGCTACTGCCACATCGGTACCGGAAACTACAACCCTAAAACCGCTAGGTTCTATGAAGACTACGGTCTGCTAACTTCGCGCGAGCAGGTTGGCGAAGACCTAACCCGTTTGTTCAACCAGCTTTCTGGCTATGCTCCAGACGCAAGTTTCAAGGCGCTACTGGTTTCACCAAACGGCGTTCGCGAAGGACTGACCGAACGCATCCAGCGCGAAATCGACTTCCACGAGGCCGGCAAGCCAGCCCACATCCAAATCAAGGTGAACTCATTGGTCGATGAACAAATCATCGACTCGCTTTACAAGGCAAGTCAGGCTGGAGTTCCAGTCGACGTCTTGGTTCGCGGTATGTGCGCGCTGAAGCCTGGTGTTCCTGGCTTGAGTGAAACCATCAAGGTTCGTTCGGTTCTCGGACGCTACCTCGAACACTCTCGCGTGTTCGCCTTCGCCGGTGGCGGCGACCCAGACATCTTCATTGGCTCGGCCGACATGATGCACCGAAACCTAGACCGCCGTGTTGAGGCTTTGGTGAAGATTGTTCAGCCGGATCACATCAAGGAACTTCAAGATCTGTTCACTCTAGCCATGAGTGAAACCTCATCAAGCTGGCACCTCGAAACAGGCGGCTCCTGGACCCGTCACCAGTTCGACGAAGCTGGCAAAAAGCTAAACGACGTTCAAGACGAACTAATGCGATTTGTTTCCAGCCGCAGGGCGTCGAACAAATAATGACCGTTTACGCAGCCGGCGCCGTACTTTGGCGCATTGAAAACAATTCACTCAAGGTGGCTTTAGTTCACCGTGGTCGCTACGACGACTGGAGCTGGGCCAAAGGCAAAGTCGATCCAGGCGAAACCCTGCCTGAAACGGCGGTTCGCGAGATTCGCGAAGAAACCGGTCTCAAAGTAAAACTTGGTGTGCCTCTGGGCATTCAGCGTTACCTGCTTCCAAACAAAAACCTCAAAGAGGTTCACTACTGGGCAGCCAAGGTAACCGATAAGTCTTTGGCTACCAGCAACTTCGAACCAAACGAAGAGGTTGCCGAAGTGGTTTGGTTCACCGTGAGTGCCGCTTCAAAGCGACTCACATATAGTCACGACCACGAACAGTTGGATCAGCTTGTTGCGCTGCACAAAAAAGGAATGCTCGACACCGTTCCGCTGATCATCCTTCGCCATGCCAAGGCACGCTCTCGCGCAACCTGGAAAGATGGCGAATCCAGCCGCCCACTACTAACCGAGGGCAATGCTCAAGCTGAGGCTCTACCGAAACTCCTAAAAGCCTTTGGCGCTAAAGCGGTCTTTTCAAGCCCATGGACGCGATGCCTAAGCACCATAGCTCCCTACGCTCAACGAACCAAGGTGAAGGTTAAGACCAGGCCCGAATTTACGGAGGCGGCCAACGCTAAGAAGCCAAACGCAACCAAGAATGCTTTAGAGGCAATTGTTGCTTTAGGGAAACCAGCCGTTATTTGCACACATCGCCCGGTCCTTCCAACCATCCTTGAGTCCCTAGAGGTAAGCGCAAACAAAGCCTTGAAAATCAAGTTGCACCTAACCGCAGCACTAAAGCCTGGAAGTTTCACTGTGGTTCACATGAGTAGGAAGCAACAAATCGTTGATGTTGAGCTTCACTCACCACTGGTTCGTAAAAAGAAATGAGCCGCTCGCGCCTTGCAGCGTTAGCCCTCATTAGTGTGGCGATTGCCTGGGGCGGTGCCTTCGTTCTCATGGAACCGGCAATCGAACGCCAACCAATTTTTAACTTTCTAGCTTTCCGTTTCACCATTGCCGTTTTAGTTATGGTGGCGGTTCGTCCAGGTGTCCTAAAACGCTTCAACAAGACGTTGGTAATTCAGGGAAGTTTGCTTGGGCTGGCACTGGGCGGAGGTTACGTTACCCAAACCATCGGGCTTCATTATTCAACTGCTGCCATCACCGGTTTCTTCACCGGACTTTATGTTGCACTTACTCCGCTGCTCGCCTGGATCCTTTTGAAAAACAGAGTCTCGACTAAGGCTCTCGTCGGTGTATTACTGGCAACACTCGGTTTGGCCATTCTGTCTTCTGGTGCAATCGAATTTGGTTGGGGCGAAGTAGCTCTACTAGCCTGCGCCTTACTTTTCGCACTACACATCGTTGGCCTAGGTGTATGGAGTTCCAATCACGAAAGTTATGCCCTTACAGTTGTTCAATTGGCTGTGTGCGCCGTGCTCAGCTGGGCTGGAGCATTCGCGTGGGAGGGCGGCATTCAAACCCCACCGGATGGCGGCGTCTGGTTTGCCATAATCTTCTGCGCAGTGCTTGCCACCGCCCTCGCCTTCTTTGTTCAAACCTGGGCACAGGGTTTTCTCGACCCATCGCGTGTGGCAATCATTTTGACCAGTGAAGTTGTTTGGACCGCGATAATTGCCTACTCAGTCGGCCAAGAGCAACCAACTTTCGTAAGTTTGCTCGGAGGTGGCATCATGTTAGCCGCCATGCTTATCGTTGAGTGGCCAACCAAACAGAAAGAGCTGGTTCCTCGGGAACCGATGGTGCACTAATGAGCATTCTCGCTATCGATGCCGGAACTACGGGTGTGACCGTTCTGGTCGTTAGCGAAAATGGTGAAGTTGTTTCCCGCGGCTACCAAGAATTTGAACAACACTTTCCAAAACCTGGCTGGGTGGAACACCAACCAGAACAGATTTGGCAGGCAACTCTCACCGCCTGTGGCCAGGCACTCGCAGGCTTCCCTCATATTGATGCCATTGGTATAACCAACCAGCGAGAAACACTCGTGCTCTGGGACCGTGAGACCCTGGTCTCACCGAGAAATGCCATAGTTTGGCAAGACCGACGCACCAGCGACATCGTCGAAGAATTGAAACAGCACCAAGAGATGGTTAGGGCAAAAACTGGAACCAGCCTCGACCCTTACTTCACCTCCACCAAACTGGTTTGGATTCAGCGCAATGAGCCGGAGATTTGGGAAACCGTTAAGGACGGTAAGACCGCCATCGGAACAGTGGACAGTTACCTGGTAGCAAGGCTTACCGCTGGCACGAGCCACATCACCGATGCCAGCAATGCTTCAAGAACTCAGCTTTGCAACATTGACACCGCCAACTGGGACGACGAACTTCTCGAGCTGTTCGATGTGCCGAGGAGTGCCCTTCCGACCATTGTTGCGAATTTCGGACAATTGGCAGCAACGGACCCCGATGCATTTCTCGGCATCGATGCGCCAATCACTGGAATGGCGGGCGACCAGCAAGCTGCCCTTTTCGGGCAAGCAGCCTTCAATGCCGGTGACTCTAAATGCACCTACGGAACCGGAGCTTTCCTGCTCGCCAACACCGGAACAAAACGCGTAGCAAGCAAGAACGGGCTGATCACTACAATCGCTTGGATGGCGCCATCTGGCGAAATCACCTACGCGCTTGAGGGATCGGTTTTCGTTGCTGGCTCTGCCGTGCAGTGGCTGCGGGATGGTCTCAAGATAATCAAAGAAGCTAAAGATGTTGAAGCACTTGCTAACCAGGTTGATAGTTCCGATGGCGTGGTTTTCGTCCCAGCCCTGACCGGCTTAGGCGCCCCGTATTGGAAACCCGATGTCCGCGGCACCATCTTTGGCATCACGCGCGGCACGACGGATGCCCACATTGCCAGAGCAACCCTCGAGGCCGTGGCATTCCAGGTGACCGACCTGGTTCGAGCCATGGAAGAAGATCTTGGAACAGCAATCAACACATTGCGCGTTGATGGAGGCATGAGTCAAAACAATCTGCTCATGCAACTACAGTCGAATGCACTTGGCGTCGACGTGGAACGTGGGAAAGTGCTTGAAAGTACTGCGCTCGGCGCCGCCTACCTAGCCGGACTTGGTGCAGGAATATTCTCAAGCGAAAATAGCCTCCAAGGCGTTTGGTCGCTTGACCGAGAGTTCAGACCAAATCAAAATGTCACTGATTTGAGCCTTTGGCATTACGCGTTGGGGCGAATTATTTAGTGGGTTAAAGCGCACATTTAGACCGATAGTATATAAAGGCGTTCGTATTAGCGAACATGATGCATTTCCCTTTAATTCTGGTGGATCCTTAATGAATAAGCATGTTGCAGGCATTAGCCTTTCCAAGCGAGTTTCTCGCCTTACGGCGCTACTTTTAGTTGTAATTTTGGCCACGCTCGCTCACCTAGTTGCCATTCCAAACTCTGCCAAGGCTTCAACCACTGTAGACGTGAACGGCGTTGAGCTCGACTTCAGCTCTACCAAGCGAACTGCCACAAATAACAACACCGCGGTTGGCGGAACCGCAACCTACACAAACGTTGCCACGATCGGTGGCATCCAAATTGACGCGGTAGTTACAACCGTGGCACTTAGCAATGCCACAATTTCTAGCGGCGGATACGACAACCCGGGTAGCGCTTCGGCAAACGAAAAGTATTTTCAGATCGACAACAACGCAACCGTTGCTGGCGGATTTACCTCATTTAAATTCGAATTCTTCGACCATGCCGACGGCTCAATTGCAGTACTAAAGAACGTAAAGGTCACCTCGATTGACCTAGACAGCCCTGGCCGCCAGTTCACCGAGTTCAGTGGTTTCCAGAGCTACGTGTTATCTAGCACCACTCACCTTTCGGCTTACACCACAAACCAAGCTGGAACTGCCCTAGCCAATGGTTTGGTCCGATTCACCCAGACTCGCACAAACACGGCCGTTAGCGGTTCGAACGTTGCTGCCGATGCCGTCGAAGTAGATTTCGACCAACTAAGCAGCTATGTTGCGGTATTCGGAAACGAACAAGTGGCTGGCGGGTTCTACGGAATCTCCTTCAAGGCTCTCTGTTCGACCGTAACCCCTTGTACTGCCGGCGCAACGGTGGGTAACCCAAACAACAACCCTCCTACTTCGGTTAGCTCAACGCGTTACTACGACCTTTCGGTTCCAGCAATCTTGTTCCTAGACAACTTCCCTTACACCGACATCGACGGTAATGCTTTCCGTTCGCTGAAGATCACCACACTTCCATCAACCGGAACCCTCGAATACTTCAATGGAACAGCATGGGTGAGCGCGTCAGTCGGCACAGTCATCACTACCGCCGACATCCAGCTTGGCTACCTTCGTTACACAGGCACGGGGTCGAGTTTCGGCTATAAGGTAAACGACGGTCTCGTAGATTCAACCGCTGCCTACACTCTCACTTTGGTGGGGGCTGCAAACGGCCAGGTAATCACCTTTGCAAACCCTGGGAACAAGGTACCTACGGCAGCAAACTTTGCATCGAATGCAACGGCCAACTCGGGTCTAACCGTTGTTCTGACTTCTCTAACTCCAAGCATTTGTGCGGTAGTTGGATTGAACATCGACCCGCTAGCGGTCGGAGCTTGTACCATCGTGGCGAGTCAGCCAGGTAACTCAAGTTACGGCGCTGCCGCCAACGTCACCCAGACCTTTTACATCACCACTGATGCAGCTCAGACCATCACCCTGGCTAACCCTGGAGATCAGACTTGGGCAGGAAGCAGTTTCACCATTGCGCGAACCCCAACCGCAACCTCGGGACTTGCTGTAACGCTGACCTCATTCTCACCTTCGGTTTGTACCATCAGCGGAACTACCATCACCATCATTGGTCAGGGAACCTGTCAAATTCGTGCAACTCAGGCTGGCGGTGTTTCTGGAGGCACCACCTACGCTTCGGCTCCACCAGTAACAATTTCATTTGTTGTTGCTACGGCTCCTGCGCCAAGCACATTCACAGTCACCTATGACGGCAACAACAAGCTCAGCGGTAGCATCCCAGCTAGCCAAACAGGCAACGGCAACGTGACCTTGGCTACCAACAGCGGAACCTTGGCAAAGACTGGTTATAGCTTCAGCGGCTGGAACACTGCAGCCAACGGAACCGGAACCCACTACGCAACCGGTGCAACCTACAACCTAACTGCAGACGTAACCCTCTACGCCGAATGGACTGCAGTGAACTACACCCTCACCTATGACGGCAACGGAAATGGTGGCGGAACCGTGCCAACCGCTCAGACTGGGTCAGGTAACAAAACGCTATCCGCAAACCTCGGGCTGCTTACTCTTTCGGGTAGCACCTTTACCGGCTGGAACACTGCAGCCAACGGAACCGGAACCCACTACAACATTGGTGCAACCTACGACCTAACTGCAGATGTAACCCTCTACGCCGAGTGGGCCACCTCGACCTACACCGTAACTTACGACGGCAACGGTAATGGTGGTGGAAGTGTTCCAAGTAGCCAGACCGGCAATGGAAACCTGAGCCTTGCCACCAACAGCGGAACCCTTACCAACTCGGGCTTCACCTTCACTGGCTGGAACACTGCAGCCGACGGAACCGGAACCCACTATGCAACCGGTGCAACCTTTAACCTAAATGCCGACGTTACCCTTTACGCTGAATGGACCGCAGTTCCAGTTACTTTCACCATCACTTACGACGGCAACGGAAAATCCGGAGGAAGCACTCCAAGCAACACCGTCGGAAATGGAAACGTAACCCTGGCAACCAATAGTGGAAGCCTTGCCAACACGGGCCACACCTTTAACGGTTGGAACACTCTGGCCAACGGAACCGGAACCCACTACGCAACCGGTGCAACCTTCAACCTAACTGCAGACGTAACGCTTTACGCCGAATGGACCGCAATCACTTATACGATCACCTACCGCGGTAACGGAAACACCGG